>DASZGF010000171.1:0-3627 GCA_035939115.1 Binataceae bacterium (SeqCode)
CGCGCCTCTGGCTTCAAAAGGGGCACCTCGCGCCCCGCAGCACCGCTTCTGCCGTAGGCTTAGTTCAACCGCATGAAATCGTGGATCGCGTTCTGGTAGGCGCGCCTTGTGCTGGGGTTCCGGATTTGGCGAACCACTCGACCTCCGGGGGCACGTCGGCGAGCCGGTGAAATTCCGCGGCGGTGAGCAAGCGTTCGCTCGGGATAAATCCCGCTGGTAAGTGGGTGTCGGACATGGGCGGAGTTTAGTATTGATAACGAAGAGCGTTTTTCGCTTGGCGGCGCGGCGCACGAGCCTCAACGCGAGGGCACCGCAGCCTGGGTCTGCGCCGGTGAGCGAAAAACGTGTTGGACTAAGCCGCTGCCCCAGGTGCTCGGGCTATGGGCGTTTAATGGCCTTGGATCGTTTGGCAGTGCGCGCGATCGGGGCTTTCCGTTCAGCGGGCTGGCACCGTTCGGGACGCCAACCGGGCATTCGAGTTGTCAGCGGAGGCCGCGCCTGACCCTGCAGCCGCACATCGGCACGCTGACGACGTGCCCAGCCCAAGCGTCCCGCCCCCGATCTGGCGGGCGGTTCTGCTTTGCGCGATTTGGAAGGCTGGTTTGGGCTCATGATGTATCCGGAACCGGCTGGCAGACCTTGGGCCGTGCGATGCAGTCGATCACCACCATGGTGCCGATATGGCAGTGAGGACATTCTCGCAGAGACTGTCCCGTCAGCGCTTCGAAACGGTCGCGGTAGTCAGCGGGAGGCTCGGTCGCCGGTCCGGCCTGTGCCATGCCGAGCAGTTCCCGACAGCGCGCGAGCTTCTGCGCACGATGGCAGTTGCCGAGGAAGCCGTAATAGCGAATGCGGTGAAACCCGTCCGGCAGCACATGGATCAGGAAGCGGCGGATAAACTCTCCAGCCTCGAGGACCATGGTCTTCTGACGGTTGTCGTCCCGGTAATCCTTCCAGCGGAAGCGGATCTTGCCGGCAGTCGACGTTCCAGGTCGGCGCCAGGTAACGACGGAATGCGGCGGGCTCATACAGGTGACGGTGCGCGGCGAAGAACTTCAACTCGCTGGCGGTGAATGCCTGCTCCAGGTACCGCAGGAACAACCCACGAAACATCCGCGATAGCACCTGGACCGGCAGGAAGAATCCCGGTCGACAGGCGATCCAGCTTTCGCCGTCCGGCGCGATCCCGCCGCCGGGAACCAAAAAATGAATGTGCGGGTGGTGCAACAAGTTTTGTCCCCAGGTGTGCAGCACACCGAGGAAGCCGATCTCTGCGCCCAGATGCTCCGGATCGGCGGCGATGGTGCGCAACGTCTCTGACGCCGCCCGGAATAGGATATCGTAGACCACGGTCTGGTTCTGGAACGCGATGGTGGCGATCAGGTCCGGTACGGTGAACACCACGTGGAAGTAGGGCGCGTCGAGTAGTTCTGTCTGACGGTCCTCGAGCCATTGAGCCCGTGCGAGCCCCTGGCACTTAGGGCAATTCCTATTTCGACACGAGTTGTACGAGACGCGCTGATGCCCGCACTCGTCACAACGATCGACGTGACCACCAAGCTCGGCGGTGCGGCAACTCTCGATCGCGGTCATGGCACGCCGCCGCGCGGCGGCGTGCCATGCTGATCACGGAAAGCCGGGCCGAAGTGGCGGAATACATCCGCCACTTCCAGCCCCTCGCGGGACACCGCCCCGCCGTCAGGCGGGCACGAGGTCCGGTACGACCGTGTTATTGCCTGCAACGAGTCCAGCGGACTGGCGGTGGCGCAAACCTTGCTGGTGGCGATACGCAGATAACGAGACGTGGTGTTCAGGCTGCGATGCCCCAGCAGCAATTGAATAGTACGGAGATCGGCGCCGGACTCCAGCAGGTGAACGGCGAACGCATGCCGCAGGGAATGCGGGGTAATCGCTTTGCCGAGACCCGATTGTTCAAGCGCCTGCCTGCACGCTATCTCGACGGCGCATGCCGTGATAGGCCGTTCGGGCCGGTCACCTGGAAACAGCCATTCTTTTGGGTGAGCCTCCTTCCAGTAGGTCCGTAACAGCTTCAACAGCGTCGGTGAGAGCATCACGTACCGGTCTTTCCGGCCTTGGCCCGCCTCCACCCGAATGACCATCCGTTGGCTGTCGATCGCGGTGGGCCTCAGGGAAACCGCCTCTGAAATGCGCAGCCCTGTCGCGTAGCACACGGTCAGGATCATCCGATGTTTTGGACCTTTTACCGCATCAAGAAAGCGAGCGACCTCCTCCGGGCTCGGCACAACGGGGAGCTTCTTCGGCTGCCGGCCGGTCGGGATATCGTCTTCGACAATCCAAGGCCGTTTGAGGGTGACTGTGTAGACAAACCGGAGCGCCGCCACGGCGACCGAAATCGAGCTGGCCGCTAGTCGGCTCTCCTCGATCAGGTGAATCTGCCAAGCCCTGATCTCGTGCGGTCCCAAACGTTCGGGCGGCTGGCGGAAATGGCGGGCGAACCGGGAAACCTGCTCGACGTATACCCTCTGTGTCTGTGGCGAGAGGTTACGGATCCGCATATCCTCGATCATGCGGCGACGATCACCGCCGAAGGCGACCAAGACGACGCCTTTAAGCTGAAGGCATTGCGTGGGAGGAAGCGGCGCGAGTTTGACCCTGACCCCCGCCGCGCCCGCGACGATCGCCGCGATCAACGTGATTGGCTTGACGACCGGCTGAGCCCGTCTCGTGCTCTCGCCAGTCTGCGCCGGCGTGGATTTATTGGTGTTGCTGAACCGGATTGGGGCGTTCGGTTGCGGATTGGGGTCAGGCTTCGTCGCGGTATTGTTCTGCGGCCAGCGGGGCTGATCGAGGCCCGTCGGCTTGGCCTGCCGGATACCGAGATTGTTTTCCGCGGCGGGCGTGTCCGACGGAGCGAGAATGAATATCACGAAGCTTGACGCCGCAAAGAGCCAACTCGCGACCGCAATCTGGCTCTATTTCGAGGATTGCGACCCCGTGTCGGTTCATACGCTGGTGATGGCCGCGGCCGAAATCATCGATCGACTCTGCGAGAGCAAAGGCACCCCCACGTGGCGCTGCAGCTTCTCGACAATGATTATCCCCGAGTGGCGCAAGGAATTTGTCCGGCGCTTCTACAAAGCGAGGAACTTCTTCAAACACGCTTCGGTTCTGGAGAACTTCTCGGATGAGTTGAACCTGGTCAGTATCTTCATGGCGGCCCAGGGTTTGCTGCTGCTCGGTGTCGAGCTGCTCGAGGTCCCGCGTGTTCAGACGTTGGGTTATGGTTGTGGAACCGGAAATGATGGAGGTTACACTTCCTGCGGAATTGCTCACAACCTGCTTTCTTGACGACCTCCGTAACCAACCTCGGGCGGTGCAAAAAGAACGCGGGCGCGACACCCTACGCGCTTCGGGCGGCTGAAGACACACCGTGTAAGCGCTAATCCCCTGTCCGCGCGGGAATCGGCGGAATACAATTGGAGTAGTTTCGCCGGCCACGTCCGATCAGGATACCGCCATGACCAGCCGATATCGTGGCCCGGACCGCGCCAAGCTGCGGGTGCAGCGGGTCCGGGAGGCCTGGGCGCAGCTGGCGGCCGTGATCCGCGAGGAGCAGGCGAACCCGCTTTATTGCGGTCCAGATCC
>DASZGF010000172.1:0-4346 GCA_035939115.1 Binataceae bacterium (SeqCode)
GACAAGGTGATCCTCTCGGACATGTCGCAATGGGACAACGTAGACCGCATCCGGCTGAAATAACGCGCGGACGCAGTTTCTGGCGAACATTTATCGCGAATCTGGCGTATCTGTTTCAAGACATGTCGCCCTCGACCAACGTCTTATGCGGGTGGAGCTGCAAATGAACAGCTTGTGGCAGGATGTCCGCTTCGGCCTGCGCATGCTGGCCAAGAACCCGGCCTTCACTGCTATCGCTGTGCTGACGCTTGCGTTGGGCATCGGCGCCAACACCGCGATTTTCAGCGTCATTGACGCCGCGCTGCTTCGTCCGCTGCCCTACCCGGACGCGGATCGCATCGTCGTTTTGTATCAGCTCAACTATAAAAAGGACAAGATCGATCCCGCGGCTGCCGACTTCGTGGATTTTCAGCGGGAGGCCAGTTCGTTTGCGCAGCTCGCCGCCTACCGCGGGATACCGTTCAATCTTTCCGGCAACGGCAATCCCGAGCGGGTCGAGGGTGTGGCGGTGACCTCGAGCTTCTTCGCTGCATTGGGCGTGCAGGCGTTGTACGGACGCGTCATTCAACCGGATCTCGACCCGCCCGGCGGAACGAGCGTGGCGGTGCTGAGTTATGCGCTTTGGCAGAAGCGATTTGGGAGCGCTCCGCAGATCGTGGGCCGCACCATCCAAATCGATGGCGAATCGCTCACCGTCGTAGGCGTGATGCCCCCGGGGTTTGCGTACCCGGCAGGCACCGAATTGTGGACCTCGTCCCGATTTTCGGTTCCTCCGCACCCTCTCCACCGCACGGAAGATTTCTCGACAAAGCGCGACTCTCATTTTTTTGAAACGATTGGGCGGCTGAGATCCGGAGTGACCCTGGCGCAAGCCTCGGCGCAGGTGGACACAATCGCGCAGCGTCTGAAACAGCAATATGCCAACGACGAAGAAGACACCGGCGGCATGGTCGTCCCATTGCGTGAGAATTTGGTCGGCGATACCCGGCCCGCTTTGCTGATCCTGCTCGGAGCGGTTGCTCTCGTTCTACTGATTGCTTGCGTCAACGTCGCGAACATTGTCCTCGCGCGCGGCGCTTCACGCCAGAAAGAGATGGCGCTGCGCATCGCGCTCGGCGCGGGTCGCATGCAATTAATTCGACATCTGCTGATCGAAAGCGTGCTTCTGGCGGTTGCGGGTGGCGTGCTGGGAATTCTGCTCGCGCTGTGGGGCCTGTCGCCGCTGCGTGCTCTCGTGCCTGCCTCCATGATCGGCGGAGCTCCGATCGTCCTGGATTCACGCGTGCTCCTTTTCACGCTTGCTGTATCGCTAGGTTCGGGCGTGCTGTTTGGCTTGATTCCCGGGCTTCGGTTGGTGGACACAGATTTGAACGTGGCCTTGCAGGAAGGCGGGCGCGGCAATGCGGGAGGCAGCCGGGCGCGCAAGATGCGGAGCGCACTGGTGGTCACAGAAATCGCGCTTGCCGCGGTGCTGCTGATCGCGGCTGGATTGCTACTGCGCAGTTTTGGCCGCTTGTTGCGAGTTCCCGAAGGATTCAACCCCGACCATGTGCTGGCCCTGCAACTGTCGCTTCCCCCAGCGCGATATCCTCAGCCGGCCGATCGCGCGGGCTTTATCAAGAATTCGCTTGAGCGTGTCGCTTCCCTTCCCGGGATCGCTTCGGCCTCGGCGGTGACGCGGCTCCCGCTGGTGCCGGGAAGAAGCACGCGGTCGCTCGAGGTCGAAGGCCGGATTGCGCCGGCATCGGGCGACATTTCTCCGGACTACCTGGTCGTGACGCCGGACTATTTTCAAACGATGGGAGTGCCCCTGCTGAGCGGGCGCACCTTCACCGATCGCGATGACGCCAGCGCATTGCCCGCAGCGATCATCAGCGAATCGACTGCGCGTTATTTCTGGCCGGGCCAAGATGCGATCGGCAAACATTTTCGCGGCGCGTGTAGCGACGACAAAAATACGTGCCGGGTCGTCGGCATTGTGGGTGATGTGAAACAGCATCGCCTCGAACAGGCTTCGCAGTTGGCGGTCTATACGCCGTTTTCGCAGGACCCGTGGGCGTTTTTTGCGCTGGTGGTGCGGACCAAGCTTGAACCGGCGAGCGCCGCCTCGGCGGTAGAAGGCGCGATTCACTCGGTCGATCCCGACGAGCCGGTGTACAACGTGCGTTCCATGCGCGATGTGGAAGCGGCTTCACTGTCGCCGCAGCGATTGCAGATTGCGCTGATCGGATTGTTCGCGGCCTTGGCTCTGGTTCTTGCCTGCATGGGAATTTATGGCGTGATGGCGTACTCGGTGGCGCAGCGCACCAGCGAGATCGGCGTGCGCGTGGCGCTGGGCGCGCAAACCGGCAACGTTCTCGGTTTGATTTTGGGACAGGGCTTGCGCCTCGCAGTTCTGGGTGCCGCCATCGGGCTTGCGGGCTCGTTTTTCGCGGCCCGACTTCTCTCCGGGATGTTATTCGGCGTGACGCCAGGCGACCCCGCTACCTTCGCAGGAGCGGCCATTGTGCTGGTATTAGTGGCGATGGTGGCGTGTTACGTGCCGGCACGGCGGGCGACGCGGGTCGATCCGTTGGTGGCCCTGCGTTACGAATGACGCCGCGGCGAAATGACGCACGTAGTGGCAGGTATTTAGACCGGCCAGGAATCAGACTGGAGTTGAAAACGGAATGGCGTCTCACAACGTCGTTATGGTGAGGGACATCGAGTGAACAGTTTCTTGCAGGATATCCGCTTCGGCCTGCGCGTGTTGGCCAAGAACCCCGGCTTTACCGCCATCGCGGTGCTCACGCTGGCGCTGGGCATTGGCGCCAACACTGCTATCTTCTCCGTGGTCAACGCCGTTCTGCTGCGCCCGCTACCGTTTGCGCACTCGAACCGCATCGTTTCGATTGGAGAGAGCCTCCCGGGCTTCAGCAGCACGATGCCGATGAATGCTCCGGACTACCGGACATTTTCCGAACGACAGCGCAGCTTCGAGGCTCTGGCCGTTTACGGTAACAGGCGCTTCGACCTGACAGGCGAAGGACGGCCCGAACGAGTCCAAGGCGCGCGAATCTCTTCCGGCCTGTTTCCTCTGCTTGGCGTGGCGCCCCGGATGGGCCGCTCGTTCACCAGCGAGGAAGAACCAGCCGGGCACAACCTGGTCATCCTAAGCGACGGGCTGTGGAAACGGCATTTCGGCTCGGACCCCAACATCGTGGGCCGCACGGTGGCGCTCGACCGCATTCCATTCACGGTCGTCGGTGTGATGCCCGCAGGGTTCCAGTTTCCGCTCAAAGGTCAGCAGTGGAATAGTGAACCGGCCGACCTTTGGGTTCCGATGGCGTTCACCGCTGCCGAAATTCAGGGCTGGGGCAACATGTACAACCACAGTGTGCTGGCGCGCTTGAAGCCCGGCGTGACGCTTGCCGAGGCTCAGGCAGACGCGAAAGCCACGATGGTCCAGGTCGAAAAGTTCTACCCGGCTAAGTTTGTGGCCTACCTGAACGGCAGACATATCAACGCGTTGCTGACGCCGTTGAACAAAGCGATCACCGGTGATGTCCGCGCTCCGCTTCTGGTTCTGCTCGTGGCCGTCGGCGTGGTGTTATTGATCGCGTGCGCGAACGTCGCCAACTTGCTGCTGGCGCGCGCGGCTCGCCGGCAACGTGAAGTCGCGGTGCGCGTCGCGCTTGGCGCGGGCCGCTGGCGTTTGATCCGCCAGCTTCTGTCGGAGAGTCTGTTGCTGGGCATAGGATCGGGCCTGGCCGCGCTGGCAGTGGGTTATTGGGGCATCGCCGCGCTGAAGGACCTGGCTCCGGCAGATCTTCCGCGAATCAGCGAAGTCTCGGTGGACGGACCCGTGCTTATTTTTGCGATGGCGTTGTCGATCGCCACGTCCGTGCTGTTCGGCATCATTCCGGCCCTGCAGGCCGCCCATGTCGATCCGCAACAGGCGCTGAAAGAGGGCGGGCGCGGCGCGGGACCTGCTCGCAGTCATCGCCGCCTGCAGAGCGCGCTGATCGTTTCACAAATGGCGCTAGCGATTATGCTCTTGATCGGCGCGGGACTTCTGATGCGCAGTTTCGCAAGGCTTCTCGATCAGGATCCCGGTTTCCGACAGGACCGAGTCCTAGCGATGACCGTGCCGCTTCCACTGAATGCCTATCCACAAGCATCGCAGGTTCGCGGCTTTTTCGAGGAATTGCTGAGTCGTGCCGCTTCCCTGCCCGGGGCGAGCAACGTGGGGCTATCGACCGATCTCCCACTCGATGCCCAAGAGCGCGATGCGCCAGAAGTCGAAGGCCGCGATCCAGGAACGATTCCCGGTCTGGCGCAGAGCTGGATCATGGGAGATTACTTCG
>DASZGF010000173.1:0-3408 GCA_035939115.1 Binataceae bacterium (SeqCode)
TGGTCGGTCCGTATTGATCGGTCGCAAATCACCTTCACCCTGTCAGGGATTGGAGAATGAAAATGTGCGGGCGTTTTTCTCACCTGCGGATTAGCCCGCAGCCGGACGGGCGGTTCACGAACCGCCCCTACGCCAAAAACCTGGCAGCGGTATGTCTTTGTAGGGGCGCTTCGTGAAGCGCCCGTGCAGGGTGATGCGGCCGACAAACCTCTGAGCAATCACCCTCGCGTCTTCCAACTGCTGTTTTTGGGCTTAGCGATCCTTCGCCTCCAGCTCAAGGATGAGGAAAAGAGAGAGCAGAAGACCGCTCGCTCACGCTCGCGGCTCTGATGGCAGTACCATGGCCGCGTTAGACTGAGTGCGACACGCTTCCCGGCCGCTGTGCCCGGGCTTACTTCAGCCGCTGCAGGAGCTTGTTCAGTTCAGCTTGATCGACCCAGGCGCCCTCATCCAAGGGGCAGGCCAACATAGCGACGCCCGCCTTTTCGCCTTTTAACAGTTGCTGATGGCAGTGCGGGCACAGCGCGCCCATGGTTTCGGTCGCGGCGCTCATCGCGGTTTTCAGTTCGGCCTGCTTGCGGCGCAGGTTTTCCAGCAGTTCACGGTCGCGCTGGGTGGCCCATTGATCCTCGCGCGCTTTCTCGAGGTCCTTGATCTTATTGCCGAATCTGTCCTTTTCATCCGCCACGGGACTAACGCTCCTGAACTTCTGCGGGCTGCGGCTGGCGATTCATAGCATATCTTTGATCAGCTTGCCGCTGCGGGCCTTTTCCACCGTCGCTTCGAACTTCGGTCCCAAATCCACACCCATCTGCCGCGCGCGCTTTTTGGCCCATAAACCAACGTTGCGGGAGTCCTTGTAAAAGCTCTCGCCGCGCGCTTGCGCCGGATCAAAGCGTTGCAGCCGCGACGCCTCGCTTTCCACCATCGCGAAGGTTGACATCACGCGGCGGGTTTTGCGGGAACTGCACCGCGGACATGCCGGGAGCCGTTCGCGCTCCGAACCAATCACCACCTGCGATCCGAGCCATCCGCAACGGCCGCACTCATATTCATAGATGGGCATAACGCTATTTCAGAGCATAATCCGGCAGGGCGAAGCGGGCAACGGACACGGGCGCCGACAGATGACAATTCGATGTTAGGAAATTATCAGAAGGGCCTGGCAGTTAGGGATTGCGGCGGTTTGCTGCACCCTCACCCGCGCGTCACGGCTGTTGCGAAAAGATCGCAACAGCCGCGCCGCTTGCCCTCTCCCGCAAACTAAGCGGGAGAGGGTGTAGAGCCGAGCCGTCAGGCATTGGAACCCACAATTATTTCTGCTTTGGCGTTAAACTTAAAGTTCGCGCAGGGAACGATCCGCGAGGGGATTGCCTACCGCCAGCAGCAGGCCGACCGCAAAAACCACTGCTCCGCAACCGGCCCACCACGGCGAGCGCCATCCGGCGCCCAACCCTACCATCACCGCACCCCACACCGGCAAAGCGAGCGAGACCGCCATCCTGAGCGTGAAATCAATCAACACCTGTAGCTTCTCGCCACTCATCACAGCCTCAAAACTTTCGCTTTAGAAACGGGCCTCACCGCCCGGCTCGTAATGGATTGGAACCCGACCGCTATCTTCTAGTGATTCTCGAAGGAAGGTTCAAACCGATTTGCGTCGATTTTCAACAGGACCAACCGATGCCCGTCCAAAGCCGGTCGCGACGCCAGCATTTCCCGGCCCGAGCCGGCCCATTTATTGTCCTTAAGCCAGTTGTCCCAGGCTAGCACATAGCGCGGGCTTGAGTTTGAACCGGCCTGTGGCAGCGAGCCCAGCGGCCGGATTGGCGCGCCATAGTAATAGGAAATCTCATAATCCGGACCGCCCGGGGTGTAGATCGGCGCATCGCCGATCGCCGTGCGCATCCGGATTGCGAAGGTCTTGAAGCTGCGCCGGGCCGCCAATTCCGGGCGAATGATCCCGATCCACAGGCTGACCCCTGCCATGCCGGCCAACGCGACCGTCGCCGCGACGGTCGCGGGCCGGTCGCGCCTCCAAGCGATTAGCGAGGCGACGGATGCGGCAGCGGTCGCCAGTAAAAGGACCAGCTGACGCCAGTGCCCCAGACCCGCGGCAAAAAGGCCCAGGTAGGCCGCGTCGCTTGATTGCATGTGGGCGCTCAAACGATCCACCAACACGCCCTGCCAGCACAATATCAGCCCGCCCGCGGCCATCGCCAACATTGCGACACCTGCGGCCAGCCCTGCCAAGTCGCGGAAGCGCGCCGCGGTGACCGGAATCTGTCCGGCGTCTGCGGCAAGCATCGCCGCCAGCACAATCGCAAAAGGTGGAAAAGCGGGGAGGATGTAGTCGTCACGCTTGGCGCTGGCGATCGAGAAAAACCCCAGCACCGCGATCAGAAGCCCCAACTGGTAGAGCTGCGGATGGCTAACCTTGCGCAGTGGAATCAGCGAGACGATCAGCGCGGGAACGTACAGGCTCAAAGGCAGCGAGGTGCCGATGAATCGCACCAACAGGTAATAGAAAGGACGGCTTGCCTCGCCCGTGCCGCCCAACCGGGCGGGCACGAAGTGACCCAAATTTTCCTGCATCAGTTGAACCCCCGCTATGGCGCCGTGCGTGCTCACGAACGCCGGCACATACCAAGCCGACGCCACCGCGGCGGCGACGATCAGGGTCAACCACGGCCAGGGGCGCACCGCAAGCCGAAGCGGATTGCGTCGCGTCAGCAGCAGATACACCGCGATGCCAAGCGCGCACAGCAGGACTGCGAGCGGCCCCTTGGTGAGCACCGCGCAACCCAACACCAGGCCTGCGGGGAGCCAATGCCGCACCGATCCGTGGCCTTCCACCGCCGGATACAGCAGGCAGTACGCGCCAAAAACCAACAGCGTAAAGAGCATGTCGGTTCGCGCGTAGCCGGCGTGGGAGCAAAAGCCGTAGCAACCCAGCACGATCAGCCAGGCGAGCCATCCGGCACGACCGCCTATCCAGGCGCCGGCATACCCCAACACCAACACGGCGAGCGCGGCCCCTGCGATCAGCGACACCACGCGCGCTCCGGCTTCATCCAGGCGTCCGCCACGAGCTTTCGCGACTACAGCCGACAGCCAATAGTACAATGGCGGCTTGCGCGTTATCTCGCCGTACGCGTCTGCGGGGAGCATCCAGTGGCCGTGATGAACGATGTCGGCGATGATACCGGCGGGACGCGACTCCTCATCCTTCTCAAAAGGCGCCGTCAGTCCCTGGCTCAGGAAGAGCAGGGCAAGCAAGCCCGCCACCGCCAGGCTCCAGGCCCGCACGTTCATGGAGGAGCAAACTCCAGATCTAGAGGTAGCCGAGGTCGCGCAACCGGCGCTCGATTATCTGCCGTTCCTCGTCGGTGTAGTTGTCCGCCAGCG
>DASZGF010000174.1:0-2682 GCA_035939115.1 Binataceae bacterium (SeqCode)
TCGCGACATTGATGTTGCATGTCCGGGTTCCGCCGAATGGCGCTTCGCTCACCTCTTGGCGAAAACGATCGTCACACTAGGGCGGGTGTTCGGCTTCGGCGCGAGGGATTGTCCAAATTGGGGGGCGGTGGTGGAGGGCGGTACGCTTGTGCCGACTGTGGTGAACTTCACTTTGGACAGTTTCTCCTCCACAATCAGCCATTGGGCGATGGTATTCGCGCATCGCGCGGCGAGCTTTTGGCCGACTGCAGTTGGCACGCGGTCGGAACGGCATTCGATATGAACCGGCCCATTGGCCTCCTCAAAAATCAGGTTCGCCGCTTGCTGAAAATAGTCGGCCGCGCTTGAACGGACTTCGTCCTTGTCGAAATCATACAGGACATCGGCGGCGAGTTCGATGCGGATTTCGCTGGCGAGGTTCTGATAGGGCAACCGCCTAAAGGTGTCGGTCGTCGTATCTCCCTTCAGCAGAATGTGCAGCCCCGGACGATGGGAGTTCGGATCGATCCTAAGGCTCTGCGCGCTGGCGCTGCTCGTCAGAGCGATCATCACGAAAAGGATCGGCAACGTCGTACGCATCATCGTGGCTACTCGTTCGGTGGGCGACGGAAGGATTTCTTTGTGCCTATCCTAGCCGGGATTTCACGATAGCCGACGCGGCCACGCACCGAGCCGCCCGATTCCGGGCGGTTCTTTCCCGCCCGCTGAATATGTGATAATCTTTATCACTCATAGGTTGCGGTCATGCTGCGGCCGCCATGGCGGGCCGCCGTCGTTTCTTGGCAATTGAACGCGAATCAGTTCTCTTCGGGCAATGACGCAAAATCATTGGACAGCGGAAGAGGCTCAACACGATCTGGCGGCGAAGGCTCTTACTGCCGCCGTGAAAAAATGTGACAAAAACGGCGTGTCCCCAGAAGTTACCGTGCAAACGCTAATTTCAGTCGCAGTCACTTTGCTTCTTTCATGCACCGAGGCGGAGGACGCTGCGAGCTTGCTTGAGCGCATGGCTGCATCAATCCGCAGTGGTGAAATTACACGCGACTATGACGCATAGCACCGTGCTGAATCGGCGCGTGGCGCTGATCGCCAGCGGTCGAACGTCTTGGTGTTTGACTGGAAACGCAAGCGGTCATTTCTCCCGCAGCACCGTGAGTTGCTGCGCGCATTCCTTGGTGCCGCGATCTCGCTCGATCCGATATTGAGACGCCATGCCCGCCGCTGCTTCGTCATAAAGCCCGAGCGGTCCGGTTGCCAGGGCCAGATGGGGTCTTGCCCGGCGTCCCCGAACGGAGGCCCTGCCCGGAATCTCACGCATGATAACGTCCGTACCATGCGTGAAATTGTTGGCCCTGAGATTCACGACAGGTCTTTGCGATCCGCGGGGATGTAGGGGATCGTTCCCGCTGAACTACCTGCGCGACATCTGGCTCGACTATCTCCACTAGGAGCCTGTCCAGATTGTCGCAGCGGGTGAAGGTAGCGCAGGCTTGCGGTGGAATTTGTTGGGGCGTGACGTGTTAGTCACGCCCTTTTGGCCTGTTCAGCCCGCCGCGACGGCCGACCGCAGTGCTGGGGACGGACTCCACCTGTGGGCGAGCTTGAGAAGATTGTGGGCGGTGCAGACAAGAGCCCACTCGGCGCGCACCCTTTCGAAGCCGCGCAGCAGGAATTGGCGGAATCCGCGCGCCTGTTTGATCTGTCCGAACACCGGCTCGGGCAGTTGCTTGCGCAGCCGGTAGGGGCTGGCGTGTCCGCCAGCCTTGATCTTGGCGCGCATGGCTTCGACGCGCGTCGGTGTTTGGGCCGGCTGGGTTGAGGACGGCGCGGGGGCAGCCTCATCCTTGGCCGTGCCGGCAACAGCGTCCCTGGCCCGGCCGGCCGCCACATAGCCATCGATGCTGCGGGCCTCAAGCCCGGCGAGATTGTCCTCCGAACAGTAGCCGGCGTCGGCTGATGCCTGCTCGGGCTTGCGGCCAAGATTGGCCTCGACCGCATCGATCATCGTCAGCAGTTGGGCGCAATCGCTGGCGCTCTGCGTCACATCCTGCGCGACGATGATCTGCGCTGCAGCGTCGACGGCGATCTGGGCATTGTAGGCCTGCACGAAGCCGTCCTTGCTCTTCAAGATCCGGCTCTCGGGATCGGTGAAGTTCTTCTGGGCTTTGGCGTCCGGAGTCGGGGAGGGTGGAGCGGCTTTCCGGCCGCTTTGGCGCCGGCCCTCGGCTTCCCGCTACGGGCGGAACGCGAAACCAGCCCCACCGCCGCTATCATCGACAGTCAAAGCGTCAAGAGCGCCGAAAAAGGGGGGCTTGCATCGATCCGCACGGGTTCGATGCCGGCAAGCTGATCAAGGGCAAGAAGCGCCATATTCTCGTCGATACGCCGGGTCTGTTGTTGCACGCCATCGTCCATGCCGCCGACGTCCAGGATCGCGATGGCGGCATCTTGCTGCTGGCCACGTTGTTCGGTCAATTTCCATTCCTCCGCAAGCTGTTCGCCGACAGCGCCTATCAGGGACCGATCTTTGCCAACGCGCTCAGGGCCGGCCCGCTCCGGTGTTTATCGAGCTTCAGCACCGGGGCGGGCTTGATCCGCAGGGCGCACCGAAACGGTCGCTCAAGCGATCTACGGCGCCCCAACCACCGCCGCACGAGTAGTCTTCTCGCGTGTCCACGCCCA
>DASZGF010000175.1:0-32910 GCA_035939115.1 Binataceae bacterium (SeqCode)
GCCCAATGCCTCCAACACCATCTCTTCCCTTTGCTCTTCCACACAGACCTCCCGCCACGGCATTCGCTTACCTCCTGCCGGGTAGTTAATCTGTCACCCATGTCTCCGGTCTAGATGTCACCTATGTATCCGGTCAGGACCTCCAGAACACCCTCACCCCAACCCTCTCCCTGGTCAGGGAGAGGGCGTTAAAATGTCAGGGCGCAATTTGTGCTTTCGAGCAACGGGCAGAGGTCAGACTAGGGTTTCGGTGGGGCAGGTAGGCCCGCACGCTCCAGGTCCGCTGGGGTATCCAGGTCGAGGTTGACACCCGGATCGTCGACGTCAACGTACACTACCCGCGTCAAATCGCGATTTACCACCGCGCGCGCCCCTTCGTCCTCGGGCGCGTCAAGCAGCTCGCCTGTCATCGAGCTGGCGAAGATCAGCGGGTGCCCGCGCTTACCCGCGTGCCGCGCAATTACAATTGCACCGTGCCCAGTTGCGAACTCGGCGATGACCTCCTCAAAGGTGGACCTTCGGACCAGCGGATGGTCGGCAAGATGAACCATCACGCCCTCGGCCTGCGGGCCAATCGTGCCCAGCCCCACCTTGAGAGAGGAAAGTTGTCCCGCCTGCCAGCGGGGGTTCTCGACGATGGCGATTCTTGAGTCGATGGGAATTGCGGGGCGTATCCGCTCGGCATGACCGCCCAACACGATTATCAGGCGGGGCATGACGGCCAGCATCGACCTGGCCGACTGCGAGAGAAAAGATTCATCGCCCACGCGCAGCAGCGGCTTGGGGTAGCCCATTCGCCGCGATTCTCCCGCCGCCAGCAGGACCCCTTCGATGCGCGGCGCCGTGGCCATGTTAATGCGCGGGCTTGAGCCGGCCCAATTTAACTCCCATCGAGGTTTCGTCCCTGACTCCAAGGCGCCGCTCGCGGATGATTTCGGCCATGATCGACACCGCAATTTCCTCGGGAGTTTCGGCCCCGATATGAAGTCCGATGGGGGCGTGCACCTGCTCCAGAACAGATTTTTCAACGCCGTCCGCCTCGATCCGATCCAGGGTTGCGCGCACCCGGCGCTTGGAACCGATCATGCCGATGTAGCCCGGTTTCTGCTTGAGCGCCGCGCGCAGCGCGATCTCGTCGAACGAGTGTCCCCTGGTCACGGCGACCACGTAGGAACTCCGATCCAACTTCAAGGAATCGATCGCTTTTTCGAAGGGTCTGACTATTATTTCGGCGGCAGTTGAAAAGCGCTCGCGATTGGCGAAAGCGGCCCGGTCGTCGATCACCACGACATGAAACCCCAGCATCGCACCAAGGTCCGCCAGCGCCTGACCAACGTGTCCCGCCCCGATAATTATCAGGCGCTGCGCTCCGGGCAGCGGGTCGACGAAAAGTTGAGGCGTCTTGTCGCTCAGATGCGTGGTCGACCGCAGCTCTCCCCGCGCGTCGATTTCCACCAGGGTCGGTACCGCCGACGACACTATCTCAGCGAGCTGGCCGATCGCTTTGGCGGGAAGTTCCACCGGAAGCGAGGCGCCTTCCGCATTGGGGCGCAGCAGTGCTCGCTGCGCGCCGTGACCCCCCTCGCCGGGTTCAATCCGCGTGACGAGAGCCAACGGCTGACTGCCGCGAACTGCCTCGGCCATTTCCCGCGCTAGCGGCAGGTCGGGTACCGGAGACCACAGGTCGATAAAGACGTCCATGATGCCGCCGCAGGTACCGATCTCCTGCTGCTCGAAGTCTCCGGTAAGGTCCACCTCCGCCAGTCTGGAAGGCGCCGATTCCTCAAGTAGCAGTTGAGCTTTGCGATAGACCTCAGCCTCGCCGCAGCCGCCGCCGATGGTGCCGATTTGGCCGTCGTCCCGCACCAGCATCTTGGCTCCCACCTCGCGCGGCGTCGAGCCGCGCACGTTGATAACGGTGGCGAGCGCGAACGGCTTGCCCTGCTTCAGGGTACGTTCAGCTTCCAGCCAGATTTTGTCGAGACTTGCCATGGTGTGAGGTTTAATTTGATTCTATCAGAGCGCGCCGTTTCTCCAAAGAACGAGTCGTCTTTCGTCACTCACTGATCGAGCTGATCAGGACATTGGCGCGCAGAAAGTCCTGTTCCGCCTGCTTGAAGTCGCCTGACGCGATCGCCTTTTCGCCCTCGAGCTGAACGCGCTGAGCCTGGCTCAACTGCTTGAGGTCGGCGGCATTGGTCGGCCCCTTAATCCTGACATGCGCGATTTTCAGTGAAACCTGGCGCTCCAACGTAGTCAGTTCGGCCGGCGGTGCGGGGGTCTGCGCCAAGGCCAGTCCCGCCAGCACCGTCAACACCATCACGCCGCCAACATACCCCGCAGTCATCCCTCTCACATGGACTTTCATTGTTTCCGTCGCTGGCGACTTGTCCGAAGGACTGAGCCGACCAAAAAGTTGCCTGACTTCTGGTAAATAAGTTGTTTGACCGCCCTGAGGCAAGCAGGACGCCCCGCTATCCGGTAAAGCGCGCCGCGCCGTTTGATAATGTCGGAGAATGATTGAGAACTATGCGGCGGCGCAGCTACGATCGAGTTGTGGCCCGTGTTGACGTCATTTGCCTGCCCGCGGTGGAGCCTCTGCATCTGTTGGGTCTGCAACTTCATCTGCTCGATAAGATAAAGAGCGGCGACACAGCGCCCGTGCTGCTTCTTTTTCAACTTTCAGGTGAGATTATTTCGCTCGGCCGCTATCATCTTTACGATGGGCCGGCGTCGCGCGGCGGTATCGGTGCGTATCGTCGCCTGACCGGCGGCAGAATCATCAATCATGGAACCGGCTGGGTCGGTTGCTCGCTGATTCTTCCCTCACGCACGGCGGCGCTCAGCGAGCGCGACGCCAAGCTGCGGCCAGAGCAGGTCATGAACCGCTATGCGCGTGGCGCGATAGCGGGGCTGCGCGCGCTGGGCATCGACTGCTTCTATCCGGGGCGCGACGCAATCACCTGCGCCGGACGTGAGCTGGCGATGTGCACGTTCGAGGAAAATGCGGACAGAGCGCTGCTCTTTGAGCTGTTCATCGCGGCCGGGCGCGGTCTGGACTCGCTACCGGCGGACATGGAGCGCTTCGATCCCGACGGCAGCCTTTCCTGCCAACTCTACAACGCCGAAACCTGCACTAGCCTGACGCGGGAATTGGGGCGCGCGCTCAGCTTCGAGGAGCTGGCGGCCCATCTTGAGTCCGGATACCGTTCCGCATTTGGCGGCGCGCAACGACGTGATTTGACCGCTGCCGAAATGGCGGCCGCTGGCCGGCAGGCATCGGGATTGGCGCAATGGCTCGGCGGCCGATGGCCAGATCCATCGCTCAACCTGGTTGGGCGGCTGAGCATCCAACTCGGCTCGATGGAGGCGCGGCTGGCAGCCGCGGGGAATCTAATCAAGCAGATTAAGTTTTTTGGCGATTTCATCGCCAACTCCGCGGGCCTGACCCGCTTTGAACAGAACCTGGCGGCTAAACGTCTGGATCTGGTGACATTGTCGGCGGCGGCAATGGAAGTCTATGGCGACGGTTCTAACTTTATTCTGGGCTGCGGCGACCTGACTAACCTGGCCCGTTTGATACTGAAGGCATCATGAGCGAGCCCAAATCATCCGATTCAATCGCGGTCCTGTTGCGCAGCCCGGACCTGAGCCAGCGCATGGAGGCGCTGATTCGTCTGAGCCAGGCGCCGCCAACAACGCTGGATGACAGCGCCGTGGAGGCGCTGATCGAAAACTTGTCCTCGCCGGGCAAGGCGGTCCAGCGCCATGCGGCAAGTGCGATCGCCGCAGCCGGCGCGCGTAATCCCGCCATTGTCGCGCGGCTGGTCGCGCTACTCAAGTCCCCGCAAGCGCCCGCACGATGGGCCGCCGCTTACGCGCTCGGGCTGATCGACGGCGCACTGGACTTGCGCGCCTGCACCTCGCTGCTCGACGCGCTCGCCAATCCCGACGGCGATGTGCGCTGGGCGGCGCTGGAGCTGCTGGTAAGGCTTGGCCGTAACCATCACGATCCGATTCGCGGCGGTCTGCTTGCACTGCAAGAGCATCCCGACGCCAATAGCCGCAAGATGTCCCTGTATGCTTTGCGCGACCTGGGTATCTGCGATGCCGCGGTAGTGGCGGCGGTATGCCGGTCATGCGCCGGCGCTGACATCCAGGTGAGACTCGCCGCGCTGTCCTTTTTCAAACAAGCCGGCAGTTGCGGTGGGGCGGCCGTCGATACCGTCCTGGCCTGCCTCAAATCCGATTCTGATCAAGGGGTACGGCGGGCCGCCGCGTTTACGCTCGGATTCCTGGACGACCGCACGGAGCGGGTGCTGGCGGCTTTGCGCGAGGCGGCTAACGCACCCCACGATGCTTCATTGCGCAAGGCGGCGAGCCAGACCCTGGCCCGGCTAAAGGAGGAGCCATGAACGAAAACACGCCCTTGACGGATCACGGGGTGCTGCGCTTCCTTTTAACCTCGCGCGTGGCCCATCTGGCCACTGCGGCGTCCGACGCCGTCCCCCACGCCGTACCGCTGTGCTTTTGGTTCGACGGCGCCAACTTCTATTTCGTTATCGACGAGAAGCCCAAACGGAACAGCGGTTTGAAGCTCAAGCGGATGCGCAACATCGCGGCCAATCCAAACGTCTCGCTGATAATCGACCATTATGAGGAGGACTGGAGTCAGCTCGCCTATGTGCTGGTCAATGGCACCGCGCGGGTAGTCGAAGGGCGCGAAGAATACCTGCTGGCGCTGCGCAATCTGCGTGACAAGTATCCGCAGTACCGCGGTATGGCGCTCAATTACGGCATCAACCTGATGGTTCGAATCGAACCGCTGCGCGTGCATATCTGGGGTTCCCGCTTTCGTGAATCCGCCGGTTCCACCAACGCCTGATTTGGGCGTAACGTTGTCGCGCCGCACATTCGGTTTCTGGATAATCGATCAGTATGATTCGGGCGATTATTTTTGACCTTGACGGCACCCTGGTCGATACCGAACCGCTGCACTTTAAGGGGTTCCGCGAGGCCCTTGCGGCCGAAGGAATCGAACTCAGCCAGGAGGAGTATTTCGAGCGCCTGATCGGTTACAACGATCGCGAGTGCTTCACCGTGATGCTGCGCCAGCATCACCGCGCCACGACGCCGGCAACGATCGACGCACTGATCGCGCGCAAGGCCGCGCGCTACATGGAACTGATTGACGGCGAGGACCTCTTTTATCCGGCAGCCCAGGAGTTTCTACGCCAATGCGCCCGCCGATACCCGTTGGTGCTGGCCACTGGTACGCTGCGAGTCGAGGCGGAAACGATTCTGCGCCGCGCCGGTCTGCGCGAACTGTTTATCGATCTGGTCAGCGCGGAGGACGTGGAGCGGAGCAAACCTGCCCCCGATTCCTTTGTCGCGGCGCTAAGCCATCTGCAAAGGCGCCATGAGTTAGGCCCCACGATAATGCCCAGCGAGTGCCTGGTAATCGAGGACACTACGGCCGGCGTTGATGCGGCCCGCGCCGCCGGCATGACGGTGTTGGCAATCGCACACACCGCGCCCGCGCAAGTGCTCGCCAAGGCCAATTTGGTGCGTTCGTCCCTGGCCGAAACCGATTTGGACGAGGTGCTGCGGCTCCTGGAGACTTAAAGCCGGCGGCAATTTCACCTCTCCCATTCCTCCATGGGGGAGCGGGTTAAGGAGAGGGTGACTGCTGAACCGCATGTCACGGCGATGGCCATCAACACCGACTTCATGGTTGGAACAGCGTCCTGGACTGACCCGACGCTGGTGAAAACCGATCTTTTCTATCCCAAGTCGCTCAAGACGGCCGAAGAGCGCCTGCGCTTTTACGCTTCAAACTTCAACACGGTTGAGGTGGATTCCAGCTATTACACCCTGCTGGGCGAGAACACGGCCATGGCCTGGGTGGCGCGGACACCGCCGGGCTTCATGTTCAACATCAAGGCGTTCGCGCTGCTCACGCAGCATCCGGCCGAAGTGGCGCGCCTGCCCGTCGCGCTCAAGGAATTGCTGAGTGAAAAGGAAAAGAGCCAGCAACGGCTCGTCAGGCCGTCGCGACAGGCGCTCGACCTGGCTTTCGCCATGTTCTGGTCCTCGATCGCGCCGCTGCGGGAAGCGGAAAAGTTGGGAATGCTGCTGTTTCAGTTCCCGCCTTACTTCGTTCGCAAAAGCGTCAACTTCGGCTACATAGAGGTGCTGCGCGGACGCCTGCCGCAGGCCACCCTGGCGATCGAGTTCCGTCATCCGAGTTGGGTGGTCGAGGGGCAGGCGCGGCGGGAAACGATGGAATTCCTGCGCCGCAACGAGCTGTGCTATGTATCGGTTGATTGTCCGCAGGGGCCTTCCATCGTGCCTTCTTTTCTCGAAGCCACTGCCTCGCAAATGTATGTTCGATTTCACGGCAGAAACCGCGAGACCTGGTTCAAAAAGGGCATCACTGCCGCCGAGCGCTTCAAGTACCTCTACGCGGAACTGGAACTGGAGGAGCAGGCCGAGCGGCTCAGAAGCGTGGATGGAGTTGAGCGCGCCTACGTGATCTTCAACAACTGCTATAGCAATTTCGGGGTAATGAACGCGACCACGATGGCCCAGATTCTGGCGCGCCTGGGACGCAAGGACACATGAAGTTACGCCTGTTCCAGTTTTATCCCAGCCCCCTATGCGCCAAGATCCGCAAGATCCTCGAGTTCAAGGGGCTGGCTTACGAGACAGTCGAAGTGGACTATCTCGACCGCGCCGAACTGCTGGCCGCCTCCGGACAAATCAAGGTTCCGGCGCTCCAGCTCCCGGGCGGCGAGGTGTTGGTGGATTCGGCATGGATCGTCACGCGGCTGGAGGCACTCTATCCTGAGCCCACTGTGCTGCCGCCGGTCAGTCGCGGGCTGCACATGACGCTCACCCGATTTTTTGAGGACAGCGCTGGCGACGTTCTGATGCGGCTCGCGATACCCGAATTGCTGGAGTTTTACCGCCGCCAGGGCGAACAGCAACTGGCGTTCTTCAGGCTGGTCCACGACGGCAGATACGGCGCCGGCTTTTGCGACCGGATGGACGCCGAGCGGGAGTCCAACCTCCGCCGGGCGCTGGAGATACTGGCGCCTGTTGATGAAGCCCTGAACGAAAAAGCGTTTTTGCTGGGGCGGCTGGGATTGGCCGATTTCGCGCTATACGGCCAGCTCTGGCGGCTGGGGTTTACCGGCGAGCTCAAAATTCCGAAGAGCCTCGCCAATTTGCACGAGTTCTTCAGCCGCGTCGACTGCCTGTCGGCCGTGATTGAAGAAGAGAAAAGAGAAAGTAGAAATGAGAAATGAGAGTAAGAAAAAAGACTCGCAAGAGAAGGGGGCACTCTTTCCTCCTCTTCTCTTCGCTCGACTGTTTCCTCTGACCTCTCTTTTCTCGTTTCTCTTTTCTCTCTCTACACCAGTTCCGCGACGCCGGTGCTGACGAAATGGCTGAACAGCGCGCCGCTGAAGTCGAGCGCGACGTCGTACATTGACGCGGTCCGTTCCGGCACAAACATCTGATGGCCTTCATCCAGCAGCGCGTAGGCGGCGCAGGCCGCCAGCGCCCAAACGGTATGTCCGCGCATCGGACCGCGGATCAGAAGCAGAAACAGAATCCCGTATTCGGTGAAATGGGCCGCCTTGCGGATCGCGTAATGCATCACATCGATCGTGGCATTGCTCGCCCACGGCAACAACCATCGAAGGATCGGTTCGATCCATGACCCGGTATCCTGGCTGCTGAACAACGACGTCGAAAAAAAGAAAATCAGCAGGGCCCACGCTGCCACTGGCAGCCACACTTTCACCTTTTCGCGCGGATCCGCGCTTGCGCCAAATGTCACGCCGTCTATCACGCGACGATTCTAGCTGGGAAAGGACGGCGGAGCGAGGGGGAAAGAGGTTGGGGTTCACAGATTAGGTTTCCGCGCCCGCTCCTTCTTTTCATTTCTCTCCCCACTCACTTCTCACGGATCGTAAAACGGCGTCTGTTGTAGTAACGTGTCGTTGATGGGCTGTGTTGGTTGCGATTTTGCTGAGCGCCGCCCAGGGGCAGTATGCCATGAGAGCTATCGCGAAGTTTGCAAGGCCCTGGATGGGTTTGTGGATGCTGGTTGCCGTCGCCGCGTGCGCCACGGAGCCCACCATGCCGCCGACCGCCAATGTTACGGAGATCGAGACCACCACGCGCGCGGCCAAGGATCCCAACTGTTACATGCCCGTGATCTATGCCGAGCCGACCGTGGATTACAGGAAAATCGCGATCGTCGACGCCTGGGCCTCGCTCCAATACTCGCAACAGCAGGTCCTGGAGGAAGTCAAGCGCAAAGCCTGTGAAACCGGAGCGGACGCCGTGCTGGTACTGTCGGGCAACCAGCAGGTAACCCGCCGCCAACTCTACGAAGGTGAGCCCAATCCGACCCGGCTGGCCTATGGTGCGGATGCGCCGCCGGGTGATTACATCATGGACCGGGAAAGACAGCCTGACATCGGCGGGGTGGGCCATCGCGGCACCTACGTTGACGCCGTCGCAATCGTCTATACCGACTCCTCCAGCAAACATTAACCCGGTCCTTTCGGCAAAGGCGCCGACATTTTGCTGCCCCTAACGAATGAATTTGCAGGTCTGCGGAGCAGACGATGAACATCGCGACGCGGCGGGTTGGCATTTTCCGGATCTTGGCGGCGGTTTCGGTCCCGGTCCTGGTCGCCGTTGCGATATCGACCGCCGCCGCGGCCAACGGCGCCGCGGAGACCTCGCCGATGGCTGTGGTCAAAGCCGCGGTCAATCAGGCGTTGGCGATCTTTCGCGACTCCAAAACCCCGCTCCCGCAGCGCCGGAGCAAGATGCGCGACCTGCTCGCCGCCCATTTCGATTTCGCCGAGATGGCGCGATCCGCGCTCGGGCCCCATTGGCAGAGCCTATCCGAAGATAAGCGCAAACAGTTCGTGGATCTCTTCACCGCCTACGTCGAATACGATTTTCTTAACAAGATTCAGGTCTATCGCGACCTGAGCTTCCAATTCCTCAAGCAGGTCCCGATCGCCGGGGGCTATGCGCAGGTCAACACGCGAGTGCAACAACCCGGCAAGGACCCTGCCACGATGAACTTTTCGCTCAAGCAGGAAGGCAGCGACTGGAAGGTCACCGACGTTCTGATCAACGGACTGAGCATGGTCGGAGGCGATCGCACTCAGTTCGGGCTGGTAATCGACAACGTCGGCTTCGACGCTCTGATGAGCGACCTGCAAAGCAAACGCAATGAGCTCGAAGCGTCAGTGAAGTAAGGCGGTGGTCGCGCCTGATGAATCAGGTGGTGGCCAGAGCGATTATGACCGCTTTGCCATGTTTGCGGCGCATACGGGAGCCGCGCGCAGCGTTTGACGCTGGAGGACAACAAGGTGTAGGTGGAAGAACCGCCTGCCACGGCTGGACCATCGTCTGTCCGACGCGGGCCTCGCAGTTGCGCCGACCAACGGCTAGGCTCCGTTAACGCTCTGATCTTTCTGCCTTTTTTCCCGTAGCAGCCGGCCTCCGTGCCGGCGTTCTCCGCACAAGACCAACCACACCCAGGAATAGTCCTCTACATCCGGCCAGCGCTTGTGCGAAGGCCCATGGAAGACTGGCACCGGCCAATCCATTTGGATCGAAAATGTCCGCTGATATGATGTTGTGTCGTCCGCAGTCATTGAAGAACGCCGGCACGGAGGCCGGCTGCTACGGAAGAGGCGTTTCGTATTAGCTCCATGCGATTCATTTTTGCAAAGCCTTTGAGCACTTCTCAAAGCACCGGGGCAAATTATCTCCCGTAGCACCGTCCTCCGCAGCGTCAGGATGAAACTGAGATTTTCACTCTGACCTCTGGTGCCACCCCTAACGCACGCGTTGAAACATCCGCCACATCCTGACGCCGAGCGGACTAATCTCGCCGATGACCTGGTATCCCTTGGCGCTGTAATACGCGACGTTAACTTCGGTCGCCGTCTCCAGATAAACGCCGCTGACGTCCGCACGGGCCGCCGCTTGATCGCGCAGATAATCAAGCAGTGCAATTCCCAGGTGACGCCGCTGGTAATCGGGATCGACGCCGAGCGCCTGCAAGTACAGGTGAGGCTCGGTTGGATGGCTTTGCGCCAGGACGCGAAAAATGGCCATTGCGCGGTAAATCCCGTCCACTCCGATAGCGCGGATCAGGCGCGGCATCTGACCCATTCCGGCCATGACAGTATCAGCCATCGACGCGCGTCCAGCGCCCTCGGTGACCGCCGCGGCCACCACCTTTCCATCGCAGACCACACCAAAAGCCGGCTGACCCGTCCGGCGCTCGAGCACGAACATGGCGCGGAACAGCTCGCCCAGCACGCTGGCGCGCGCGGCCGCATCCGGCATTCGTGGAACTATCGCACGGAACGTCGGGTCGTTGATGAACGCCCGGCCCAGAGCCACCGCCGCCTGATCCTGCAATTCAGGATAGAGCAGCAATACCAGGGGTTTCGCTTCATCAGCCATCTGGATCAACTTCTCCCTACTCGAGAGTGTCGATTTCTGATTCTGTTCCCCTTTTCCTTCGAGGAAAGGGGGCGAGGAGGCCAGATCATCTCTTACATCCCGGTTTTTCACTCTGATGGTTCGGATTCCAAGCTTGGCAAACGCTTCTCTCCGCACACGATCGTAGCCGCGTTGGTGCTCATGTATGGCACCGTCGACCTCGACTACCAGTGCATGGCTGTAACAGTAGAAATCGGCGAAATAACCGGCGATGATCTGAGAGCTGCGGAAATCAGTCCCAGATTTCGCCGCAGGTCTTGCCACAGAACTCGTTCCTCGGGAGTGGAGGTTGCACGAAGCTCCCGCGCCCGGCGGGCTCGTTCCGGGCTGACCTCCTGACCGCGAACGATGTTCCGGGACATACAGGTTTAGTATCTGCGTCACACTACCGAGGTCCAAGCAACCTAACCCCTGGCCCCTTCCCTGGAAAGTCCTAAGATAAGGAGAGGGAACCAGAAAGAGCCTCGCGCTCCAGTTTAACGCAGCAATTGTGTTCTATAGAAGGGCGTATAATGTACAAACTGAAGTGACAGGCCTGAAACCCTGTGCCACGCAGCCGGTACTGGTATGATGCAAGCTTCCATTCTGAGCGATTGTGCGGCCGTGCTGAATCTCAGCGCGAACCAACGCGCGGCTGGCTCTTGTCACAAGCGCGGGCCCGCGAATAAGCTGGAGCCCGCGTGGCGAAGGCATTACTGACCGTTCTCGTGGTTGTGGGACTCATATTTCCGAGTGCTGGCGCTTGTATGCAAAGCGGCGGCGCCCAGTTCGCGATGCCATGTTGCGCAGGCGCTTCCTGCGCCATGGATCAGCAAATGCGCGAGGGTTCCTGCTGCGCCAAAGTTCAGGGCGAGTTTTCTAACGCCTCGATCGCGGCGCCCGCCTCATCCGTTGGCGTGTTTTACCTGGCGGGCGCGGTCCAACAGCCGGTGATCGTGCTAGCCCGCGGGCCGAGCCGAACGTTTTCCTGCACGTATTCGCCACCCTCATCAGCCCCGCCCCCGCACCCGCTGCAAATCTGAGCGCTACTCTCTTTCCGTTTGACGCCGATATCCGGTGCGACGCGTACCGCAAGCCGCGCGCCGGGATGGCATAACGACGCAGGTTTACGGCCGCACGCGGCCGTACCAAGGAAGAGAGTGCGCGAATGTCGTACAGATCACGATGTGTTTTGGCCCATTCATCATTGGTGCTTGCCGCGATTTTCTATCTTGCGGCAGCCGCGAATGCGCAGCAGCGCTCCGCGACCGGCTACCAGGATCCGCCGCGCCTCAAAGCGCTGATTGATGAGGCGCTGGCGCGCAATCCGCGTATCGCCGCCGCCCGGTTGCATTGGCAGGCACAGACCAAGGTTCCCATCCAGGCGGGCACGCTGCCCGATCCTCAAGTGACGTTGCAGCCGTTTTCAGTCGGCGATCCGCTTCCCGGCTCCGGGCTTACCACGAGCGATTTTGCCTACATCGGCTTCGGCGCTTCGCAGGCGATTCCCTATCCAGGCAAGCTCGGGCTGGCCGCGACGATTGCGGAGCGGGACGCGCAGTACGCCTCACAGCAGGTCTCAGAGGTGCGGCGCGAGGTCCGCGAAAAAATCCGCGAACTGTACTTTGAGCTTTTCTACCACGCCAAGCTGTTTGCGGTTCTGAACCTGACGCGGCAGGAGCTGGACCAAATCGAGCGGATTGCCCAGAGCCATTACCGGGTGGGACACGGCCTGCAGCATGACGTAATTGCCGCGCAACTCAAGCAGACCGAGATGCTCAAGGAACTGGCGATGCATCATGAGGAGGAGCACCAGCTCAACCTGGAGATGAAGGCCCAGTTGGGACGCGAGGCCGACTCCGCCGACATCGAAACCGGCGAGGTGACGCCTAGCCGCATCGGGCTGGACGACGCGCAGTTGCAAAAGCTGGCGCTGGCACGCGCGCCCCAGGTCGAGATGCTGCGCGTCGCGGCGCAAAGCGGCATCGACAAGCTGCAGCTCGCCCGCAAAGGTTACCGGCCCGACTTCAGCGTCGGCTACATGTATCAGAAGACCGGTCCGGGTGTTCGCGATTATTACATGTTGTCGCTGGGCGCCGCGGTTCCGCTCTACTTCTGGCGCAAGCAAACGCCCGCCGTGCAGCAGGCGGCGTTGGAACTGGAGTCGGCGCGCGAGCAGCAGGCGGCCGGCGAGCTGGAAGTCTCATCCAACGCCGAGTCTGCTTTGGTTGCGCTGCGCACCGCCGATCGGATTATCAACATCTATCGCGAGGGGCTGCTGCCGCAGGGCCGCAGCTCGCAGGATTCGGCCTTTGCCGCTTATCAGGTCGGCAACGCCGATTTTCAGACGCTGATTTCCTCGCTGACCGACCTTTTTAACCTGCAGCAGGAGTATTACCGGGCCGTCGCCGACCACGAAATTGCCGCCGCCAGGATCGAGCAGTTTGCCGAGGAGGATCGATAATGTTTCTCCCAGGGCGATTCATTGCTCGATCTGTAACAGCGGCCGCGGTGATCGCATTCGCATCGTTGACCGGGTTCGCCGCAGTCTGCCGCGCCCAGCAGGCAGGCGCGTTGGCGCCCATCCAAATCAGTCCGCAGCGCCGCCAGTTAATCGGCGTGACCGTGGCGCAGGTAAAGGAAGCGCAGGTTTCCGATTTGCTCCAGGCCACGGGGATGATCGAACCCGACGACCGCCGTGAGGCCTACGTCCAAACCCGCTTCACCGGTTGGATCGACCGGGTTTACGCCAATCAGACCTGGCAATATGTCACTCGCGGCGAGCCCCTGTTTTCCATCTACAGCCCGGACCTGGTTGCCACCGAAGAGGAATACCTGCTCGCACTCAAGGCCCGCAGCCAGGTCGCGGACAGCACCGTGGAGGGTGTGGCGGCGGGCGCTGGCTCGCTGGTCGAGTCCGCGCTGGAGCGCCTGCGGCTGTGGGGCGTTCCGGAGGGTGAGATTCGCCGCCTGCAGCGCGAGCGGCGGGCGCGGCGCGCGGTCACAGTCGTTGCGCCGGCCAATGGCTACCTGGCCGAGCGCAACGCCTTTCCCAATATGTATGTGCAGCCGGAAACAAAGCTGTTCGTAATCGCCGATCTCTCAACCGTGTGGGCTTACGCCGAGGTTTTTCAGCAGGACGCGGGCAGGGTGCGGCCGAATGACCCCGCCTCACTTACCGTTGACGCCTGGCCCGGTGAACGATTCGACGGCAAGGTCGACTTCATCCGGCCTCAGATCGACGCTGCCACGCGAACCATAAAGGTGCGGGTCAGCCTCAGTAATCGCGGCGGCAAGCTGATACCGGGGATGTTCGGGCACATCGCGCTGAAGCTGCCGATGGGCCGCCATCTGACGATCCCGGACAGCGGCGTGATGCGCACCGGTTTACACAATGTAGTGTTTATAGACCGCGGCGACGGCTACCTGATCCCGCGCGAGGTGAACCTGGGGCCGCACGTCGGCGGCGACTACATCGTGCTTGGAGGCCTGAAAGCCGGGGAGCGGATCGTCAGTTCCGCCAATTTCCTGGTTGATTCGGAAAGCCAGTTGCAGGCCGCGATGGGCAATTTCGCGCCGGCGCCGCCGGGTGCGGGCGGCACCGCCCAATCCGCCACCGCGCAGGAAGCAGGGGCCGAGATCGATATGACCACCGAACCCAATCCGCCCCACCGGGGCCACAACGTGGCGCGGGTGACGCTGCGCGACGCGAATGGTAAGCCCGTCTCGGGCGCGCAGGTCACGGTGTCGTTTTTCATGGCGGCGATGCCGGCGATGGGGATGGCGGCGATGCATGCCGGCGGCGCGGCCGGCGAGCAGGGCGGCGGAGTTTACCAGGCTCCGATCGATCTCGACTCGGGCGGCACGTGGCAGGTGACAATCTCAGCCGTCAAGGACGGCCGCACGCTAGCCACCAGGCAGTTCAACGTCAGCGTCAGCGGCGGGATGTAGGAGGGCAGCCATGATCGACCGTCTTATCGATTGGTGCAGCGCCAACCGCTTCCTGCTCTGGTTCGGGGTGCTGATCATGGCCGCCGCGGGGCTGTGGTCGCTGCGGCGGATTCCGCTTGACGCACTGCCCGATATCTCCGACGTGCAGGTAATCGTGCATACGCAATGGATGGGGCAGCCGCCCACGGTGATCGAGGATCAGGTGACCTATCCAATTGTCAGCGCGCTGCTGGCGGCCCCGGGCGTCAAGGCGGTGCGCGCGCAAACGATGCCCGACGATTCCTATGTGTTCGTGGTCTTCGAAGATGGCACCGACCCTTACTGGGCGCGCAGCCGGGTGCTGGAGTATCTGCAACAAATCACCGGTGTGCTGCCGCCGGGCGTTACGCCGACACTTGGCCCCGACGCGACCGGAGCGGGATGGGTTTACGAGTACCTGGTCATCGACCGGGGCCACAACCTCGACCTGGCCCAGCTTCGCAGCCTGCAGGACTGGTACATCCGCTACCAACTGGAGACCGTGCCCGGAGTCGCAGAGGTCGCCACGATCGGCGGGTTCGTGCGGCAGTACCAGGCCAAGCTCGATCCGAACCGTTTGCTGGCGCTCGGCGTGCCGCTGCAAACGGTGATCGATCGGATCCGCGACAGCAACGGCCAGGTCGGCGGGCGCACGCTGGAAATGAATGGCGCCAGTTACCTAATCCAGAGCCCAGGCTATATCCATTCTCTCCCCGATCTGGAGCAGGTACCGGTGGCTACTTATAACGGCACGCCGGTGCTGATCCGCGACCTGGGCGTGGTTAGCTATGGCCCCGATCAGCGCGAGGGTGTGGCCGAATGGAACGGCGAAGGCGAGGCAGTGGGTGGAATCGTGGTAATGCGCTTTGGCCAGAACGCGCTCAACGTTATCGACGGCGTCAAGCGCAAGATCGCGGAGTTGCGCTCGAGCCTGCCGGCCGGAGTCGAGATCGTGACCGGCTATGACCGGTCGGGACTCATCCGCGAATCCATTTCCACGCTGGGCCACGACCTGGTCGAGGAAGCGATCATCGTCAGCCTCGTCATCGTGATTTTCCTGTTCCATTTCCGCTCCGCGCTGATCCCGATCCTGATTCTGCCGCTGGCCGTGCTGGCCTCCTTTATTCCCATGTACTACCTGCAGGTCAGCTCCAACATCATGTCCCTGGGCGGCCTGGCACTGGCGATCGGGGTGCTGGTTGACGCGTCGATCGTGATGGTCGAAAACGGCTATCGCCATCTGTCCGAGCGGCAGATGGCAGCGGCGCAGGAGGGCGCCGCGCTTTCAGAGCACGAGCGCCGCGGCGTGCTGCTGGCGGCGGCCAGGCAGGTGGGGCGGCCAATCTTTTTTTCGATGGTGATCATCGTGGTGTCGTTCCTGCCGGTCTTTTTGCTCGAGGCCCAGGAGGGGCGGATGTTCCGGCCGCTCGCCTACACCAAGACCTTCGCCATCACGCTTTCCTCGGTGCTGGCCGTGACCGTGGTGCCGGTCCTGATGTTGTTGTTCATCCGGGGACGGCGACTGCGGCCGGAATCAGCCAATCCGATCACGCGCATCTGCCAGGCGGCGTATCTGCCGATCATCCGCTGGTGCCTGCGCCATCGATGGATCACGATTGCCGCCAACCTGATTTTTCTGGCCGCCACGCTGCCCCTGGCCGCGCGCATCGGCAGCCAGTTCATGCCGCCCCTGTACGAGGGCTCCAGCCTATACATGCCGACCGCACTGCCGGGGATTTCCATCACCTCGGCGGCCGATTTGCTCCAGAAGCAGGACCAGATCATCCGCACGTTTCCCGAAGTGCAAAGTGTCTTCGGCACTGTGGGCCGCTCCAACAGCGCCACCGACAACGCGCCGATGGACATGTTCGATACCACGGTGATGCTGCGCCCGCGCGCCCAATGGCGCCCGGGGATGACCTATGACCGGCTGATCACCGAGATGGACTCCAGGCTCCAGTTCCCGGGATTGTCCAATGTCTGGACGATGCCGGTGGAAAACCGGCTGGACATGGAACTGACCGGCATCAAGACCCCGGTGGGGCTCAAGATCCAGGGGCCGCGCCTCGATGAGATCCAGCGCATCGGAAGCGAGCTGGAGGAGCTGCTCAAGCCGGTGGCGGGCACCCGCGGCGTGTTCGCCGAGCGCGTGTCGCAGGGGTTTTATATCGACGTCAACGTGGACCGCGCCGCGGCGGCGCGTTATGGCCTGACCTCCGGTGATGTCCAACGCGCGGTGGAATCGGGGATTGGAGGCGCCAACATCGCCACCACCGTGGAGGGACGCCAGCGCTATCCGATCAACGTGCGTTACCTGAAGGACTACCGAGACGATCTGGGGCGCCTGCGCCAGGTGTTGATCTCCACGCCCACCGGCGCCCAAATTCCGCTGGGAGAGGTTGCCAGGGTCGCGATGAGTCCAGGTCCGACGATGGTACGCGACGAGGACGGCCAGTTGACCGGCTACGTTTACATCGATACCGCCGACTCGGACTACGGTGGATACGTCGCGCGCGCGCAACACGCGATCGAGCGGCAACTTCATCTGCCCACGGGCTATACGCTCAAGTGGTCGGGCGAATTTGAATTTCAGCTGCGCGCGCGAAAGCGCCTGAGCTATATCCTGCCTATAGTATTCGGCGCGATCTTTGTGCTGCTTTACGTACTGTTCGATTCCGCTGCCGAGGCGCTGATGCTGCTGCTGCCCTGCCTCTATGCGCTGACCGGAGGCCTCGTGCTCCAATACCTGATGGGGTTCAATTTCAGCGTCGCGGTATGGGTCGGTTATATCGCGCTGTTCGGAATCGCGGTCGAAACAGGTGTGGTGATGGTGATCTATCTGGACGAGGCGCTGGAGCGCCATCTCGCCGCGCAACCTCTTAGTCATGCACTGATCGAGGCGGCGGCGATTGAGGGATCGGTACAAAGACTGCGGCCCAAGCTGATGACGGTGGCAGTCGTGATCCTAAGCCTGGCGCCAATCTTATGGTCGAGCGGAATCGGCTCCGACGTAATGAAACCGATCGCCGCTCCGATTGTGGGCGGAATGGTTACATCGACCATCCACGTCCTGATTTTGGTGCCGGTGTTTTTTGCGATGATGCAGGAGCGCCGTCTGCGGCGCGCCGGCGGCAAGATGAAAGACTGATAAGACTTCCACGCGGGAGATTTGTCGCTTTTCAACTCGACCGGTTCAGGCGCCATCCAGCCGCTGCAGTCCGTTGAGCAGATGCGTCAGGCGTTCGGTATCCACCGGTTTGGAGAGGTAATAGCCGGCGCCGCGGGAGCGAGCGAATTTCTCTACTTCAGGGCTATGCTGCGCGGCGATGTAAACAATGAACGCCTGCGGAATCCAGTTCTGTAGCTTATTCAGCAACCAGCCGCGATCCGCCTCCTGTAGCTTTTCGTCGTCTACCACTACTACTCGGCATTCTCCATTGGGCGTCAGGTTGAGGTAGGAGCTAAAATCGCCGGTGACGGTTACCTTCCAGGGGCGGGCGCAATTTCTGAGCAGCAGCTCCACCAGATCGTGATCGTCACTGAGAGCAACGATCGTGGGAGGCCGTTTCTGATGGTGACTCGTAACCATCTTACTCATACCCGACCCGTTAACATTGTGACCCAATCCATCCACGCAGTGGTATTGGAGCATCATTCATGCCAATCCGTGGGCCCGTCCGGTGCGAGGAAAAGTCACCTAATTTCAACCTTCCCGGGAAGGAATCTCCAGATTGAAGCCCTCGGAGCCACGACTGAGCGCCTTTGGAGTCATAGTTTGCATCCGCCGGACACTTCCCTTAACGCAGCGCTCGCACCGGTGCGACACGCATTCGGGCGTCGATGACGACTGCCCCCCGCCCGGGCGGGAGGACCTTGACCGGATTGAGGTCGAGTTCCCGTATCTCGGGCACTAATTCAACCAGCGCGGAGATCTTGCGGATAATTGAACCCAGGGCCTGCCGATCGCCAGCCGGGGCGCCGCGGTAACCGTCCAAAAGGGGGCTCGAACGCAGCGCCGCCAGCATCTCGGTCGTATCGATATCGGTGACCGGATGGAGCCGGAAAGCGACGTCCTTGACCAGTTCGACGGTGACTCCACCAAGGCCACAGACCACCAGCGGACCGAAAGTTGGGTCCGTGGTGACTCCCACCAGCGCCTCGATTCCCTGGGTAACTTCACGCTGCAGCAGGATGCCGTCAAGGCGCTTGCCAAGCTCCTCCATCCGGCGCTTGAGCCGGGCCACCGCCGCTTCAACCTCGGCGGCGGAGCGCAGACCCATGATGATGCCGCCCACGTCGCTCTTGTGCAGGACGTCGGGCGAGACGATTTTGGCCACCAGCGGAAAGCCTACCTGTTCCGCCGCAGCCGGCGCCTGTTCGACGCTGGTCAGCTCGCCCCTCACCACCTCGATACCGGCGGCCACCAGCACAGCGGAAAGTTCGCGCTGCGGGAGCCACATAGGTCCGTCAGTCCCGGCCAGCGCCTGATCCACGATGGCCCGGATCGCGTTTTCCGCCGCCGTTCCCAGAGACAGGGTGGCGCCCCTGGGCCGGCTTCGCCAACGGCCGTAACGGTTGGCAGCGTCCAGCGCGATCGCAATGTTTTCCGGGAACTTGTAGCAAGGGATTGCGCCGCGCGGCCCTGCGTTGATCTCGTCCGGGGGCTGCTCGGAGGACATAAAGGCGCATGCGATACGCTTGTCGGACGGCACTGCCGCCGCGCCGCGCGCAATCCCGCGACCGATCTCCACCGGTTCGGTCACCATCGGCGGGATATAAATCACCACCACCGAGTCAATGTTAGGATCCCTGGCCACCACGCCAATTGCGCGGGCGAATTCATCGCCGCCGGCCTGGGCGGTCATATCGACGGGATTTGAAAACGCCGCGCGCGGGGAAAGGAATGAGCGCAACTCGGCGCTGCTAGCGGGGGCGAGTTCCGGGAGGTTCAAACCCCTGGCTTCGCACGCGTCAGCCAGCAGGATCGCCGGGCCGCCGGCGTTAGTCACCACTCCCACCCGCTGTCCTGCGGGCACCGGCTGCATTGAGAGCAGCGAGACCACGTCAAACAGTTCCTCCAGCGTATTGGTCCGAATCACGCCGGTTTGCTCGAACAGCGCCTCGACCGCGATATCGAGATTGGCCAGCGAGGCCGAATGGCTCATCGCCGCCCGCCGTCCCGAGGCCGAGCGGCCCGATTTGACCGCGACGATCGGCTTTTGTCGCGCCACCGCCGGGGCCAGCCGCGCGAACTTGTGCGGATTGCCGAAGCTTTCCAGGTACAGGACAATCGCTTTGGTGCGCGGGTCATCGATCCAATACGAAATCATATCGTTGCCGGAAACGTCCGCTTTGTTGCCGGCCGAGATGAAGCTGGACAGACCGATGTTGCGGATGCGGGCATGATCGAGTACCGCGATACCCAACGCGCCGCTTTGCGAGAGCATCCCGATATTGCCCGCCCGCGGCATCACCGGGGCAAAGGTCGCGTTGAGGTTCACCGCCGGATCGGTGTTGAGGATGCCCATGCAGTTGGGCCCCACCATCCGCATCCCGCTCGAGCGCACCAGGTTGACGATGCGGTCCTGCACGGCAGGTCCCTCGCCGGCAACTTCGGAGAAGCCCGCGGTAATCACCACCACGCCATGAACGCCGGCGGCAGCACACTCCTTGATGGCGCCCTCAACCGCCGCCGTCGGAACGCAAATCACCGCCAGATCGATGCGCTCGCCGACCGCAGCCAGACTCGCGAATGATTTAAGCCCCTGGACCTCGCGCGATTGCGAATTGATCGGATAGATCGGACCCTTGAAGCCGTCGCTCATCAGGTTGGCCAGAATCGCGCCGCTGATTTTCCCCGGATCGCGCGACGCGCCGACCACCGCCACCGACGCGGGATTGAGCAGCCTGGAAATGCTTTGTGCCGCCGCCAACCGCTCGCGGCGCAGGCTCTGACTCAGGAACTGCTCAGTCTCTTCGTTGGCAAACCAGACCCGCACCACGCCCCCATCGGTGGATTGGCTGACCTTGAACCCGCTGCGCGCGAACACCTGGAGCATGCGCGCGTTGCCGCTCAGGACGTCGGCTTCCAGCCGATTGATGCCGTTGGCGTGAGCGATGCGGCAAAGATGCTCCAGCAGCAGCGTGCCGACGCCGCGGCCCTGGTATTCGTCTTCGACGGTGAACGCCACCTCCGCGCTCTGCGGGCGTTCGCCGCCGGCCGCCGCATACATCCCCATGCCGATTATGCGCTCGTCGTCGCCGTAGCGCCGGGTGGCGGCCAGACCGAAGCGATGCACGTAATCCATCACGGCGAAGCGGTCGAGATCCTCTTCGCTAAGGCGTTTCTTGTGACCCATGAAGCGGAAGTAAGACGATTCCGGACTGAGGCGAGAAACGTGAGCGCAAACGCCCGCGGTCTTCGGGCGATATCGCCCGAATCAGTATAGAATCGCCGTCGGCGAGGATTCCCCGCGCCGAATAATTGCGAAGTTCGTCAATGGTTGTGTGCGGCATCAAATCCAACTCATGCTCAATAGTGGCTGGCGATAAACCGTTCGACCTCACATGCGCTGTCGGCGGCATCCGCGGCGCCGTCGACGCGCAAATGGCAGCGGGCGAATTCCGGACCAAACGGCTTAAAGGCCGCCTTGTGTTGCACATAGATCTCCCAAGTCGCGTCGGAGACCGCATCGGATGCCAGCGCGCGCGCCGCCAGTCTTTGCCTGGCCTGCTCGTCGGTCACGGCGCACTGCGCGAACACAATCGGCACCGATACCTCACCGGCCAGGTCACGCAAGCGCATGCGCTCGGCATCGTCCTTGTAGGTCGCATCGAGGATCACTCCGTTGCCGGCACGCAGTTCCTGGGCGGCTGCCTCGGCCAGCGCCTTGTAAGTCGCGGCAGTGAAGTCGACGCTGTAGATGTCTTCACCAAAGACGCTGCCGGCGCGCTCGGTCGGATTCTTTCCGGCCAGCCGCTTGCGGATCACGTCGGAGTTGAAAACCGCAAAGCCGCTGCGCTCGGCCAGCGCCTGAGCGACAGTGGATTTGCCGCTTGCCGGCAGGCCGCAGATCGCAACCAATGTCGGAGAGCCGGCCTTGGCGTAGCGATAGGCGGCGGCGAAATAGTCGCGCGCCGACTCGCGGGCGCGGCTGCGCTGTGTGGATGGAACTTCGCTCTGACGCGCCTTGAGACTGCCGACCAGGCCGCGCACAGTCGCGCGGTAACATTTGTAGAAGTTCAGCAGCCGGACGAGACCGCTATCGCCGATTTCGTCCAGATAGGCACGCAGCAGATGATGACCCAGCGCCGGCGCTTGTAGCCGATCCAAATCCATCAGCAGGAAGGCCAGATCAGAAGCGATATCGGCATAGCGCAGCCGTTGGCTGAACTCAACGCAGTCGATAACGTCGATCTCCTCCTGCACGCAGATATGTTCGCTGCGCAGGTCGCCATGCCCCTCGCGTACCATGCCATCCCGGGCGCGGCCATCGAGAAATTTCCGATGGTTCTCGATAAAGGTGCGGTTGAAGCGGCTGATCGAATTGAATTCCCGCTCGCCAATGGTGTCGCCGACAAACGGGCGGCATTCCTCCAGATTGGCCACGATGCTGTGTCCAATCGCTTCCGCACTGCCGTACTCCATTGAGCGATCGCGCGCGGCGCCGGCGTGAAACTTTGCCAATACGAATGCGATGCGGCGCATCCCAGCGGGATCTATACCCCCCGTCCGCACCAGGCGCTCAAGACTTCGCTCATCGGGCAGCCGGCGCATCATGACCGCGTATTCGACCGCCTCAGGATCGAACCGCTGCGCGGGATTGGGGGCCAAGGCGAAGCCTTCTCCGCGGCGCATGATCGCAAATACGCCGAGGTAAACTCGCGGCGTCAGGCGCCGGTTAAGCGCCACCTCTTCCTGGCAGAATCGATAACGCTGCTCCAGCGTGGAATAATCCAGAAATGAAAAGCGCAGCGCCTTCTTTAACTTGTACACGAAATCGCCGGCCAGAAAGACGCAGGAGATATGGGTCTGCCTGACTTCAACGCTGGAGGGCCGCTGCGGGTAAAAGCCCGCATCGCTCATCGCGTCAATCAGGTTGGGCGGCGTCATCGGCAACGGATTCCTTTCTGCGCATACTAAACTCGCAATCAACCCTTGCCCGAACGATCAAGCAGGGTCTGGATGACTTCTTTGTTCGACAACAATCCGACCAGCTTGCCGTTCTCCACCACCGGCAGGGCCCCCACTCCGAGTTTCACCAGCAAGGCGGCGGCTTCTTCAACCGGCATCGTGGGCGCAACGCTGACCGGCCCCGGCGCCATCGCGGTCTGCACGCGGGTCTTTTCCAGCTCTCCGATGTGCGAGCGGATATCGCGGTCAGTAATAATGCCGGTCAGTATGTCGTTGGAGAGGACGGGAAGCGACAATAGATCGTCGCGCTGCATGATCGCGTGGGCGTCGGCCAGTGTATCGGTGGGACTGACCGACGGCGGGTGCTTGATCATCACCTGGGCGACGGAGCTGGTTTCATCTTCGGCTGCCAACGGCCGCACCGTCAGCACCGGGCAGGGCGCCTCGCGCACCACCCGCTCGGCGACGCTGCCTAAAAACAATCGCGGCAAACCGCGCCGGCCATGGGTAGGCATCACGATCAAGTCGGCGCGCAAGTCGCGCGCGGTATCAACGATAGCGCGTGCGGTATCGCCCGTGCGGATATAAACCTGATGCCGGGCTCCGCTTAGCTGCTCCCTGGCAATCTTTTCGAGCTCGGCTTTGACGTCGTCCTCGCGGGCGACGATAACGGAGGCGGCTTCGCCCGGGCTCAGCAGAATCCCTATAACGTGCATCAGGTGCAGAGTGGCATCACCGGCCGTGGCCATTTGCCGGGCCAAGTCCAACGCGGACCTGGAATTTGAGTCGAAATCCACGGGCACGAGAATCGAATGAAACGGGAAAGACACCGGTCTTACTCCTTTTCTGCCGCTGTCCCCCCTCTGCGGCATGCCTGTACCTATAGCGAGTGCCGTGCCACGCGTTGCGCGTCGAACGTCCTGCCCGCTGCTGAACAAAGACTCGTAAAAATTTATGTAAACCGGGCCACGGCGGTTGCGAACGCTGACGAGCGCTGTTCGTCAGGAGTTCGCGGAGCACCGATGTGTCCAAAGGGAGCCAGACGGACCGTGGGACTGCCTCCAAAGGATACAGGGCGCCATTCGGCAGCTTTCTGACCTGATGCCATTAGAATAACGCTACCAACGCTTTTTCCACTGCCTTGGAGTGGCTGTTTGCGCTTACTGATCGCTCACCGCAGTGTTGATGAATTTGGCAGAAGTCTTGCGTAATTCTGCCGGCGTATTTCAAAGCCAATTGGCAAAAGGTGCTGACGTGAAAATCAAAGACTGGATGAATTCCCCCGTCCAGACGGTCAAGCCGCGTGATACGGTTGCTCACGCCCGGGAGTTGCTCGAACGCCACCGGATTAATCAGCTTCCGGTGGTGAGGGATTACGCTTTGGTCGGCCTCGTTACTGATAGAGACCTGCGCAATGCCTCACCCTCGGCGGTGGAGCTCGCCTCTGTCGATCTGGGCCGCAGGCCAGCGCCGGTAGTTGATTCGGGCAAGATCGCGGTCGAAACAGTAATGACTGAAAAGGTGTTCTCCCTCGCCCCCGAAGACTCTGTCGAGGACGCGGTCAGGGTAATGAGGCGCGAGCGCTTCGGCGCTATTCCGGTGGTCGACCACAACCGCGTGGTCGGCATTCTGACCCGCAGCGATGTGCTGGACGCCTTCATGTGCCTGGTTTTGGGCGCCGAGGCGCCGCAGGACAAGGCGGTCTAGCTCCCAGGATGAAGTATAGTACCCGCCCTCAACACATGCCGGCGGCGTCAACTCAAGCCGTACTTCTCAATTTTCGCGTACAGCTTTTTGCGCGAGATGCGCAGCAGTTTGGCGGCTTGAACCTTGTTGCCCTCGGTATTTTCGAGCGCGCGCCGGATCAGGTCCCGCTCTACATCAGCGAAGCTCGGCAGACCTACGGGAACGGCGTCAGTGGCTGGTGCTGCGGTAGTCCCGTCGGAGGGGGGCAAGGTCTGGGAACGACGCTCACCTGCTAACGGCGGCGGCAAATCGTCGAGCGTTATGCTCGAGGAGCGGCCGAAGGTGAAGGCGCCTTCGATCAAGTTGGACAGTTCGCGTACGTTGCCCGGCCAGGCATAATTCTGCATCGCTGCCATCGCATCCCCAGCGATACCCGTGATCGGGATTGGCCGTTTGAGCCGCTCATTGAAGACGTTGATGAAGTGCTCGATCAGTAGCGGGACGTCGTCAAGGCGCTCCCGCAGCGGCGGGACCCGTATTACGCTGGCTTGCAGCCGGTAATAGAGGTCCGAGCGCAACTGGCCCGTGCGTACGGCCTCGGCCGGCTCGCGGTTGGTGGTGGCGACCACCCGGGCATCGACTGGAATCTCGCGGTTGCCACCAACCGGGCGCACTGAATGCTCCTGTAGGACGCGCAGCAGCTTGGTCTGGGTTTCAGGACTCATCTCGGTGATCTCGTCCAGAAACAAGGTGCCGCCTTCGGCCGAACGAAACAGCCCCAGGTGTTCGGCATTGGCGCCGCTGAATGCTCCACGCTTATAGCCGAACAGCTCGCTTTCAATGAGTTCCCGTGGAATCGCCGCGCAGTTAAGCGCCACAAACGGGCTGGCCGGCTGCTCCGAAGCTTCGTGAATCGCCCGCGCAATTAGCTCCTTGCCGGTGCCGCTTTCACCGACCACCAAAATAGTGCCGCGAGTTCTGGCCGCGGCCTCGATCCGCTCGTAAAGCTGGCGCATCGCGGGATTGGCTCCAACCAATCCGTGAAAACGGCTGCGCGCCTGGCTCGGCAGCATCGACGCCTCCCGCTCAAGGTCGCGGATACGGGCATTGGCGACCGCCGCGGTGGACCGAAAATAAGCGTCGGCCAGCACGATCATCCGGCAATGGCTCAGCTTGTCGAAGGCCTGATAGACCTTGGGCATCGGCGGAGGGAAGACCGGAAAGGCGGTGGCGGCGCTCTCCTCGAACAGATGCATCGAGACCACGATCTCAGGAAACGGCACCCGGCGTTCCGCCAGCGCCTCGCCAATCCGCCGTACGTCGACGGTGAACCGGTCGATGTCCTTGGTGCGCAAATCACCGATCGTGGCGGCCAGGTCCGCGCCGTATATCTCCATGAACTCGCGGTCGGAAAGCGAGCGCGTATCGCCAAAATGCAGCAGGTACAGCCGATGCCAATGAGCCAGAACCTGCTCGCGTCGGCTCAAGATCGAGTCAAGGATCGGGGCCAGGCTGTCCAACTCGTAATCCCACAACAGGTGGAAATAGGCCGGCAATCCGGCCGGTGTTTCCGGGACCGGAGACGGTTGACTGGTCTGGTTATCGGCCGTGACTTTCGCGGATTCGTTCTTGGCGGGGGCTGACATGGTGCGCGCAAAGGCTGACTTGCCCGGTTACGATACCACAATCGGGCAAAACCCTAAAATGCGAAAAAACCGCGTCTTTTTATTTTGATGACAAAAAGTTACGCGCCAACCGCCTACCAAAAACGGACGCGGCCGACATCGACATGCACAAAGTCAGAGCGGGGATAGAAGCCGACGCCGCCCGCCAGCATTGCCATCGAGGTCTGCCACACCTCCCACAGCCGCCTGCCAGGCACCCGGATATCAGCGGCTTTGCCCTCGATGTGAAGACTGCGATGGGCGACGCCTTCGCTGCGCGCAGCCAGCATCGCGTTGGTTGCCGGCGAGCGATAACCCGAAATGAGGTGGAAGGGTTCCTGCGTAGCTAAACGGCGGTTGAGCGAATAGAGCAGGTCCAACAGGTGGGGATCGATTGGTTTGATCTCATTGGCCCTGAAATCGCGCATAATGTAATTGATTTCGCTGAGCGCACCCTCCACGTAACAGCCATTTTCGCAGTATTGCGCGGTGAGGGTTTCGCCGGTGTGGAGATTGTAAATTTTCAGCGAACGCTCGGGCGGATACGGCACTCGCAACGCGGCCAATGCCGCGCCTGGCACCAAGGCGCTGCCTGCGACTACAGTTCCGATTTTGAGTAATTGCCTGCGATTTAAGGTTCCCGTCCGCTCATCAAGGGGTCGAGCCCCCACCGCTCCCAAGCCAAAACGTCCCACCAAATAATCCTCCCGACGCTTAGTTCTTGGGCCAAGCCATCCCTGCGCTAAAGCGCTGCTTTGACCTGCCGCCTTTTAACATTTTGCCTAAGTCGACGGAATCCGCAAGGGGGCTGGGCAAAAACCGGCAGGGAGGCTGGCGCTGCGCAAAATGCGTCAACAGGCATTCGGGCTGCGAGGAATGACGGAAACTGGTGATTTGACAGATTCGACTCGTCGTTGGCTCCAAAAGCGACGATCCGATCCGCGGCTGACTCATTTGGCGACAGTCGAAGGTAGCCAGAAAGGCTAATGAGTATAAGGCTTTTAACTCTATTTAGAATTACGGGTACCGCCGGAGGGTACCAGCGGCGTGACTTTTGAGGTATCGGTTTCGCTATTTTTCCGCTTCACCCTTATGGTGCAGTTTTGTTGATTTTCATACCCCATGAGTAATCCGCGGTATGTAGCACAAGCCCAACCCGGGGCGGCCCTGGGGATTGTCGCCGCAGTCAAAACAACCTCGGGCGCTGTAATTTATGAAATGGCGCGCCATCAGGTGGTGACAGTCCTCACACTCACACTCTTCCAACACGCCACTATCTACCAGCTCCAGCAGCCGGGCGGCCAATGGCGAGATCGCTGCGGTCCCGGACTCCCAGCGTGACACCGTTACGCGGGCGACGCCGATCATGGCAGCCAGCTTGGCCTGGGTTAATCGGAAACCTTCCCGAAGCTCTTTCACCTGCTTCCCTGTCATGTGACAAGTGTTACATAACCCGCTTGTCAAGCAAAATAAACCCTTAGATATTGCGACAAATTCGGCGTAAAAACGTGCCTTATTTTAACCGCTGCTAATTCTTTTCACATGTGTGCGGGCCAGAACTTAACCTGACATAGAGGAGATTGCCAACAATGAAAACCGGGAAACGCGAACCTAATCGAGAGTCGGAAGACCTAATCCTCCTGGGCGCGGTGCGCGATATCGTCGGGGGGGTTTCTTACAGCACGCTCCGCCGATGGTGGCTCAAGGATCCACCGCTCTTTCCCCGGCCGGTCCGCTTGGGGCCCCGGCGCATTGCCTGGAATCGCCTGTCAATTTTGACTTGGTGCTCAGAGAGACCGCTGATCGCACGACGCGGGTACGGTGCCGCTGCTGCCCGCGATGCTGGCGCATCGAACACCGTGATGGTGGCCAAGGGCGGCGAATCGTGATGCTTCAGCCCTACCACGAATGCCCGTCGTTTCAGCGGTGCTCGGTGAATCAGTGCCCACTGGATTACCTAATGTTCAAGCGGCGGATTCTCAAGAGCGACCCGGAGCAGAAGTGCCGGGCGTGGCGGCCGACGCGGGCGGCCATAGCGGCCAAGTACCACGACTTACCAACCGCTGGCCTAACCCTAAAGGAAGTAGCCCGCGACGAACGCCGGGCAAAAGCCAGGCAACGATGGGATGCGCTCAGCCCTGGAGAGCGCGAAATCAAGCTCTCCAGACTGCGACCTGTCCTAGGCAGGGTCAGTGGTGCCTGTCCAGCAGCAGCTTGCCTTGCCTTTTCTCCGGCGAGGTACCAGTCCGACCGCGACGCCCACGACAACTAAGGCCTCTATTTCTACCGCCACCGCTTGTCCGCTGCCGAACTTGCGGCACTGACCGCGACTGCTCGGCACGTGCATGGTGGTGCGGCCAATGCGGTTGCCAAAACGAGGCGCCAATAATAACGCGCGCGGCTACCAACGCCCGCCCAACCGACAGAGGTGAAGTTTTATGGCCGTGAAAAACACTAACGCCGTAGTGGAAGAACCCCTTACCCCTCAGCCTGATCCAGGGGCTGCCGAGTCCCTCGCTGCACCTTCAGGTGCACCTGTTCCACAGGAGCCGGTGGTTGATCCGTTCAGCCGCGAGGCTTTGCGCAATCCCGGTAGCGCTCAACCGACTTTAGGCGGAACTCCAGAGCTTTTTGAGATCGATGTCCGAAAGCCGAAGGATTTCGAATTCGTGCGCACCTGGCCGGATGTCGATTCGTTTTCGGAGATCTTGGATCCGTATGTAGGGTTTCACGGTACCCCCTACATCCTGGCCCCTGGTCTGGTGCGTGAGATCCCGAGTCTGGTATCTGTAGTCCAACTATTCCCCACGATCACCCGACAAGGGCTTGTTTACATCTGGCGGATTGTTGAGAGGGATCGTCAAGGCCCTCAGTCCTCGTCCGCTGCTAGCCAGATGGAGGCGGCCCTGCGCGCGCGCAACGAATGGATTTCGATATCCTGGCCCGCGTCGGGGGCTAGGGCATATCAGATTACGCCGGCGCCCTACCCCTTGTCTGAACCAGAGTGGCCGGTAAAGCAGACTACTTACATGGATTACATCCGCTTGGGTTACCGTGGGCGCCTCATTACGTCCCTCGATGATCCCATTATCCGGTCGCTAATCAACAAGCTGACGGGGCGAGAATGACAAGCCAATTCAAGTACCGAGTTGCGTTCGACTTTGAGTACGCAACCCCTCCCGGTGGGCACCCTGAACCTCGCACCTTGGTGGCGTTGGATTTGAACTCCGGCGCCGAAAGAAGATTGTGGTTAGAGGGGTGCCCACCTCCCCCTTGCCCATTCCCGACAGATGGTAGCGCGCTTTGGGTGGGTTACTTCACCACGGGTGATCTGGCTTGCTTCAAAGCGCTAGGGTGGCCAATTCCTGCGCACCTCTTGGACCTGTACTGCGAGTACCACTGCCTGGCGAATGATGGCAGCCGGCACCCGCCGTTAGGATTACTGGATGCGATGCACCACTACGGGGAGGCGACGATCGCGGGTGCAGAGAAGGACGAAGGCCGGGCTTTAGCATTGAGACCGCCGCCCTACACCGAGGCTGAAAAGGTGGCGCTTCTGAACTACAACGCCTCAGACGTCGACGCAACCGCCCGATTGTTCCGCCACATAGTTGCCGATCCGCGATTCTCCCTCGGCCATGCGCTGTGGCGGGCGGAAACGATGGCGGCGACCATGGAAATGGAATGGACTGGTGTGCCTGTGGATCGCCAACGCGTTGCGGCATTCGAAGCCTGCCGTATGGCCTGCTTGATAGCTGTAACTAGCGGCGCGGACCCTAATCATGAAATCTTCACACCAACAGGGGGGTTCGTTTATCAGATGCTGGAGGATTGGATTGCTCGCCGGGAGATTACAGACTGGCCGAGGACCCGCACCGGACTGCTGTCGATTGAGGAGAAGAAACTTGACGAGGTCGCAGCGAAGTACCCAGAAGCACGGCCGCTCGTGGACGCACTGTGGTTTAAGCATGCGATTGAGACCACCTCGGCGCCCCTCGCATTAGGCCCCGATGACCGAGCCCGCGGAAGTTGGAAGCAGTCGGAATCGGGACTGTCAGAGTACCGCTCAGCGCTGCTCTCCCCGTTCGGGGCTTTAACGTCGCGTAACAGGTTTACGCCGACGACGTACGCCTTGATCAGACCGAATTGGTTCAGAACATTGGCGGTTCGACCGCGACTGGGTGAAGCGATTGCCTTAATCGATTATACGGCGCAGGAGTTTGCAGTCTCCGGCGCCTTGTCGCACGACCAAACCTTGATGGCGGATTACGCCATAGGTGACGTTCACATGCAGTTCGCGATTTTAGCTGGGCTAGCCCCCCGCGGCGCCACTAAGAAAACGCACGGGTTAGAACGCGCCGCCGCCAAAGCCGCATGCTTGGCGGTGTTTTACGGTGTTGGGGCGGCAAAGTTGGCCGCCATGATCGGCAAGTCAGTGTCGTTCGCGCAGGCCGTGCTGGCCAACCACCGAAGCCGTTACTCGACATATTGGCGCTGGTCCGATGGCTTGTTGAGGCAAGCCTACCTCGTGGGGGAAGTAAGCACACTCTACGGGTGGCGAATGCGGGTTACCAAGGACACCAAACCTAACACAATTAGAAACTTCTTCGTGCAAGGCAATGCGAGCGAGATGACCCGGATGGCGGTATGCGACGCCATCAAGGCGGGGGTTCAAATTGCCGGGCCGGCGCACGATTCGATTGTCGTTATTGCACCCGAGGGTGAGATCGAACAGCGGGTTAAGGTTGCGCAGGATGCCATGGAGAAGGCGTCCCGGGAGGTGCTGGACGGTTTCACTGTGCGAACCGAGGTTCAAATCGTCCGCCACGGGGGGGAGCTTGTAGACGCGCGGGGTGACTTCATCCGGGAGAGGATCGATCCGATCATCGAACGGTGGATATCCAACGCAACGCGCTTTAGTGAAGCGTCTTGAACGGTGTCCCCCGTTACCCATGCACCAGTGATAGGTGTCGGTATGCAATATTGAATGGGTGGGTATGCAATGTTGTCGACGGACTCTATTACCCGTAGTGGACCCGCACAATATAATTTATGTGTTATGTTTTCTGGTGTATAATGTCTTAGGTATATAATTACTAAAAAGAAAAGGGACAGGTTAGAGTAGAGGTATATGGGAGAAGAGACACTGATACCCTCAGAAGAGTTACGACGACAGTTAGCTTATAAACCTAACGGGATAGCTTCTTCCTACTTATACCGTTACCGAGGAGACAAGAAAGGGAGGTTTCTACGTGGACCTATACCTATGACCTGGTTGGAACAGGCCGGTAAGTTACCTGGTAGCGCTTTGCAACTTGGGATACAGATATGGTTCCTAAGCGGAATGAAAGGCAAAGATGCGACCCCCGCCGTGTTGAACCTGTCCAAGCAAGTGGCGTTCGGATTAACTCAACCTACAGCTTCGCGCGCCTTACAAGCGTTGAAACGGGCAGGTTTAGTCGAGGTGGAACTCAAACCCGGCAGGGCGCCGAGAGTGAGGCCCATAGTGCCCAAAGAGGAACCAGAATGATCGCCATAGCGGTTCGCGATGATCTCGAAGCCCGTGATTTTAGGTTGACTGTGGCCGGCAAAACCTTGGTGATTACACCCATGTCCGCCCTGACAGCGCTGGATATGGAGAAGATCGAACAAGTCCGAGACGACCTTATTTGGCTGCTTATGACGCGGGCAGCGCAAGGATTAGGGCCGCCTAAGCAGGTAGCTGTACCTGCACCCGCACCAGTGCAACCGTGTCGTGGACGGGGATTGCGCGCACTCGAAGCCGCCGGCTTGATTACGGTGCAACACCAGCCGGGCCGCGCCACAGTGGTCAGGGTGCTTCGGTGGGCGACATGATTGTTAAAGTTTTAATTATGGAGGTTTGGTAATGGGTGATCACGGGGAATGCGATTACGAGCCTGAGCCGTGCAAGGAATGTTCAGATTGCGGGTGCGATTGGATGGCCGGCCGCACCAAGCATAAACGGGACTGTGTTCTTCACTACCACGATTACGACGAACAGTGCTCTCGCTGTGCGGATACGATCGTTCACTATCACCCGCGGGATGAACTATGTCCCGGGATCTTTTTGCAGATGAACAAGCGTACGCTGGTTGGGCGGGATGCGGTTTACAATTACCCAACGTCAGGAACAGGGGGCGTATGCGGGGACGGCCGGTATTTCTGCTGCCAAGCCTTCGATGATGCAATGGAGAGGGACTGAGATGGTGACAACCTTTAACTCCGGCATGCGTTCCAGCTTATTCAGCGACTGGGAGACACCGCCGTGGTTGTTTGGGTTGCTGGATTCGATTTTCGAGTTCAAGTTGGACGCGGCGGCCACGGCAGAGACGGCAAAATGCAGCAGATTCTTTAACCCGGACGACGACGCGCTGGTGTTGGCGTGGACGCCCGGCCCAGCCTTCCTAAACCCGCCATACGGCGATCTGATCCTCAGCTTCATACAGAAGGCCGCGGAGCAAGGCCGCCATGAAACCGTGGTTTGCTTGGTTCCGGCCAGGACGGAAACCGAATGGTTCCGGATCGTGTGGGACAAGGCTCGGTACGTGGCTTTCCTATACCGGCGTGTGGCGTTTCTCAAAGACGGCGTGCCGGAGAAAAGTCCAACTTTTCCGAACGCGATCGCCGTGTTTAGCCCCCAATTATGGGATCTGCGTGCACTGGAGGGGATCGGGAAAGTGGTGAATTTACCAATGAGTGGCGACGCCGTCCAAAATTCATGGCGGCGTGACAATTCAACGCCACCACCGAACTCGGCAAACTAACCTCAAAGCGAGAAAAAGTTCTTACTAATGACGCGTAAGGATTGAAGGAATGAGGCCTCCCATGCGTAAATTAGAGTGCGTGCCAGCGCAACTCTAAGGAAATCGGGAGGCCCCCAGGATGAGGTTGAGGATATCGGGGTTG
>DASZGF010000176.1:0-1709 GCA_035939115.1 Binataceae bacterium (SeqCode)
ATCGAAGCGATAGCAGCCCGTCCTCATGCTTTCCTTGCAGCGGAGTGAGAAGGATGGCGACGAGGATACCGGTCAAGAGCAGGTTTGACAAAAAGGCCACCGCGACGGTGAGCGCGAAAGGCGCCTGAACAAGGCGGGTGGCCACGTAGATTATCGACATCAGGCCATAAACGACAGCGAGCATAACGACGAGGCCGCATAAACGTGCAGCCGCGCGATCGGAAGCAGCGATAAGGCGCCAATGGGGTGCCTCGGGTGCGAACACAGTGGTGACAAGCGCACTCACGGTGAAGATGATAATGATCGATTGCGCCGCCAAGTAAAAAAGCCAATCAACGGCGTCGGGCAAAGTCTGCGACTCGGCAATGGTCCCGTATAAGAAGATGATCGGGACCACGAGCGGCAACGCGCGGAGTAGGATAACGCCAGCTGCAGAGGACGCGCGGCTCCAAAAGGGCGGCTCGCCCGCAACTCGCCAGACGCGCAGTCGCAGTATACCCCACCACCCCACGAAGGTCAGCACCAACCAGACCAGGACAGCTTCAATCCCAATGTGGACAACCTCATCATGGTCGCGGGCATTGTTCCACCAATCGGCTATAAGGCAGCCGACCCGTCTCGCTGCCAGGGGCACATATTCCGGCGCGTCCGCCCAAGTTTGGTAGGAATAAACACCCGGGACGCGTTGGAAGAGTTTCGTCGTAAAATTCGTTCGGTGAATGTCCTGGATGGCGCTGATGAGCTGGTCGATGCGAAGATGGGCGGCGTTAGCCGCATCCTGGCCTGCGGAAAGCAGGCCGAGCCGGTAGTTGAGTTCAGCGCGCCTGAGCGCAACCTGTTCGGGCTCCTGTGGTTGGCCTGCGGCCGGCGCCGGCTCCAGCAAGCCTACCTCGGCCTTTGCGGCTTCAAGCCGTGGCCGGAGAGCGTCCCAGAAAACTTCGACCCCGGAACGGACGCGCTGTAGCTCATCACGAAGGCCGTTCAGCTCCGCGTAGCGCAGACTTGGGCGGCGAAGCTCACTTTCCAACCGATCAAGATCGCTTTGCCAACCGGCGATCGTCGCATCAATGTCGAACCCCACCTCTTGGTTTACGCGTCTGGTGATTTCAGCACTATTGACCTGCGGAGCGGCTGGCCGGGCGTCCGGTTGAGCGGCTTGGGGTTGCGGCGGGGCACTTGGTGTTGCCGACGTTGAATTCGCAGGCTGGTTGAGCGAAGGTTGCTCGGCTTGGGCGGCGGCGCCAACCATGGCCAGACACAAAATGGCGAGGAAAGCGCGCGCAATATCCCGGCGATCAATCATCGGTTGCCTCCTAAAGGGGATTTCACTTAAGCCCGCTCGACTAAGTTCCGTCAAAGATCATTGAATGCCATTTTGGCGGGAGTATGATTCACTGCCACGACGAGAAATAGTCGGCGGCTCTCTCTCGTGCCGGCAACGCGCGGGTGCGACCCGCTGGCGTAGATCATATCGGCGCTGAAGCGGGTTCTCTGCCAAAGATAGGACATGCCTGCCGAGCCGGTCCACCTCTGCAGTGAGGGCGGGTAAACGCTCAAGGAGGAATACTAGAGTAGCTAACCTCAGCCGGTGAACCCGGCGACGACACGACAACGTACCGCTCCAGGTCTTGGGACTACGCGGCTTCCGCTTATGTGCAGGTTTCTCGGACGCCTGCATCACAAAACCATCCACGCGCTCCCACGACAGG
>DASZGF010000177.1:0-38660 GCA_035939115.1 Binataceae bacterium (SeqCode)
TGTCGACTGTTCGGGCTGCGGACGCTTGGTTATCCGGGCGCGGCGACCCTTGCTCTCCCCCGGCCTTGTGAGACCTTGGTCGTTGCGGTCTACCGCGCCCTTTTCTATCTTGCGGCTCTGGTTTAAAGATACAAGGTCGCGCGGCCGCAGTCGCATACAAGGCTGCGCGGGTGAGAGTCCGCGTGAAGAAAATTCTTTCTGCACCGCCTTTCATTAGGGCTGATATTTGGCTCAGATCGCCTGCGAGAACACTTTGATCGCGCCGCGGATTGTATCCGCCGGATTCTGGTCGATTTCGTTGGGCCTGATTATCGGCAGCTCAGCGCCGGCAGCGCGAAACGCGGCCAGGCGCTCCAGGCATCGCACGGGTGGACCGATTAGCGCCATCGAATCGAGCAGGCGGTCCGACATCGCCGCCTCGACTGCGTTCTTGTCGCCGCGCTGCGCCGCCGCCATCGCGGCTCGTGCCTCGGCTTCGAAGCCTGCTCGCGCCATCTGGCGATTGTAAAACGGCAGCGAGCCGTAAAAGGCCAGGCGCCGGCGCGCTACACTCATCGCGCGCTCCAGGTCGTCATGCACGAACGTGGGCAGACCCATCGTGATCGCCACGTCAGAAGGCTTGCGGCCATGGCTGGATGCCGCTTCCCGCGCCGCTTGCGCCAGCCGGCTCATGCGCTGCGCCGAGCACATGTAGAGTTCGACGCCGTCGGCGAGTTCGCCGGCCAGGCGCGCGGTTTCAAGCGCCAGCGCCGCGTAGTAAATGGGCACCGGATGGCGGGGAGCGCTCAGACGCAGTTCGACTCCGGCGCCCAATGCTTCGCCGCGCAATAGCCGGCGCAGCTCCACCGTATAGGCCCGCAGGCGCTCGCGCCCATGGCCCATCTCGATGCCAAGCGATTCCAGCAGCGGCCGATGGCTTACGCCCAAACCCAGCACGAAGCGGCCGCCGGAGATTTCCTGCACCATCGCGGCAGCGGCGGCGCAAGTAATCGGCACGCGAAAGTGAATGTTTACGATCCACGTTACCAGTTTGATTCGGCTGGTCGCGCGCGCCATTTCGGCGCAGCACATCATGGCGTCGTTGTTGGATTCCGAGACAAAGATTCCGCTGAAGCCCGCATCCTCCGCCTCGCGGGCCAGCCCGCCCAGCGTGGAATAGGGTTCCGCTCCCGGCGCGATTACGATTCCCAGTTCCGCCATCGTTTTGCACTCCGACCTGCCAAGCGAATTTACGGCCTGCTCCTCTTCTCTTATCTCTCCTGCGGTGCCGCTTCCAGTCAGCGGGGCATCTCCAACGCGACGGTCTGAATTGGCTGCGTGGGCAGGTTTTCCAGCCTGGCATTTCTGATCTTTCGCAGATGCCAGAAAAAGAACCGGCAGGGAGGCCGGCGCTACGAATACAGAAAGCGGCTCAGGGTGCCGCCGATGCCGCGGGATTCGGCGCGGCGGACGCCGCGGTTTGGGGTGCGGCGGTATCCAGGCTCGCTGAAGTCGGGTGTCCAATCACCGAGCCTCTCCGGTCCGGGGAATCTCAACCTGGCAATTCGTTTGTTGCAGGTAGGACTACTTTCATTCATCGCCAGCAGGTGCTTGCCGAGCCGGCGATCAGCGTCCTGGCGGTTTCCATCAGCTCTTGAGTATCAATTTGTGATGATTCCTGGTTGTGAAATGTCTGTAGCGGTCTGCTATTTTGCGAAGGCTCCTGAAAGCGGCCGCTGCGGTTGGTGCCGAGGCCGCCACGCCAGGTCATCGCTCATCACATAGACAATCACGGCCACAAGCATCAACAACACGGCGACCACTAAACGCCAGTCGTGATGCGCATGTTTCCTGTAAGGACGATGGAAGCCATGATGAACGCTGTCGCTATCCGGATTTCCGTGCCGGTGGTTACTGTGCTTGTTCTTGCTCAATAGTTCCCTGCCTTCTCAATCCCATTTGCAATGATCCTGGGTCGACGCTGTTTACCGGACCAACTCTTTTGGTTGGCTGGGTGGTTCGGGTAGAGATCTCGAAGCGTAACTGTAAACCGATGTAAAATACAGTTGTCATGCTGGTTTTGCGCCGTTTGGCGACGCCGGAGATCGAGTTGTGGACCGTAAGCCGGATGAGTTTCTAACACCCCTCGAACCAGAAATTCCCGGTGCTTGAGTGTTCACATCCTAACAGATTATAGGTGTTCGGGTGAGCGCGGAGTCGGCATTGTATGCTCCAGATAACCAAGCGCTTTTTTGTCCTGATGCCACGCCGCATGCTACCAGCACTGAAGAAATCGACCACTCGCTCACTGATCAGAAAATCGCTCGGCACGCAACGCGCTGAGCCAAGTCCTTCGCGTTGGCTCAGGATGAGTTATACGGCTGTTGATCAGGGCTCGAAGCCTGTGCCACGGCGTTTTGTACATTTTCTGTTGGGAGTCACCCCATTTTGCCGGTATGTTCTGTTACCTATTTTGGCGGTTTGTCCCCGTTAATTCTCTCCCCCTTTCAGGGTCCCTGTCCGGGGGAGAGAGAATTACAGACAAAATGTAAAAGTCTAATCACAGCTGAAAGCCTGTGACACGGAGCCAATGCAAAATGTCAGGGTGCGGGCGACGCGGCGGGCTTTGGCGCGGCTGATGCCGCGGCTTGGGGTGCGGCGGCGGACGCTGCGGGCGCTGGGGCGGGCGGCGGCGCTGGTTCAGGAATGTACTGGGGCGGATAGTTTACGTGGCGCCAACTCAGGATCAGCAGCGCCAGCGCTCGCGCCTGCTCGGGCGGCATGCTGTAGTCGGGCATCGCCGTGCCCGGCGATACTTTGCCGGCCGCGATCAGATGCTGGACATTCCAGTTGAATACCGTCTTGGGCCCGGTGACGTGGGAGAAGTCGAACAGGTCGGGATCCTTGTCGCCCTCATACGTCAGGTCAGGTGCGGTATGCCCGCCTTGACCTTCCAAGGTATGGCAGATGAGACACTTCCTCCTCTTGACCAGCTTTTTGGCCAGGTTGATATCCTCCATGCCCTCGGTCGACAGGTCGCGGCGATGGCAGTAGTTGCAACGCATCTGAATCAGCTCGCCCTCGCTGACTCCGCAACTGGCGGCGAGCTGCTTCGATAGCATCGGCTCTTCCCATCCCGGCCACCCGTCGTGCGCCGCACCCACGCTGATAGCCCATCCTTGGCCGGCGTGGCAGGTGGTGCAGCCGAACCTTCCGAACGGATGCTGCGCCATGAATGGGAGGTTTGGATGAGGTGTGAGCGGCTGGGGCAGATTGGCCGGCAATATGCCGCCCCACTCGTAGCCCAGATGGCAGGTCACGCAGCGGTCGACCAGATCCAACTCGGGATTCCAGATCTGATGGATCCCCCGATGGAACTTGCGCGCGTCCTCAAAGCGGCCGGCGTGCGCCATCGCCAGCTCGAACCGGCGCTGCCAGGGACGCCATTGGGTCGCGTATTCGCGCCACAGTCCAATCGCCACCAAGACGAAAAACACCACCGACATCACCGCCAGCCAGGCGAAGTCCTGCCGTTCGAAAGATTCGTCGGGACGGTCGGCCATCGGCAAGCGCCCTCACAGCACCCGCGGCAGCACCGGACGCGGATTCCACGGCCAGTACAAATGCCAATAGGGCCCGCGCAGGTAGAGGCCGACTACTATCAGGATGAGTATCGCAACGGTCACGATCGCGAACACCGCGTTCTGACCGGTGCGCTCGCGCGCCAACCAAACGCCTTCGGTGCTGGCGGGAGAATGATCGAAAAATGGCCACAGGACCAAGGCTGCGAGCAGAATCCCGGGAACCAGGATGCCGCCCAACAGGCCGCCGCTGATCGTGATCGATCCCAAGTGGATGGTGGTCGAGGCGACCAGTTCCTGCAACCAGACAAAATACCAGGGCGCCTTGGCCGGGTTGGGCGTGACGGAGGGATTGGCCGGCCCCTCCAAAGGAGCGTTGAAGAGCAGCGCTAGTAGCAGGGTCAGGTTGAATACGGTGAGGAAGACCAGGATCATCCGCCGCGTCAGATTGGGCGAGGAGGTCACCTGGTCGCGCTCCTCCAGCCCCATCGAACTCATGACTGCCACCGAAGTGCCCGGCGTCAGGCCGAACAGCGAGTAGCTCTTGGAGCGCGGCATCTCCCGGGGCTCGGCCCGGCGCATCGCGCGCAGCGGCTGGATCGCCGCCAGTCCACCGTCCTTGCGCACGCGCCACATGTGATAGGCGAACAAAATCCAGACTACGGCCGGAAGGAAGAAAACATGCAGAACGTAAAAGCGCAGCAGCGTCTGCTGTCCCACGAAGTGGCCGCCCAGCAACACGTATTGCATAGTGGAGCCGACCACCGGAGCCTGGCTGGCGATGTTGGTTCCGACCGTGATCGCCCAGTAGGCGAGTTGGTCCCAGGGCAGCAGGTAGCCGGTGAAGGACAGCCCCAGGGTTCCCAGCAAAAGCGCCACGCCCACCAGCCAGTTCAGCGCCCGCGAGCCGCGATAGGCGCCGGTAAAGAACACCCGCGCCATGTGGATGAACGCCAACGCCACCATCGCTTCGGCCGCCAATCGATGCTGATTGCGCAAAAGCCGGCCGAAACTCACCGCGTATTCGAGATCCTTGATGCTGCCGTAGGCGCGCTCCGTGGAGGGCACGTAAAAGAACATCAACATCACGCCGGTGACGGTCAAAATGACAAACAGGGAAGCCGCCGCGGTGCCCAGCCAGAAGCTGTAGCTCCAGGACATGCTGGGGCCTGACACCTTGGCCGGGAACCAGTGCAGCCACAGATTGCGGACGATCGCTTCGGAGGCTTCCCGCTCGCTGGCGGGAGACCACGGCCACGTAAGCTTGCGCCACAACCGCTGGATGCCGCCGGCCACTGCTTTAAGTCTTCTCCGTGGGTGTGGTGACTGAGGAACCCTCCGGCACGATGGCGGCGCTGTCAACCTCAAGCAGGCCGTCAGGCGCCAGCGACACCTCAAACCAGGGCAACGGACGCGGCGCAGGTCCGGAGATCACGTTGCCGTTGGGGCCGAAGCGGCTGCCGTGGCAAGGGCAGTCGAATTCCGTACCGCGCCATTGAACGGTGCATCCAAGGTGGGTGCAAACCGCGGAAATCACATGGAATTTGGCCGCGGCCCGCACCACGAACAGGCGATGCTCGGAATCGAAGGTGTAGCCTTGGGGGTAATCCTGCGGCTGCTTGAGCTTGAATGTGGTGGGCGGCTCATACAGCACATTGGGAAAGAAGGCGCGAGCAGCAGCGCCGATCTGCGCCACAAAAGCCGCGAACACAGAGCCCTTGCCCAACCAGCGTAATAGCGTGCGCCGGTCGGTATCCATCAGCCCCGCCGCTCTTCGAAGCGGAAGCGCTCCATCGTTATGGCCGCGGTCGGGCAGCGGATCGCGCAAAGCCCGCAGCGGATACAGATCTCCTCGTCGTAAAGAAACACGCTGGACGGCCCGCCCGCGACGGTACTGCCTTCGAGCGCGGCCGGGTCGCTCAAATCCTCCTTGAGGACGAAATGCAGGCAGTGCTCCGGGCAGATATCGACGCATCGATTGCACAGGATGCATTTGCTGCCGTCGTAAATCGGATGGACGTGACAATACAGGCAGCGCTCGGCCTGGCTGCGCGCCTGCTCGACGGAAAACCGCGACTCGATCTCGGTAATACCGCTGCGGCGCGCTATCGGCACGATCGGGATGTCGCGTGGAATCTGCTCGTAGCGCGGCGGCATCGCATAGCTGTCGGTCGGCAACTCCTCGACTTCCACGTGCATCTGCGGGGAACCCAATGGTTTGCCGGTCAGATAGGCGTCGATCGAACGCGCCGCGAGCTTTCCCTGCGCGGCGGCGGTAATCAGGAGCCCCGGAGGAAACGCCGCGTCGCCGCCCGCAAAAATCCCCGGTCTTGAGGTGGCAAGCGTCACCGGGTCGATGCGCAAGGTTCCTGCCGGCGTGACCTCGAGACCGTCGGCGGGCGTCACAAAGGTCAAATCGGGAGCCTGTCCGATCGCAAGGATGATGCTTTCGGTTGCGACGGTGGTGTGGTCGTTCTCATCGAACTGCGGCCGGAAGCGGCCGGCCTCATCGTAAGTGCGAACACATCGCACCAGTTCAAGCCCGGTGGCGCGTCCATTCTCAACCCGCACCCGCCGCGGTCCCCATCCGGGCATGAAGCTGACCCCCTCCTCGCGCGCCTCCGCCATCTCCTCGCGCCCCTGCTCCGAGCGCTTGGCGGGCATTTCCTGGTCCGATTCGAGGCTGACTACGGTCACTTCCAGGGCGCCCCGCCGTGCAGCCTCGCGCGCGGCGTCCAGCGCGACCCGCATCGTTCCGGCCGCCACCGCGGCTTCTTCGTCGGGCGCGATCGCCAGTCCCGGCAGCATCGCGCGCACGGCCGTGCGGGCGGCGTCGATCGCTACCAGCCCGCCGCCGACCACCACCACTTTCTTGCCAATGCCGAGATGATAGCCGCGGTTGATGTTGAACAGGTAGTCGATCGCATTGATCACGCCGTCGGCGTCGCCGCCTTCAAGCTGTAGCTGGCGGCCGCGCGATGCTCCCACGCCCATGAAGATGGCCTGAAAGCCCAGCCCCAGTATCTGCTCGATTCCAAAGTCCGGCGTAAGCGGAGTTTGATAGCGGAACTCCACGCCCAGCGCCTCGATCTCCTCGACCTGCTTGTCGATTACTTCCCGCGGCAGACGGTAGGTAGGGATGCCGTAGCGCAGCATCCCGCCCGGATGCGCCTGCGCCTCGAAGACCGTTACCCGATAACCCATCAGACCGAGGTCATGCGCGCAGGCAATTCCCGCGGGTCCCGCGCCGATCACGGCCACCCCCTGTTCGCGCTTTTCGGTGCGCAGGTTTTCACCATGCCCCGGCGTGGTGCTGCCGCCCCCCATATCGCCCGCCAGCACCGCGCTCAGCCTGGTGTTGGATAAGGACTCCGGACCATACTGCTCGTTGACGAAACGTTTGAGTGCGCGAATCGCAACCGGCGCGTCGAGTTTACCGCGCCGGCAGGCGTCTTCACACGGCGCGCCGCAGGCGTGTCCGCAAATCGAGGCGATTGGATTGGGCGCACGGGCGACGCGATAGGCCTCGGCAAACCGCCCCTCAGCAATCAGTTGCACATAGCGGCCGGCGTCGGTCTTGACCGGGCAGGCGTCCAGGCAGGGCACATTTTTGCGAAACCACCAGAGGTCGCGCGGCTGCGCGTCAACTCTGGAGTTCTGGCCCTTGGAATCCCGTGCCACTTTCCGCCGTCACTCTTTACTTCTGGCAGAAGGTCCGCACGTAAGCGACCAGGCCGTGGATTTCGTCGTCGTCAAAACCCTTGGACCACGACGGCATCTCGGCGCTCAGCCCGACCGAAGCGCCGCCGTCTTTAATCGCCTTGAACAGAGTGTCGTCGCTGATCTTCGACATCGTGGCGCAATCGGTGTAGTTGCGCGGCTTGGTATGCAGGGTCGCCGCCGCCGGACCATTACCCTGACCGCCGGGGCCGTGGCATTTGACGCAAAAGGTGGTGTAGTTGTCCTTGGCCGCCGCCAGGTCGGGTCCCGCGGCGCGCGCAACGCTGCTCACCACAAGCACGATCAGCAGGCCGAGCGGCAGAAAAAAAATCTTCACGGCTGGTTCCTTTCTCTTCCGGGTTGGCAGGTTTGGGTCATTGGCAAGAGCGGATAGATTCCGCGGCCCGGCGCCGGTTCAGTGGCTGGCCTTGAGATACTCCAGCACTGCCCTGGCGTCTTGCGCCGGCAGATTGGCCTGGGTACGCATGTGCATCATGATAGCGTCCCATTGATACGGAGCGAACTCCGAACCCGGACGCGCATTGTGGCATTGCGAACAGTAAACCGGCCACAGCTTGGCTCCCGCGCGAAACAGCCGGCGTTGCTCGGCCTTGCTCGCTTCCTCCGCCCGGGACGGTGGGCAGATCGATCCCACCGCCAACGCGGCCAGTACCAGCACGATAATTATTCGCCTCATCCGCAGCGCCTCCCCCGCTCAGAACCCGATCGCCAACTGGCTGAGAAAGCTGAAGTCGTTGGGCGTTGCGCCCCTGGGCACTATCGTCGGAGTGGGATTGCCGCCAAAGGCGATAATCGACCCGCCTGCCTCCGGCAGCTCGAGGTCGACTTCGTTCTGCCATACAATCGACGGCGCCAGCCAATAATCCAGGCCCAAAGCCACCTCGCGCGGATGCGGGGTCCAGATCGACGGAGAACCGCTGAACCCAATCGAGGGTACGGTCGAAACCTCGTCCTGTACGATCGCGCGCTGGTTGACTCCCGAATAACGGATCAGCGGTTCCAGCCGGTGGATGAAGTTCTGGACCACATCGGGCGCATAGGGAACCGGAATCTGGTTGAGAAAATAACCAATCTGAAGCGACCAGCCCTGGCGGTTGTCGGCGTTGCTGTTGGGCATCTGACGGTACATCTGCAAGTACTCTCCGCGGGCCTGGAGTGGGCCCCGGAGATAAGCGAAATCGACTCCCCAGGCGTTGTACCAGTTGCCGTTGAGCCACTTGCCGTCGAGCGTGGATGCACCCAACTCCAGCCGCCCCAGGTTGGAATCCAAGGGTAACGGATAGAAACGAACGCGGGCGCCATAGCCCTGGCCATTGGTGTTTATCTTTATGGTGTTGACTCCGGCGACCGCCTGTCCGACCACCGGTTCCGGAATATCCGAGGCGAAGCTGGGTCCGTTGCTGATCCAAACCGTATAGTCGACGTCCTGCCCAAGGTCGCCCCATTGCGCTCCACCGCGCAACTGCATGCCCAAATCAGTGGGCGGGACCAGGGCTTCGACGCCATAAGGCAAGGGCGCCGTAACAAAGCGGTTGACCCAGAACGGACTCTGATCCTCGTACCAGTCACCAAACGGCTGGTCGAAAATGCCCGCCTGCAACTCCATGTAGTCATTGAGGAAGATCTGCGCCGTCGCCACCGGCAACTGGAAGTCAGCCGAGCCGCCCGCCGGAAGGTTAGCTTCGATGGTACCTTCGAACAGCAGCCAATCGGTGACCTTGTAGAGAATGATAGGTTCAAAATCCAGCGCGAACGTGTTGGTCGCGGTCTGGCGATTGTAAATGAAATCGCCGCCGACCGCGCCGGTCAGAGTGAACTGATGGGTGCCGAGATAGTCCTGAAATGACCGCGCAAATTGCGCCGGCGAGGGGTTATTGCTGATCTGTTCGTGCAACTCCTGGTATTGCTGGCTGGTTTGCGTCTGGAGCTTTTGGCTGGACTGCTGAAGCTGCTGGTTCTGGCTCTCAAGCTTATCTACTTTTTGTTCGAGTTCGCCGATCAGCTTTTCATCGCGCTCGCGCTCGCGCGCCTCGTCGGCCTTGATCTTTTGAATTTCGCGTTTGATCTGCCGTAGCTCAGAGCCGTCCGCCGCCCCTGCCACACCCCTGCCGACGAGCAGAGACAGGACCAGGATTGTCAGTATCAGATGCCGCATGTCCTCCGTCTCCGAACCTCGTTGAGTAACTCGGTGAATGATGCCGCCCTTTTTACCATCGCCCAAAGGTATTTAACAATCCTGCGCGGCCATGGGTTCCCCACCCGGTACCCACGATCCGCGGTCGCCGTGGAAAGAGGCAGTTTGACGCTTTATTTAGACTTGTCAGCTTGTCTCAGCTTTTGCCTTGTTCTGGCATCTTTTACCTTTGTTACTGACTGACGTTAAAATCTTCAACTGCTGATATCGGGGAACAGTCGTGATCGCCGCCAGCGTGATGTTTCGTCGATGTGAAGATTGGGAGTTTGAGAAATCCGCGCTCTTGAACGCCGCGCCCGCGCCGTTGACAATCTGCCAAGCTTGCTGACGAGGTTCTCGATGTGAAGATCGTAACCGTTGTTCTATGGACGTTGGTGGCGGCGCTGGGCGCGCTGGCGCTGGCGGTGCTGAGCGTCCTGCACGGCGAACATCCGCCCAACGCGCTGTGGTTTATCACCGCCGCGTTGTGCGTCTATGCGATTGGCTACCGCTTCTACGCCTCCTTCATCGCGTCGCGAGTCCTGGAGCTGAACGATTCGAACCCCACGCCCGCGGTAATGCTCGAAAACGGACGCGACTACATCCCGACTTCGCGTTGGATCACCTTTGGCCATCATTTCGCCGCGATCGCGGGTCCCGGGCCGCTGGTCGGCCCGATTCTGGCCGCGCAGTTCGGCTATCTGCCGTCAATCCTCTGGATTGTGATCGGCGCGGTGATTGGCGGCTGCGTCCAGGACTTCATTATACTGGGCCTGTCGCTGCGCCGGCGCGGCCGCTCGCTGGGCCAGATGGCGCGCGAGGAAATCGGACCTCTGGGAGGCTTCACCGCGCTTATCGGCGTGCTGCTTATCATGATCATCCTGATCGCCGTCCTGGGACTGGTGGTGGTCAACGCGATGAAGGACAGCGCATGGGCCACCTCCACGGTGGCGGCCACGGTGCCGATCGCGATGGTGGTAGGAATTTACATGACCTGGATGCGCCCGGGCCGCGTGCTGGAGGCTTCCATCATCGGCGTGCTGCTGATCGCGGCGGCGGTGGCCGGCGGTCGCTGGGTTGAGTTCCACGAATGGCGCCCATACTTCGTGATGGACGCCGCCCATCTGTCGCTGTGGATCATCGGCTATGGCTTTTTGGCCTCGGTGCTGCCGATCTGGCTGCTGCTGGCGCCGCGCGACTATCTCTCCGCGTTCATCAAGCTGGGCACCATCGCGCTGCTCGCCATTGGTATCGTCGCGCTGCATCCGCCGACCCTGATGCCGCCGCTGACCCAGTTCGTCAACGGCAAGGGCCCCCTGTTCGGCGGCAAGGTTTTCCCCTTCGCCTTCATCACCGTGGCGTGCGGCGCGATCTCCGGCTTCCATTCGCTGATCGCGTCGGGCACCACGCCCAAGATGCTGGTGCGCGAGACCGACGCCCGCATGATCGGCTACGGCAGCATGCTGATGGAGTCCTTTGTCGCCGTGATGGCGCTGGTGGCGGCCGGGGTGCTCAATCCCGGCGTCTACTTCGCGATTAACAGCCCCGCCGGCGTGGTGGGACGCGGTGCCGCCGCCACCCAGACCATTTCCGGATGGGGCTACCCGGTGACCGAGCAGGAGATGCGTCAACTGGCCAGCGACGTGGGCGAGACCACGCTGCTGGCGCGCACCGGCGGCGCCCCCTCGCTGGCGGTGGGGATGGCGCACATCTTTTCGCGCTCCCTGGGCGGACGCGCCGTGATGGGCCTGTGGTATCACTTCGCGATCATGTTCGAGGCCCTGTTCATCCTGACCACGCTGGATGCCGGCACGCGGGTGGGACGTTTCATGCTCCAGGACCTGCTGGGCCATCTATACGCGCCGCTGGGCGAGACCAGCTCCTATCCGAGCATCCTGCTCACCTCGTTCCTGATCGTCGGCGCCTGGGGCTACTTTTTGTATTATGGGGCGATCGATCCGCTGGGCGGGATCAATTCGCTGTGGCCGCTGTTCGGAATCGCCAACCAGATGCTGGCGACGATTGCGTTGTGCGTCGCCACCACGGCGCTGATTTGCCATGGCAAGGCGCGCTACGCTTTTGTCACCTTGATTCCCCTTGGATGGCTGGTCGCAGTCACCCTGAGCGCGGGAGTCCTGAAGGTCTGGAGCGCGATGCCCAACGTGGGATTTCTCGCCCACGTCGAAGTGCTGCGCGCCGAGTTGGCCGTTCCCGCTCTCAGCGCCGCGCGGGCGGCGGAAATAAACCGGCTGATTTTCAACGACCGCGTCGACGCTCTTATGACCCTGGTCTTTATCGTGCTGGTCGCCGTCATACTCGCCGATTCGGCGCGGGTCTGGATAGGCATTATGCTTGGGGGACGGGCGGTGGAAACGGCCCGGATGGAGACTGCGGCATGATGCCGGGTAGTTCGCGCGCGGCGCTGCGTCGCGCCATCAAAGCGTTGCGTGAGACGCTCGCACCGCTGTGGCCGGAGCTGAGGCGGCTCAATTCGCTAGGCGTGCCTGGCACCGGCCGCCCCACTCGCGCAGCGCGCTCCGCCGCTTTCCGCGCCACCCTGTCAGAAAAATACCGCGACCGGTCCCCCTGCTGCTAAACCCAAAACCGGCAGTTCGCCGGGTGATTGCGCCTTTTGCATTTCCAGCGCGGCCGCGCGCCAGCTACTAAGTATTTTTCCTACTGCTTCTAAGACATATTCCCCCGACAACCAGGTGTTTTGCTCATATCCGGCACGGCTTTGCTGATCTAACTGATGATGCAGGTTGGATCGCGCGCGCAAGACTTTGCGCGCATAGAAGGGGGAGCGTCAGTGCGATCTGGCAGAAGCGGTGCGGCATCATCGTCACCGCATGCGAAATTCAGTTCTGGTCCGGACCTCGGCCGTTTCCAGATCATATCGAATTTGTCCCACGAGTTGCGCAGCCCGCTGCATGTTCTGAACGGTTACCTGGCGATTCTGGCCGAGGACTGGAGCGCCGAGTTCAGCGACGAACCGCTGCGTATTCTGGAGCGTTTGCGCCTGAACTCCGCGGAACTTACTCAAACGGTAGAGAATCTGCTTGAATACACCGCCGCGGTGACTGACACGCAGGCCACCGTGAAGGAGACGGTCAACGTTACCGAGCTTATCGGGGAGCTGGAACCCCGGTTCGCAGCGGCGGCGCAAGGCAAAAAAATCCTCCTGGTGTGGCGGGTCCAACCGCATATAGGTTTTGTACACTCCGACCGCAGACGGCTGGTATCAATAATTAACAATCTGGTGTCCAACGCGATCAAGTTCACCGAGCACGGCCGGATTACCATCCTGCTCCGGTGCCTGCATGTCAGGCATAAGTACCTGATGGAGCTGGAAGTTACGGACACGGGAATTGAAATCGACGAGGGGCGCCTGAATGATGCTTTTGCGCCCTTTGTACAGCTGTCTGATTCCAACTCGCGCGATTACCGGGGGTTGGGCCTGGGATTGGCGCTGGTCAGGCGCAACGTAATCGCGCTGGGAGGGGCGCTGGAGGTGAAATCAAAGCGCCACGCCGGCAGCCGTTTCAGAGTAAGGTTTCCAGGGCAACCGCAGCCTTAAAACGTCCACGGTGGCGCCCGCGCCTGCCGGAATTGCTATACCACAGGCGCGAAGGTTCGGTTTCGAATCCAACAGGGTGGGCGACCGGCAGCGGCGAGGCAAGATGTCCATCACACCGATTCATATCGCTAAAACGCCTGGGGTTGCGCTCGGTTCCCTTGAAGGGGCGCTGGCAGTCGCGGATGACACCGCCACAGCGGGACCGGCCAACCTCGCACTCAAGACCTGCCCAATCAAGATCTGCCAGTGGTGTGGCAGGGAAATAACGTGGCGGCGGCTGGTCGCGTACGGCAGAGAGCCGCCGCTGTGCTCGCGCAAATGCATCAGCGCCTGGCTCGACCGCGAATTGTGAGAACAGGGGTCCGGATGACTGCTTGACTGCGTGGAACAGGCATGCCGCTTTCGTAGGTGGTTTGTGAACCGCCCGCGGATGTCGAGAGGAGACAAGAAACCGTTGGGCGGGCTGGTCGGCGCGTTCAAGACGGTTTCGGCCAACAGACTCGCGGGTCCATAATCGGAGCCGCGGGCGTGGAGGAGTCCCTGAGCGAAGTACGGACAACGGCCTCACATTAATCCCTTCTCCCTGACCAGTGCTGGGCCAGGGAGAGATGCAGCCATTTACAATATTCTCAAACCCGCGGTCAGGCTCGTGACGGAGCTGCGGCCTGCTCGCCCGAGCGCTTCTTGAAGTAGGGAATCACGTACTTGCCGAAATTCTTAATGCTCTCGAGCGCCTGCTGGTGCGTGATCCGGCCGGCCTGAATCAGGCACATGATCTGATCGACGCCCAACTCCTCCCAGCGCTTGATGGTGCGGATGCAATGTTCCGGGTCGCCTACGCAGACCACGCCGTCATCGCATAGCTTGTCCATCGCTTCGGGGGTGATCTCCGCTTCGGTCAGCGTCTCTCTGCCGAACCATCCCTTCCAGCCGGTCTCTGATTTGCTCCACTGCGTATAAATCTGCCGCGACCCTTCGGCGTAGGCGGCGGCTGAAAACGACCCGATCCGGCGCGCTTCGGCGTCGTCTTCCATACAGACTGCGGTAGTGAAGGCGGCGACCTGGTTGTTGACCGTCGCGCCCACCGGCTCCGCGTTGCGGATCGCGGCGCGGTAAGCTTCGACTGCCTTTTCGGACTGACCCGGCGCCGTCAAGGAGAAGGAAAGCACGCCCAGCCCCATCCGGCCCGCCATCTCAAAGGTCGGCGGGGTGGTGGACGCCACCCACATTGGAGGATGCGGCTGTTGCACCGGCTTTGGAATGACATTGCGGGGCGGGATCTTGAAAAACTTGCCGTTCCATTCAAAGCGGTCATTCATCCACATCGGGGGGATCATGCGCAGCGCTTCCTCCCACATGGGACGCGAGTCCGCCGGTTCGATCATGAAGCCGCCCAGTTCCGCTTCCGTGACGCCGCGGGCGGTGCCGAACTCCAGGCGGCCGTCGCTCAGGATGTCGAGCACCGCCGCGCGCTCGGCGACCCGCACCGGATGATTCATGGTCAGCAGCACGGCGCCGTGACCGATCCTGATTTTGGTGGTGTTTTGCGCCACCGCCGTCAAAAACAGCTCCGGAGCCGAGGAGTAGGAAAACTTCTCCAGGAAATGATGCTCGGTTTCCCAAACGTATTCGAAACCCATCTGCTCGGCGAATTTGATCTGTTCCAGCGCTTCCTTGTAGGCGCGGATGACCGCCGCGTTATCGTGGGGTCTGAGCGCGATCAGTTCATAGAAGATGCCAAATTTCATCGTGGCCCGTCCTTTCTCTGGCGCAGCGGTTGACAGCAGGTTACGCGCCCAACCCGGAATTAGGTGGAACGTGCCGCAATCATAGCGATGAGCGTACCGTACTATCTATAGATACTATGGTACGCCGGGGACCGGTTCGCGCTGGCCGAAGGGCTCAACTACCCGTAAAATCGAGCTGGCAGGGTGAGCGCAGAACGTTATGAAAAGCTCCGCGGTTCGATCCCTATTGCTGGTTGCGGTTCCCGCATTGGCACTGATGTTTGTGGCGGCGCTGGCGGCGGGAAACCAAAAGCCCACACAAACCTACTTTTTGGTGGCGCAGCCCGATCTGCCCGATCCGATGTTCAACCAATCGGTGGTGCTGATGCTGCCGCCCACCGGCACTGACCTGGTCGTCGGACTGATCGTGAACAAGCCCACCAAAGTGACATTGGGCAAGCTGTTCCCCGACAACGCCGCGCCCAAGCGGCGCACGGAGACAGCCTATTTTGGCGGCCCGGTTGATATCAGTACGCCGCTGGTGCTGGCCCGCACCACCCAGGCGCCGGCCGGCGCAGTCGCGCTGTTCAAGGACATCTATTTAAATCTGGAGGCGCGCAGCGTGCTCGACCTGCTCAAGGGTTCGCCGTCGACCCAGAGCATGCGCCTCTACCTCGGGCGCGCCCAATGGACCGACGATCAGCTTCACAATGAGATGCTGGAGAACTCCTGGTATAACGTCCCTTCCGATCCGGAGTACGTTTTCAGCGCCGACCCGCGCAACGTCTGGCGAACGCTGGTGGCGCGCGCCCAGGCGATCGAAACCTCCGCGCCGCGCCCGCGCGACGGCGGCGGCCCGCCGATGCTGCTGCGCGTGACATGGCCCTGGGATACGCCGGGGCTTGACGAAACGGGCATGGATCGCTGATTGTCTAGCAAAGTACCGTTTCGCCCGGGCGCTGCCTGCACCGTTTGATCTTTCGCCCGTCGTCTAAAACGAGTCCCAAAGAAGGGCCAGATTCAACCAGCTTCAAAAAGGAAGTCCGCGGAGGGTTTATGGCAGAGTTCGACAAGGTCATCAAAGGCGGCACGATTGTTGACGGCACCCTAACCCCGCCCTTCAAGGCGGACGTCGGTATCAAGGACGGCAGGATCACGAAGGTCGGCTACCTCAAGAGCAGCGACGCCAAACAGACCCTGGACGCCAGCGGACTGATTGTCGCGCCCGGCGCAATCGACCTCCATTGCCATTACGACGCCCCGGTGTTTTGGGATCCGGCCTGCTCCATCGGAAGCTGGCACGGCGTTACCTCCGTCACCAACGGCAACTGCGGTTTCGGCTTTGCCCCCGTCCATCATAAGGACGCAGAGCGCTCGATGCTGTCGATGGAGCGCAACGAGGCGATCCCTTTTGACGCGATGAAGGCGAGCATGCCCTTTACCTGGGAAACGGTCGCCCAGTTCATGGAACACATCGAGCGGTTGCCCAAGGCGGTCAACATGATGCAACTGGTTCCCGTCACTCCCCTGGTCAGTTACGTGATGGGCGGCTGGGAACAGGCCAAGAGCCGTCCGCCAACCCAGGCGGAGATGGGCCGGATGATCCAGATCATCGACGAAGCGATGGCGGCGGGCGCCAACGGATGGGCCGCGCAGCGCCTGCTGGGCAACGCCTCGGTGCAGCGCGACTACGACGGGTCCCTGATGATCTCGGACATGATGTCGGACGAGTTCTACCTCGAACTGGCCAAGGGGCTGCGCACGCATGAGCGCGGTCATATCCAGTTCGCCCAGGCCGCCGCCAACGAGGGCGAGGATCCGGCGGAAGCCGCCAGGCGCTCTATGGATTTCGCGGGACGGCTGGCGGAGACGGCCAATCGGCCACTGGTCTTCAATGCGGTGTTTCCGGGCGATCGGCGGCCCGACATTTTCCGCGCCCAACTGGACGTGGTGGACGAGTACAACCGCAAGGGCGTGCCGCTGGTCGGAATTGCGATGACGGTGCGGCTCAACCTGCGCCTGTGCTTCCTGGAAAAGTGGACCTTCTTCGACGACGTCGAGGTCTGGCGCGACGCCACCATGGGAACGCTGGAGGAGCGCAAGGCCAAGCTGACCGACCCGGTCCGGCGCCAGGCCATGAAGGAGATCTACGACCGCACCCGGCGGCCTGCCGCGGCGGGCAAAATCAACGACTTCGTCTGCCGCAAGATCTTTTCCGATGAACTGCGCGCCAAATACCGCGATCGCACCGTGCGCGACATCGCCAAGGCGGAGAACAAGCATCCCATTGACGTGCTGCTGGATATCTCGGTGGCGGACGGCTTCAAAACCGAGTGGCTCACACCGGTCACCAACTCCAAGGCCGAATACTGCAAGGAAATGTTCGACCATCGGACGGTGGCCGGCTTTTCCGACGGCGGCGCCCACGCCAAATTCCAGACCCTGGGTATCTACCCGACCGAACTGCTGACGTGGTTGGTGCGTGACACCGGCATGATCAGGCTGGAGGAGGCCCATTACCACCTGAGCTACATGCCGGCCTGGGCGGCAGGATTCAAGGACCGCGGCTGCGTCCGCGAGGGGATGGCCGCCGACCTGATGATCTACGACTTCGACAAGCTCGGGATCGAAGAGCCGGAAATGCTCTACGATTTGCCGCCGGACAATGATTCGCGCCTGGTGCAGCGGGCGCGCGGCTACCGTTGGATCATGGTCAACGGCGACGTCACGTTCGAGGACGGCAAGGACACCAAGGCCTATTCAGGCAAATTGGTGCGCTGCTAAACGCTGCGAAGATTAAGAGAGCGCCGCTTGCTGATATAAAGGCAAGCGGCGCATACAACTTCGATGGCAGGCTTGAAGCCTGAGATCGGCGAATCCCTGCTTTGTTCAGTGCGGGTCCGATGGTCGGACTCGGTCAATTATTTCCGATTCATTCTTACCGAATTGTTCCTACCGGCAATCGTACCGCTTAGATTTAAGGCTATTAACTGTTCGAAAACAGGGCATATTTTTTGCTCAGGGCGTCTGCGTGATGAATTCTCGAAAATGTACGGTCTTTGCGGTTCTTGCCATTCCTTTACTGTCCCTATCCGGCTGCGGCGGCGGCGGTTCGGGTACACCACCGCCAATCCCCGGCGCAACGGGATTGCAGCGCGTCAATCACATCATCGTGATGATGCAGGAGAACCATTCCTTCGATAATTATTTCGGTGCGCTGCCGTACACTCCGGGCTCGCCCTACCACGCCGGGCCGTGTGCGGCCGGCGACAACAAATGCGTGGACGGACTGACCTGTGCCTCCAGCGGCGGCGCTCTCACCTGTACCAACTCCAATCCTGAAGCCGACGGCTCCCCGAGTGTCACGGCCTTCCGTGATCCGCGCCTGTGCGTCTTCCCCGACCTCGACCATAGCTGGCTCGGAACACACCATGAAATGAACCTCAGCGATCCCAACGATAGCCTGCACGGGACCAATAACGGTTTTGTCGCGCTGAACGATCTGACCGAACAGATCGATCACGGCGAATCGGCGACCGACGACGATACGATAGGATTCCATATTCAGGCTGACTTGCCTTTTTACTACGCTCTGGCGCAGACCTTCGCACTCGACGATCGTTACTTTTCCTCCGTTCCCGCTCAGACTGTGCCCAACCGGATGTATCTGTATGCGGCGACCTCCTTCGGTCATCTGGTCACTTCAGTAGGCGAAGCAATTCCGCCGCTTGGGGGTTACGAACCCATCAACGGGACGATCCTTAATCTACTGGATAACCAGAGCGTGTCGTGGGGTGAATATGTCGACACTGGCGGAGTGACCGAGTTGGGTATTCCGTACGGCGCACTATTTGACAATCCGGTGCCGCCGCATTTTCAGACCGTGGACGATTTCAAATCGCAGGCCGCCTCGGGCGATCTGCCCTCTGTGGCGTTCGTCGATTTCAGCTTAAGCAACAGTGAACACGCCCCATTTGACATCAGGGCCGGAGAGGCTGAGGTAGCGGGCATCATCGACGCCGTCCGCCGCGGCCCCAACTGGAAGGATTCGATCATTTTCTGGACTTACGACGAGCACGGCGGCTATTACGACCACGTCGTACCGCCATCGGCGGTATCGCCCGACAGCATTCCGCCGGGGATGTGTGCTGACCATTCCAACCCGCCCGCTTCTGAGAAGCCCGGCGGAGGTGCGAAATGCTCCGACAGCGCTTCAGAGGAGGAATCTCTGTGTGCTCAGGTTTTGCCCGGTGAAGCTTGCGTCACAAGCTTTAACCAATACGGTATCCGCGTGCCATTCGTCGCGATCTCACCGTTCTCGAAGGTGGCGTATGTGTCGCATACGGTTGGCGACCACACTTCGATCCTGGCGTTGATTGAAAAGCGCTACCTCGGCGGCAAGCACCTGACCGCGCGCGACGCCGCCGCCAACGATCTCGAAGATATGTTCGATTTCAATGGCGCACCGTCGATTAACGCCACCATCAATCCGGCCCTCGCAATACCGCCCAGCTCATCAGATCCGGGTTGCTAGCGATCGCCGCTGGCAGACATGAGCCCTCACCCACCGCGCATCTTAATTCCCTCTCCCTGACCAGGGAAAGCGTTAAGGTGAGGGTAATAGCCCCGTCAAACGAGAGCAAACTGAGGTTTAAGTTTAACCCCGCCTTGACCTCGTGAACGCGGTCTGCACGCCGCGGAAATGCGGAAAGGCGGCGTGCACCCCGCCGTCAACGATCAGCGTCTGGCCGGTGACGAAACTGGCCAGATCGGAGACGAAGAACACCAAAGCTCCCGCAATCTCCTCGGGTTGTCCCATGCGCCCCAGCAGGACGCCTTCGTCCAGCGCCTGCTCCGCGTTCATATTCCCCGGATGGCGCGGCGTTGAGATCACGTCGGGCGCCACCGCGTTGACCCGGATTTTGTGCCGCCCCCACTCATTGGCCATGGTGCGGACCAGCGACATCAGTCCGGCCTTGGCCGCGCCATAGGCGCCGTGGAACGGAGCGCCGTAAATCCCGCTGACCGACGCCACAAATGCCATCCGCCCGCCGCTGCCCTGCTGGATCATTTGGCGCGCCGCGGCGCGGCCGATGTAGAGATGGTGGCGCAGGTTGATCTGCATCTGCTGGTCCCAGGCGGCGTCGTCGGTGTCGAACAATTCGTTCCACGTCGCCAACCCGACCATGTTGATGAGCACTTCGAGGCTGCCGTGGAATTTGACCGCTTCCGCGACGATGCGCTGCGCCGCCGCCATGTCGGTCACGTCGCCGGTAAGCGGCAAAGCCCGCACGCCCAGCGCTTCAACCTCCTTGGCCACCGACTGCGCCCGTTCCTCGATAACGTCGGCCAGGGCCACGTTGGCGCCCGCGCGCGCGAGCAACAGCGCGCTGGCCCGTCCCATTCCGAATCCGCCCCCGATTACGAGGGCGGGCTTTCCCGCCAAACCGAGTACGTTCTGATCCATCTGCATCCTCTAAATTCGTTTATGTCCGTAGCCCCGGCCTCCGTGCCGGCGTTGCCGCAGTCATCGAAAAGAGCCGGCATGGAGGCCGGCGCTGCGGCAGAAAAATTTTTCAGCCCGTGGTGTAGCCGCCATCGACGATGAAAGGCGCGCCGGTCACGAACGCGGCGTCGTCGCTGGCCAGGAACAGGGCGACCCGCGCGACGTCCTCCGGCATTCCGATCCGGCTCAGCGCGGAAATCCTTCCCTTGATTCCGGGGTCAAGTTCCTTGCCGAATTGCTCCCGATGCACCCGCCGGCTCATCCCCGTATAGATGATCCCGGGACAGATGCAATTGACGCGGATCTTATGGCGGCCGTATTGCATCCCCGCCACCTGGGTCATCGCGATCACCGCCGCCTTCGACGCGGTGTAGGCCGGCTTGCCGGTAAAGGCCTTGAGCCCGGCAACCGATGCGGTATTGATAATCGCTCCGCCGCCTGACTTGATCAGATGCGGAACAGCATACTTGATACCCAAAAAGACGCCGCGCAGATTGACATCGAGCACCCGGTCGAATTCATCGTCGCCGATTTCGTGCAGCATCTCGTTCTTTTCGATAGTGCCGGCGTTGTTGTACACGATATCAAGGCGGCCAAACCTGCCCACCGCCTGATCGAACATGCGCTGGACTTCGGCGCTCTTCGACACGTCGGCGCCAATCCCGATCGCCTTGCCGCCACTGGCGACGATCTCGCTCGCCGTTTGCTCGGCCGTCGCGGCGTCGAGATCGACCGCCGCCACTGCGGCGCCCTCGGCGGCAAACAGCAACGCGGCCGCTTTGCCCATTCCAGAACCGGCGCCTGTAATTACCGCAACCTTGTTGCCCAGTTTCATGGCATCTCCATCGGCTTTGTATCGTCGATCCCAACAGCTGCTGCGTCGTGCGCCGTTATGCCGGTGTTTTATTCGCCGGCGTCTCGACCAGCACGCCTTCGCGGGTCAGCTCTTCCACCGCTTGGCGCGAATAGCCCGCCACCCTGTGCAGGACCTCGGCGTTATGCTCGCCCAGCCGCGGCGACGGCCCTGGAATCTCCACCACCGCTTGCGAGAAATGAAAAGGGCTCTTTGGCAGCGGAACGGGACCGAATCCAGGCTGATCGATTTCCTGCATGGCGCCGCGCGACTGCATGTGCGGATCATGCATCGCTTCGCCGATATCGAGCACCGGCGCGCACATGATTGCGTTGTCCCTGAGGATCGAAAGCGGAACGTCAGCGTTGGGAAAAGACCTCAGCCATCCCTCGATGATCTCGGCCAGGGCAAAGCGATGCTCAACGCGTGCCGCCGCAGTCTGAAACCGCGCGTCGCTCGACAGCACGGCAATTTTCGTTGCCTCAACGAACCGTTCCCACTGCCGGGGTTGGACTGCGATCACGACATACCGGCCGCGCGCCTGGAAAACGCCGCGGGGAGCTAGCCCGCTATGATGCTGGCCGAAGCGGTTTGGAACCACCGCGCCTCTGCTGAAGACGTAATTGGCGATGATGTCCTGCAGATGGAACATGCACTCGACCAGCGAAAGGTCGATGCATTGTCCGCGGCCGGTGCGCTCGCGATAAAACAGCGCCATCGCGATCGCTGCCAGCCCATGTACCGAGGCGTTCTCATCGGTGATCGCGGTGCCGATATAGACCGGGGCGCCGTCGGGATCACCGGTTATGTGCATCAGGCCGCTCATCGCCTGCGCGACCGGGTCGGTGCCCGGCCAGTTGGCATAAGGTCCGGTCTGGCCGTAACCGGAGATCGAGCACATGATGAGCCGCGGATTAATCTCGGCCAGCTTCGCGTAGCCCAGACCGCGGCGCTCCAGCACTCCCGGACTGAAATTCTCCACCAGCACATCGGCGTGCCGAACGAGTTCATACGCAATCTCGATCCCCCTGGGATTGCCGAGATCGATGCAGACGCTGCGCTTGCCGCGGTTTTGCTGCACGAATCCAGCCGCCTGGCCGCCAAAAAACGGGGGAAACCCGCGCATCGTATCGCCGCCGGGCGCCATCTCAAGCTTGATGACCTCGGCGCCGACGTCGGCCATCATCCGCGTCAGCAGCGGGGCGGCGATGAACTGCCCCAGCTCCAGGACCCGCACTCCGTCCAGCAGCCGGGGCGTCGCGGATCCGGCCGAAGGATCTTTGCCCGCGGCCGCCATTCAGCACTGCCCGTTGGCGGAAGCGGCCTGACCGTTGGCCTTGAAATGCGGGATGACGTATTTGCCGAACAGCCGGATGGAATCCATCGTGCGTTGATGCGACACGCGGCCCATCTCCATGAAGCACAGGATCAGGTCGATGCCGAGCTTGTCGAAGCGCTCCAGCACGCGGATACAGGTGTCGGGATTGCCCGCGCACAACAGCCCCTTGTCGACCAGGTTGCGCGGACGCATCTGGTCGCGGGCCTTCTCCTCGGTCAGGTCGGCGCCGAACTGCAACGCCTCGGGGGCGCGCCGCGACATGTATTTATAGCTCTCGATCTGGGCGAAGAGGTCCTCGCGTCCTTTCTCAAAGATATTCTGCCAGTAAGGCGTCTGTCCGCGCAGCAGCGACATGTACCAATGCATCCCCTCGCCCGCCATTTCGATCGACTGGTCGTTGTCCTCTCCGCACAGGGTCATCATGAAGGTCGCGATCTGATTGTTGATCGTGGCGCCCACCGGGTTGGCGGGATTTTCGATCGCCTTGCGGTAATTGCGCACCCGCTCCTGCAGCGTCTGGGCCTGGATTACGTTGAATGACAACACCCCCAGTCCGGCGTTGGCCGCGATGTCGAAACTTTGCGGCGACGAACAGGCCATCCACAGCGGCGGATGCGGCTTTTGAATCGGCTTGGGAATGACGTTGCGGTTGGGGCCGATGGTGAAGTACTTGCCCTGGTAGCCGGGAAAGCGATCGGTGGTCATGAGCTGCGGGATGACCTCCAGCGCCTCGTTCATCATCGGGCGGGTGTCGTTGGGATCCACGCCGAAGCCGCCCATTTCGCACAGCGTGGTCGAGCGCGCAAAGCCGACGTCGAGCCGGCCGTTGCTCAGGATGTCCAGCGCCCCGATACGCTCCGCGACGCGCACTGGATGGTTGTAGGGCTGCGGCAGCAGCACCGCGCCGTGCCCGAAACGAATCCGTTTGGTGCGCTGGCTGGCGGCCGCGAAGAGGATCTCAGGCGCGGAGCAATGGGAGAGTTCCTCCAGACCATGATGCTCGACCGCCCACACCGAATCGAAACCCATCTCGTCGGCGTACTGAATCTGGGCCATCACCTGCCAGTACTTGTCGTATTCATTGCCCTCGTACCACGGCTTGGGCATTTCGATCTCATACATCAGGGCGAACTTCATCGGCGCCTCCTTGGATCACTGCTATCCAGCGAAACCATCTTACGAACTCGCAAAGAGTGCAAGCCGCTGCGCGCGACGTGAAGGTGCACGCCGTTTCTGTCCCGGCGAAGGTCAGTAGGGCGGGCGTCCCTGCCCGCCCGCTCTGCCATTGGCGCCACACAACTGTCTGTCTCCGCCGATGGCGGGCAGGAACGCCCGCCCTACTGACCAGGTTGAAACAGTGCTACACCTTGGGCCGCACCGTGGGCCAATGCTGGGCCGCGCCCAAACCTTCGAGCAGGAGACCATATTCGAGATGGTCGTGCATCAGGCGCTTGAGTTCCCGCGTCAGCGCCAGGCGCGACAGCCGCACGGTGAGCGGCGGCGCTTCGAGAATTTTGCGCGCCAACTCCCAGGCGCGCGGCAATAGCTTTTCGCGCGGCAACACTTCGTTGACCAGACCCATTTCCCTCGCTTCCTGAGCGGAGAGCTTCTGTCCGGTCAACAGAAAATAGCGGCCGCGATTGTGACCCATCAGCAGGGGGAACACGATATGCACGCCGTCACCCGGCACCAGGCCGCCGGCGTAATGCGGCATGTCCTGGAACTCCGCCTGATCCGCCGCCAGCACCACGTCGCACAGCAGTGCCAGTTCAGCGTGAATCAGCGCGGGACCGTTAACCGCGGCAATCATCGGCGCCTCGATATCCAGATGATTGAACAGCAGATGCTTGGCCTCCGACAGCAGCGGGCCCCATGCCGAGGTGGGGATGGTCGCGGGCTTGCCGCCGTCCTTGGGCCAGCGGGCGTCGTCGCAAAACGCCTCGCCGGTCCCGGTCAGGATGATGGCGTGGTTGTCGGGGTCGCGCGCGACATCGGCAAACGCGTCGCAGCATTCCGCGTGCGGTATCCCGCCCCATTTGAGTTCCTTGCCCTGGCTGTGGAGCGTCATCTGAAGAATCCCGTCGCGGCGCTCGAATTTGATGGTCTTGTACTTGTTGGCGTAGTCCTGAAGCTTAAGCGGCATGTCACTGGTCCTCCTTGTTCCTTACAATCCCGACCGTTTGTACCACAGATTGATTGCGAGTCTCACGGGCGGGCTTGGCGCGCGCCCCGGGGCTTGCTAAGCAAACTGACAGAACCAGGTCCGGTAACTGGTGGAACGCCGCAGCTCAATCACAGGGAGGGCCGATCGATGGAGAAGAATTTGCGCGTGATTTCAGCCGATTCCCATGTCGTGGAACCGATCGATCTGTGGGAAACGCGCATGGACCTGAAGTATCGGGACCGCGCGCCCAGGATAAAGAAGAACGAAAGCGGCCGATGGGTAATCTCGGCGCCTGATTGCACTGAGTTCCCGGTCGCGGCCTGTATGCCGCCGGCAAAAAAGGCGCTGAGCTGCGCGCCCTCTACGACCAGGGTTACGAGGCCGGCCGTCCGGGCGGATGGGACCCGGTCGAGCGGATTAAGGACCAGGACGTTGACGGAGTCCTGGCCGAGGTGCTGTACACCAGCAATGGGATGCCGCTGTACGGAATCCAGGATCCCGAACTCCAGATGGCCTCCTTTCGCGCCTTCAACGACTGGCTGCGGAATACTGCTCGGCCAGCCCCAAGCGGCTCTACGGCATCGCCCTGATCTCGCTCTCCGATGTAGCCGCCGGGGTCAGGGAAATGGAGCGCTGCGCCAAGCTGGGCCTGCGCGGAGCGATGATTTCCAACGATCCTGCACTGACCTACGACGACCCGGTGTATCATCCGTTTTGGGCCGCTGCGTCGGACCTGGGGATGCCGATCTCGCTGCACATTATCACGACCTCGAAAAAACAGGTGCCCGGCAAGACCTACAACCGCGCCCAGGTCATGACGATGCGTATCAACTACGTCAATGAGACCCAATGCTCACTCGCGGTGTTGCTGGACGGCGGAGTGCTGGAGCAGTTTCCCAAGCTGCGCATAGTGTCCACCGAAAACGATATCGGGTGGATCGCGTACTTCCTCCACCGGCTTGACCGCAACTACGACACCGCCTTTCTGTCCCGTCAGCCGCCGCTTAAGCCCAGCGAATACGCCAAGCGCCAGCTGTGGGCCACCTTCCAGGACGATCCGCCGGGCGTGGCGCTATACAAGTTTTTCGGCGAGGACAACTTCATGTGGGCGTCCGACTATCCGCATACCGACTCAACCTGGCCGGATTCCCGCAAGGTGATCGAACAGAACTTCGCGTCGATTCCCGAGCCAGTGGTCAAGAAGATCGTGTACAGCAACGTCGAACGCCTATACGGAATCGACCTGAACTAGTTTGTCCCCTCTCCCACATTCAGTCGTGGGAGAGGGTGAGGGTGCCTGATACACTTCGAGCAGCCAGCCGCACACATCAATGATCGGAGCGATGACGTAATGAAAATCGGAATCTTCACCGGGATAGCGGCCGGAGCGCGGCCTGACTCGATGGCGACAATAGCGCAGCACGCGGAACGCCTCGGCTTCGAAACATTATGGGCCGGGGAGCACGTGGTGGTGTTCGACCGCTACCAGTCGAAGTACCCATACACCGCGGACGGCGACATGCCGCTGGCGCGCGACGCCGACTTTCTCGACCCGATCGTGGCGCTGACCTACGCGGCAGCGCATACCCGCACGATTAAGCTGGCCACCGGCATCTGCCTGGTCCCCGAGCACAACCCGGTCGTGCTGGCCAAACAGGTTGCCAGTCTGGATTACCTCTCCGCCGGCAGGTTCGCGCTGGGGATCGGAATCGGATGGTCGGAGGAGGAATTCCGCGCCCTGGGCGTGCCCTTTGAGAAACGCGCGCAGCGCACGTGCGAGTACCTGGAAGCGATGCTCAAGCTATGGACCGACGATCGGGCCACCTACTCGGGCGAGTTCGTTCGATTCAACGGGGCGCGCATGAATCCCAAGCCGGTCGCCAAAGACAAGATGCCAATCTACTTCGGCGGCGAAAGTATGCCGGCGCTACGGCGCGTGGCCAAATACGGCACCGGATGGTTCGGTTCCAACCTGGGGCCGCTGGAAACCGGCGAGAAGCTCGCCAAGCTGCGCGAACTAATGAAAAGCAACGCGCGCAATCCCGATAACCTGCGCGTCATGATGTCGCCCGGCGCCGCCCATTTCAGCCCCGCCAACCTGCCCAAGTACCGCGACGCCGGAGTTCATGAGCTGGTGATCTTTCTCAACTACACCACCAAACAGGAAGACAATATCGGCAAGTTGGAACATCTGGCCAAACGCTGGGTCGAGCCAGCGGACAAGTTGAGCTAGCACTCTGTCTCCTCTCTCACATTCATTACTTCTGATTCCCTCTCCCACATTCAGTCGTGGGAGAGGGCCAGGGTGAGGGTGCCTGATACATTTCAACGACACCAACTCGCATTTAATTTTCCTCCCAAAAGAGAGAACCCCATGAGACTAGCGGAAAAAGTCTGTCTGGTAACCGGCAGCGCCTCCGGTATCGGCGAAGCCTGCGCTAAAACCTACGCCCGTGAGGGCGGCAAGCTGGTAATCGTCGATCGCGATATCGAAGGCGCGCAACGCGTAGCCGGCGAAATCCGGAGCAGCGGCGGCACCGCGGAAGTGTTTCGCGCCAACGTGGCCAAGCCCGACGAACTGGAAGCGATGGTGCGCTTCGCGCTGGACAAATTCGGACGCCTTGATGTGCTGCACAACAACGCGATGTTCAGCGTCTTTTCCACCCGCACCGCGGACATCGACCTGCCCGGATGGGAGCGAACCCTGAACGTAAGCCTCACGGCCTACTGGTACGGAATCAAGGTCGCGATCAACCAGGCGATGCTGCCGCAGGGCCGCGGCTCGATCATCAATACCGCCTCGACCTCAGGGCTGTCCGGCGACTATCTCCAGTGCGCCTACAATGTGGCCAAGGCGGGAGTGATCAATCTGACCCGCGTGACCGCGATCGAGTACGCGCGCAAGGGTATCCGTTGCAATGCGATCTGCCCCGGACCGACGCTGACCGCCGGCATGCAGCTGGGCATCGAAAAAGGCTTCAGCGACGCCAAGTACCTGTCCGAAGGTGTCCCGATGGGACGGATGGCGACGCCGCAGGAGATCGCCAACGTCGGCCTGTTCCTGGCCTCCGACGAATCTTCCTTCGTGACCGGCACCACCATCGTAGCCGACGGCGGTCTCAGCGCGCACAGCGGAATGCGCTACGCCCCGGGCAAGGGCCCCGACTGGTAAGGCCTTGGGTTCGTGGGTGGGATAAAAAATAGTAGAGGGAGGGTACCCTGCCCGTCGTAGTGATTACCTTGTGAAATGGCTGCGTAGGACCGGCTTTCCAGCCGGTCTTTTTCAGCCCAGTGATTTCGGAGGAAAGATCAGACACGACAGGTTGGAAAACCTGTCCCACGCAGCCAAGGAATGCTACAGACGCCAGTCACAGTGAGGGCTGTGACTGGCGAGGCGGGTTATCCGCCATCTCACTTACCCGGCCAGGGATTTCCGAAGCGGTCGCGGTAGGCGACCTCCGTGACCGGCTTGCGCGTGACCGGGCCAAACTTGTCGGTCGGATAACCGATCGGCAGCAGCGCGAAGGTCTGGTACTCGACCGGCAAACCGAGCACTGCTCTCATCTCATCTTCATAAAGCGCGTGCAGCGTGGTGAGCACTGTGCCCAGGCCCAGCGCGCGGCAGGCGAGCATGATGTTCTGGATCGCCGGATAGATGCTGGCGCCTTCCAACCGCCCCATTCGCTCCCGGAACTTGGGGTCCTGCGCGGCCGGATTGCCAGTCTTAAGGCACGGGACAAGGAGCACCGGCGCTTCGTGAATGTGCTCGAGCAGATGCAGCACGGAATTGGCGATGAGCCGGCCCTGACGGTCGCCGCCGCTGAACTTGGCTTTGATGTAATCGGGCATGCGCGCGCGATCCGCCGCTTTGAGATACACATCGGCGACGCGTTTGCGCTGCGCCGGATCCGTCACCACCATGAACAGCCAGTTCTGGTCGTTGGATCCCGACGCCGCCCGGGTACCGGCCTCCACGACTTTGGCGATGACCTCATCCGGAATCGGATCGGGCTTGAAGCGGCGCAGCGCGCGCGTCGAATACATCACCTCGAAAATTCCCATCTCTGCCATACGAACCTCTCTTTCCTCGCGCCCGGCGGCGCGGGCTTGGCGCCATTTCGGCTCAGGTTAACAGAGTTGGGCCGTGAAGCGGGAACGGGCGTCGGCATCCGCTCCCGGACGGCGGCCCGCCTTGACCTAATCCGATGGCTGAAATAACTCAATGATAAAACCGCTTTACACCTCGAAAGCAGGTTGAGGAATCGTTATGGCCCGAATGGAAGAAAGTTTCCACCAACTGAAATACCCCGGCGCCGTGGACGCCGACGGCCACATCTATGAAGCCGGGGATCTATGGGAGAAATACGCCGAAGCCAAGTATAAGAAAATCGCCGTGCGCATGAACCGCGATCCCAATGAGGGCGACTACCTGGAAATTCAGGGGCGGCCCTCGAAAATCGCCCGGCGCGGAGTCTTCAGCGAGTCCGTGATGGGCCGGGTGACGCGCGAAAAAGGCGATTTGCAGAGTATGCGCCCTTATGGAGAGGATTTTCCCCTGGGTGCGATGGACGCCCGCGAGCGCGTCCAGCGCCTCGACCTCGAAGGACTGCATGCCGCCGTCATCTATCCGACCATCGGGCTCAATTGGGAAACCGAGTGCGACGATGTCGATTATGCGCAGGCGATGTGCCGCGCCTACAACCGCTGGATCGTGGATTGGTGCTCGGACAGCGGCGGACGTCTGGTCCCGGTCGCGCACCTATCGCTGGGCGATCCCGCCGCCGCGGCGGCCGAGCTGGAACGGGCCGTAAAAGCGGGATGCAAGGGCGGATGGGTGGTCCAGTTTACAATGACGCGCAAGCCCCATGCCCATCCCGACCATGACGTGCTGTTTGCCAAGGCGCAGGAACTCGATGTTCCGATCGGGCTGCATCCGTCAATCGAACCGACCTGGGCGCTGCCCGGCCGCTACGATCGTCAGTACATTCGCGCGCACACTTTTTTCTTGAATGTCACCGCCCCCGACGCTATCCGCCATGCGCTGACCAGCTTCATCCAATACGGCACCTTCGACCGATTTCCCCGCTTCAAGCTGGTCGTGCTTGAATCGGGCGCAGGATGGATTTGCTATTGGCTCGACCGCATGGATTCGGCCTACGCGAGCATCGCCGGGCGCACGGTTGCGTCCAGGGAGAAGCCGAGCTTCTACTTTAGCCGCAACGTCTGGATCTCCGCCGACCCCGACGAGCGTTCGCTGCCGGCGATGGTCGAACTGTGCGGGGAGGATAAATTCTTCTGGGCGTCCGATTTCCCCCATCCCGACCATACCGGCAACTACATGGAAGAAGTCGAGGAGCTGGCCAACAAGCTGCCGCCCTCGGCGCGCCGCAAAGTGCTGGGCGAGAACGTGATGCGGGTTTACAACTGCACCGCATGAGTTCTCGCGAGGCGGGAGCCTCTCCCTAACCCTCTCTCAAGATAAGGACAGGGGATTAGAAAAAGCATTGAGCGCAGGATGGACCTGGACCATCGCGCGCCCTGATTTCTACATTTTTCTCCTGTGATTCTCTCCCCCTGTTTTCAGGGGAGAGAATTTACCGCGGAAAATGTAGAAAATGAAGTTTCCACCCATGGTCAAATGTAAGAGAGGCTCCTTCTTGTCCCCTCTCCCACTTTTCCGTGGGAGAGGGTTAGGGAGAGGGTGCCTGCTGCCCCGTCGCTCCACTTACTTCAGCGGGAACTGCACCTCCGCGGGCCCCTTGGCCATCAGCCGGCCCTCCTGATTCTTCATCTCGACGTCGACCGTGACGATGCCGTTGCCGCTGGCCTCGTCCGCCTCTTTCTTGATCACCTTGCCGGTCAGGTAGGTTACGTCGCCGGTCAGCGCTGGTCCGATGTAGCGCGAGTTGCTGTGGAGGACAAACCCAAGTTCGCCCGCCCAATTATTCAGGTAGTCCAACACCCACGCACCCATCGTGCGGCCGTAACCGTAGCTGCGCGGCATCCCGATCAGGCGCGCGTAAGGGGTGAACACATGTCCGCGCGAGGGGCCAAAATAGAGCCCGTCGCCGTAGGTCGGATCGAGCTCGGCCTTTTCCGCATCGCGCGACATTTCGGGCAGCCAGCCCGCCTCCAGGGTCGATGAGGGCAGCGGGTCGTTGTAGGCGGAGCCCCAGACGTTGGAGGGGTTGGCGCGGTACTCGGTGGTGAAGCTCTGGACGGTATGGGGACCGATCGGGCGCAGCGGCAGATCCTCGCCGTCGGCGATATCCTTGAAAGTCTTGTGCACGTGTTTCTGGAAGGTCCTGTAATAGGCGAACTTCTCGCGTTCGACCTTTTCCAGTTCCTCCGGCGACCATTCCGGCTCCTGCTCCTGGTCGGCAAATGAACGCAGTAGGCGGGCGTTGGAGGCCAGGTAGCGGATCGAGGTCGATCGCTGCTTGGCGACCACCTGACCGCGCTGATTCTTGTAGGTGGTGTCACCGCGCGAGAACATGGTCGGTCCGGCGAACTTGGTGTGCGTCACGCGGTAATCAAACAGCGCCCGCTCGACGGTGAACTTGTCGCCGGGGTAGATACGCGGCCCCTCAAACCACCACTCATCGCCGCCGAACAGCATGTGGGAACCGGGAACTGTGCCCTGAATAGCGGGTTGGGCCCCGTGTCCATCCGCGCAGGCCACGGAAAAGGACTGCGGCGCCACCATCGTTCCGTAGACGCTCTTGGCCGCGAATTCATCGTCGTAAAACAACCGATTCGGGTTCTGCATCGCCTGGGCCCAGCGGCGGATATCGTTGGCCGTAATCGGATCCTTCAATACGGGGCCGCCCACTGGTACGCCGATCCAACGATCAACATCACTAGTGTCCATCGGTTCGAGATCCGGCATGGTGGTTTTTTCGGCCATCTTAGTTCCTCCTGGGAAGCATCATGAATTTTCTTTAAGCCAGTCAGATGAACAAAAGCAATCGCTGAAAACGTGACGCGTACCGCCCTTGACGCCGCAGTACCCGGCCATCATCCCGTTCCGGCGGCTGGCAACATCGCCGGGCGCTTGCTAGTTTGCCGCGGAATCAGTCATTTCACTAAAGCTGGCGGACCGGGCGAACCCTTTTGTGCTGTGAACGACGCCAGGAAGGTTTTGGATTTGGAGGCCAGGATGCTCACCGGGATCAACGTGGTCGAGTGTGGTCAGGGCGTGGCGGCAGCTTTTGCGGCCAAGCTTTTCGCCTTGATGGGGGCGGAAGTAATCAAAGTGGAGCCGCCGCAGGGTGACGTCACGCGTTTTCGGGGACCGTATCGGGGCGACACTCCCGATCCAGAGCGCAGCGGCATGTTCATTTACCTCAACGCCGGCAAGCTGGGCGTGACGCTGGATTTGACCAACTCCCAGGATCAGGAACGGTTCCATCGCTTGTTGGACCGCGCCGACATCCTGCTCCACAACGTACTGCTGCCGGACCGGGCCGAATTCGGCCTGGATAGCGCGGCTTTGTGCGCGGCCCATCCTCAGCTGGTGGTTACCACCATATCCCCCTTTGGCGACCGTGGTCCGCGCGGCGCATGGCGCGGCTACGAACTCAATGCGTTTCACTCCAGCGGTATGGCGTCACTAAGCCCGCTGGGCTCGCCGTTTCCCGATTTGCCGCCGGTCAAGATTTTCAGCAACCAGGCCGAGTTGATGGGCGGTCTCCACGCCGCGATGGTGACGGCGGCCGCTTACTGGAACCGTACCAAAGGCGGAAGCGGGCAAGCCGCCGACATTTCGATGCAGGAATGCCTCGCCGCGATGCTCGAGTTGAGCATGCTCTATTACACCTACAGCGGAAATATCACTTCACGCATCAACACCGCTTATTCCAATACGATCGAATGTTCCGATGGCAGCGCGCTCATTACGGTGCTGGACGAACCACAATGGCAGCGGCTGGTATTGGTGATGGAAGATCCGGAATGGGCCCACTCCGAACCTTTTTCAACGCGGGTCAAGCGCGGCATCAACGCCGACGCCCTGCGTGCGCTGATGAGCGACCTGTGGCACGACTTGACCGTCGCGGAGGTGTGCCGCAAGGTGCAAGACCAGCGTATCCCCATCTCGCCGCTTAACAAGATGGAGGACGTGCTTAAAGACCCCCATCTGCGCGAGCGTGGAATCTTTGTCCGTTTTCCAACCGGCGCCGACGATGACCCAGGCGTGCTCGCGCCCGGAATACCCTTTAAGTTCAGCACCTTGAGCGCGCCCGAACCGGCTCGCGCTCCGCGCCTGGGCGAGCACAATCGCGCCGTATTTGCTAACGCGGTAATCGCTCCCGCCAAACCCGCAGCGCAGGACGCAGCCGGCACTAAAGACCTGGCCGCGCTTGCACCGCCGCTGGCCGGAGTGCGTGTGCTCGACTTTACCCACGTGTGGGCGGGTCCTTATTGCACTCTGCAACTCACTCATCTCGGCGCGGAGGTGATGCGCATTGAAACCGCCAAGCGGCCCTGCATCAACCGTATCATCCCGCCCTACGCCGACGGGCAGGCGGGTATCAATCGCGCCGGCAGCTTCAACCAATGGAATCAGGGCAAGCGCAGCCTGCAACTTGACCTTCGCCATCCGCGCGCGGTGCAGCTGGTTTGCGACCTGGTGCGCAAGTGCGACGTGGTGGTGGAAAACTTCGCCCCCGGCGTCATCGCCCGGATGGGCATGGGCTACGACACCCTGCGCAAGTTCAAACCCGACCTGGTGATGCTGTCGATTTCAGGCTACGGGCAGTTCGGACCCTATCGCGACTACGTCAGCCTGGGACAGCAGACCGCGGCGCGGGCCGGGATGTTCTGGACCACCGGCTATCCTAACGACGTTCCACGCCAGATAGGCGTCTCTTATGCCGATCCGGTCGCGGGCGTGTTCGGCGCATTTGCGATAATCTCCGCCCTTTTGCGTCGCGACCGCACCGGTCAGGGGCAGTACATCGACTTGTCGATGTGGGAGACGCTGGAGATGATGCTGGCCGAGTCCGTCATCGAATATGAGATGACCGGGCGCCAACCCGAACGGATGGGCAATCACGACAACTGGATCGCGCCGCATGAAGCCTACAAGGCCCTGGGCGACGCGGAGCAGTGGGTCACGATCGCGGTGCCCAACGAGCCGCAATGGCGCCGGCTGTGCGAAGCGATCGGTCAGCCGGGACTGGCCGAGGACCCGCGGTTTCGCACCGCCGAACTGCGCAAACGCAACGAGGCTGCGCTCGACGAGATCATCAGCGCCTGGACGCGTACGCGCGAGCGATGGGCGATCACCGAGACTTTGCAACGCGCCGGAGTGGCGGCGTTTCCCACCCTTAACAACCGCGACGTGGCTACCGATTCGCACATGCGGGCGCGCGGATTTCTGCTCGAACGCGACCATCCGGAAATCGGCCAGCGCACCCACGCCGGCATTCCATGGACCATGTCGGGTACTCCATGCCGGGTGCGCGCCGCGGCTCCGGTGCTGGGCGCCGATACCGACTCGATATTGAGCAAGCTATTGGGCTTCTCCGCGGAACAAATCGCGCAACTGCGCGCCGACGGCGTGCTGAATTAGAAGTTGGGATGAATCGAAAACCATTGTCCTAGGGGAGGTAACACTCGATGCCGCTGCTGCGAATGTACGCGATAACCGCGATCGTGCTCGCAATTAAAATGTCGGCGATCGCCATTGTGCAGGGGCGCGCCCGCACCGGCGCCGGGGCTTTCCTCAACCCCGAGGATGCGGCGAGCTTCGGCGGCAAAGCCGTGACGGAGGAACCCGAGATGGTCCAGCGCGCCAACCGAGCCTGGCGCAACGACCTCGAGAACATCCCGATGTTCCTGATCCTGGCCTGGATTTACGTGGCCGCCGGCCTTTCCGTTACCGCCTTCGTGATCTACTGCCTCGTGTTCATGGCGGCCCGGATCATTCACACCATCTGCTATATCAATTCAATCCAGCCCTGGCGGACAGCCGCCTTCATGGCCGGCGCAATTGCGATGGTGGCGCTGATGATTCATCTGTTCATCGGCGTTGTGATCGTCTGAGCTAATACGCGCGCAATCACTGGCGCGCTCTTGCGATATAAAGGCCACGGCCCATTTATCCTTCCGGGTCATATCGCACTTGCATCCCGGCGAACTCGAATGCCCGTGTCATATTTTCGCGGGTGAACAAAGCCAGCTCGAGGCGCTCGCTGTAATGTTCGATAGCCGTCGGCGTACCTCTTAGATAGTGAAACTGGAGAATGGAGAGATTTCCCTCCCGGCCGCTAAGGCTCATCCGGCAGACCTTCTCGACACCGATTTCGCCCGCGTAAATGAAAACTCCGCCGGGACTCCATTTATCCGGCGTGAACCACGGCTCCACGATCAGGACGCCGCCGAGCCTGACATGCCGCGCCATGCACGCCACCGCGCGTTCAAGTCGGTCGACCGTCCCCACGTTGCCGATCGCGCTGAACAGACAGATCACCGCGTCGTAGGTCTTGCCGAGGTTGAAGTCGATCATATCAGCGCGCGTATATGTGCCGGTCGGATTCCGCGCTTGGGCCGCTTGGAGGTAGCGTTCGTTGATGTCAACGCCATCAACCTGGTAGTGATTCTTCAGGAATCGCGCGTGCCCGCCGGTTCCGCAGGCCACGTCGAGGACCGTGCCGGCGCCTGAAACTTCGCCGTCGATAAGATTCCTCAGGCGCGCACACTCCCGAGCGTAATCCTTAAAATGATATATCGCGTCGTAAAGCTCGGCGCTGTCTACGAACCGCGCACCGTCCGAGTCCATACTCCCATCCGAGTAAATGGTTATGGGCAGCACAATACCCTCGATCGTACGCTCTGGCCACGTTCGCGCATAACCAGGAATAGATCGCTAACCAACTTGAGTTTGTAAATTTCGGGGCGGCAGGGATAAGACATGGAGCTTTGATGAAAGGAAAAAAGGGCAGCAATTCTGTCCCCTCTCCTTATCATAGGAATCATAGGAGAGGGTGAGGGAGAAGTCATACGCAGTATCAATCACTTCCGCAACTGAAAGCCGCAGACAGGACAGCGAAAGCACTCGCGCCGTGGCGATGGTGGATCGAGCAGCGCAGCCTGATCATCCAGCTGCCGGAGATTCATCAGGTGCTCAGTTGGGCTCCGTTCAATGGCGGTCCGCACCGCGCCCGCGCGATTGTCAACCATCAGATTGCGCCGGACGATCGCGCGGCCAGTGAAAGTCCGCGTCCCTACCTCCGGGCGCTGGTGCGGCGGCTTGGCCTTGCGCCTGGCGCGGCAGTCGCGATGATGACCGGGGCGGATATCCGCAAGGCAGGTTACGCCACCGCCCGGCGCGGCGATCTGATGGTCGGCGCCTGGTGCACGGCGGGATGCTCCAACGCATTGCGCATCGGCGATCCGGCCGCTACAGGGAAAATGCGGCCCGGCACGATCAATATCGCGTTGGTGGTAAACCAGCCGCTGTCGCGCTGCGCGATGGCGGAGGCGCTGGCGATGGCGACCGAGGCACGGGTGGCGGCGGTGCACGACGCGGGGATTTCGAGCACGCGCACGCGCCGGCCGGCGACCGGGACCGGCACCGATTGTATTGTGATCGCGTCGCCCGCGCGCGGACGCGCCCATGCCTACTGCGGCAAGCATACCGTAGTCGGTGAGCTTATCGGCAAGGCCGCGATGCGCAGTTGCGCCACGGCCCTGCGCCGCTGCGCGTCGTGAGCTGCGTCTGGCATTTGCCCACCGGGCTCATCGCACTGTCCGTTGCGCTCGATATGCTGATAGGCGATCCCGCCTGGATGCCGCATCCGGTGCGGCTTATCGGCCAGATGATCGCGTTGAGTGAAAGCCGGCTATGGACTGGAGATTCCCACCGCGACCTGCGCCGCGGAGCGCTGGCTGCGACCGCCGTCGTCCTCGGCGCCATCGGTGCGGTCTGGATCGTGATTGCCGCAGGCTCGCTGCTGGCGCCGGTCCTGGGAGCCGCGCTTGGCGTTATCGTGGCCTGGACCACCATTGCCCTGCGCGGTCTGGATACCGCCGCCGCTGCGGTCCAAAGCGCTCTGGAGCAGGAAAATCTGTCAGCGGCGCGCGCAGCGATGCCGGCGCTGGTCGGACGCGATCCGCAAAGCCTCGATCGCGACGGCGTCATCCGCGCCACGGTCGAATCGGTGGCGGAAAATTCCTCCGACGGCGTCATCGCGCCATTGTTCTATCTTTTCCTCGGCGGTCCGGCGGCAGCGATGGCCTACAAGGCAATCAACACGCTCGATTCGATGATCGGACACACCGATTCGCGCTACCTTTATTTCGGCCGATGGGCGGCGCGAATGGACGATTTCGCCAATTTGATTCCATCCCGGCTCAGTGCTGCATGCCTGATCGGGGCGGCTGCTGTCCTGCGCCAGCGCCCGCTTGACGCGCTGCACGTTTGCAGTGCCGACGCGCGGCGCCATCCGAGTCCCAACGCCGGTTTCCCGGAAGCAGCGATGGCTGGAGCGTTGGGAATCCAACTTGGCGGAACCGCGGTCTACGATGGCGAAATCGAAACGCGCCCGCTAATCGGCGAGGCGCATCGCCAGGTGGACGTGACGGACATTGCGACGGCCCGTAAAATGTTGTGGGTCAGCTCGCTGATCGCCTTTTTCCTGATGGCCGCCGCGCGCCTGATACTGAAGCCGTTATGGGCAGTATAGCTTTCGATCGCTCGCACGGCGGCGGCGCCGCTTCGGATTCGCTGATTGACTTCAGCGCCAGCACCAATCCCTTCGGACCGCCGCCCGCCCTGCTCGACGCCTACCATCGCGCGGCCGCGGCGATCGGTTCGTATCCCGAGCCCTACGCCGCAACCTTGACGGCGGCCATGGCCGCATCGCTGCGCGTTGCGCCCGGCAACGTGCTGGCCGGCAATGGGTCCACCCAACTCATTTACCTGATCGCGCGCGTGCTCCGCCCCCAGCGGCCCTTCGTCGTGATACCCACCTTCAGCGAGATCGCCAACAGCTTGCTGACCCTGCCGGCGACGCCAACGCCTGTCCTGCTGCGTCGCGAGCGCCGGTTCCAACTCGAGATGGATGCGATCGACGAGGCGCTGGCCGCGGGCGCCGACGCCTTGTTCCTGGGCCGGCCCAACAGTCCCACCGGTACGACCGTTGACCTCGCGCAGATGTCGACAATCGCACAGCGATGTGCCACCCGCCGATGCTGGTGCGTAATCGACGAGGCGTTCATTGAATTCGCCGATGACCCGGCCTCCGCCGTGGCGCTGGTGGCGGCAAATGATCGGGTGATCGTCCTGCGTTCGATGACCAAGCTCTATGCGATCCCCGGCCTGCGCCTGGGCTATCTGGTCGCCTCCGGCGCCTTGGTGGCGGAGTTGGCGCGCGCACTCGAACCCTGGTCAGTGAGCGGACCGGCGGCGGCCGTTGGGATGGCCTGCCTTGCTCAGCCTGATAGCTGGCGCGAACAAAGCCGCGAAGCGCTCGGAGCGGAGCGCCTGCATCTCGAAGCGGGCCTCGGCGCGATTGCCGGCTTCGAAGTCTTTAGGTCCACCGCCAATTTTCTCATGTTCTCGGCGCCGGCGGGTTCGCTTCCATTCCCCGCGCACCTGTGCGTACAAGGCCTCTTGGTGCGTGATCTCGCCGCTCTACCCGGGGCCGGACCGGGACTGTATCGCGCCGGGGTGCGCTCGCGCGCCGACAACGGCCGCCTGCTGGAAGCCGCGCGGAGTTATCGCTGACTGGCGCGCTCGGGCACTGTCCTAATTCGGGACTGAGTGTCCTAAGTTGAACCGCGGACTGTCCTAATTCGTTTGGCCCGTCGCTTGCCCGTTCTTGGATCACAATACCAAAGCGCAAAACCCCCAATCCCAAGAAGAACTACAGCCCCAAAGCCCACAAGGCCGCCAATACCGAAAATCTCTGGACCGTTGAGGAGGTATGCCACGAACCAGATTCCAACAATTAGAAACGCGATGCGGTATTGCCAACCGGGTCGAACCCTTTTCGGGAATCTGAACCAATCCTGC
>DASZGF010000178.1:0-31405 GCA_035939115.1 Binataceae bacterium (SeqCode)
CTGGTGGCATCAGAACAATCCTGATTTCTTCTACGCCAATCATCCGCAGTGGATTTCGTGGCAACCTAATTGGGCCAGTCAGGATGGCGCCTACGACTCACAGAACAACTGGCATTACGGCCAATGGTGGTACAACCAGAACCCCAACTGGGTTTCCGCCAACCACCCCAACTGGATCAGCCAGCACCAGAACTGGGCGGCTCACACTGAGTTCCAGGATCACCGGGCCGTGATGCGGACTGAGGACCTGGGAAATGTCGGGATTCGCCAGCAGCAGGCCCTTCATCAGCAACAGCAAGCCGCAAGTCGACAGCAGATCGCTCTGCACGAACAACAGCAGAATGGACTGCGGCAGCAACAATTGCAGAACCAGGAACGGCGCGGCGCTCAGCAAACGGCCACCCGCCAACAGCAACAGGGAGCTCTACGCCAGCAGCAGCAGCAGCGCAACCAGCTGCAGCAACAGAGGAACCAGCAGCAACAGAGGAACCAGCAGCAGCAGAGGAGCCAGCAGCAGCAGAGGAGCCAGCTGCAGCAGCAACACCAGGCGGCTTCACGCCGGCAGCAGCAAAGGGGCCAGCAGCAGGTGGCAATGCGCGAGCAGCAGCAGAGAGGCATGCAGCAGCAACGCCAGGCGGCTTCGCGCCAGCAGCAACAAACAGCTCCGCAGCAGCATCAACAGGTGGCTCAGCGCCAGCAGCAGCAAAGAGCTCCGCAGCAGCAGCACCAGGCGGCTCCGCGCCAACAGCAGCACGCCGCGCAGCAACCGCACCAGCAGAAAAAGTAGTAGTCCCCTGAGCAGCAGCCCACGTATGGCTGCCAGCCGGGAACCGCTCCTTTCAACGTAGTCAGGGAGTGACCGCACCGTTTTTTCCGCGACGGTGCGGTCGCTCCTTTTCTGGCACTACGCGGTACGTGTCCTCAGAGACTGAATCTGTTGCGCTCTACCGCCCGCTGTCCGATCGGCGACGGCAGCGTCGGACTCCTGGGATATCCACCGGCGCTACGAATGCCACTGCTTCAGGTGACTGTTTCGGCAACAGTAAACGGTAACAACGCTGGCCCCCGCACTTGATGTCCCTGCTTTCGGTTTTGGCCATGATTTCCGTGTAAAAATCCAGGTTGCTATGCAGAGGCGCGTGTGTCATAGTCGCACTCTCGCCACGTATTGAAGTACCAATCCGATTCAGGGCGCGGTTGTACCGAAGAGAGTGTTCCCCGTCTGAAGGGGCAACTGCGCGTTGGCCTGCCTTGAAGGTGGTATCAGAGGTCCCATGGGGAGTCCTCGATCAATCGCAACTGGAACGTGCAGGCAATGAAGCGTTAAAGCAACACGCTAATCATTTGCGCAGCAGACAGGAGATAAGAATATAGCGACGATGGAGCACAACGAAAAATCGTGGATCGCGCTGTTGGAAGCTTCGACCTGGGAATTTCCCCTGGCGGTTCAGAAATGGATGATGGGCGGCGACGGCGGCAGCCAGGACGTCGAGAATATTACGTTGAAGGCGTATCACGCCTGGGTCACACTCGCCAATGTCAGCGTGGATCGATTTTGTAAGGCCAAAGGTTTTTGCGACTTGATGACCGGCTCGCTTAACTGGCTACTGCAATGGCAGCGCCTTGGCCGCTCGATAGCGGACACCATGGCGCCTGGTGCGATGATGGGGATGCGAAGCGGGGCCGGGAGCGAAGACCATGGACGTGATGAGATGCTACAGCGGCTTAGTCAAGAAGTTCGGCAGCTTACCGCCCGTCTCAATATGCAGGAAGGACACAACGGGTTCAAAACGGCACAGAAGGTTAAGGCGATGACGAGTACGCCTCGCGGTAAGCGGAGCCCATGAGTTGGGAGAATACAGTCGGACGATGACACCATTAATAAATGAGCTGTCGCGGTATTGGATGGAAGGGGCTTTGCGCACCTTCGACGGGACAGTGCGCGGGCTTAGCGACCCTTACCCCGTTCATGAAGATCCTGCCGGAGCCACTGACTATGATGTGATCCATCAGGGTGACCTGATGCGATTGCGCTACTACCCGGGAGAGGGCATCCCCAAGGCGACGCCGGTGGTATTGGTATACGCGCTCATCAAGCGCCCGTTCATCCTCGATCTACTCCCCGGGCGCAGCGTGGTCGAGAGCCTGACCCGCCAGGGGTTTGAAGTCTACCTGACCGACTGGGTTCCGCCCGCCCGCAAGGACAATTGGCGCGGCTTCGACGATTACGTGAACTGCGAGCTTTATGACGCGGTTAATGCCGTAACCCGGCACGCCGGCGTGCAGCAGGTCAACCTGGTCGGTTATTGCTTTGGTGGACTCCTGGCGGTGATATGGACGGCGCTTTACCGCGACGCGGTCAAGAACCTGGTCACGCTGGCAACGCCGATCGACGCCGCCGTCGAAGGCAACCCGCTCTATACGCTGGCGGCGCGGCTGCCTGACCAGGTGCTCGACTCCATCCTGGAGCTTCACGGCAATTGCCCGGCCTCCCTAATCAACGGCTGGTTCACTGCGATGGCCCCGGTCCATCACGCGCTCAGCAAGTACATGGATCTGCACAAGAACAAACACGGTATGGGCTACGTGGAAATGTTCGCGCGGTTCGAGCGCTGGATGAACAGCGATGTGCCATTGGCGGGCGGGCTCTTTCGAGAAATGGTCGAACAGGTTTTTCGCGCCAATCGCTTGATGAACTCCGGATTCCGAATCGGCAATGGCAAGGTCGACCTCAAAAAAATCACCTGTCCATTGCTTAATATCATTGCGACCTATGACGACGTGGTGCCGGCCGGTGCGAGTCTGCCGCTGCTCGACCTGACAGGCAGCTCGGGCGGACGCAATCTGATGTTCCCGGCCGGCCACATTGGCAGTACGGTCAGCGCGTCGGCGCACAGGAAGCTCTGGCCTGAAGTGGGAGCGTGGCTGGCAGAGCGGGATAGCTGATTTGCTTATTAGCAAGTCATGGAAAACACCAAGAGAAGGAGAGTAATGATGGAAATGTCAGAAAATGGCAGTGAATTGCGCGACGGCGCGAAGAAAGTGGTTGCGTTCTACATCGATGGCGGCGAAAAGCTCGGCAAAGCGATGTTGGACCTCCACCAAAGCTACGCCAGTTGGGCCAGGGATACGCCGATTTGGTCCATTTTCGAGGCGCAGAGAAACGCTGCGAAGGGGATGCTTGCAGACTCGGCAGCGTTCAACCGCAAGCTCTGGCGTATCGAGAAAGAGGTCTAGTCGGGTGCGAAAAAATCAGCTTTCGGGCGCCGGCGGCGATTTTCGCTTTCAGCACCTGCATAATGATCTTTTTTCCTGTGAGAGATAAGAGAGAAGGGCAGGCTGCGGAAGTTGTTGTTCCGCAGCCTGCGAGACCTTCGAGGCCAGGCCGCCTTAATTAAAGGAAGCCCGCGCAAGCAGCAGCGACGGGCTTCCATTCCAGCGCGATGCAACAAAGTGTAATAGGAATCCGCATGAATAAGTCCACAAATTCGGTCGAAATAAACGCCGGCACTGAGGCCGGTACGAGAGATGCGAAACCGCTGATCAAGCAGGTGCTGAGCTCCTTCGAGAGCTACCGCTTCGTGGCGCCTCATTGGATTTGCGCGAAATGCCGGGACCAGATTGATAAGTGGCACAACGCGAACGAAGTGCTCGGACTGATGATTCATCACAACTGCGGCGGCCGCTATTTGCCGAGTGAGTTCTACTATTACGCCATGGGAGAGTCCTGCACTGGAACACCGGCTGCCGCCCCAGACCACGGCATGCATAGTATGCACGACGATTGGTTAGTGACCAGCTGACCTGAAAAAAGCGTGATCGCTCAAGAGCCGTCCGTCCCGGCGCTGATAGCGCCGCGGCGGGCGAGGAAGCGCGACCTGTGAAATGTCGTGTCCGAGATACCGGACGAGGTCTATTTCGTCAAGCGCGGATCTTCAGCGGCGACGCATCGGGCTCCCTGCATTCGTGCCATCAACGCCGCTCTTCCGAGTTCACAGGTTGTGGTCGAATCGTAATTGCTCTCGATGAACCACTGAGATAGCGGCGCGCCGAAGTTGAAATGGGGATTTGGTTCGAGCTTGATCGGCGGCAGTATTAGATACCAAACAATCAGGACGAGCGCGGCAGCATAATGGTGCTTTTTCATTTGGTCCCAAGGCAGGCGACTAAATGTACTTGAAATTCGGTCGAGAAACTGACGCTTGCCGGCTCCATCAATCATGCCGAACAGGCACTGTACGAGTGCTTACGCCAAAGCCAAACAGATAAAGGACGACCCCGATCATCACAACCGTTCCAATGCAAATGGGAATGTACATGCTGTTCTCCCAAGACCGTTGTCAGGTTTGTGTTGGTCTAGCGGAACGCGGTCGGAGGCGCTCGAAAGCGTCAACGTTGGGCTCGATCAAGTTCGGACTCGAACCTGTGCCGATCCGGACATCACTAGACTATACTGAATTGATGTTAAAATCAACTCAATTGCGCTGGTGAAAGCAGCCCACATGGCAAATGCCGCTACCTCCGAAGGTCACGGGAGCGGATCGGCCAGGGTCCGCTTGAAATGCACCACGTTAGGGTCTTCGTAGCTCTCGGCGCGAAAGCCATGATGGGCCAACACCGCAAGCGCTGTACGGTTCTGACTGAGAACGCTCGCTTCCAATGCCGCGATGCCGGCTCTGCGTGCTATGCGGGTCAGGTGCTCGAGCAGCAAGGTGCCGATCCCGTGATCGTGATCGGCGTCAGCCACGGTGATGGCCAATTCCGCAACAGAGGATAAAGGCTGGAGCAGTGCGTACGCCGCAAATCCCTTTACTTGCTCGTCACCTGCGTTTGGCGCAGTGGCCAACAGCACGACCATATTTTCGAAATCCGCGCTAGCCAACTGAGCGAGCTGTTCGCTGAAATTCTCCTTGATCGCGAAGAATCGAGAACGCAAAGACGCGGGACTCAGGTGCTCAAGATGGTCCAGTAGTCTTTCCCGATCGTCGGGACGGGCGGCGCGAACCCGGATGCTTTCGCCAGTGGCGAGTTTCTCTTCAACCGAGTAGTTCCGTGTCCAGTTCTGAAGCTCGGCGCCGGATGACCGCGATATTGGCTTCGTCGTCATACTGTATCTCCATAATAGGCCGCAACCTGGTTGAAGACCACGGCACGGAGCGATCCAGGCAGGCATCTAGGAGCGCGTGTCATCCGGCGATCAACGGGCGCCACGGGTTGGATTCGCGCGCGGCCTGCCCCACTCCCAGCCGGCGCGCACGGAGGCCCGGCCTGCTGTGGTATGGACTCTGCCGGCTTGTGCCGCAATGATATTGTGCGGCGATGTGGGAGTGTATTGGTCGGGTAAAGTCGGGCGAATTATCGATGGAGCGAAAATCAGACCAGGTCACCGTTGCACGGGTGGTCGTAGCCGGCACGGAAAGCGGCGCCGGAAAGACTACTTTTACGGTCGGACTTATTCGCGCGCTGCGTGCGCGTGGACTTAAGGTTGCGGTTTTCAAATGCGGTCCCGATTATCTTGACCCGTCCTACCATATGCGCGCGGCGGGCCAGGCCTCGCATAACCTGGACGGCTGGATGATGGGACGTGACGCGGTGCTCAGCACTTTTGCGCGGGCCTCCGCCGGCGCCGACATCGCGGTCATTGAAGGCATGATGGGTCTGTTCGACGGGGCCTCCGCACGCGGCGAAGATGGTTCGACGGCGCAGATCGCGAAATGGCTCGGCGCGCCGGTGCTGCTGGTGGTCGACGCTTCCGGAATGGCGCGATCGATTGCCGCGGTTGGACGCGGGTTTGCCGACTTCGATCCGCAAGTCCGCCTGGCCGGGCTGATATGCAATCGCGTGGGCAGCAAGGGCCATCTCGAACTCCTGCGTGAAGCATCCGATCATCCGCCCATCCTGGGTGGAATGCCGAATGATGCATCGCTGAGCTTCCCAGAACGGCATCTGGGATTGCTGACCGCGGACGAGGGCTCGGTTCCGGAAGCCCTGCTGTCGAAGTGGGGCGACGTGGTGGGCGAGTGGTGCGAACTCGACGCGATCATGGCGCTGGCCCGCGAATCGAAACCCCTACCGGTGCAGGCCCCGGCGAGATCCGGAATTGCGCGGACCAAATGCACCATCGGGGTCGCCTTTGATGAGGCCTTTCACTTCTACTACGTGGACAACCTGGCGCGCCTTGAAGAAGCCGGCGCCGAAATCGTTATGTTCTCTCCGCTGCGTGACGCTCATCTGCCGCGCGTCGATGGGATTTACATCGGCGGCGGTTATCCCGAAGCGCACGCCGTGGAGCTTGCGGCAAATGCCTCGATGAGACGCGAGATAGCCGCGTTCGCGGGCGACGGCGGCGTGATATACGCCGAGTGCGGGGGCCTGATGTACCTGTGCTCGGAGCTGCGCACGCTGGAAGGCCGGGACTATGCGATGTGCGGCGTCGTCCCGGCACGCACCGTAATGTGCGATCGCTTGCAGGCGCTGGGCTACGTCGAAGTCAGCACGCGCCGTCCGTCGATCCTGGGCGACGGCGGGTTGCGCTTTCGAGGCCATCAGTTCCGCTATTCGCGCCTCGAACCGCTTTCATCCGCAGTCGAGCCCGCCTTCAGGATTGTGCGCCGATATGGAGGTGAAGAACTCGACGAGGGCTTCCAGATCGGCAATACGATCGCGTCTTACGTGCACGCGCATTGGGCTTCGAACGCAGCCGCCGCCCAGGCGCTGGTCAAAGCGTGCGCCGGAGCAGCGTCTCGCAGGCCGAATTGATTATCTGCGCGGGTCGGGACGAGCGCCGCTGGCGGCGCTCGTAGGGGCGGTTCGCGAACCGCCCCTTGCGGGCCTCGTGGACCAGGCCCACGGGGGTTTTCAGGATCAGATGGTCTTATTTTCTTCTCTCGACCTTCCACGGGCGGTTCACGAACCGCCCCCTACGGAACCGGCATCTACTTTAGGTTATCCCGTTAGGTTATCGCGTGAGATTCGACATGATTCACCCAAACGTCGGCATGATCTCATTGACGAACATCTCATAAGTCTCCTGCCCGAACAGCGCGGCGGTAAAGTAGGTTAGGCCGAAGTTGTCGATTCGCGATCTGAGTTCGCGCTTTACTTCGTCCACGGTTCCCATCAACGATGCGGGTGAATTGCGCGCTGCCTCTTCGTTGGGGAAACCCATTTGCGCGACACTCTGGCGGACCATGGCATCGGCGGCGCTTTTGTCGCGCGCCATCCGGACGAAAACCAGCGACGCCAGTTCGATCGAATCCGGGTCGCGCCCCGCGGCCCTGGCCAGATCGTTCAGCTGTCCAATCCGGCGCTTGAGCACAGTCTTGGTGAACTTGACCGCCGCCGTCGGATCCTGAACCGAGTCCTTGTCGTGGTAGATGGGCGGAGTCAGCAGCGCGATGTCGGCGTGCCTGGCGGCGATTTCGAGCAGTCTCGGGCCCGAACCGCCAAGCATCAGCGGCGGATAGGGTTTTTGCTCGGGCCGGGGAAGGTTGTAGGCATTTTTAACCGTAAAGTAGCGTCCCTTATAGGCTGGCTCGGCCTGAGTCCACATCGCCTTCAGCACGTTGATTCCATCTTCGAGCTGATCCAGGCGCTCGGTGGTGGACGGATACGGAAAGCCGTGCGCGTCGTATTCGGTGCGTTGCCAGCCCGAACCCAGGCCCAGGATCAGGCGGCCGTTGCTGATGCAATCCAGAGTCGAGGCGGTTTTGGCCAGCAGAGCAGGGTTGCGAAACGACATCGCGACCACGGCCGGCGCCAGGCGGATTTTTGTGGTGATGGCCGCGATCGCGCTAAGCGTGGAGAAGCATTCCAGTTGCGGGTCGCGCTCGCCCATCGGCGAGTAGAGATGATCGTTTATGGACACGGAGTAAAAGCCCTGCTTCTCCGCGCGTTCCGCAACTCTCCTGGCCCGGGCAAAATCGCCCGTGGGCAGATACAAGCCAAATTTGATTTCGCGCATGGCTGCTCCCTTCGCCGCTGGTCTCAGGGGCGAGACTCACGCAAGCGGGGCGCGAATTCAAGGGTTCGCGTCAAAACAACGGTTTATCGTTCCTGGTCTGATCCGCCGGCTGGGATTGTTTTGACGGGCAGCAATTACCCTCACCCCAACCCTCTCCTTGGTAGAATCTGGTCAGAGAGAGGGCGATTTAAAATCCGAGGCCGTTTTTCACTACGTCGCTGCGGGCCTGAAGGAATGATCTGGAGTCAGGTTGGCCAGCGATACGCATGATCGCCGCCGGCCGCATCAGTGCGGCGGCACGAGTGAAATCGCCAGATGCTCCATGCGGGGGCCGCTCAGTTTGTTCTTGCACGGAGTGAAGGTCCCGCTTGACGGGTTGAAGAGTTCGGCGTTGTCGAGGACGCGGTCGGGGTTGTCGCCGCGGCCGCCGGCGAACAGCACCTGCCCGTCGTTAAGCAGGGTTGCCGAGTACACGGTGCGCTTGTCGTGCATCAGGCCGGGTGCGAGGGTGAATTTTGCGCTGGTTGGGTCGAAGATCACGACGCGCGCGTCTTCTCCGGCCATCAGAACCTTGCCGTCCTTTAGCATCACGAGATTGAAAACGGAGATTGGAACGCGGCCCTTGAGCGTTTTGAAGGTGGAGGAGGCGGGATCGAAGATTTCCACCGAATGGATCATGTTGGTGTTGTCCGTAACCGCCCGCGATCAGCACCTTGCCGTTGCCCAGCAGGACGGCGCTCAGATCGTCGCGCTTGGCGCGCATCCTGGACCTGGTCAAGGTAAAACGTCCGGTTTTTGGATCGAAGATCTCAGCCGAGTTGAGCGCGTGATTGAGGCCGCCGCTAGTGTGCGCCCCGCCCGCGATCAGCACCATGCCGTCGGGCAGCAAGTTCGCAGCGTGGCGCAAGCGCGAGACGTTCAACTTGCCCGTGAGTTGGATCGATTCGCGGCCGGGTCGTAAATCTCGGCGCAGTCGGAACTGAGATCGTCCGAGATGCTTGCGCCCGCGATCAGCACCCGCCCGTCGCGCAGCAACGTCGCGGAATGAAAACCGTGGCCTCATATCATATCGGGCGCGGCTTTGAGGCTTTTCCCGACGGGGTCCAGAAGGGACGCCTGTTTGGACGGTCCTTCCCGATCGAACCCGCCGGCGATCAGTATCCGTCCGTCGTTAAGGCGGGTGGCGCTGTAGCGAAGCCGATTGGGCGCCACGCCCGGCGCCGCGGTAAAGGTTTGCGTAGAGGCGTCATAGAAATCGCCGCTGGTGAGTTCGGCCGATCCCATCGTACTGCGCCCGCCCAGCAGCAGCACGCTGTGCGCGTTGGCCTGCTGCGCGTCCGCTTGACCGCGAATTGAACCAACGACGGCCGTCAACGCAAATGCCGCTGCGAATAGCAATCGCGTGACGGTCCTGATGCTGCTTGCGCGGCGCATCAGGGCTTGTGCCAGCGCAGGATCGGATGGCGCGCGGCGCGCGCCTCGTCCACCCTTCCAAGCGCCAGCGTATGCGGCGCGTCCTTGAGCAATTGCGGATCGCTTTGCGCCTCGGCGTAGATCCGATCCATCACCGCCACGAATTCGTCCAGGGTCTGTTTGGTTTCCGTTTCGGTGGGCTCGATCATCAGCGCGCCGTGAACCACCAGGGGAAAGTAGATGGTCGGCGGATGAATCCCAAAATCGAGCAGCCGCTTGGCGATGTCGAGGGTGGTCACGCCTTTCTTTTCCAGGTCGTGGGTGAGCACGCATTCGTGCATGACCGGTTCTTCGGTGGCGTTGGGGAAATGCTCGCGCAGCCGCTCGCGGATGTAGTTGGCGCCCAGGATTGCGCGCCGGCTGACCTGCTCCAAGCCGTCCGCCCCCAACGCCAGGATGTAAGCGTAAGCGCGCACCAACATTCCGAAATTGCCGTAGAAGGAGCGCAGCTTGCCGATCGAGTCGGGACGTTCGTGGTCCAGGCGCCATCCGTGGGGACCCTTTACGATACGTGGTAAGGGCAGGAACGGCTCCAGCGCCTTTTTGACGCCGATCGGACCGGCGCCCGGTCCGCCGCCTCCGTGCGGGGTGGAGAATGTCTTGTGCAGATTGAACTGCACCACGTCGGCGCCCATGTCGCCGGGTTTGGCGACGCCGAGCAGGGCGTTGAAGTTGGCGCCGTCCAGGTAGAGCATCGCGCCGCCCTCGTGCAGCACGTCCGCGATGGCGCGAATTTCCGGCTCGAAGATCCCCAGCGTGCTGGGATTGGTGACCATCAGGGCGGCGACGTCGTCGCTCATCAGGCGCTTTATCTCGGCCGCCTCCAGGCATCCGCGCTTGCCCGAGCGCGCCACCACCACCTGAAACCCGGCCAGCGCCGAGCTTGCCGGATTGGTGCCGTGGGCGGTGTCGGGAATAATTACCTTATGGCGGGGCTGGCCGCGCTTGTTGTGGTAGGCGCGGATGACCAGCAGTCCGGCCAGCTCACCCTGTGCCCCGGCCGCCGGATGCAGCGATACGGCGTCCATCGCGCTGATCTCGGCCAGCGCCTGCTCCAGGTTGGCCATCAACTCCAGCGCGCCCTGCGCCAGATGCGCGGGAGTGCCGGGGTGCAAACCGGCGAAACCGGGCAATCCTGCGCACTCGTCGTTGAGCACCGGGTTGTACTTCATGGTGCAGGAGCCCAGCGGATAGAATTGCAGCGCCTGCGCGAAATTCAGTTGCGACAAGCGCAGGAAGTGGCGCATCACCTGCGGTTCGCTCACCTCGGGCAGGCCCTCCAGGCTGGCGCGGCAGAGGTCAGCGCCGATCAGTTCGACGGCCGGGCGACTTAGAAATCCGCGCGGCGACAGGTCCACGCCCCGGCGTCCGGGAACTGATTCTTCGAAAATCAGCGGTACCTGAGAACGATCGATTCGCGGTCCGGCTTGATCCTTGTTGGGTTCTGCGGATTGCACGTTGGATTCTTCAGGTTCCATCTCAACCCGCTTGATTTTACCCGCCCCCGCCATCGTCAGACCCCCTCCCGCAGCGTTTCGCACAGCAGATCGATATCCGCCGGTTCGTTCATCTCGGTGGCGCAAATCAGCAAGGCGCGGCCCAGTTCGGGATAGTCATGTTGAAGCGGCACGCCCGCCAGCAGACCGCGACGCTCGGCCGCCTCTATCGCCTTGGACACGTTTCCGAGTTCGACGGTGAATTCATTGAAAAAAGGACCGTTGAAACGGCGCTGGATGCCGGCGGATGCGAGCCGGTCGGCGGCATAATGCGCGACTTCGACGTTGCGTTCGGCCAATTCGCGCAATCCCTGCGCGCCCATCAGGGACAGATAAACCGTGACCGCCAGCGCGCACAGAGAATGGTTGGTGCAGATATTGGACGTGGCGCGCTCGCGGCGGATGTGCTGCTCGCGCGTCGCCAGGGTCAGGCAGAAGGCGCGCCGGCCCTCGCGGTCGCGAGTCTCACCCACCAGACGGCCCGGCAATTGCCGCACGTGGGCCGACCTGGCCGCGAAAAAGCCCACGCCAGGACCGCCGTATTGGAGCGGCAATCCGAAACTTTGACCCTCGCCCACCGCGATATCGGTGCCGACTTCGCCCGGCGCTTTGAGCAGTCCCAGCGCCAGCGGTTCCGCGGTGGCGCTGATTGACAGCGCGCCGGCGCCATGAGCGATTTCCGAGATCGCCTGCAGCGGCTCGACGATTCCGAACATGTTGGGATAGCCGGCCACGATGCACAGCAGCCGGTCGCCGGCCACTGCGCGCAGTTGATCGATCGCGATCATTCCGCTGCCGGAATCAAAAGGAATCTCGACCACCTCGATTTCCGCCAACGCGCTTAAGTAGGTGCGAATCGCAAGCCGGTAGTCAGGCCACAGTCCGCGTGAGAGCGCGACCACGTCTCTGCTCGGCAGCATGCGGCGGGCCATCAGCACGGCTTCGGCGGCGGCGGAGGCGCCGTCGTACATGCTGGCGTTGGCGACCTCCAGACCGGTTAGCTGCGTAATCAAAGTCTGGAACTCGAAAATCGCCTGCAGCGTGCCCTGACTGGCTTCGGGCTGATAGGGGGTGTAGGACGTCGCGAATTCGGAGCGGGCCATGATAGTTCGCACGGCGGCGGGGATGCAATGGCGATAGTAGCCGGCGCCCAGAAAACTGCGGAATTTGTTGGCCCCCGAGTCAAGGGCGGCCAATGCCTCCAGTTTCGCCGCGACCTGCGCTTCGCTAAGTCCAGGCGCCAGCTTGATGGCAGCGGTCTGACGCAATTCGGCTGGAACGTGCGCGATCAAATCCTCGATCGAGGCGGCGCCCACGGTCTCGAGCATCTGGGCTATTTCAGTCTCTGTCTGCGGTAGGAATCTCATCTTGCCAGCTAAATTTTGCCTCAATGCTTTGGGTAATTCTCACGCTCCGCCGCGCCGGTAAAAGGGCAGCGAGACCACGTCCGTGGCGACTTTGCGCCCGCGAATTACGACCTCCACGGTGTTTCCCTCAACGATGTCATTGACGGTTACATAGGCCATCGCCAGCGGCCGGCCAAAGGTGGGTGCAAAGCTGCCGCTGGTCACGACTCCCACTGCTTTGCCGTCGCGCAGGATTTGGTAGCCTTGGCGGGCGATGCTGCGTCCGTCCTGTGTCCTGATCCCGAGCAGATGTTTCCGCAGGCCAGCGGCTTGCTCCGCCGCCAGAGCTTTGGATCCAACGAAATCGCGGCCGAATTTCACGAAAGTAGACAGCCCGGCCTCCAGCGGGGTGGTTTCCCGGTCAAGCTCGTGTCCGTAAAGCGCCAGTCCCGCCTCCATCCGCAACGTGTCGCGCGCGCCGAGCCCACACGGCATCAGCCCCTTATCACGCCCGGTTTCCAGCAACGCTTCGAAGAGCGCAGCGGCGTCAGGAGCGGCGACGAAAAGTTCAAAGCCATCCTCCCCGGTATAACCCGTGCGGGCGATCAGGCACTGTACGCCGGCGACGGGACCGCTGGCGGTGCGAAACCGCTTTATCCCCGCCAGCGCGACGGCGGTGGTGGACTGGAGAATCTCCAGCGCCCTGGGGCCCTGAATCGCGACCAGCGCGGTCTGTTCGCTGATGTCGCGGAACTCGGCGCGACCGCTATTCAGCTCCAGCAGGCGGTCACGGTCGGCCTCGATGTTGGCCGCGTTGACGCATAACATGTAGCGCTCCGGTCTGAGCTTGTAGACGATGAGGTCGTCGATAACGCCGCCGCTCTCCAAACACGCCAGCGTGTACTGTGCCTGACCCTCGGCCAGCCGCACGGCGGAGTTCGTCAGGGCCCGTTCGAGCAATTCCAGGGCATGGGGTCCGCGCAGCTCGAATTCTCCCATATGGCTCAGATCAAACAGCCCGGCGGCGGAACGGACCGCGCGATGCTCCTCGATAATGCCGCTGTAGCTGACCGGCATTTCGAAGCCCGCAAACTCGGTCATCCGAGCCTTTAGTTTCAAATGCAGGGGATATAGGACGGTGCGCATGAAACTCAACCGGCGCGCCTCAATCTACCAGACGCAGTACTCGCGAAGAACGGCCTGCTGTAAAAAGTTGCCAACAGCTCACTTGGGAAAGCGGATTTTCACCAGCGAGCCTCGCCCTCGACCGCGGCGCGCATGCTATGCTCCTTTGCCGTATGGCAGCGATAATAATGGACGGAAGGGCGGTTAGCGCCCAGTTGATGCCGGAGTTGCGCCGCCACGCGGGCGAGCTTTCAAGCCGTCATGGCGTGTCGCCCGGCTTGGCTGCGGTGCTGGTCGGAAATGACCCCGCTTCCCGCCAGTATGTGCGCAATAAACAGCGTTACTCGGCGGAACTTGGCTTTACCAGCCGGCTGATCGAGGTGCCGGTAAAGGAGGCGACCACCGCCCATTTGCTGGAGGTGATCGAGGGACTCAACGGCGACTCCGCAATCGCTGGAATACTGATTCAGCTTCCGTTGCCGCAAGACGTTGACGAGTTCGCGCTGTTCGACGCAATCGACCCGCTCAAGGATGTGGACGGCGTTGCGCGCACCAGTGTGGCCGGCTTTTACCGTGCTCAATGGGGCAATTTCATCCCATGCACCCCACGTGGGGTACTGACCCTGCTCAGCTACTATCAGGTGCCGGTGGACGGGGCCTGTGCGGCGGTGATCGGCCGCAGCGATATCGCAGGCAAGCCCCTGGCGCTAATCCTGGGCGGCCGAATGTGCAACGCCACCGTCACCTGGTGCCATCGCCATACCCGCAACCTGGAGGAAATCTGCCGCCAGTCCGATCTGTTGGTTACGTGCGTGGGGGCCGATGCCGGCCGGCCGTTCTTCATTACCGCTGACATGGTCAAGCCGGGGGCCTGCGTGATCGATGTCGGTTTCCGCCGCGTCGGTCCGGGCCGCTTCGCGGGCGACGTGGACTTCGAGGGTGTAAAGGAGACCGCGGGCTGGGTGACGCTCAATCCCGGCGGCACCGGTCCGATGACCGTGCTGGCCCTGATGCAAAACTTGATCGACGCGGCCCGCTATCAGCTAGGGCTGGAGCGCGCGCGTTACACGATCGAATAGCGGTGATGGGCAGCGAGGGGCGGCTCGCCGCGAAGGACACGAATTGCCATCGCAGGTTACCCGTCCATATTTGCGGCAGGGTAGGTGGAGTCCAATCAGGTGGCCGCATGACAAGGGCGGGCGGACGCAGGAAGTGATCGAGGGGTCATAGAAATTTCTGGAATCACCGGGACTAGAAGATCCAGGTGGTAAGCCCGATGAATCGCGGGCCGCTGAGAGGCAGCAAATGCGCCGCCTCATCAGCGGCCTGACCGAGCGCGCTGCGCCGACGGGGCCGATAGCTAACGCCGTGGCCAACCTCGGCATTGACCATAGCGTATAACTATCTTACTTTTGTACAATGAAGCCAACTCGGGTCGGGCCCAAGTTTCAGGTTGTCATCCCCGCCGACGTGAGAAAGCAGGCCGGACTTGCCCCTGGCGATCTGGTGGTCGCTGAAGCTGCACCCGACGGCGCAATCATATTGCGAAAAAAAATCCTTGCTGATCCCCCTGGACACGAAACCGCAGTCGGGAGCGAGACGGTAGGCCGGCGTCAGCGTGGCGCGCAGCCACGCTCCGGCAAGCGGTTAATCAAGCGCCGGCTGGATCAATTGAGCCCGGCCTCGATGCTTTCCCGGGCACCACGGCCACAAAAGAGAATGCCCGCGCCAGAGGATGTATCGACGATTCTCAAGCGTTACAGCGACGGCAAATCAAGCACCGATGAAACTCTCAAAAGGCTCGCGGTCGATTACGGAACCTTATTGTCGATGCTATCGACGTCGAATCTGCCGTGGCCACGACTTCCCAAGGCTGAACGGGAGCAAATGGCAAAAGAGTTTGCCGGGCTTTGGAGCCGAGCGGAGTCTGAGTGAGGCGGGTCGCTCTCGTAATTCCCGACGCGGGCCCGTTGATTAGCTTAGGCGTCGGTAAATCCTTGTCTCTTTTGCTAAAACTCGATTTACCCATTTACGTAGTGGATGTCGTCTATGACGAGGTAACCTCCGACCAGCACAAGCTTGGCGCCAGAGAGATCAAGGAATTTGTGACGGCGAATCCTGAGGTTGTTCACATCGCCGAAACCGAGATCGGCCGGCTCATTAAGGAAAAAAGGGCGACCAATCGAAACTATCGGTTCCCTCATGGTGGCGAAACAGCGATAAGCAACTTCTTCGCTGGAATTGACGAGATTATAGATCCCAAAGAACCCGTCTTAATCGTTTTTGAAGACGTAAAGATGAGACGAAGAGCCGGTCTGCTACAGGAGAACGTTCACTTCATTTCGACCGCGGCCCTGCTGGAGGGCATGGAGAAGGTCGGCCTGATAGAATCGGCTGACGCCATTTGGAAGGCTATGGAAGCGGCTGGCAGAATCCCTCTGAAACAAGTTGTCGATATAGCCGCGCCGCGTGGAAGCCGATGGCTTCCGCAACGGTGAAATTCGCGGTTTGCAACAGGGCGCCTTCGGATGTTGGATCGATCGCGCGCCAAGTCAGTGTAGCGTCAGAGATCGAGTGGTCATCGACCAATACCTCAGAAGTGTATTTTTAGCATAATCTGCACTCTCCATGGCCACCGCCCGCGCGTTCCCGTTTCTACCCGGTCATGAGTTAATATTTGCGGCAAGGTAGGTGGAGTCCAATCGGAGTGGCCGCATGAGCAATGGGAGGCGAACGCAGGAGGTGATCGAGGGGATCATCGATCAGATCCTGTTCGTCAACGATCACAATGGCTACGTCGTCGCCCGGCTCGAGGTCGAGGATTCAGAGCATCGGCGCGACAGCGTCGCGGTGGTGGGCAACCTGGACGACCCGCAGGTCGGCAACACGATGCGGCTGGCGGGCAGCTTCGAGAGCCATCCGCGCTATGGCCGGCAATTCCGCGTGGAAAGCTGCGAGGTGCTCAAGCCGGCGGGGCTGACAGCGCTGGAACGGTATCTTTCCTCGGGCCAGATCAAGGGAGTGGGGCGGGCGCTGGCGCGGCGCATCACCGAACATTTCGGCGAGGAGTTGTTCACGGTGCTCGACGCCGCGCCCCACCGGTTGCGCGAAGTGCACGGAATCGGCGCCGCGATCGTGCGCCAGATTACGGTCGCCTGGCAGGACCAATCCGGCCTGCGCGAGCTGATGGTGTTCCTGCGCGGGCACGGCATTTCGGCCCATTATGCGCGCCGCATTCACAAGCTTTATGGCACCCGTTCGCTTGAAGTTATCCGCAGCGATCCCTACCTGCTGGCGCGCACCGTCCACGGGATTGGCTTTCGTACCGCCGATACCGTCGCCGAGCAGATCGGCATCCCGCGCAACTCTATTCAGCGCGCCCGGGGTGCTGTCCTCTACCTGCTGGAGCGGATGGCTGATGACGGCCACGTCTGCGCTCCGTTGGGCTACCTGGAACACCAGTTTCGGGCCGCGCTCGACATGGATCCGGACCTCGCCCAACAAGCCGTGGCGGAACTGGCCGAAGGAAAGGAGATAATTATCCAGGGCACCGGCGACGACGCGGTGGCCTATCTGCGCCGCCTGCACCAAGCGGAAACCACTGTCGCCAGGCGTCTGCACGAAATGAGCCGCGGCCGCGCGATGGCCGACCAGGCAATCGAACGCGCCATCGCAGCCTGCGACAAGACCACGCCGTTCCCGCTTTCGGGCGAGCAAAAGAACGCCCTTCGATGCGCGCTCAAAAGCAAGGTCGCGGTCATCACCGGCGGACCTGGAACGGGCAAGACTACCCTGCTGCGCTCAATGCTGATGGCGCTGGACCGGCTCGGCATCAAGCCTACACTGGCGGCCCCGACCGGGCGGGCGGCGCGGCGTCTGGCCGACGCCACCGGGCGCGAGGCCAAAACCATCCATCGGCTGCTCGAATACTCCCCTGACACGGGCCAGTTTATCCGCGGGGCGCTTTATCCGCTGCGCTCCGGTTTCGTGATCGTGGACGAGGCGTCGATGATGGACCTGGAGCTGGCCTCCAGCCTGTTGTCCGCCCTGATGCCTAATTGCTCCCTGCTGCTGGTTGGCGATCGCAACCAGCTTCCGTCCGTCGGTCCCGGCAGCGTGCTCAAGGACGTCATCGCCTCGGAGCTGACGCCGGTGGTGGAGCTGACGCAGGTGTATCGCCAGGCCGGTCAGAGCCGGATTGTGACCAACGCGCATCGCATCAACCGCGGCCAACTGCCTGAGGCCGTCAACGCGCCCACCGGCGACTTTTTCTTTATCGAGCGCAACGCGCCCGACGACGTACTGGCGACCATCAAGCAACTCGTGTCCCAGCGCCTGATCGGGAACTTCGGAATCAACGGGACCGGCGAGATCCAGGTCCTGAGCCCGATGAATCGCGGGCCGCTGGGGGTCCATCTGCTCAACCGCGAGCTGCAGCAACTGTTAAACCCGCAGGGGCGCGTGCTTAGCTTCGGCGAGCGGGAGATTCGCGAAGGCGATCGCGTCATCCAGCTCAAGAACAACTACGACAAGCAGATTTTCAACGGCGATATCGGCTGCGTGGTGCGGGTCGACCCGGCGCGCGCGATGGTCGATGTAGCGTTCGAGGACAGGCATGCCAGCTACGACCCGGGCGACCTCGACGAGCTGGCACTGGCCTATGCGATCTCGGTGCACAAGAGCCAGGGCAGCCAGTATCCGGCGGTGGTGATGCCGATGCATCAGAGTCATTACCTGATGCTGCGCCGCAACCTTATCTACACGGCGATTACACGCGCCGAGCGCGTATGCGTGCTGGTCGGCACGCGCGCCGCGATGGCGCAGGCGGTGCGCAACGAAGAGGAGCGCCGGCGCTTCAGCGGCCTGACCGAGCGCCTGCGCATCGACTAGCGCGATGCCTCACGGCGTTGCCTTGGGCGTGGGAGTCCGGGTTGCCGTGTGAGTGGGTGTCCGGGTTGGAGTTCTGAGCGGCGTATGCGTCGGCGTGCGGGTCGGTGTCTTGACTGCAAGTGCCGGCGTGGGTTGTGGGCTTTGGAGTGGGGGTTGGCGTCGGCACCGGTAGGTCATACTCGGTCACGCGATTATTAAAGAAATCCGTGATGTAAAGATTGCTGGCACTGTCGAATGCGACATTCCACGGGTAGCACAGGGTATTGCCGCTGGGGGCTGTTCCGCCCAAATTGCAAAGGGACGATGCAAAGTTGTCGCCCTGTCCGAACACCCGGTCCGCCGTGGTATCGCCACTGCCGGCACTCGCCGCACTGATCGCAACTCCCGCAGGGTTGCACAGACTGGTGCCGAGCGGGGTGTGGCCGGCGTTTTGGCTGTTGCATCCGCCAGTCGTAAACCTACCGCCCTGACCGAAAACGGCGAACGCGGGCTGATTGGTGGTATAGCCGCTATTGAATGGCGAACTAAACTCCAGTACGCGGCTATTACTGAAATCCGCGACGAACAGATTCCCCGACTTGTCAACCGCGATCCCGTTGGGACCGCACAAGTTCCGTTGATTCGGTCCGCCGGCCTGATTGCAGATCGACGAATAGAAGTCGGGCTGGCCAATCACGATGTCTGCGGGCTGGTTGTTCACGAATGATGCGGCGTTGCGGTATCCCAGAATACGATGTTTAGTCTGTTCCGCGACATACAGATGGTTGGGAGTGACGTTAAGGTCAAGCGCGACCCCGGTCGGATTATCCATTCCCTCCACGTCAACCGAATTCGGCGCATTGTGTATGCTATCGGGCTGCCCAAGGATCTGTCCCGCAAACGGAAAGGGGGGGAAAGGAGGAAAGAACTCCAGCAACCGGTTGTTGCCCAGATCGTTCACGTACAAATTACCCGAACTGTCGACGCCGACACCGGCGGGAGTACACATGGCTCCTGACGAAAGCGGGCTGCAGAAGCCGCCGAATACCACGTTCGCGGTGGGATTGAGCGCGATCGGCGGCTTGTATTCCAGTACCCGGTTCGCATCGCTGTCGGCTATGAAAACATCTCCCGCCTTGTCAACCGTAACGCCGAACGGACCGCATAACGAGTTGGCATTCGGGCCGCTGTTAATATCGCAGATGTTCTGCGTAAACTTGCCTAGCTGGCCAAACACCGCGTTTGCCGTATCGGAAGTCAGCGGCGTGTTGAACCTGAGCACCCGGTTATTATTGAAGTCCGCAACATAGAGGGTGTTATTGGCGTCGACCGCAAGGGCCGAATGAGCCTGCGGCGACAAGTCGAGACTTCTGCCAGTCAGGCCACCTTTGTTGGGACTGTTGGAGGTGAAACTGCCCAACTGCCCGAAGACCTTGCTGGCGTTGGCTGCAGTGATGAACCCGGCGTTGTATTCCAGAACCCGCTGATTGTTGGCGTCGGCGACAAACAGGTTGTTGTGGCTGTCAAGGGCGACAGCGACCGGGGCGCATAGCGTTGCGGCGTTCACCGCGGCGCTCCGATTGCAGAGATTAGCACTGAAGTCGGGCTGACCCAGCACAAGGCTGGCCTGAAAACCCGCCTTTCTGCCGGTAGCCCTCATGATTGCAAAAGGATTGCTGAATTTGACCACCCGGTTACTGTTTTGGTCGGCGACGAACAGATTTCCGGCGCTATCCACCGCGATGCCCGCCGGCGTGCACAGGGAGCTTTGAGTGCCCGGAAAAGGGCAGCCGGCGGAATAGAAGTCGGCCTGGCCGACCACCAGGTCGGCGTAGCCTCCGGTCGTCAGCGCGGCGACGCTATGGAATCCCAGCACGCGGTTGTTTTGCCAATCGGCAACATAGAGGCGGTAGGGTGTTACGCTTTTGTCCAGCGCGAGCTGATTAGGCTGGTTGAACACATTGCCATCGACCGTGTTGGGAGCATTGTGAAACAGGTCCGGTTGTCCCAGCACACGGTCAGCGGTCGTATCGCCGGAGCGCGCGAATGCTCCGGTCGGCAACGCGGCAACGATGACCAATGCCATCAAAGAGTCCGCTGGCAATCAAACGGGAAGCGTTCAGAAGTTTTGGTCTATGCATATAGTCCCTGCGCGGCACCGTCGCTTGCCTCAATCGCCTGAACCGCGATTTTCTATTGCACGTCATATTCGAGCACGCGGTTGTTGAAATAGTACGAAACGTACACATTGCCCAGGCTGTCGAGCGCGACCCCAAAGGGATTGCATAAGCTCCAGGCGCTCGGTGTTGTTCCCCCGAAATTGCACAGGTTTGAGGTGAAATTGTCCGCTTGCCCGAATACCCGGTCCGCGGTGGTGTCGCCACTGCCTGATTGGGCAGTCGCTTTTAAGGGAGTATAGTACTTAAGCACCCGGTTGTTGTGCCCCTGGTCCGCAAAACTGTCCGCTACGTAAAGATCGCCAGCGGCGTCAAGTGTCACCCCCTGAGGAGAACATAGACTATCCGCATTCAGACCCGTCGGAATACCGTTACAGCCTGTCGTCGTGAAGTTTCCGAACTGTCCAAACACCAGCGCCGCGCCCTCACCGCTGGTCAATGGTGCGTTATACTCAAGTACCCGGCTGTTGTATTCGTCCGCCACATAGAGGTTACCTGCCGCGTCAAGCGCGGCCCCGATCGGACTGCAAAGCGTAGTCTTGTTCGCGGGGACGCTGCGATTACAGGCCCCGGCCGTGAAGCTGATCTGCCCGATCACGATGCTCTCGCTCTGGCCAGTGACGAATGGCGGCACAAACTGAACGACACGATTATTGAAGCGGTCGACAACGTAAAGTCTGCCCGAGCGGTCCAGGGCGACTCCGGTTGGATTCGACAAGCCATGGGCGGAAGTAACATTGTTGTGCGTGCTAAAGGTGCTCTGACCAAGGACCACGGATGCGGCCTGATTGGCTACATGCCCGCTCAAGAACGGCGGAGTGTACTTCAGGACGCGGCTGTTATTGTAATCGGCAACGTATAGGTTGCCCGATTTATCTACTGCTACCCCTTGCGGATTACACAGTGTGTTGGCGCCCTCCGGGCCGTTCTGGTTGCAGGCGGATGAATAAAGATCGGGCTGGCCAATCACAAGGTTGGCAGGGGCATTGCTCGCAAATGTGATCGCATTAGTGTAGCCGAGAACGCGGCTGTTGTTGTAATCGGCCACGAACAGATGGTTGCTGCTGTCAATCGCAATTCCGGCGGATTACTTAGTCCGAAAGGATCGACCGAGTTCGGCGCGTTGTGAACCGCGTCGGGCTGCCCGAGCACCACGGCAGCGGAGGTGGGAGGCGCACTGAATGGAAAGGCGATGCCGAGGACGCGATTGTTGCCCAGATCGCTCACCCACAGGTTCCTGGCGCTGTCGACCGCCACACTGATAGGACTGCACATAGTCTTGGCCGAGGGCGGTCCGGGGAGGTTGCATGCGTTGCTGGTGAAACCGGTTTGGCCGAAGACCATGTTCGCCGCGGGATTGGCAGCGATCGGCGGATTGAATTCCAGTACCCGATTATTTCCGTAGTCGGCTATATAGACGTTTTCCGAGGCGTCAACCGTTACCCCCAGAGAGGTGAAGAAGTTGCCGCACAGCGAGTTCTTACTGATCGTCCCGCCCAGGTTGCAACTGTTCTGGTTGAACAGGCCCCCCTGCCCGAACACCAGGCTTGCCGTCTGAGAGGTCAGCGGAGTGCTGAACTTGAGCACCCGGCTGTTGCCGTTGTCGGCGACAAAGAGGCTGTTGCTGACGAGGTCGACGGCAATCCCCCTGGGGCCGCTCAGACTCGTGGCAGTCACGCCTCCATTGTTAGGGGTGCCGGTCTTGAAGTTTCCCAACTGACCGAAAACGCGGCCGGCGACGGATGAGGAGCTGAGCGGGGCGTTATACTCCAGCACCCGGTTATTGTTGTAGTCCGTGACGAAGAGATTACTGTGGGTGTCGAGAGCTACACCGAGGGGATTGCACAAATTCCCGGACGTAGGACCGGAACCACCAAAATTGCACGCAGCTGAACGGAAGTTGCCGCCCTGCCCCAGCACCAGGCTGGCCGGAAACCCCGCGGTCATTCCGGTGTTCTTCATGGTGGCGAAAGGATTGGGGAATTTTAGGATTCGATTGTTGTTGTTGTCGGCCACAAACAGGTTGCCGGCGGTATCGACGACAACGCCGGGTGCATTGCAAAGCGATGCCTGGCTCAAGACCGGGTTATTGCAGCCGGACGAATACAAGTCGCGTTGTCCGATTACGATCTCGGCGGGCGTTCCGGTCACCAGCGCGGCGACGCTGTGATAGCCGAGAATCCGGCTGTTTTGCGAGTCAGCGACATAGAGCCGGTTGGGCGTAACGCTGCGGTCAAGCGCGATCTGATTGGGCTGATTGAAGACGTCGGCGTCAACCGTGTTGGAGCCGTTGTGAAACATGTCCGCTTGCCCCAGTTCCCGGTCGGCCACGGTATCGCCGGAAAACGCACGCGCCCGCACCACAGTCATCGCAATGACGGTGCTTGCGATGACGACCGCGCCGGCCGTAATCCTGACACCCTTGGAAATTCCTGGTCTACGCATATATCCCCTGGGTTGCTGGCGACTGCCTGGCGCTAGTTGAGTGCGGGCGTCTGGTCCTGTGGGAAGCTGTTTTCCAAGTCGCGTGCTCTCTTCTTTCGGTCCTCATTGAGAATGGACCAGGGCGTCCTCGGAAACCCAATTCCGATGGAAAAAAGGTTCTTGCTCTCTACAGTCTCAGAATGGGTAAAGTTTGCACTGACTTCCGCGCTGGGCGGCCCACCATTGATAGTGAAACTTATTCCAAGCGAGGTAAGGTCGCCCTTCGGTGCGGACACTCCGAGTGAACCTTTGATGGGCCCGACTTCTGCATCACCGGAGACCCCGTTTGCAGTACCATTGAAGGTGTTAACGTCGCCAAAAGGCGAAACGTAGCCGGTGAATCCGGCGCCGGCGCCGCCGCCCGCACCGATACCTGCCGAGCCATTGGCTGTGCTGTAAGCTCGACAAACGATGTGCCAGCAGCCGTCGGTTCCGCACACGACGCCGCTCCCAGCCCCAATGCTGCCTCCCCCTCCAAAATATCCTGCGACCGCGCTGTCTCCGCCGAATGCGATTGTCCACAGACCTCTCGGGTCTATCAGAGTTGTAGGATTGTTCGACGCATAGGTGTAGAGGTTCAAGCCGCTTCTCTCGCCAATTGGGTCACGATTCAACCACCGCCCCATGGCGGCGGCGTAGGGACGAAAAACCGCCAGGTCCAGACCGCTGCGGGTCTCGTGGAAGAGACCGGCGAAACCGAAATCGCTATCTTCCGAAGCGAGTAACTTGGTCCGGACGCCATAGGCGTCATAATCATAACTGGCGTCAACGGCGCCCAGAGAGTTAACCAATTCGCGTACGCTCCCCTGGAAATCGGCGGCGTAATAAAAAGACTGCCCGCCTATCAGGACGCCCTCGGAGAAGTAGCGCTTTGTGATAACGTTACTATTAAGCGCGTCCCTTTCCACGCACGGATTCGTTGTGCCGCACCAAAAGTAGAATTTGTCACCGACCACGGTGCTGCCCGAAAGCTGGGTAATGCGCGTTCGGTGACCGCGGGCGTCATAAGCGAACTTGGTGGTATTGGTGCTCGAGGTAACCGCAATTAGCCGGTGCGCGGCGTCCCATTGGTAGGTAGCACTCCCCAGCATCAGCGGCTGGCCATCCTTATCGTAACTGGCCGGAGTTGGAGCGGTTAGCGCGTTGACATTATTGTAGGTGAAGGACTTTGTGACCGCGCCTCGTTTTTCCGACGTCAGGTTTCCCGCAGGATCGTAGGCGAAGACGTAGTTATTGCCGCCGCCGGCAGCCGCCATCACCCCGATCAATCGGTTGGCGGCGTCGTAGCTGTTCGTGCGTGTGACGGTGGTGGCGAACTGTTTCTGAATAGTGGTGGCCGTTACCAAGCCCCCCGCGTTATGTGCGTACTGGAAAGCGGATATGAGCCCGCCCGCATGCGAGTTGTTGGTTATGCTCTTTAGCCGTTCGTCTCCTGTCACGCCGTAATAACTATAGAGGCTGGAAAGTCCGTTGCCTGAATGGATGCTCAGCGGAAACCCGGTCGCGCCAAAATAACTGAAATTGAAGGTATCCAACGGATCCTGGTGCGACGCGATCCGGCCCATCGCGTCGTAGGTATATTGCGAGACGGCGCCATCGATGGTTGCCTTCGTCGTCCGGTCAAGTTGGTCGTACACGTAACCGACGGTGTCGCCGCCGGGACCGGTGACGCTGTTGAGCAGCCCCGCGCCAAGCGCCGGCGGGCTGGTGACTGGATTATAGGTGTATGTGGTTTTGCCGGTGCCATCGGTCATGGTCAGCACCCGCAGGAAGGCGGGGTCCAGGGTGAAGCTCACTGGGGACGTGGAATGGACGGCGTTGCCATAGGTAATTGATATCGGCGTGTCGGCGTGATCGTAGAAGAAAGTGGAAATCTGGCCGAGGGCGTCGGTCACGCTGCGCAGCCGGCTCGTGGTTTTCTCGTAGGCGAAAGTGTTTGCCGTATTGTCAGCATAGACCTTGGCGATCGTGCGGTCTTCGCCGTCGTAGTTGAAGGTCGTTGTGTGTCCGTTTGGATTCGGTTACCCGCGAAATCGAAGCGCAGTTGCAGTAGGTGATTTTGATGATGTGACCGAGCGGGTCGGTTACCTGTGTTGCCTGACGGTTGGCGTCGAAAACGTAATTTATCGTGTGTTTGAGCCGGTCCGTTAACGATACCACGTCCAGCTTGTTGTATAGCAACTTGGAGGTGGTGCCGTCGGGATACTTAAAGGTCGTCGGCCTGTCGGCCGTGTCATAGCTGAATAGCAACTTGTGACCCTGGGGGTTGGTCGAAGAGGCACGGCGGTTGAACGCGTCGTACGTATAGGTGACGGTGGAGTTGGCGATCGGTCCGGCGATCGATAACAGCAACCCGGTTGCACCGTAGGTGTAGGTGGTTTTCCCGCCCAATGCATCGGTGGAGGTCAGCAATTGGCCGGCGGCATTGTAGGTGTATTTGGTGACCTGCCCGGAAGCGTCGGTTGACGTCAGCGGTTCGTGCTGGCTGTTGTAGGTGGCGCTCAGAAGGTGCTGATTTGCGCCCGCCGTGGTGTTGGAAATGGTCAGCGGGTCGATGCCGTTGGCGGCGTATGTCAATGTCCGCTGGCGGCCGACCGGATCCTTGAATTGCGTGACCAGACCGAACGAGTTGTACTGAAAGGTTTCGAGTTGCGTGGTGCCGTCATCCAGGACGCGTCCGATCGCCGTGGGCTGATTGGTGCTGCCAACGCCGATACCGCTGCCTGGATAACTGTACCAGACGCGGTTCTCCAGCGGTTCCTTGATGCTCTCCGGTACGCCCGAGGTCTGGCTGAAATTTCCCGCGTGAAGAAAGTGGATAATCCTGGCCTTGGTGTAGTCGAACTCGCCGTCGGGCAGGGTCGCCAGCGCCAGTTGATGCGCGTTCCACACGAACGTGTCCCGGAAGGAAAGAAACTGGTTGGCCGTCGTCATTCCCACCGGGACCGTATTGGGCGGATCGGAATCGGGAATGCCGGGCGCCTGTTGACGGAACTCCACCCGCTGGGTCTGACCGAGGGGGTCGGTAATGGTGAGGAAGATGGTGGTGCCCAGGCGATAGTCAGTGGTCGAGTCGCCGTAGGTGAAGGTGCTGGTGCCGTATGGAGTTGTAAGGGATGTGATGAAGTCGCCGCTGCCGAACAGATAGGTATAACTGGAGGTAATGCCCAAAGTATCGGTGATGCTGGCCAGCTCGCCGTCGGCATTGTAGGTGAAAGAGGCCGAACGGCCGAACGGGTCCGTTACCTTGGTGACCTTGAATTCGTCGCTGGCATCGGCATAAGTCAGCGTGGTTTTGTCGCCGGCGGCATCGGTGATCGTGGTGATTCTGGTTAAGCCATCATACGTGAGGGTGACCTTGTTGCCCTGGGGATCGGCTAACGAGCTGAGAAAGAACTGATTGCTTCCAAACGGACGCGCAAACGTCTGGATGGAGCCGTCGGGCAGTTCGCGCGTGAAGCCAAAAGTCTTGCCGCCGGACACGATGCTGATAACCAGCGCCTGATCGTCGAGTCCCGGATTATAGATCTTGCCGCCGGTTGGGGTCATGCCACCGCTGAAGCTATACGATTCGAGGCCGCCTCCGGGTGCGTAGAGGTCGGCGTTGTTCGTAGATCTGGTATTGTCCGTGATGTAGCTAATCCAGTTCGAGGTCCATTTGGGGCCGAAATTGGTATAGGTGAAGATCGCTGGTTGCTGAGCGTCGCGATGCGAATAAAAAAGCTCGAAACTGACCGGTGGTCCCTTCGGCGTCTGGTAGCTGAGCGGGGCGTCGTGCAGCGTCAGGCTTACGGTTGCGGCCTGCGCGTTGACGGTGGTCATTCCGGAGCCGCCACAACTCGATTTAGACGCCGGGATCGCGTTGGGAGTCGCCGGGGCCTGACTGCTGGTGAAACCCCGGCCCCAGATGCGTTCGCCCTCCTTTTGCGACGCCGCTCGCCATCCCTTGGGAAGCGAACCGGCGGGCACGACGAAATAGCCGCTTCCCTCGTCGTCCAGGGTGGCGCGGCTGACCCGGATATTCTCACCGAAGGTCGGATCCTCGACCTGGTAAAGGCTGCCGCTGGGTTTGATGATCGCTGCGAAATGGCCGACCTTCCAATGCATCACGGCGGGCACGATGATGGGAGCGCCTGGCGCGCGATAGGCCATCTGGTAGTCCAGGCCAACCTGGTGCGCAAGTTCTACCACTTGGACCAGCGATGTCCCGCGAGTGGTCGAGCGCGACTGTTCCAGCTTCAAAACGCCGTCGGTCCGCCGTTGCAACAGGCAAATCCGATGCAACGCCATCGGGCCGCACCGAAAAGCATCCTGCGGGCGGGTGCGCATCTCCGCCAGGCCCTGGCTCGCGTTGCTGATGTTGGCTGCACCGCTGCCATGCATCGGACGCCCCTTCACTTCCGCCAGCAGCGGCGCCAGCGTCTCCATCCGCCCCAGGTAGGCTTCGAATTCGGCCAACTCTCCCACAGAGTAGTCGGCGATCGCCCGCGCCTTGGGTTCGGTGGCATGCTTGGAGAGGTCCCAGGCGCGCTGCCACGCCTCCAGAGCCTTGGACATGTGGCCAGTCTGCCGGTAGATCACGTCAAGATTGAGGTACAGCGCCGCCCGCCATCGCGACGCGGGATGGGCGCGGAGGAAGTCCCTGAGCGGGCCGACCGCATCCGGCATCGCGCCTCGCCGCAACGAGTCCTGGTATTGGATCAAGGCCCGGCCCAGCGAGCGATTCTCCGCGGCGTCGGGCGTGCCACCTACCGGCGCCAGCGGCTGAGGAAGGACCCCCGAGACGAGAATCTCCAGGTCGCTGGGCGGATCTGGGAAATGCGGGCCTTCGGAAGCCGCCGAACCTGAATCCGAAGAACCGCTGGCTGATCCAGGAACTGGTTCCCGCGCGCCGGCAGGTGTGATCCCGCTGCCAAGTTTTGACTCTGCGGCCCAGGATTGCCGTCCGGCAAAGATTGCGCCGGCTGCGATCGAAAGCGCCAGCACGGCGAGCAGCGAGAGAACCGGCACGGAAACCGGCGCTGCCGGTGGTACGACCTCAGGGGTGGGAGCGATGATCGCTCGCAGGCATGCTTTGGCCCGATCCACGACGGACCTCCTTGCCGCGAAAAATCCGGTCACGAGCCTGTTGTCTGCTGAATAGAGCAAAAGGCCGCGCAACCAGTAGAATCAAGTATCAATCTAGCCGTCAAAGGTCAAGTCTAAACAAAGCCAAGAAAGATTAGCATCGATCGCCGCACCTGAAGCATTCGTGTTCCAAGCGGGTTATGGCAAAGAAAGTTTGGCCGCTTCGGCGCTGATTCATCGTAAACAGTCCAGCGCTAAGGGAGGGGACGCAAGCTTGGCTCGGACGCACAAATGCCCGCATTCAGGTTTTGGGGGATTCGCTCCCGACTCCGGATTCCAGCGGCGGCCGGTCTGCTTTACACTCGCGGATTGACCCTGGGCGGCACGCCCGCCTAGATTGCGTTCAGGAGGACGGCCATGCTGAAGTTATTCGACTACAAGCTTTGACCCTACGTGCGCAAAACGCGCATCGCCCTTTTGGAAAAAGGGCTCCAATGGGAGACTACATGGGTCGATCTCGCCAAAGGTGAGCAGAAAAAACCCGAGTACCTCGCGATCAATCCGGTCGGCAAGGTGCCGGCACTGATTGAGGACGGGATCGTCGTGCACGACTCAACCATCATCAACGAATACCTGGAAGACAAATATCCCAAGCCTCCGCTGCTGCCCAGGGACCCCGCAATACGCGCCCGCGCCCGCTCTTTCGAGGACTATGCGGACGCCTACCTGGCGCCGTCGCTGTTCAAGATCCTCACCAACCTGCGCAAGCCCGAAGCGGAGCGCGACCATGAGAAGATCAAGGAGGGAGAGCGCGAGGTACACGATCATTTTGCCTTTCTCGACCGCGAACTTAAGGGCCGCCAGTTCTTTGCCGGAACGATCAGCCTGGGCGACATCTCGTTCGTACCGCCGTTGGCCAACTACGAGCGCGCCGGTTACAAAATCGGGCCCGAGTTTCCCAACCTGCTGGCGTGGTGGGAGCGGATGAAGGCGCGGCCCAGTTTCGCCGCCAGCCTGCCGCCCGACTGACGCTGGCCGGGCTTTCGCAACCGGAGTAATTTAGCGCGATGGCTAATCAGCCGCTGGGAAAACTCGATCACATCGGAATCGCGGTTAATAGCGTCGATGAGGCGCGCAAGTTCTTCGAGGAAACTCTCGGCGCGCGCTTTTTGCACGAATCCGCGCGCCCGCAGGAGGGCTTTCGCGTTTTGAACTTTGAGCTGCAAGGCGTGATCATCGAGCTGATCGAGCCGGTGGGCGAGGATTCCTTCGTGCGCAAGTTCATCGACAACCGCGGCGAGGGGATGCATCATCTTACCTTCAATGTTCCCGATGCGCGCGACAAGGTAGCACAGTTAAAAGCCCAGGGAGTCAGGATCGTGGAGGAACGGGAATGGTCGCCAGACTCCTACGAGGCGTTCATTTCCCCGCGCTCCTCGCACGGAGTGCTGATTCAGTTAGGGTCGGGCTTTCCCACCCTGTCCGACCATCCCCAATGGTTTGCCAAGCGAAGCTGAACAGGCGGCAGTCACAACGGAGGCCAGGCGATGGAAACCGCGCAGGAAATCGAGCAGCTCAAACTGGTGGCTGAAATATCGGGCCTGAAGCCGCCGCAGGTGGTTCTACCGCAGGCCGGCGACCTGATCGTCGAGGGCTTCCGGTTGCATTACCTGGATTGGGGGACTCCCAGGGATGCCGCGGGAACCATCTTGTTTCTTCATGGGGGCGGGCTCAACGCCCATACCTGGGACGTGGTTAGCCTGATGCTGCGAGATCGCTACCGCTGCGTGGCGCTTGACCAGCGCGGGCACGGTGACAGCGAATGGTCGCCGGGTTCGGACTACGGCATGCATAGCCATCTGCGGGACATCGAGGGGTTTGTCGGCCAAATGAAATTGCGCCGCCCGGTGCTGGTGGGCCAATCGATGGGCGGGATCAACGCTATCAATTATGCCGGGCGGCATAGCGCGGAGATGGCCGGGTTGGTCGTAGTCGATGTCGGTCCGGAAATCATTCCGGCCGGCGGGGCGCGTATCCGCGACTTTATCGCCGCGCCGCAACTGGACTCACCCGACGAGTTCCTTAAACGGGCGGTGGAGTTCAATCCCCTGCGCGATCCGCGCATTCTGCGGCGCAGCCTGTATTACAACCTGCGCCAGCTTGCCAATGGCAAATGGAGCTGGAAGCACGACACCCGCCGGGCCGCAGAGGCGCAGACCGACGACATGGCTGCGGCCGCGGCGCATCGCGCCGAGGAGTTGTGGAAGGCCGTCCCAAAAATCAAATGCCCGACCCTCGTTGTGCGCGGCGCTCTGAGCGACGTCATCTCCGACGAACAGGCGGAAAAATTCGTCCATACCCTGCCCAACGGCCGGTTCGTGAAAGTGGAGAAAGCGGGGCACAACGTCCAAGGCGACAACCCCGCCGGGTTGCTGGCAGTCTTGAAACCGTTCCTGGAGGAACTGGCTAAATAATATCGTTCGAATATTTTTCTTGTGAGAGTCCGCCGGACCCGCATTATTGAGAGCAGGGTCCCAAGCGTCGGGGTTGAACGGGTAGATCCCGGGTGCAATCTACAGCGTGCCCTTCTGTACCACGATTATGTTGCGCAGCGTGCAGGGGCCGATGTGCTTGGCCATTCTGAACTGACCGCTCACGGTGAGAACCTGCCCTTCCTGCAATGCAGCGTGCCCCCAGGCCAGAACCCATAGGCAGTGCCCGTCGCAAACCTGGAAGGTCTCGTATTCGGTATCGATCTTCACTTCCTTGATGGTGCCGGAAACGACGACCCCGGTTCTGTCGTAGGCCGACGGGGTTCTTAGAATATCGGAAATATCCACCGCGGTTTGCGCCGATACGGAAATGGCGAATCCGAGCATCAGCACGGCGATTATGATTTTTAGACCAATTTTTCGCATCTAATGCACCGCTCCAACCTTGAGCGCTCAATTTATAAGGCCGCTATCAGTTTTGTCCATGCCGGCAATGAGGCCGTTTTGTGCGATTCGGAGAGTGGGACTAAGGTCTCATTTACATCGGTCAGCCAGCAGAGGCACAATCGCGCAAGTTTTTCCCTTCGGCCGCAGGGGATGCCAAGCTAACGGAAGGGAAAAGAAACCGAATGACCGTCTCGCAGATCTTTATCTGCAAACTGATCAGGACCGGCGACGCATCCGACAGAGCGCGTAAACGACCGGTAGGAAGTGCGTGAATGAATTCGCGAGGAGAAAGGCAATGGCAACCGGGAAAGCTCCGAACATATTAATCATCTTTGGTGACGATATCGGCACCTCGAACCTCAGCATCTTTACCAAGGGCATGATGGGCTACAGGACGCCCAATATCGATCGAATCGCCGAGGAAGGAATCCTGTTCACCGACAGTTACGGAGAACAGAGCTGCACT
>DASZGF010000179.1:0-20773 GCA_035939115.1 Binataceae bacterium (SeqCode)
GGCTGGCGCGATATCGATAATAGCAACTCGCGGGCACAGGCCGCGTAGGGAACTAACACTATAACCGCTCAGCGCCGTGTCCTGATGCTAAATGCTTTTCTACCAATTGACAGACACCATCCAGGCGAGATGCCTGTCCCACTGATCTAATTAAGTTGAGGCACCTCCAAACCTGACCCTGGCGGTAGTCTCCGAACAAGGTCGGGTCGCTCAACTGCCGGACAGCACCTCGTTGACCTGCTTCTCCACTGCGGTGCCCTTGAAGAAGTCGCGATCGAGATGGGTCCAGAACCGGGCGGGGTTCGTAAAGGTAAATTCCTTCAGGTGTTCTTCGGTCAGCACGCCGTGCTCGACCAGTTCCCAGGCTTCCTCGATTACCTCGGTCATCTCCAGCACGTCGAAGTGGCCGATGTCGGAGCCGAGCAGGATGTTGAGACGGGCGCCGAAGGAGTTGGCGTTGGTGTTGAATGCCATCGCGTTGAGCGGATCTTCCGATTCGCAACCGAAATAGAGATTATGCACGAACAGTTTGCGCAGATCCTCGCCGTTTTCGATTTTGCAGCGCCAGAAATCGTCCATGTGCTCAAACGGCGCGACGCCGGCGGTCTCCGCCTTGCGCTCCCAACCCTGGTTCTTCATCAGGTCCTTCATTAACTGGTCGCCATGCTGCGAAACCAGCGAGACCAGGTACTCACGGTCAAGGTTGGCGGGATTGAAGTTCTCCAGCGCTTTGGGATTGCGGATATTCCAATGCCGGACCAGGTCGTTATACAGGTTGCAGGCCCAGGCGGCGCCGCCCTCCATAAAGGCGAATTTCAGCTTGGGAAAGCGCAGCGTCACGCCGCCCATAAACATCGCCTTGCACATCGCCTCGCATCCGGCCGCGAAATGGCCTACGTGGTTGTAAGTGAAATTGGTCCGCTGCGTGCGATAGCCGAAATTCAGCGTGGAGGTGTGGAAGGTGGGGACGATTTTCAGCTCTTCGCATTTGGCCCACACCGGGTCGTAGTCATAATCGCTGTCCAGCGCCAGCGCGTCCCAGTACCGCGCGCCGTTGCCGCCCGGGCTGGGGCGGCTTATCAGTCCGGCGAACACCACCGCCTTGATACCCAAAGTTTTGGCGTATTCCAGTTCTTCGATCGCCTCTTTAGGCGTGTGGTTGGGGATGACGCCGACTGGCGTCAGGCGATCCTCGTAGCCGTGGAAAATGTCAGCGGCGTAACGGTTGAGCGCGCGGCATCCCCCGCGTCTGATCTCTTCGTCCTCGATGTAAGGGCCGATAGTCAGGGTGGGCGCGGTCGGATAGAGCACGGCGAAATCCAGTCCCAGGTCGCCCATCCGTTGATGGAGCAGCTTGGGCAGCGTAACGGTGGCGCGGTCAAGCGTATTTTTCGTCGGCACCGGCCACCATCCCATGGCCGGAAGCCGCTTTTCGTAGCGCTGCGCCGTAGTCAGTTTCGGATCGCCCCAATACGACGCCACCGCCGCCCAGTAGCGGTCCGCCCCGCCGGCGCCGATTTCCTTCTTTATGTACTCGGTTAGCGCGGGCAGGTACTCGATCCAGTGGCCATCCGAGTCGATCACCTGATGGGACAGGCGCGCGTGCGCTTTTGCCGATTTAGTCAGCTCAGCCATCGCTCTTTTACACCTCCATGTGATAGACCCTGGCGACGTTTTCGAACACGATTTTGTGGGTGACGGCGTCGGGAAGTTTGGCGAAGTCCCGTTCGATGACCTTGCGCGAGTAGGGCCAGGTGCAATCGGTATGGGGAAAGTCGGAAGCCCACATGTAATTGTCCGCGCCGAAAAATTCGTGGGTCATAGGTCCGATCGGGTCGTCCTGGAAGGTGGCCATCATCTGGCGCCGGATGTAGAAGCTCGGCTTTTGCGGCAGTGGTTCATCGGACATCGCGTTGAACTTCTCGAACGCGTGATCCATCCGGTACATGTAATGGGGAACCCATCCGCTGTCGTTCTCTGCCGAGATCAAAGTCAGGCGCGGAAAGCGCTCCAGCACTCCGCCAAAGATGATATCGGTGAAAGAGCGCTGCAACTCGTGCACCATATTCACATAGTTGCCGGTCATAAACGGTCCGCGGTTGCCGGTCTGGGGGTCGGCGGTCGGGGCCTTGACGGCCTTCCGATCCCGCTTGCCGGTGCCGATATGGAGCGAAAGCGGCATCGCAAGTTCCTGTCCGGCGCTCCACAACGGATCCCAAACCCGCATCCAGTAGGGGCGGTCCGCGGGGGGCGCTCCCCAGACCTGTGCACCGCGGAGCCCGATCTGAGCGCATCGCTCCAACTCCTTGACGCCTTCTCCGATATCTTCCAGTGAGATCAGCCCGATTCCAGAGAAGCGGCGCGGATTGTGCGCGCAGAACTCCGCCAGCCAGTCGTTGTAAGCCCGAAAGCAGGCGAGCTGCAATTCGGGATCGGGCAGGCTGAACAGCGGCATACCGTAAGTCGTGTAGAGCACCTCGGCGATCACGCCGTCGATGTCCTGATCCTTGATGCGCTCGACCGGATCCCAACCGCCCGCAGGCGCCGTCTCGTAGCCCTTTTTGAAATGTTCCTTGAGCTCCTGGCCGCTGCGGCCGGCGCCAAAACCCAGCGACACGGGTGACGGTTTGAGCCCGGGCGCAACGAAGTAACTTCCCTTTTCACTGACCTCAACGTGGGGCGCCTGGTCTCTTAGCTTCTTGTCCAGACGCGTGGTCCACAAATCTGGCGGCTCGATCATGTGCGAGTCCGCTGAGATAATCCGCGATGGCATCATTTGCTGTATCCTCCTGAGCTTTGACTGTATGGCCCGGCTGGCCTGTAGCTTACTCCAAGGGCGGCGACGCAGGCGATGGCAGCCTCCTGAGGTGGGATCGGAACGCTCGCTCAGCCAATCTCACTAAAGCGCTCCGCACAGATCCATGCAATCCCGGCGCCCGTGTCACTTCATCGCAACGGGGTTGATCGGACTGCCGACGCCGCCGGCAAAGGGCAGGGGAGGCGCGACGAAAAAGCAGGTGTAACGGCCGTCCTTCCGGCAATCCTCAGCCAGGGCTTCGAAGTTGAAAATCTCGCCGATCGTCAGGCCGAGGTCGCGGATCGCGATGCGATGAAAAGGCGTGGTCTCGTCGCGCAGTTCCGACGGCATCACCTCGGCGGTGATGTTATCAACCGCGACGCACGATACTTCGTGATCGTAAATCCATTCCACGGTCTTGTAGGAAAGGCCGGGGCAGGCCTTCCAGAAGGCCTCGCGCTCCTCGGGATGCTTGAACCAATGGGCCACCCATCCGGTGCGGACCAGCAGCACGTCGCCGCTTTGCGGCGTCACCTTTTGCGCCGCCAGGCAGCCATCAATATCGGCGGCGCTGATGGCGTAGCCAGTTGGAAGATATCCGGCGTCAGCCTTTTTGTAGGAGACCAGGTCGAGCAGAACGCCCCGCGTGATAAGGGTCTGCGACAGCGCTGCGATCGCATTGCGGGCGGCGCCGCCGTGCGCGGTCACCTGGCTGATGGGCACGCCGTTGTAGAACATGCCGTCGTAGCCCAGGTGCGCCAGGCCGTCCCATTGCGTCGCGATCTGAAGCGGCATCGTCACGATGTCGTCATTCCACACCACGTCGCTCTTGAGCGCCATTCCCCACGCGTCGCCGCCCGCGTTAACCATCGCGAAGAAATGCAGATAGGGCGTGCGCGCTGGATGGACCGGGCCACCGCGGTCAAACGGGATGGCGAGGCTGAACACCTTGCCCTCGCGCGCCTGTCGCGCGGCGTTGGCCACCACCTCGCGGGTGATGAAATTGGCGGTGCCAAGCTGGTCATCCTTGCCCCAGCGGCCCCAGTTGGACAGTTGCCTGATGCCCCAGGTTTCCGGATAAGCCATGACTCTCCCTTTCCAGTTCGCTGCGCCAGCATGCGGCACATCGGCCTCGCGGGCAAGCAAAAACCGAATCGCTGAAAGGCAGCAATTTCAACCTTAAAGCGAAAATAATCAGGGGTTCCGTTGCTTGAGGGCTGGTTTTCTACTCCCTCTCCCTGACCAGGGAGAGGGCAAGCGGCGCGGCTGTTGCGGTCTTTTTCGCAACAGCCGTGACGCGCGGGAGAGGGTGCAGAGAACGGTTGCAATGCAGATCGAATGCGATCAAAAAGAACCGGCACGGAAGCCAGCGCTACGGAAGCCAGCGCTACGGAAGCCAGGAGGAAGCCATCTCTTCAAAGCGCCGGCCTCGGTGCCGGTTCTTTTCCTCTTCATTTCGTGTTACTGGCCCATCTGAAGTAGGAGAACCTTCATGAGCGAGGCAAATCCCAGCCGCCGGTCACCCCTGGCGGGCGTGCGCGTTATCGAATTGGCCCAATATGTGGCCGGTCCTCTGGCCGGGCGGATGCTGTCGGACCTGGGCGCCGAGGTCATCAAACTGGAGCTCGCCCCACGCGGTGATTTGGTTCGCTACTACCCGCCGCTGCGCGGAAAGGCGTCGGTCGGCATAATCGCCTACAACCGGGGCAAGCGCAGCGTCTGTATCGACGTCAAGCAGCCGCAAGGAGCGGAGCTTGCAGCCGATTTGATCTGCCGGTCCGATATCTTTCTTGAGAATTTCAGCCCCGGAGTCCTGCCCAGGTACGGATTAGGTTACGAGCAACTGCGCCGCCGCAACCCGCGCCTCATTATGTGTTCGATCACAGGCTATGGACAGAACGGGCCATGGGCCCACAAACCCGCCAACGACGTGATCGCCCTGGCCAGCAGCGGAATGCTGCATTTGATTGGCGACCCCGACGGCACGCCTTCGATTCCGGCCGTGACGATGGGTGATTGCAGCGGCGGTCTGCACGGATTTGGGGCGGTGTGCGCGGCCTTGTACATGCGCGAAAAAACCGGCGAGGGCCAATATATCGATCTGTCGCTGGACGAATGCCTGGCCCATCTGCTGGACAATTTCTACGTCATGTTCCAGATAACCGACGGCAAGATCGTCCCCAAACGGACCGGCTCGCATTACCCGTCGGTGTCGCCAATGGGCGCGTTTAAAGCGCGCGACGGCTACGTGACGCTGGTTTGCATGATCGACCAATGGCCGCTGTTCACGGGGCTAATCGGCCGCCCCGAGATGGCAACCGATCCTCGTTTCGACACCATTGAGAAGCGTGTTAAGAATCGCCCGGCTGTTACCGCGATGGTCGAGGACTGGCTGCAATCCTTTGAAAGCCGCGACCAGCCGCTCGCCATTCTGGAAGAAAATCATATCCTGAGCGCTCCCGTGCTGGACGTGCCTCAAGCGATGGAGAAGGCGCAGATGCAGGCGCGCGGCGTGCTGAATACAGTTTCTTATCCGGACGCCCCCGAGGTGCGCTTGTGCAAGACCCCGATTCACTTCTCCGATGCTGAAGTTCGCGTCAAGAGCAACCCGCCATTGCTGGGCGAGCACAATAGCGAAGTCTTAAGCTCGGTGCTCGGACTGTCCAACGATCAAATCGCCAAGCTGACCCGCGCGCGAATCCTGGTCGAGCAAGAACAGTCCTAGCCACAACTCTTTCATCCCGAGAAATAACAGCAACGCAAAGTTGGCCGCGCCGATATCTGTTTGGCAGTGACGAGAACGGTCGTCACAATGAAGCGTGGACTTCAACAACAATCTGAGCAAGGTCGTACTTAGCGCGGCGAGTGCGCCCATCCTGAGGCGCTGATTTGAGCGGCTACGTCGCATATGGTGGAGCTCGCCCGCTGAAAGAGCCCCAGCCGGCAAACAAACCCGGTTCGGTATGGCGTACGCTCAAGCATCGCGTGTTCTTCTGGCTGACCCTGGCCGCGCTGGTGTCAAATATCGGCACCTGGATGCAGAACGTGGGTGCGGCCTGGCTGATGACCTCGCTGTCGCCCTCGCCGCTGATGGTCGCGCTGATCCAGACCTCGGCGAGTCTGCCGATACTGCTGCTGGCGCTGCCCGCCGGTGCACTGGCCGATATCGTGGACCGGCGCCGCCTGCTGCTTTTCTCCCAGGGATGGATGCTGATCGCGGCCGGCGTCCTCGGCGTCCTTACCACCCTCCACGCGATCACGCCATGGTTGCTACTCGGACTTAGCCTGGCTTTAGGGATTGGCTCGGCGATGAACGCGCCCGCCTGGCAGGCGATTGTGCCGGAACTGGTTCCGCGCGAAGAACTGACCGCGGCGGTGTCGCTCGGCGGAATCAATTTCAATCTCTCGCGAGCTATCGGGCCGGCCCTGGGCGGCCTCGTCGTCGCTTGGACGGGCGCGGGCGCGACCTTCCTACTTAACGCGGCCTCGTTTCTCGCCGTGATGGCGGTGCTCTTTGAGTGGGATCGTCCGCACACGGTGAATGTCATGCCGGCCGAACGCGTGATGGGCGCGATCCGGGCGGGAATTCGCTACGCGCGCTATGCGCCGGCGCTTGACGCGGTGCTGGTCCGTACGGCGGCATTCATCGTCGGCGCCAGCGCGGTATGGGCGGTGCTGCCGATCCTGGCGCGATGGGAATTGGGGATGGGAGCGGCAGGATACGGCGGTCTGCTCGCTTTCTTCGGCGCCGGCGCGATGGTGGCGGGGGCCGCGCTGCCCCGCCTGGGCCAACGGCTGTCACGCAACGCAATCAGCGGGGTGGCGACACTGTGCTTCGCGCTCGCGCTGGTGGGCCTGGCGCTGACCCGCAACCTGTTGCTGGTATGGACCCTGATGGCGTTGGCGGGCGCGTCATGGACCGTAACCATGACGGTCTTCAACGTGGCCGCGCAATTGTCGGTTCCGGGCTGGGTGCAGGGACGGGCGCTGGCGGTCTATCAGGTCGGGTTTCAGGGCGGGATGGCCGGCGGCAGCGTGCTGTGGGGATGGGTTGCCGAGCGTCAGGGCGTACGGATGGCGATATGCTACGCGGCGGCGGCGGTCGCGGCCGGCCTTATCACCATGCTGCGCTTTCGGCTTGCATCGGACAGCGAGCTTGACCTGGGACAGTTCTCCCGCCCGGCGCCCAAAACTCTGTTCGATATCCATCCCGACGCGGGCCCCGTGCTGGTCACGATTGAGTATCTAATCGATCCCAAGCGGGCGCGCGAATTTGCCGCGGCGATGCGCCAGATGCGCCCTATCCGGCTACGCGACGGCGCCGTCTTTTGGGGCCTCTTCTTTGACGCCGCCCAGCCCCAACGCTTCATCGAATATTTCGCCGTCGAATCATGGGCGGAACACCTGCGCCAGCATTACCGCGGAGTCGCGGCCGACCGCGCAATCGAGAGCATGGTGCGGGCTTATCACGTGGGCGACGCGCCTCCCGCCGTGACCCATCAACTGTCGGCGCAAGGGATCGAGATGCTCGACAACCTGACGCGGATTTTAGAAGAAACCGAAACACCACTGCGCGCGAAGTAGTTTCAGATCAGCCCAAAACCTCAGCTCGATTCCGAAGGTTCCTTGCAGCGGTGTGGAGCGAGGGCTCTTAGGGCAGAGTCCTTTCCGACACCCTCTCCCATTTTTCCATGGGAGAGGGGCGGGGGAGAGGGTGTCTGAAAAAAAGAGGGCTACAAAATGCAAACCCGCTGTCGCGTTATGCCTTACCCACGTTTAGTCTGGTGCGAAGAAAAAGAACCGGCACGGAGGCCGGCGCTACGAGCAAAGAACTGCAGGTTCGGACACCGCGCGGAGGTCGTGTAGAACTAAGGTTTTCAGATCAGTTGCTCGCTCCCTTCGCCGCCATCTCCTTGACCACCTGTACGGCGCGCTCGCGCAGCAGCGAGCGGTCGGCGCCCACCGCGAGCAGACGATAGCCGGCGGCGGCAGATCGTGCCGCGTCAGCCACTGACGAGGCCGGCTTTCCGACGACTATCCGGGCGGCCTGTGTGGCCTTAATGATCTTTTCGATCGCGTCAGTCAGAGCTGCCGCCGGCTTATCACCGAACGCTCCCGCGGCCGGCAATCCCATATCCACCGACAAATCGGCGGGCCCGATGAATACTCCCGCCACTCCGGACACCGCACAGATTTTGGCGGCATTCTCCACGCCCTTGGTGGTTTCGATCATCACGAAACAACTGACCCTTTCCTCCAGGGCCTTGACGTCGAAGCCCAATCCCGCCCGAAACGGGCCGAAGCTGCGCACGCCCTTGGGAGAGTAACGGCAGGCGGCGACGGCGTCAGCGGCTTCCCCGGCGGTGTTGACCAGCGGAACGATTACGGCATCTGCGCCGCCGTCCAGGACGCGGCCGATCCGGCCGGGCTCATTGCGGGAAACGCGCACGATGCCGGCGGCGGGCGCGTTGGCGATTCCTTTCAGCAGGCGGGCCGCCGTCACCTCGTCGAGCAGGCTGTGCTGGCAGTCGATGACCACAAAGTCAAAACCGCTGTGCGCCAGCGTTTCGATCGACCATTCCGAATCAGTCGTGATCCAGGGCCCGAGCGCCGCGCGGCCCTCGCTCCACACCTTCGACAGTCCGCTATGACTCATGCTCAACTTCCTCCGTGATTCGTGTTATTGCTCAGCAGTCGGCTTTTTTCAAACCGGCCGTTACTTGCCTTTGGCGGTCCGGTATGCAAATGGCTAAGGCGCATCCGTGCCCGCGAAATCACATTTGAGGAAACTATTATGGCCCAACGCAAGATGGTTTTTGTCCCCTCAAACTTTCTCCATCCCGACGGCGGCACGGTGTTCGCGCCCTATCCGGATATCGAAATAGTCCACGCCTTGACCGAGCAGGAGCGCCAGGAGATGCGCCGCTCGCCCGAACTGCGGCGCAAGCTTCAGGCCAAGGCGCAGGAGCAACTTGACGCCGCGCTGCCACGAACCCATGCGCTGTTCGCGATGGGGCTGATGGGCCATTTGCCGGTGACGGCCGAAATGATGGATCGCGCCAAGCTCCTGGAGGTCATCTTCATCTCGGCTGCCGGCACCGACCGGATCGACGTCGGCGCGGCCACGGAACGCGGTATCGTGGTCGTCAATGCTCCCAGCGGCAATGCCAATTCCGTGGCCGAACATTCGGTCGGCCTGATGCTGGGATTATGCCGGCGGATAGTTGACCGCGACCGCGCGATCCATCGCGACAAGAAAATGGACATGATGGCGGTGATGCAGCGCGGCGCGCCGCTGTCCAATCTCAACGGCAAGACCTTGGGAATCGTCGGCTACGGTTTTGTCGGCCGCACCCTGGCCGATATGTGCCGCCGCGCCTTTTCAATGAAGGTGATCTCCTTCGATCCTTATTACGATCCGATCGAGGCGGAGCGGCAGGGGACCACGATGTACGAAGACCTGAGCGAAGTGCTGGCGCAGGCCGACTTTGTGTCCATCAATACGCCGCTGCTGGAGTCCACTCGTGGGCTTATCGGCAAGCAGCAGATTGCCAAGATGAAAAAGACGGCGTTTCTGATCAACACCGGGCGCGGACCGATCATCAAGACGGACGAGCTGGTCGAGGCTCTACGTGAAGGAATAATCGCGGGCGCCGGGCTGGACGTGACCGATCCCGAGCCGCTGCCCGACGGCCATCCGCTGTTCGATCTCGACAACGTCATCATCACACCGCATCTGGGGGGCAACTCGCCGGAGACTTTCCGGCCGTGCGCGGTCATCGCGTCGCGCCTGGCTCTGGATGTGCTGCGCGGAAAGCGGCCCTCCAATATGATCAATCCCGCAGCCTGGGATCGCCTGCGCGCGCGCCTGAGCAAACAGCCGGCAAACTGATCGCGACCCGGTAAGGATTATGGCCATCGGCGCAATTAACAATCTGGATTTAGAAGGCTTCGTGTACGACCCGTTCGCACCCGATGTGATGCGGGACCCGTTTCCGTACTACAAGGTGCTTCGCGAGAAATATCCCATCTACCGGCTCGAGCAGCACGACGCCTGGGCGATTTCCCGCTACGAGGATGTGTTGAAGATCCTCACCGACCCACAGGCCCATCTGACCACCACCGAGGGTACGCTGATGAGTCCCTCGATGTTTCGCCGGCGGAATGCGGGGATTGTCCCTCCACCGCTGCTAAATCCGATGGACATGTTTCCGAATTTGCCCAGCCCGTATTACGAGCAGGTGCGCCAGTCCGCGATCGGTCCGCTGCGGCCCTACGCGGTGAGCGAGCTTGAGGCTTTTATCCGCGCGCGCGTCCGCGATCGTCTGGACGAGCTGATCCCACGCGGGCGCTTCAACGCCACCGTCGACTTCGGCGGCTACATCTCATCAAGCACCGCATGCCGATTGGCGGGTCTCCCGCTTTCTGACGCGCCGCGCCTGCTGGAGCTGGTCAACCGCTCGACCTCTCGCAACCCGGAGCGGGGCGGCTTCGCGGATGATTACCCGGAGACAGCGGCGCAGCTCATGGGGATGCTCGCAGGCCTGGCGCGCAGCCGCCGCAAAGCGGGCGCGGACGGCAGCAATCGGATGGTCGACGGCCTGCTGAACCTGGAGATTAACGGGCGCCATCTCACCGACGAGGAAATTGCCAGCCACCTGATTGTGATCATGGTGGGCGCGACCGAAACGCTGCCCAAGGTTGTGGGCGCGGGATTGCTCGAACTGTGGCGCAATCGCGAGCAGCGCGCGGAAGTCGCCGCCGATCTCAAAACCAACGTGCCGATCGCGTTCGAGGAGATGCTGCGCTACGGCGCGCCGGCGCAATGGTTCTCACGCACCGTCGTTGACCATCCATACACGATACGCGGGCACACGCTGATGCCCGGACATCGCGTCATAATCCTGTTCGGGTCCGCCAACCGCGACGAGCGCGCCTTTGAAAACGCGGACCGCTTCATCTGGAACCGCAAGATGGAAAACCATCTCGCCTTCGGCTACGCAATGCACTTCTGTGTCGGCGTGCACGTGGCGCGACTGGAGGGCCGCATCATGATCGAGGAGGTCCTGCGCCGAGTCCCCGACTATGAAATCGACGAACCCCAGGCCAGCCGCGTAATTTCCGACTTCCAACTCGGCTGGATGGAGGTGCCGCTGGTGGTGCAGTGATCGCACCAAGCTCTTCGCATGTGGATTAAGATCGCCGAGTTTCCCGGCCTGTTTCCGTCATCCTGAGCGGAGGCTGCCGGAGTCGAAGGATCTCGCGCGGTCCTCCGCGCGTCATCTATCGTCCCGCGAAGGATCTCACACTCGACCTGCTGCTCATCACGTGGACATCGAAGCGTGCCATTCGTCTGAACGCGCAGAGGACCGCGCGAGATCCTTCACTTCGTTCAGGATGACGGCGTCCCTGGTCGCCTTTGAAAATCGAATTTCTGGCGCGGAGCGAAAGATAGTTGTGCTGCCCCTTACGCGTGCTGGGCACGTTCCACTACCGGCGCCAGGCGCCTGACGACCTCCAGCGCGCGGCCGTGGGCCATCCGGACTGCGTCGCGTTGGGAGAACAGGATTAGCCGATCGACCCCCGCTTCCTTGAACCGTTTGAGTTCGTCGAGCGCGATGCCGTCGTCGGCGGGAGCGATAAATGGCTCGATGCGGATGCTCTTGGGATCGCGGCCGCGTTCCTTGGCCAGCTTGCGAATGGTATCGGCGTCGCGCTTGAGTGTTTCCGGCTTGCCCGCCGCCGGACACCATCCGTCATAGGTTCGCGCCACGCGCTCCAGCGCCTTGGGTCCAAGGGCGCCCAGCAGGATCGGCGGGTAAGGCTTTTGAATCGGCTTCGGATCGCATCGCAGGAGCGGGAACCGCACCAGGTCACCCTGGTAGCTGCATTCCTTTTCCGTCCACAGGACACGCATCGCCTCGGTGCTCTCCCGGAGCAGTTTCCATCGGGTCAGGAAATTTACCCCGAAAGCCTCGGTCTCCTCCCGTAGCCATCCCGCGCCAACCCCGATGACCACGCGCCCGCCCGATATCACGTCCAGGGTGGCGATCAGCTTGGCAGTGATAATCGGTTCACGCTCCGGAAACAGGCAGATGCCGGTCCCGAGCTTGACCCGCTTGGTGACCGCGGCGGCGACGCTCAGCCCGATAAACGGATCCATCCAGCGGCCGTAATGCTCGGGCAGTTTTCCACCGCCATAGGGCGGCACGGTCTTGAAATCGATCGGGATGACCGGATGTTCGGGGATGAAGAAGGACTCGAAGCCCAGGTTCTCGACCTCGCGGGCGATCTCGGCAATGTCGCCGGTCTCCGCGGTTGCGGTGATCATGATCCCGATATCCACGCTCTGCCTCCGTTGATCGATAGTAACGCCGGTCGTTTCTTCTGCCCCTCAGCGCAATTCGTAATCGGCCAGGTCCGGCTGGCGCATCCACTTCCAATAGTCCACCAGCCGCCATGGCGAAGTGTTGACCACCACGCCCCGCGCATTTTTGTACCAGTTGCGGGTACCCGGATGCGCCCACACCATCCCGGCACAAACCCTGGCGTATTCCTCGACATAGCGACGGAACGGCGCGTCCTTGCATTCCATGACCGCGGCGCCGCGTTCGACGATCGCCTTGACGCATTCCATTACATAGCGCACCTGGCATTCGGAATGGAAAATGATGCTGCCGCCATGGGCCAGGTTGGTGGACGGCCCATAGAGCAGAAAGAGGTTCGGAAACTTCGGCACGGTGATGCCCAGGTAGGCGTGCGGCTCGTCGCCCCAGGTCTCGCGCAGGTTGGCGCCACCCTTGCCTACGATCTCCATCGGCCACAGAAACCGGTTGGCGTGGAATCCGGTCGCGTAAACGATGATATCGACGCGATGGTGATTGCCGTTGGCGTCGATAATTCCGTCCCGAACGATCTCGCGGATCTCATCGGTAATAAGTTCGACATTGTCGCGGCGCAGCGCTGACAACCACGATCCGTTATCGACCAGGATGCGCTTTACGAATGGCGGATATTTGGGAATGACCTTCTCCAGCAGTTCGGGATTATCGCCGACCTGGAGCTTGTAATTGTCCACCAGGTTCTCACGGATACGGTCGTTCAGCTTGCTGATGGAGCGATCCTGATGGGGCCACTCCGGGTCAATCGTGCAGGCCGGCAACAGCGCGTCCGAACTGGCGTAAAACAGCAGGAAGCGATACCACCGCGCGTAGTATGGCACGTGAGTGAGCAGCCACCTCTTCCCCTCGCTGACCAGCGCGTGATACTGGCTGTTGGGAAACATCCACGGAGCGGAGCGCTGGAACACTTTGAGCTGCCCGGCCACTTTTGCGACCTCCGGCACGATCTGAAAGGCGCTGGCGCCAGTGCCGATTACGGCGACGGTCTTGCCTTTGAGGTCATACTCGTGTTTCCAGTTCGCGGAATGCCACGACGGCCCGGCAAAGCTGTCGCGCCCCGCAATATCGGGCAGCTTGGACCGGTTGAGCTGGCCGACGGCGGTGACGATAGCGTTGACCTTGAGGCTTTCTTCCTTGCCGTTCCGAGTCCGCGTCGTGACGTTCCATAACTGCTCGTCTTCAGAATAACGCGCCGTTACTACTTCAGTGGAAAAGCGGATATGGGGGCGGATGCCGAATTTGTCGCTGCAGCGGTTGAAGTAGGCAAACAGTTCGTCGCGGCGCGAGAAGAACTCCGGCCATCCGTGGTTGGGCTCGAATGAAAACGAATAGAAATGATTAGGCGAATCTACGCGGCATCCGGGGTAGCTGTTCTCAAACCATGTTCCGCCCACCGCTTCGTTCTTTTCAACGATGACATACGGGATGCCGGCCTCTTCCAGCCGGATTGCCGCCAGCAAACCGGACATGCCGGCGCCGATTATCAGTACTTTGAAGTTCTGCTTCTGGTCGGACGGGATTGGCTTGTCCCACTGAAACGCGCGGTGATCGATGCCGTCGAGCGCCAGCTCCTCCGCCATCATCGGGACGTATTCCTCGGGCACGTCCTCGCCCATCATGAAGCTCATCAAGGCATGGATCTGCCGCTCTGAAAGGGGAGGCGGCAGTGTGCAGCCGCGATCGCGGTAGGCCTTGAGCACTTCCAGCGCCTGCGCGCGGACCTGGGCTTTCTCCTCGCTCGACAACGAGCTTTCGTAATCGCCGTTGACGACCCGCCGGGGCTTGATCGGCCCGTCGAGCAGACTCATGTCGCCCGTGACGTGGACCATCGCCATCATCAGCGTCGGGACGTTGGCGCTTTTGAGTGCCTCGGCGATGAAGGTATCGTTTTCGGTGATCTTCTCTTCGGCAGGCTTGAGGCGAACGTTCATTTTTCTATTGCTACCCCGGCGGTAGATTTCGAGTCGGCGGACTGCGCCGCCTCGCCGCGTCACACAATGGCTTGACTTTACGGCAAGCTAATAAATGCCGCTACCTCGGCGAAATCATAGCCCATCCACGATATCCGGGTTCAGAGGTCCGGATTGCGCAACGGTATTCGATCGCATTGCGGCAAATCGCTTTCCTCAAACGGTGCGGCCATCAAGAGCCGTCCGAAGGTAGGAACGCGCGAAAGCCGCTGCCATTCCTCCTAGCTGATCAGCGCTGCTTCCCGCCTGCCGCGGCGAGTGATGACTTGAGGTCATGCCTCGCACCGCGTCGTCAACGACGGCGGAAAGGGTGGCCTTGGCCTCTTGTACCCGGATCTCTTTCATGACACCGCCTCGGCAACCATTGTGTCACAATAAATAGCGTCCGGGGAAAGGCAACTGCGCCTGGCTTTTGGCGCTTCTCGACGGCTGGCCGGGTCTTTGTGCTAAGCTCTTGCGCCAGATGCGATGACCACAGGTCGGCAGAGGTGAGTCCTGTTCGGGGGTGACGGCAGGTTAGCAGCGTTGCGACAATGGTGGAGCCGGTCCTTCGTGCTTTTCTGATTGCCGTGGCCGGCGGACCGATATCGGTATCGGCCGCGGCTATCGGTACGAGCTTTGATTTCGGTTTCGCGCCGCTGGGCGGCACGGCCGTGTTACATGAGCTGCTGGCGCTGGCCGTTGCGATTGTAATGGTGCAGGCGCTGGGGCTGGCCTTTCGCCATTTGCGCCAGCCGCTGATCGTCGGCGAGATGATCGCCGGCATCGTGCTGGGTCCGTCGCTGCTCGGTTGGCTCTCGCCGCATGCCTTCGCCTTTCTGTTTCCACCGCAGGCCGTAGCCTTTCTAAGCGAGATCGCGCGGGTCGGAGTCATCCTCTACATGTTCCTGGTCGGACTGGAACTGGAGCCCGCCCTGTTGCGCCGGCAGACTGCCGCGACCGCCGCTATCGCCGAATTCGGCATCCTCGTGCCCTTTTCCTTTGGCGTCCTCTTAGCGATGCCCCTTTTTACCCGGTACTCATCATCGCCCGGGCCGTTTTACTTCCGCTTTTTCATGGGTCTGGCGATGGCGGTTACCGCCTTTCCGGTGCTCGCGCGGATCCTGACCGACCGCCGTATCCACAAGACCCCAGTCGGCGCGATGGCCTTGAGTTCGGCCGCCTTGGGCGACCTTACGATTTGGTGTCTGCTGGCCCTGCTGCTCGCACTGCTCCAGGCGCGGGCGGCGGGCGCTATGGCGACGGCCGCGATGATTGCCGGGTTTGCCGCGGTGTTGGTCTTTGTGGGCCGCCCGCTCATGGTCAGGCTGTCGGTGGTTTATGGCAACCGCGCCAGACTGACCCAGGGCGTGATGGCTACGATTTTCGTCTCCCTGCTGGTATGCGCGCTGGCGGCGCAAATGGTCGGGTTGGGCGCTTTCCTGGGGGCGTTCGCGCTGGGCGCTGTGATGCCGCATGACAGCGGCATGACGCGCGAACTGACCGACCGCCTCGAAGACCTGGTCGTCGTGCTGGTGCTGCCGGCCTTCTTCGCGATGATCGGATTGCGCACCGAGGTCAACCTATTTGGAGCCGGTCAGTGGCTGGTGTGCGGCGCTATCATCGTGCTGGCGTCGGCCGCGAAGATCGGCGCCAGCGCGTTGGCCGCGCGCATGGGCGGTTGCGGATGGCGGGATGCGTCGGCGGTGGGCGTGCTGATGAACACGCGTGGGCTGGTTGAACTGATCGTGCTCGATATCGGGTTCGGGTTGAAGATTGTCTCGCCGGAAATGTTTACGATGCTGGTCCTGATGACGGTGGCGGCCACCTTTGCCACCACGCCGATCATCGATTCGCTGTTCCCCCGCGCAATGGAAGAGGAGGATCGCGAGCCCGCCGGCACCATAAGCCCGGCGCTGGGTCCGGTGCGCCGGGCCGCGATCGTGGTCGCTATCTCGAATCCCGAAGGCGCGGCCAACCTGCTCGACCTGGCCCTGGAAGCCAACCGCCCGGGCGATCCGCCACCCCACGTCGTTGCGCTCGCGCGCCGTCCCGCCGAAGGGGTGCGTTCGGGCCTGCGCGAAGTGGAACAGAGAGTAGCGCCGCAGCCGCCGGCTCTGGCCGCCGCGCTCGATCATGTTTATGCGCGCAGTACCGCGGTCACCTCCCAGGCGGTATGGACGGACGACCCCGCCCTCGACATCCTGCGCGCCGCCAAAGAGGCTCAAAGCGAATGGCTGCTGCTGGGCGCGCATCATTCGGTCTTCGGTTCGGATCTAAGGGGCGGCGTGGTGCGCAGTATCGCGGAGCGCGCCGAAACCATCCCGGTCAACGTTGCGGTACTCACGCCGGGTCCGGCGGAACCGCTGGACCGGATATTTGCCGTAGTTGACCACAGTCTGCATGGTCGTGCGGCACTGGAGCTGGGCATCCGTCTGGTCAAGCGGACCAAACGCAGCTTGCACGTTATCCTGGTGCCGCGGACCAACGTCAAACCCGACCTTCCGCTGTTGGAGATGGTCAGGTCGATCGGGCGGGCCGAAGGCTTGCGGCTGCATACTGACGTGCTGGCCGAACGCAGCGCGGTGCAACTGGCCCGCCAGGCACCCGGTCCGCTGATAATCGTCGGCACTAATCTGTTGGACGAATTCGATCTGCCCTCGACAGGTATGCTTAGGGGCAGTCATTCGATGATCGTCGTCCAAGGCGCGGACAGTCACCGGTTTGGTCTTGCAGAGCACGATCGCGGCGCCGCTGGAGGCTCGAAGAGCTGATAGTCAGCGCTGTTTTGTTACTTAGATCCGAGACCAAAATCCTCACCTGATACTTTAGGACACGATCTGGTTGCTTAAAGTGTACCTGCACCCTCACCCGCCGCGCGACTTGCTGGGCAAATCGCGCGGCGACCTCTCCCAGCGTGCGACTGCGGACACGTCCGCGGTCGCGGGCGAGGTAGGGAACATGCGCGACGATAATTTTGCAAGCTGTGCCAGGCAGGAAATTATTTCTGCGCCCTCTCCCACAATTTTCCGTGGGAGAGGGCAGGGTGAGGGTGCCTGATACACTTCAAGTACTACTTTAGCATCTAACCACAACGGCCTATGCGCGGGGTCTGGTTGATACCCAGTGCGCACCGGCGGCCAGGCCTTCCAGCGCCAGTCCGAAGCTCAGGTTATCCAGCATCAGGCGTTTAAGGTGCATGGTAAGCGCCTGGCGCGCGTAGCGTACGGCCAGCGGGGGCTTTTCGATGATCTGACGCGCCAGCTCCCAAGCCCGGGCCATGAGCTTTTCCTTCGGCATCAGCTCGGCGACCAGCCCCATGTCCAAGGCCTGGCGGGCGGAGATTTTCTGGCCCGTCAGCAGGAAGTAACGGCCGCGGTTAAACCCCATCAGGAGCGGAAACACTACGTGCACGCCGTCGCCGGGAACCAGCCCGCCCGGAAAATGGGGCAAATCCTGGAACTCGGCATGATCCGCCGCGATCACGACGTCGCACAGCAGCGCCAGTTCGGCATGGATCAGCGCCGGGCCGTTGACCGCGGCAATCATCGGGACCTCGATATCCAGATGGTTCATCAGCAGATGCTTGCCGTCGGAAAAGGTGTGATCCCAGGCCTCGGGCTTGACCTGGGTGGTCTCGCCGCCCCACAAGGCGTCGGCGATAAAATCGTCTCCCGTGCCGGTGATAATCACGGCCTTGTTGTCGCGGTCGCGGGCAACCTCGCCAAAGGCGTAGGACAACTCCTCGTGCGGACGCAGTCCCCATTTGAGCGGCCCGCCTTTGCTGTGCAGGGTCATCTGAAGGATGCCGTCGGTGCGCTCCATCTTGATGAATTTGTACTTGCCTGCGTAGTCTTCAAGCTTGATAGCCATAGCCGTCCTCCTGTCCGATCGTGGTTGTTAGGGGCGAGTATAGTGAGGTCGGCAGCGCAACCCAATGAAATGACAAGGCCTTTGCGAGGTGATCAATGGACCTGCGATCGATGCTGTTCGTGCCCGGTGACAGCGAACGCAAGCTGGCCAAGGGAGAGAGTTGCGGGGCCGATGCGCTGGTGCTCGACCTGGAGGATTCGGTGCCTCGCGACCGTATCGAAACGGCGCGCTCGATGGTGCGCGAGTTCCTCGGCAGCCATCGTGACCGCAGCCGCCAGCAGCTCTGGGTCCGCGTCAATCCGCTTTCGACCGACAAGGCGCTGGCCGACCTCGCCGCAATCACGGGCAGCGCGCCCCACGGTATCATGCTGCCCAAGGCCGACTCGGGCGCCGATGTCGTGGTCGCGGGCCATTACCTGTCCGCGCTGGAGGTTCGCGAAGGCCTCCGGCAGGGGAGCATCCGGATATTCGCCGTTGCCACTGAAACCGCGCCGGCGTTGTTCGCGCTGGGGACCTTCGCGGATGCAGCCCGCGCCTGGCGGGCATCACCTGGGGCGCCGAGGACCTCTCAGCCGCGCTCGGAGCCGCCACCAATCGGGACGAGAAAGGCGAGCTGGAATTTACTTATCGGCTGGCCCGCTCCTTATGCCTGGCCGGGGCGGTGGCCGCCGGCGTCCAGCCGCTGGATACGGTGTTCGTCGATTTCCGCGATTCACAAGGACTGCGGGCCGAGTCGCGAGCAGCAGCGCGGGCCGGGTTCACCGGGAAGATCGCGATTCATCCAGACCAGGTGCCAATCATAAACGAGGCCTTCACGCCGGGTATCGAGGAAATTGCCCATGCCAGGCGCGTGGTCCAGGCGTTTGCCGAAGGTGCGGGCACCGTGGCGCTGGACGGCAAGATGCTCGACATGCCCCATCTGAAGCAAGCGCAACGGATACTTTCGCGTGCCGCGGACGCGCGCTGATTGACAACCATGGGGAAGACGTGGCGGTATGCGCTGCGAGACTTGGAAACACGCGAGGTTAAAGGCCTATGAAAGTCGGCATGGGTTCCATGGGACTCGGTCCCTTCAGCGATCCGGACATAATGGCTCACGTGGCCCGCACCGCCGAGCGATGCGGGTTCGAATCGCTGTGGGCGCCGGATCATTCGGCGGTCCCGGACGGGCATCAAACCAAATGCCCCTATACTCCCGATGGCGAGATTCCGGGCGGCCCGGACGCGCCGCTGGTCGAACCAATCACGGCGCTGTCGTTTGTGGCTGGACTGACTTCGAAGATCAAGCTCGGCACCGGCATCATGATTCTCCCCCAGCGCCATCCTTTTTACGTCGCCAAAGAAGTCGCCACCTTGGATCTGATTTCGAAGGGGCGGGCGATCCTGGGAATCGGCAGCGGATGGTGCGCGGAGGAGTTCACTGCGCTGGGGCTGGACTTCCATCAGCGCGGCAAACGCACCGACGAGGCGATGCAGGCTGTGCGCGTGCTGTGGCGCGAGGATCCCTCTACCTTTAAGGGAACCCATTTCAATTTCGAACGGATCAGGAGCTTTCCCAAGCCGGTGCAAAAGGGCGGAGTGCCGATCCTGGTTGGCGGGCATTCGCGCGCGGCGGCGCGGCGGGCGGCGCGGTTCGGCGACGGCTTTTATCCACTGACGCCGATCGTCGATGCTGACGTCAGCAAGATTGATTTTCTGAAGGAGATCCAGGACCTGATTGGCTTGCTCAAAGAGGAATGCGCCAAAGTCGGGCGCAAAGCCGACGGCTTTGACATAACGACCGGCGCGGGTCCCGACCTCGACATGATCAAGCGCCTTCAGGACATCGGCGTCACGCGCGTATTCATGAGTTCGGCCGCGTCCGACCGCGACGGGATCACGCGTTCGCTGGAGAAAATCGGCAACGAGATTATCGCGCGACTCTGATCAAGCCGATGCGGGTCCGGTTCCCTCCGGGAACGCCTTGGTCTCCAGATCGGGCGCGGCTCGCAACCGCATTATGGCGATGGTAAGAACGAACGCGGTGACCGCGCCAGCGGCGTCAAGTTTGAGATCGAATAGACTGAAAGTCCGGTCGGGCAGATTGATGCCCTTCGTCGACGAAGGCCAGTAGCAGACAAAGGACCAATGCGGTGAAGGGGCGCAGCCCCACCAGCCAGACCAAAAGCAGCAACAGGACAAAGTATTCCAGGTAGTGAGCGCTCCATCTGACTATCGAAAGATAATAAAATAATTGGACCGGCGTGCTGATGTGAAACGTTGAGCGAAAAAAAGGATAGAACAGCGGCTCCATCCGCGCGGCCGAAAACAGCGAAGTCCCGAGCAGATAAATCACGGCCACGACTGCAACGAACAGGCATAACCTTAACGGCCAATGAAGGCGCATCGAGACCGTGTGCTCGGCAGGTTCGTGGGTTTCCTCCATCTGCTTAGGTTAACCAATTCCGGAAGGTTAAAGAATCTTTGCGCTTGAAGCGCACCTGCCCCGGAGGTTCGCCGGGTGCGCAGCCAAAAAGAACCGGCACGGAGGCCGGCGCTACGGGAAGAAGAGGGAAGAGAAGTCAGGGCGCAGGAGGGTGAAGTGAGAAACAACGCACTTACTGCTTTGGTTCTGATGGTGTCTGTCAATTGGTAGAAAAGCATTTAGCATCAGGACACGGCGCTGAGCGGTTATAGTGTTAGTTCCCTACGCGGCCTGTGCCCGCGAGTTGCTATTATCGATATCGCGCCAGCCGACCAGGCGGCGCAGGGTG
>DASZGF010000180.1:0-14041 GCA_035939115.1 Binataceae bacterium (SeqCode)
CGCTTTCAATTCTCTGCGTGTCGCCATGCTCAGTTGCCTCGCCATCTTTAGGGCCACCCTTCAGCCCTGCCGCTGATGGGTAGCAATTTAGGTGAGGCAACCGGCAACGTCCGGGTAACTAAAATCGTGAGTCAATGCGCACTTTCCAGAGAATGCCTCCAAGTTGTCTTTTTTTCCGCCGCCAGCGGCGCGGTAAAGGTCTTTGTCATCGGTTGGAGGATTGGAAAATGTCGCTACGGAAGCATCCGGGATGGAAAGTCCTGCTGGAATCATGGCGCGGGAGGATTTTGCATCGACAACGCGTGGCGTGTTCGCCGGAGCGTACCCCGCATTGGCCAACGCCCCAAGACAAGCGATGAACAATGAAATCACCAACATACCCGTGATCAGATAGAGGTGGTGCTGGCGATGGCGGGCCGCTGCGGTGCGCGACAGACGAAAGTGGCGGGAACTACAAATAGACCAAACAGCGATGCGGTCTCCGCCTCGCTTCTCGGAAATCAAAGTCGGCCTCAATACCACGAGGGCTTCCTTTTTTCGCAACGGAACGGATATTGGAAACCATTAAATAACGAAGGACCAAGAAAAAGTCAAAGATTACCCAAACGGACTTTTTTTATTCTAGACTTCCGTTTCCGAGTTTCTCGTTGATGCCAGCGGGAGAAAGCAGCATGCCGTTGGCGGTCCGTGACGGGACTTCGGCGCCGATGCTGCTCAGCACATGAAGATGAACGCTTATTTCGCGGACGGGCAGCGATATCGGTATTTGCGCAGATCCAGCGGGCGGAGGTGTTGCCGGTCGAATTCTGATTCCCGAGCTTTAAATCCGTGGCGGTGAAATCTGATGGTCCACAGCGGCTGCCAACAGAATCGAGCGGCATGACTGCTTGATTTCATTGGCGTCTCCGAAGGGATTCGATAACCGTGACCACGTAAATGGCGGTGTTCCCTAGATGGTTGGATTTTAGGTCTGAGGATATTCGCCTCAGATTTCTTTATGTTTCACTTCCGCACGTAGGAGCATATTTTTTCCGTGTCGCCCATCTCTTGCGCCTATGTGCTGGAGGCTGGAGAGAAGGAAAAAATCAGATCCGCGACCGTCAGGGAGCGGTAAAGTGTGCAAAAGACGGCGCGGTCCGCTCGCTCACGCGCGCGGCTCGGATGGTTAGGAATCGCTCTCCGGATGGAGCGAGAGGCGACGGCGCTTTTGGGAAATTTCAAATATTTGGGTAGGCCTGGGCGGGATAGAACGTTCAGGAGGTTGGGGGCGAAGCAGGGTGATTCGTTCTACGCGAATGCCACCTTGCCGATGATGTCACTGACCGAGGACTTGCCGTTTTGCGCCAGCAGCGCGTCGAGTTCCTGGTCGATTCGACCGATGGCGCCTGTGCCCTCCTTGATCAGGGCCGAGCCGACCTGGACTGCCTTGGCTCCCGTCAGATGCGCCAGGTAGGCTTCGTTGCCGCTGCCGACGCCGCCCACCGCGACTACATCGAGCGCGCCGCCGCCCGCGAGGTAAAACGCATGGGTCTGTGATAGCGGGCCTTGCGGCGCCTTCACGGTTCCCTTGGTTGCGTCGAACTCCAGGCCTTTAGGCAGGTCGTTGGCGCACACCGCCACCGCCACGCCGGTCTCCTTGAAAACCGCCGCGATTGCTCCCGCCTGATCCCGTGGAACCGACGGCGGCACCTTGACGGCGATCACCGCGTTGACTTCGCCGCGCACCCGCTTGAGCAACGCTTTTAGACGATCAGTGGACTTGAATGGTCCGACGGAGTTGGCCACGAAATCGTCGGCCAGATTCAGCTCGATGATTTTCGCCCCGGCCTGGTCCAGCTTTTTCGCCACCGCCACGATCTCGTCCTCGCTCACGCCCACGACACTGCCCCAAACCACCGTGCCCTTGGGCGCAAGATCGCGCGCCAGGGCCGCGTAGTAATCGACGCCCGGGTTCTTGAGGTTATCGGGACTTTCCAGCCCGGTCGGGTTGCAGGATTTGAACACCACCGCGCCGCTGTGAGCGGTGCTGAGTTCCAAAAGCTCATCGCGCGTGGCCGAACGCGGTCCCGACGCGTTGGTGACCGTCGAATTGAGATGGACTCCGCCAAGCGTTATCGATGTACGTCCCATAGTCCGCTCCTATCGCGGCTTATCCGCTCCGCGCGGGCCGCCGGCTCAAATCATGCTCATAGTGCCAAGAATCCAGCCGGTAGTCGAACGCCGTGCGATTGCTAAGGTTTCGAACAATACCTAACCTCAAAACGAGGAATAATTAGCTGAGCGAGACTCAGAAACCCTCACCCTCTCCCTGGTCTGGGAGAGGGAACAGAAATAGGGCGCGGATTCTCATGGCAGCAACCATTTATTCTCGTTTCGAGGCTAATTGCTTTTGGATCGCATGATGACGGGACCGATTTTGATTGCGGGAGCGGGTGCGTTGGGCTCGGTGATGGGCGGAATGCTCAAGGCGGCCGGCCATCAGGTGTGTTTGCTTGGCCGGGCGCGCCATCTGGACGCAATCGCGCGGCGGGGCTTGGTTGTTGACGGCATGTTCGGCCGGCGCGATGTCAGCGGGTTCGAATACTTTCGTGACATCGGCGAGTTGGGCCGCCGCCAGTTCCCAATGATTCTGGTTACGGTCAAGAGCTACGACACGGCGGAGATGGCTGCCCATTTGCCGGGTCTGCTGGCTGACGGCGGGGTGGCAGTTTCCGCGCAAAACGGGCTGGGAAACCTGGAGCTTCTCGCGCAACACCTGGGCGCGGAAAATGTTTTGGCGGCTCGCGTGATTTTCGGCGCCGAAATAGAGCAGCCCGGCCGCGTGCGCGTCACCGTCATTGCCGAGCCGGTGGCGATCGGACCGGCGCCGGATCTAAGCGGCGCAGCCGCTCCGGTGCTCGCGGGCAAGGCGGAGCAACTCGCGGCGGCGCTGAGCGCGACCGGAATCCCGGCGCAGGCGGTGGGCGACATCCGTCCATGGCTGTGGACCAAGCTGTTTTACAACGCGGCGCTCAACCCGCTGGGCGCTTTGCTCAAGGTGCATTACGGGGCGCTCGGCGCCGACCCCGAATTGCGCCGTATCATGGACGCCATCGTGCACGAAGCCTTTGTGCTGGCGCAGCGGTCCGAAGTGCGGGTTCCATTCCACAGCGCGGCCGATTACCTGTCAGTTTTCTACGATCGGCTGCTGCCGGCGACCTTCGACCATCGTCCCTCGATGCTAGCCGACCTGGAACATCGCGGGCGCACCGAAATCGGCGCGCTCAACGGCAGGATCGTTGAGATGGCCGCAGGCGTGGGACTCGAGGCGCCGACCAATCGCATGATCACGGCGCTCATCCGCGCCCGCGAGCGCAACTGGCGCCCCATGCAACAGGAGGATCAGTGAAAACGGTCAGTATTCGGCGCGACAATTTTGCCGCGATCAAGGCGCAGGCGGAAGGCGAGTATCCCGATGAATGCTGCGGCTTTGTAATCGGCGATGCGTTGGTGGAGGAGGTGCGTCCGATTGCGAACATCCAGAACGAAAAACACGCTGCCGACCCCACCGCCCATCCGCGCGACGCTCGTACCGCCTACCTGATGGACCCGCGCGCGCAAATAGCGGTGCTGAGCGAGATCGATCGGCGCGGGATCGCGCTGAAGGCGGTTTACCATTCGCATCCTGACCACGACGCCTACTTTTCCGCCACCGACCGTCGCCAGGCCTGCGCCTTCGACCCCGACCAGCCCGATTATCCCGACACCGCTTACGTGGTATTGTCGATCAGGAACAGCCGCTTCAGCCGCGCGGCGGTCTTCGTGTGGGACGAAGCCAGCCGGGAGTTTGTGGAGACCGAGTTGGTGGAAACCTGAAACGGCAGCATCGAATCTGCTCTTGCACAAGGAGAACCCGGTGGCCGCAGTCAACCGCGACCGTCTAAAAAACATCCTCCTCGATCTGATCCGGATCGATTCCCATTCGCGCCGTGAGCGCGCCTGCGCGATGCGCCTTAAGCGCGAAATGGAACAACTCGGGGCGGTCTGCCGGTTCGACAACGCCGCCGAGAAGGTCAGGGGCGAGGTCGGCAATTTGATCGCACGGATCGAAGGCACCGTGCCGGGCGCTCCGCCGCTCCTCATCTGCGCCCACATGGATACGGTGAGTCCGGGCGAAGGGGTCAAACCGATCGTTGAGGGCGACATTATCCGCACCGACGGTACCACGGTGCTGGGCGGCGACGACAAGTCGGGCTGCGCGATTATCTGCGAGACGATCCATCAGTTGCGCGAGCAGCAGATCCCGCACGGTCCGATCGACGCTGTTTTCACCGTCTGCGAAGAGATCGGGCTGCTCGGCGCCAAGCATCTCGATCTAAGCATGGTGCAGGCGCGCGAAGGACTGGTCTATGATTCCGACGCGCCGGGCTACCTGTTCGTCCGCGCCCCGGGCGCCAAGGCGCTGCGCTTCACAGTTTCGGGATTGGAGGCTCACGCCGGGATGGCGCCGGAGCGTGGCTTGTCGGCGATCAAGATCGCGTCGGAGGCAATTGCCTCGATGCGCCTGGGTCGCATCGACAACGAGACCACCGCCAATCTGGGGCTGATCGAGGGCGGGCGCGCGCTCAACATCATTCCCAACCAAGTGGTCGTTCGCGGCGAGGCGCGCTCGCGCGATGATGCTAAGTTGGAGCGCCAGGTCGCGCACATGATCCAGTGCTTCGAGGACGCCGTGGCGCTTCACAGCGTGACCCTGGACGGGCGGCAATTCAGCGCCAGCCTGCAATACACCGCCCACACCGAGTACGAGGCGATGAATCTGCCCGACGACGCGCCGATCGTGCGCAAGGTGGTGGAAGCGGCGCGGCGCGCCGGACGCGTGGTCAAGCCCGAAGCGATGGGCGGCGGATGCGACGCCAACATCCTCAACCGCCGCGGCTTCGTGGTGGCCAACCTCGGCACCGGGATGCGCGATATTCACACCGTGCGCGAGTGGCTCAATATCAACGACATGATTTCGACCACCGAAGTCACCCTCGAGCTGATCCGCCTGCAAGCCGGCGGCTGAATGCTGCGTTTGACAACAATACCACGATTGTGATGAAAAAAAGCAAAGCGGTTCGCTAACAGAAGAGAGACCATGGTCTACGACATTCGCCCGTTGTCGTTCACCGAGATTCTTGATCGCGCCTTTGTAGTGGTCCGCGATCAGTTCTGGCTGCTGGTCGGGATTTCGGCTGTGCAGTGGATACCCTACGGCGTGTTGATCGCGCTGGCGCCGAAGAGCCTCGCCGTCCAAGGTCTCGCCTTGCTCCTGCTGCTGGTTGTGGCACCGGTGACGCATACCGCGCTGGCGGTGGCGGTCGTGGGCGTCTATCTCGGGTTGCCTGCATCCGTGAGCGAAGCTTACCGGGCCACGCGTCCTATCCTGGCCGCGATCATCGGCACTTATCTGTTGATGTACCTCCTCTCCATTCCCCTGGCGCTGCTGCTGGTGCTGCCCGCGGTTTATTTCATGACCTGCTGGGTACTGGTATCGCCGGTTATGATCGTGGAGGAATCCTTCGGGATGGCGGCGCTGCGTCGCAGCCGAACACTGGTGCGCGGGTCGTGGTGGAGAACGTTTGGCTTGATGCTGGTGGTGGGGCTGATCGTGGCAGTGCCAGGGGCTGCGCTTGAGATCTTCTGTTCCTTTATTCCGTTTGTGGGGCCGATTCTGAATGCCGCGACGGAGGCCGTCACCCAAAGCTACGGTCTGGTCGCGGTTGTTATCTATTACTTCGATCGCCGCTGCCGGACCGAGGACTTCGATCTTCGCCTTCTCGCTCTACAGATTAGATCGGAAAGTAAAAGTACGGCGGCCGTGCCTGGGACTTCCCTTGCCTGATCCGTCCGATTCCGCCATCCGCGAACTCGCCCGCAACATTCTCGCGCGCCGCGAGTACGGGCAATTCAACCGGAATACAGACCCGGCCTGGATCGATTGGCTGCGCCGCTTCATCACATGGATCGGAGTCCTGCACACGAATTCTCCCGCTCTTTACTGGGCGCTGGTCGCAGTCCTGGCAATCGTAATGCTGGCAGCGGTCGCCCAGATTGTGTGGTCGTTGCGGGCAGCGTTCAGGGCGCCGGGACCATCCGCGCGGCCGGTCTCAGCCAACCAGGCCGCGGACCTTGCGGGAGAGGCTCAGCAGTTGGCTGCCGCCGGCCGTTTTCTTGAAGCCGGGCATCGGTTGATGATCGCGACCTTTGGCGTACTGGCGCAACGCTCCGTGATCGAGCTTCGCCCCGAATACCCGAACCGATGGATTCGAACCGCGCTGCGCGCATCGACTTTGGCCCAAGCGCTGGCGATCGAGATCGGCGCTTTGGTGGAGCAAACCGAGCGGCGATGGTTTGGAGACCGGGAAAACGAACCTGACATTTACTTTCATTGGCGCTCGGTCTATCAGCGTCTTTTGTCTTCAGGGGAGTGATCGGAATGTTCAGGAGCTATCCGGTGGTTGTGGTAGCGGTCCTGCTCGTGTTGCTTGGAATTAATCTGTGGCTTTGGCCCAACACGGACCTCCAGCTTTCGACCACCAGTTTCGGCGTCGGAACCGATGGTTACAAAGCGGCCTACGATCTGCTCTCTGAACTGGGCCTCCCGGTCACCCGCTCTTACGTTGCGGTGAGTCAGGTGCCCAGGAGCCGGCCTTTGTGGTTGGTTTCTCCGTCCTTTCTCGACGCCGGTCAAAAAGATTCGGATGTTGACCCGGATGCGCCCGCGCTATTGAAGTGGGTCGATTCGGGGGGAACGGCGGTGGTTTTCGGCGAGCCCGGCAGCGTATGGGAAAAGCTCGGTATCAAGCGCGGCACGTCGGAGGGTGGCCAAACGTCCTTCATCGCGGGCGATTTCGCTCCACTCGCGTGCGAGGTGCCCGTCTCCGGACTGCTGCATTTCTCCACCGGCGGCGGCCAGGCTCGCGTGCGGCTGCGATCCGCGCAAGCACCATTTGCATTGGAGATGCCGGTTGGCGCCGGCCGCCTGATAGCGGTCGCTGACGGCCGCTTTATGCGCAACGTCAACCTTGGGCAGGGCGACGGGAGTGTGCTCGTGTTCGACCTTGCCCGCGCGCTGGGCGCGCCGGTCTTTGACGAACGCTGTCACGGCCTTGCCGCGCCGGCTTCGCTGCTAGGTCTGATCGTGAATTCGCGCCCCGTGGTACCGTTAGCCTTAAGTCTGCTGGCCACGCTCCTATGGATTGCCGAGCAACGCAGATGGCCACGCCGAACACTGGCCGATCCTCCGCAGGGTCCGCAACCGTCGATCGGCTCATTTGTGGAATCGCTTGGTGTGCTGTACTCACGGGTGCGTGACCCTCAGGCGGTGTTCCGGGCCTATCGATCGGGATTTGTTCGCCGCCTGGGCAAGCAGATTTCAGCGCGAGCTGAGCTGCCCGAAGATCGAGTCATTGACCGGCTCGTCCGGGACCAATCGTTGTCGTCTGAAACCCGCAGATGGCTGGTGGATGGTGTGCCGCCACGGGACGAAAAGGAACTGGTGCTGGCGATTCGCGCGATCGAATCCTACCCGAAAGTCGGGCGATGAACGACGAGAAGATCATGGATCCGCAAAGCGTGGCGCAACGGTTCGCAGCGCTTCGCTCCGCGATCGCCGCGGCCATAATCGGGCAGGACGAGGCGGTTCGGCTATCGTTCATTACACTTCTGTGCTCCGGCCATAGTCTTTACGAAGGAGTTCCCGGACTGGCCAAGACCCTGCTGGTGCGCGCGCTGGCGGCCACCCTTGGAATCCGTTTCGGCCGCATTCAATGCACCGCCGATCTCCTGCCGAGCGACATCATTGGGACGCCAATCTTCAGCTCCGAGCGCGGCGATTTTCACTTCCGGCCGGGACCGCTTTTCACCGACCTGCTGCTGGTTGACGAAATCAATCGCGCGCCGGCCAAGACGCAGGCGGCGCTGCTGGAGGCGATGCAGAAGCGGGCGGTGACGGTGGACGGCATCCGCATTCTCTGGGAGATTGGTTCACTGTGCTGGCCACGCAGAACCCGGTCGAGCAGGAGGGTACGTACCCGCTGCCGGAGGCTGAGCTCGACCGCTTCCTGTTCAAAATCGTCATCAACTATCCGAGCGCGGAAGAGGAAGTCCGCGTTTTGGCGACCCATCACACCAGCGCGACGCCGTCGCTGGCCACAATGATCGTACTTGATGCGGGGGAACTTGCGGGGGCGCGCGCGGTGGTCAACGCGGCGATCGCACGCGAGGAGATCCTTCAATACGCGGTTTCATTGGTGCGCGCCACGCGCGATCATCCGGCGATCGTGGTTGGAGCTTCCACCCGGGCCGCGCTGTTGATGGTCCGGGCGGCAAAAGGCGTCGCGGTACTGGAAGGGCGCGATTTCGTTCTGCCCGAGGATTTACAGGCGGTGATCCGGCCCACGCTGCGCCATCGCATCGTGCTGGAGCCTGGCGCCGAGGTCGAGGGCATGGGGCCTGACAACGCCGTCGACGAAGTTATCCGCGCGGTTGCCGTGCCGCACTGATCTGAAGAAAAGAGAGGGGACAAAGAGAGCGTCGGTTTCCTAACTCTCATTTCTCTTGTTCAATCTGTCCCAGCTCCCACATTCTTTGTGGGAGCGGGTTAGGGTGAGGGTGACTGATACACTTCAACCAAAATCAGAGCGCAACATGCGACGCGGCCGCGGTCCGCCCCTCCTCTCAACTGGTGCGGCTCGTCCTGTGGGCCGCACTGTGTGGTCTCGTGGCGGTTGCGTGGCCCGCGCTGATCCTGCCCCTGGCGACGTTTGTCGCGGCCGTCGCGGGACTTGCGCTGGTGGACTGGGCCATCAGCCGAGGCGATCCCGCGCCGCAACTTCAGCGGTTTCTACCCAGGCGAATGGTGAAAGGCAGACCCGCGACCGTAGTCTACCGGCTGTCACGTTCCGGCAAGTCCCCCACCACGGTTTCCGTTCTGGACGAACTACCTATCGATCTCGGTGGCGACCTTGTGATCGAAGGTATAGAGCTCGGCTCCGGCCAGCCCTGCGAGATCGCGCGGGACCTCATGCCCCGGGCCCGCGGCATGCGCGATACCGGTCCGACCCGCATCCTGTGGCGTTCGCGTCTGGGTTTGCTGCAGGTTCGAGCGACGGTTCTTGCCGGAAGCAGGGTCGCGATTTTGCCGGCTGCGGCGGCCGGGCGGCGGACCGGACTCACCCAGCGATCGCTGCGCGAAGAACTCGGCATTCGGCCGCGTCCGGCGCGGGGCGAAGGAACCGAATTTGAATCGCTGCGCGACTATGTCGACGGCGACGATCCACGGCATGTGGACTGGCGCGCGAGCGCGCGCCGCGGCCGTTTGATGGTTCGTCAGCATCAGACCGAGCGCCGTCATACGGTTTTCGTCGCGGTCGATACGGGCCGTCTGATGGCCGCCCGTGTCGACGGGGTTTCCAAGCTCGATCACGCGCTCGATTGCGCGGTGGCTCTCGCGCACGCCTCCAAAGAGTATGGCGACCGTGTCGGCTTCATCGCATTTGACCGGGAACTCCGGGTGATGGTGGGGCCAAAGTCGGGGCCAAACTGCGCTGGCGCGCTGATCGAGGCGACGCTGGAGGTCGAGCCTCATCCATTGGAGCCGAACTACCGGATTTTGGCCCGAGACCCTGGCCCGCTATCAGAAGAAGCGGGCGCTGGTGGTGGTGCTGACCGATTTCGTCGAGGGCAGCGCCTCCAGTGAGCTCCAGGGCTATCTCGCCGTGCTTGCGCGCCGCCATTGCGTGCTGCTGGTGGCGCTGCGCGATCGCCTGTTAGCCGAACTGGAGGAGCGCGAGCCCGCCATCACACGCGATCGCCTCTACCGCAGGCTGGCGCTACAGGACGTCGCCGTGGAGCGCGCGGCGGCGCTCGCCCGCATCCGCCGCTTTGGCGCACAGACGCTGGACCTCGACCCCGCGGACATCACGGTGCCGGTGTTGAACCGCTATCTTGCAATCCGTCAGGCAGGCCTGCTTTGAGCAACCAACCAAGGTCGGATGGCGCGCGGCGGCGGGCCAGTCTGCGCACGTACCAAACGTAGCCTGCGATCGCCGCGAGCGAGGCGGCAGCCGCCACGAACCTGGCCGCAGTCGAGAGCGCTGATTCCCGCAGGAAACTCTCCAGTCCTGCCGCGGTGAGGAAAAGGGGCAACGCGGCCAGGACCATCTGCAGCGCCGGCATGGCAGCTTCCCGCAGCGAAGCCGCGACACCTTGGCGTCCCGGTGCGACGACTGCCTTGGCGACCACCAACCCACCCGTCGAGCACAGCGTAACGGCGAGTAATTCCGGGATCGCGTGCGGCAAAAGCCAGGCCCAAAAGATCGGCCACGCGCGGTCGCGGGAGAAGATCCAAACGAAGGCGCCGAGCGTGAGGCCGTTGTAGAAAACCAGCAGCACGGTGGGGATTCCCGCCAGAATACCGGTGGTGAATGCGAACAGCCCGACTTTCGTGTTATGCACGAAGAGACCAGCGGAAAATATCGACTTCAACTCGAAATTAGACGGCGTGCGTGCCAGAAACTTCGCCCTTTCTGAAGCGGAGCCGGCCAGCCGCTCAAGTTTTATCGGGGGATACATCGATGCAGGGACCAGGGTTGGAAGCGCGGCCGGATTCGCGGATACGATCGTAAAGCCCACCAACCCGCCGGCCAGCATCAAGAGGGCGACCATAGCCTGAAGCCACGCGGTCGCGGCGAGCGTAGCAGGGAAGCGGGCCAGGAAGAACGTTCGGATCCGCCGCCGGCGCGGTGCTGAAACCTGCAAATGCGTGTAGGCTCGAATGCAGAGGGCGTTGAGGTAATGAATTGCTTCAGGATCACGGCCGCGCGAGCGCAGTATCGCAAGCCGCGCGGAGCTGATGCGATAAAGGCGCGCCAGTTCCCTGAGCTCGTCGAAAGACAGCCGCCAGCGCAGGGATTCAGCCCGATCCAGCAGCGCCCCGAGGCGCTCGCCAGCTTTCTGGTCACCGGCGTTCAAGCGCAATCGCTCCCATGAACAGTTCTCCGAGCGAATCTGACACTCCTGGTCACGGCCTCTTTTCTCCCGAAGGTGTCCGCCTCGAACTGGCCATCGCGGGTCCAGCCCCGCGAATGATAGCGTACGGAATCGATCTGCTGATCATGATCCTGTTGGTGATCTTTCTACTGGTCACATTGCCAATCGGAACCGCCCTTAACAAATGGTTGGTGTCGCTGTTTCATCGTGCCGCGGGCAGCGTCCGGCCGGGTAAGCCGAACGGCCAGCTAAATGTCGAGGTCGGCGGCGTCGCCATAGGCATGTTCGTACTGGCTCAGTTCGCCATCGAAACCGGATACTTCATCTTTTGGGAGATGCTGACCAGGGGACGTTCACCGGGAAAGGCCGTGGCCGGTTTGCGCGTCGTACAGCGCAGCGGCTTGCCGATCGAACTGGGAAACACGATGGTGCGAAACTTGATGCGGATCGTGGATATCCTGCCCGCAAATTATGTCGTCGGCCTCATCTCGATGCTGCTGTCGCCCAGCGGCGAGCGTTTGGGCGATCACGCCGCCGGCACCATAGTCATCCGGCTCGACCGTCCGCAGGCCGCTCCCGAGATCCAGGCTTCGGTGAATCCAGACGCTCTCTCGTTGACGCGGGAGCAACTGGCGCGCATCGGACCGCGGGAGATCAGACTGGTTCGCGGCACGCTCAGGCGTTTATCGACGATTCCGGAAGATCGCCAGGAACCCTTGCTGGCGGAGGTCGCCGAGAGCTTGCGCCAGCGTTTGGAGCTTGCCGAACTCCCGCGCTCAGATCGCCGGGAATTTCTGCGCGATCTTTTGGCCATCGCGGAACGCTATTCACGAGAGGGAGGCGGCTGAGGACAATTTGCACACGCTGAGGTTTTGCGGGCCCGCCTGCGCCCTCACCCGTCGCGCGACTAGCTGGCGCAAATCGCGCGCCGACCTCTCCCAGCGTGCGCCGGCGGACTCGTCCGCAGGCGCGGGCGAGGTAAATACTCCTTCGGTCGATAGCAAGAGGAAGATCTACCCGATCTCGGCCAGCACCTTGCCCATCTCGCTGGTGTCGTAAAAGCAAAGCCGGCTGACCTCGGAGGCGAGGCGGCTTGATGACAGCGCTTCAAGCAACGCCTTGACGGCGGACGACGCTGTCTCGCGCCGCGGTATCACCAGGTCGTAGCGTTCCTCGCGCAGCGTGGTGAAGCTCAAGCCGAATGCGTCGGCGGCCACGCGCAGGGTCAAGCCCGCGTCGGCGCGTCCCGCAGCGATTTCCTCCGCCACTTCGAGATGACCCCCAAGCTCCGACTCGTAACCTGTCAGCCGGCCGGGCTCAACGCCGATCTCGGCCAGCGTCTCGTCCAGCGCGATGCGGGCTCCAGAGCCTTGCTGCCGGTTCACGATCCGTACTCCGGGCCGCGCCAGATCCGCGATTGCGGTGATTCGCCGCGCTCCCGGTCGTGAAGCCAGCCCCAGTTCCCAGCGCGCGAAATTTATCACCATCACCGGACGCCGCCCAAACTTGCGCCGCACCGCCGCGACGTTGTACTGGCCGGTGCCGGGGTCGCGAAGATGGGTTCCGCCCACATGACTGCGGCCGCTGGCTACACAATCCAGCGCCGAGGAGCTGGAGCACTGGCAACTGACCAGTTCCACGAACGGAGTCCGATGTGCCAGGTAGTCGCTCATTACGGCGACCGCGGGGTCGCATCCTGCCGCCAGCAGCGTGGTGTCGATCTCGGCGGCAGTGCGAAATGAGGCGACCCGGGCCTTGCCTTCTGGAGAAAGTTGCTCGACCAGGCCGCCGGCGGCAAGCAGGCTCAAGCCGGCGGCCGGACGCGGCACCGCAATCAGCCGGCCGCCCACGCGGGCCAGACCGACGTGGGTGCCGGCGGCCCATCGTCGGGCCGCCTCTTCTTCCATCACGACGGCGGTGACGCTGTCGAAGCCGGCGTCGGCGAAAAGGCTTTCCACGGTTTTGCCCAGCGCCTGGGCCAAGCGCAGCGCGGCGGTGACGTTGGGAGTATAGGCCCCGGCTTCAATCGCGCTGAGCGCCTGGCGCGAGATTCCCGCTTCGGCGGCCAGTTGACCCTGGCCGATCCCGCGCTCCAGACGCGCCGCTCTGACTTTGCTTCCCGCCCGTTTAGTTGGCATTTAGCAGCTATCATGGCACAAAGCCGCCGCCGCGAAAAAGCGGATCCCCGCATATGAAGCGAAACGCTATTCGTGGGCCAGCGGAGGCTTGTAGCGGCCCTCGGCGTGCTCGGCGACGATGACGCCGCAATTGCGCGGGACGCGCGCGCGTCCCCAACTGCCGCTGGCATGAGCCCACAGCGCCGTCATCACGCCCCCGTGGCTGACCACCACCAGTTCGCGGCCGCGATGGACCTCGGCGAGGTGGTCGAGCACTCTGCCCGCTCGCTTCCGTACCTCTTCGAAGTTCTCGCCGCCGGCCGGCCGCCATAGCCAGAAGCGATTGCGATCGAAGGTCGGATCGGTGGTCACATTGGGATAGGGCTGCCCGGCCAGGATTCCCATGTGGCGCTCATGCAGGTCCTCCTGGACCTCGATTGCGAGTCCGAGATGCTCGGCGATAATCGCGCCGGTCTGGCGCGTGCGCAGATAGGGGCTGACCACCACCAGCCCGGGCTTGAATCGCTCGGCGATCCATTGCGCAGTGGCGAGCGCCTGTTGCCGGCCGAGATCGGTCAAAGGGCTCAGATGACTGGTGGTAAATTTCTGGTCGCGATTGCCGACACTTTCACCGTGGCGGACAAGGATAAAACGAGTCGAAGGCGGATTGTCATCCATGGTCAGTTTGCAAAATAAAGTGTTCCGCTAACCAAAAGACGGGTCAAGAAGAATAGTGGGACAGCGGTTCTGAATAGTGGGACAGGCGAGAGGTAGTGTCGTGAAGGTGGTGGAAAAAGCGGAAAAGCGTCAAGATCCGGCGAGTTGAGCCACAACTCAAGCCCGCTTGGAGGCGGGTGCCGGAGGATGACGCCATGGAGATGGATAGCAGGAGTGAAGGGGCAGGAAAA
>DASZGF010000181.1:0-37402 GCA_035939115.1 Binataceae bacterium (SeqCode)
CTGGTCCTGACGGCGGCCGGTTTGGACCTAGCTGAGCGCCTGCCGTCGCTGCAAACAATTCTTCAAAAGCTGTCGTGGACCAAATTGCCACCCGGGACGCAGCAAGAACTCTTTGGCGCGAAGATGCCTCCGCGCCGAAAGACTAGGAGATGACTTATTTCCACATTATTTCCAAAACGGCCGATCCGCCGCCAGCAGAAATAAGATCTCGGCCGCCGAGACGACCCATCCCACCGCCATAACCACCATCACGTATCCGCACAATTCCGCACCCCGGGCTGAGAAGTATAAACAGCGAAAACCGTATCCCCACTTTCCCGCCCGGCGCTTGCTATGTGCTAGCTAACACCAGCAAGCTCAGCAGAAACATTAGTAAAAACCAGAGATAATTTGCTGTATCGTTACAGAACAACAGTCTGAACGCTGTGCGGCTGAATGTTGAGGTGCTGCGGACCGGGCAAAATCTTCCGGCCACCTATCGCGAACGCCTGAGCCTGCTGTCTCGCATCGTGAGCGACGCCAGCTTGACCATTGGCCGGTTGCAGGATTTCGCGCGCCGCCGCCACGATCGTCCAGTGAATCCGGTCGACCTGGCGGGAATAATCCATCAGTCGGTCGCGATGGTGCGCAGCACCTTGGAGGAGAAAGGTTCCCTTTTAGGGCGATCAGCAAGCATTGAGGTGACCTTGCCGAACATGCCGCTGATCCTCGGCGAAGCGGTCGAGCTGCGTCAGATTTTTGTCAACCTTCTACTGAATGCTCAGGACGCAATGCCCAGTGGCGGCGCTATACACATCGCGGGCAAAATCGACCCCGACGCGGCCGAGATCAGGGTGGAGGATGAGGGGCAGGGTATTCCTAAGGAAGATCTGGGCCGGGTGTTCGATCCGTTTTTTACCACCAAGGGTGAGAAGGGGACCGGTTTGGGACTGTCGATAGCGTACGGCGCGATGGCGCGGTTGGGAGGCAGCATTACCGCAAGTAATCGGCCCGCGGGCGGAGCGATTTTTACTCTGCGGTTTCCATTCGCGCCGGCGGCGGCAGTGGCGACCGCGTCCCCACGTCTGTCAAAGGCAATTCAGCCCCGCTGCATAATGGTTATAGATGACGATGTGGAAAACCTCGAGGCACTAAGCGGACTGTTCAAAGCGCGCGGTCATAGCGTTAGAACCGCCAAGACCGGCGCCGGCGCGCTGAAGGAGCTGATGCGCGAGGATTGTGCCGTCGAAGTGGTTTTCTGCGATCTCGGTATGCCGGGAATCAACGGGTGGGAGATTGCCCGTCAGGTAAAATTGCTGGCGGCGCCGCCCGTCTTTTACCTGTTTACGGGATGGGCCCAGGAAATCCGCGCCGACGACCCGCGCCGGCGTTGGGTTGCCGCGGTTGTGGCCAAGCCAGTGGAGCCCGGGATGTTGGACCAATTGCTGGCTCGCGTCGACGCAAATCCGGCGCCCATACGCCGGCAGTGGCGACGCTAATCGCGTAGGGCGCGGTTACTTTCCGCTTTGAGCGGATTCGGATCGACGGAAGATGACGCCGGCGTCGGGCTTCAGCGCCTCCTTGATCTCCTCGTCCGTCGGCCACCAGTCGGGCCGCTCGATCTCGGTCACCCGCTCGCGGATGAACTTGCCCGGCGCCTTGATGTTATACAGCCGCCGCGCGTTGGCGCCGAGCATTTTGGCCTGGTCGGCGACCGGCAGCTCGCACTTGCGCATCGTTTCGATCGCGCGCCACGCATCGTCGCCGTCGTGATGATAGACGTCGGAGGACCAGGCGCAGATGTCGCGGTAAAACTCCGGTAAATGCGACGGGAAAGATTCGTCGCCCTCAAAGCCGCTGAAACAACGCGCGAAGAAAGTCTCGCTGGGCAGGCGTTTTAGCGCCGGCATCTGGCGGCGGTTGCGATAGAGCTTGTAAGCCTTGTCGCATTCGTCCAGCAGAAAACTCAGCCAGGTCGAGTCGGACTCGAATACCGCCGCCTTGACCTTTGGATGGCGCTCGAAGAACCCCGACATCAAGGTCGCGGTGACCCAAACCGAAGCCTCGGCCATAAATGCCTGCATGTTGCCCAAAAACACGTGGGGAATGCGCGAGGAAGGCATGGTCAGTTGAATCAACTGGGCGGGGGAACATTGCTCGGTGTAGCCCGGCGGCACATGCTCGCTCAGCGCGGGAAACGGATGCATCCCGTAAACCACACCGGTCTCCTCCATCGCATGCCACAGGAACTCGTACTTGGGTTGAACCGGGTAGTTGCCCATCGCGTCGGTGGGGCGAATCAGCGCCACGCGGCAACCCTTGGCCGCCACCCGGTAGAGTTCCTCGACCGCGAACCTCGGGTCCTGCATCGGTATCAATGCAGCGAAGAACAGACGCTCCGGATCCTCTAACGTGTATTCATGGGCCCATTCGTTATAGGCCTTGCACATGGCCCGGGCGCCAAGGGCATTCTGTAGCCAGGGATAGGTATCGATATCGGTGGGGATGATCATCACCTGGTCGATGCCCTGGATGTCCATGTCGCGCAGCCGCGGCCTGGGCTCGTAGGATCCGGTATGATCGAGGTAGTCCGACTGCTCGCGGGTCAGCGCGGTGCGGGCGCGCAGGTTGCGCACGTTGAGCGTGCGCTGCACGTCATGCTTGATACCGGGCCCCGCGAGCGAAACGCCGGGGAGGCCTCCGGCGCGGCCTCTGAGGCCCAGTAGATGGCCGCCGGTCTTGCCGTTGATGAGGTACTGTTTGGAGTCGGGATCATACCAGTCGGTGGCCTTGAGCGCCTCCAATTCGTCCCGGGAAAGGAAATCCTTCGCGCGCTCCCATATGACAGTGGGCTCGGTAACATGAGCGTCGCAGTCGAAGGTCGGATAATCCTTGGACATCGGTGCAAACTTCTGGACGCGCATAACAGCACCTCCGCGAGCCTTGCGCCATGGATCTAATCCAAGGCTGGCCCTTAAATCTTACCACCTAAGCTTTGCTATCGAGGTGCGGGAAGTCAAACGCTTCATGGTACCGATGGTCAAAGAGAGGCCCAACTACGGCCTAAAACCTTCCACACGATTTGGATAAGACCCGCTTCGTTCAGGATAACGAAAAAAGCCCGGAATCAGTATCCTGGTTAGGAAAATTATTCAAACAGATTTGCAAACTTGCCCAACTGGCAGTGAAGTTGGAAAGCGCCCGGGAAGTCTCAGACAGATCAAGACGAGCTATTCTGGTTCTCCTTTGAGAACTGCCAGAGAGCGCGATCAAGCACGCGCATAGGTACCCCGCACCCAGCAGCGATTGTTCGGCATTCCCGGACGTAGTCCCACCAGAATTCAAAGTTAAAGTCACGTTGTGGTTTCAACTCCCAACTGAGTGACCACAGGGCTCGAAAATCGAGTTCGGGTATTTGTCACGATGGCCAAAATGCAACAGGACAGACGAAGTCGGCCAACTGACTCCATGCAGTACCGTTAGCCCGCGAATTCGAATCTCTTCGTCTTTGGTACTCAAACAAAGAGCCGTGACGTCATGGACTGCCGCTTTTGAATTGCGTTCACACTGCGGTGAAGAGCGCGGCGTCTTCCAACGACAGACGTCAAGAAAATCTGGCCGCGTATAGAGACAATCTTTCCTAACTCGGCCAGCAACACGGCTGACAATGTGATCTTCTCCGGGATATTCATACCGCTTTGCAATCTCCTGAACCCGGCTTTTCGGGAATCGCAGTCGAAACTTCAAGATTAGAAATACTTCCCAACCTTTGGTCGGTCTTAATCGTGGAGTTGCTAAAAAGGTTGGGGCGCTGCTGATCGCTACGCGCCGACCTTTTGCGACAGTTTGACGCTGAATTGCTCGGCGGCGTTGGCGCCCAGCATTCGTGCGATGGTCGGTTCGGCGACCCGTGACTCGCTCAGCATTTTGATCGCGTCCCAGGCGCTGGTGGTGTCCTGATTGGGATAGCGGGAGCCCCACACGACCTTGTCCGCGTAGCGATGGGGCAGGCGCTGGATTCCCCGCTCCTCGGCGTCAAACCCGAGCATCACGTGGCCTTCTTTCCACATCTGTTCCGGGTCGGTCCGCACCGGATAGAAGTGCATCAGCGGGATGGTCCGGGTGGAGGCCTCCATCTTCTCCAGCACCTCCTCCATCCAGGTGGCCTTGCCATGCGCCACCACCATCTTCATCTTCGGGTAGCGCTGCATCACGGAAAATCCCAGCATCGTCGAGCCGACGAAGAGGTAATTGTCCAGCCAGTGCGCCAGAATCGGCGACATCGCGTGTCCCAGCGGTATCCCATAGACCTGGAACAGAGTGCTGCCGCCGCCTGAACCCGGCCCTCCGCCCGCCCCGAAAAAGCCGCCACTTTGCGTCAGCCGGGTCTTGACCTTTTCAATGAACGGTCCGTGCGAGGTCCATTCGGGATTCCACAAACCCGGCGTCGGATGGACCGCGGCAGCCATACCTGACGCTTCCAGTTCCGCCCACAGCGGTTCGTAGTAAGGATGATTCAGATAGCGATCCTCGACGAAGGCGGGCCGGATAAATACTCCCCGGAAGCTGGGAATTTTGGCGACGCGCCGCAGCTCTTCGAGCGCGAAATCCATGTTCTGCAACGGCACCATCGCGGCGGCAAACAGGCGATCGGGCGCTGCCTTGCAGAAGTCCGCGATCCAGTTGTTGTAGGCGCGCGCCAGCGCGTAGGCGACGTCGGGGTCTTTGACCAGAGGAAAACCCTCGGCGAACCACGTTGGATAAAGGAAGGCCTGGTCCACGCCGATAGCGTCCATGTCGCGCAGCCGCGCGTGCGGGTCCCACGCCCCTTCATTGACCGGATGGCGGATGTTCGGGTCCAGTTCGCCTACCGACTCCCAGGTCATGCCCGGGCGCCATACCCCATGGCTGGGAATATTCATGTTGTCGGTGTCGCGGAACACCTCACCGTTGATCTTGAGATAGGAACCGTACTTGCCCTCCTCACGCCACAGGGCGAGCTTGCCCGGCACGCGATACTCCGGCTCCAGATATTTCTCCCACACCTCGCGCGGCTCGACCACGTGGGAATCACCGTCGAACACTGCAAAGCTCTTGCTCGATGTCGTCATGATCCGGCTTCCTTCGATACCGCTATTTCGCGCTCTGAGCGGGTTGGGCCGGGCGAAAGATGACGCCGGCATCAGGCTTTAGCGCGTCCTTCATCTCCTGCGTCGTCGGCCACCAGTCGGGCCGCTCGATCTCGGTCACCCGCTCGCGGATGAACTTGGCCGGCGTCTTGATGTTGTACAAGCGCCGCGCGTTGGCGCCAAGCATTTTGGCCTGGTCGGCGACGGGCAACTCGCACTTGCGCATCGTCTCGATCGCGCGCCAGGCGTCGTCGCCGTCGTGATGGTACACGTCGGAGGACCAGGCGCATATATCGCGGTAGAACTCCGGCAGATGGGAGGGGAAGGACTCGTCGCCTTCAAAGCCACTGAAGCAGTGCGCGAAGAAAGTCTCGCTGGGCAGGCGCTTGAGCGCCGGCATCTGGCGGCGGTTGCGGTAAAGCTTAAATGCCTTGTCGCATTCGTCCAGCACAAAACTCAGCCAGGTGGAGTCGGACTCGAATACCGCCGCCTTGATCTTTGGATGCCGCTCGAAGAACCCCGACATCAAGGTTGCGGTGACCCAAACCGAAGCCTCGGCCATAAACGCCTGCATGTTGCCCAGGAACGTGTGCGGGAGACCCGCGGTGCTGATGGTGCGTTGAATGAGTTCCGCGCTGGAGTATTGCTCGGTGTAGCCCGGCGGCTGATGGGCGCCGATAGCGGGAAACGGGTGCATCCCATAGACCACGCCGGTCTCTTCCATCGCGTGCCACAGGAACTCGTACTTGGGTTGGACCGGGTAGTTGCCCATCGCGTCGGTGGGCCGGATGAGGCCGACGCGACATCCTTTGGCCGCCACCCGGTAGAGCTCCTCGACCGCGAACCTGGGGTCCTGCATCGGGATCAGCGCGGCAAAGAAAATCCGTTCCGGATCCTCCAAAGTGTATTCATAAGCCCATTCGTTGTAGGCCTTGCACATGGCCCTGGCGCCGAGCGCGTTTTGCAGCCAGGGATAGGTATCGATGTCGGTGGGGATAATCATCACCTGGTCGATGCCCTGGACGTCCATATCGCGCAGGCGCGGCTTGGGCTCGTAGGAGCCGGCATGATCGAGGTAATCCGACTGCTCCTTGGTCAGCGCGGTGTCGGCGCGCAGGTTGCGCACGTTGAGCGCGCGCTGGACGTCATGCTTGATGCCGGGCCCCGACAACGAGACGAAGGGCAGAAAACGGGGATTCCCCCGCAATCCCAGCAGGTGGCCGCCGGTTTTCCCGTTGATGAAGTATTGCCGGGTGTCGGGATCGTACCAGTCGGTGGCCTTGAGCGCCTGGAATTCATCTTTGGTCAGAAAATCCTTCGCGCGCTCCCATATTACGGTGGGCTCGGTGACATGGGCGTCGCAGTCGAAGGTCGGATAATCCTTGGTCATTGGCGAAAACTTCTGGACCGGCATGAGACACCTCCGCCGCTGCACAGATCACAGACAGCTTAGATTCTGGATTAGTAAGCTTTACCCGGGAAGTCAAACCGCGCCCCGGGCCGATTCCTTGCAAACGCGCTCGTGGCTAACGCGGCGCGGATGCGGGATTGGCCCGCGTTTGCGGAGCGGGCGGCGAGGCGTGCCGGGTGCGGGCGGCCTCGGACAGCAGCGGGGCGGCGTCGGACGCCATCCGGCGGGCCACCACCGCGTTGCCTTCTTCCGTGATATGCCACGGATCGACGAAGTAGGTCTTTGCACCCTGTGCGTTGAGAATCCCGCTGATATCGTGAACGCCCTCGCTTTGTGCGGCGGCGGCCAGGCGCCGGTAGGTTCCGCTGAAGAATTGCTGGCGGCTGTTGGCGCCCACGAACGCCTGCTCATAGGCGGTCAGGGGATGCTTGCTGTAGATGACCGGCTGCCAATAGAACAGCGCCCGGAACCCAAAGTGCTCGCCCAGGGTCCGGACCATCTGATCGTTGAACAGGTAGATGTTGACCACGTCCTGCTCGACGGCGTCGGCGCCCTCGAAGTCGCTGGGCGGCGCCAGGTAGGCGATCGGGGCAAGCGGTGTGATCTCCGTGCTTTCAATAGTGGCTTCGTCCTTGCCCGACAACAGCTTGATCAGGTCGGCCATGCCGGTGTTCATCAGCAAGCTGCGCAGCGCGGTGCGGTAGAGCTTCTTGCGCCCGGAGGAGGAGGCCAGGATGCCGAATTCCTGGCCGCGGAGAAATTCGCTCTGGGTGAGCCCCGCCATCCCGTCCTGGTAGCCGATAAAGGTGTCGTTGACGCCGTCGTAGAAGATCACCAGGTCGGGACGCTCGCCCCGTCTTAACAATTCGTATAGATAGATTACTTCTTGGCTAGTGACCCATCCCATCTGGCCGAAGTTGCGCACCTCGACGTCGTATTGCGGGTTGGCGGCCAGGTATTTGGCCAGCAGCGAGGGAATCGTGTAGTCGTCGCGCGCGCCCGCGCCCCAGGTGGTGGAGCCGCCGAAGGCGAACACGCGCAGCAGCGGACGGCCGCCGCCCTGCCGATGCGGCTGGTTCCAGTTGACGCGGTTGGAGTGCTGATCGATGTTGAGGTAGGGGCTGCGCATCGGGGCGGTCTTCCAGTACACGTAGGGATACCACCTCATGTGCACGCTGTTCATCGCCTGGAAATAGGCCGGCACCCATGACGCGCTGACCGGGTAGGCCTGCGTTTCATGCGGCATGCGGCGCTGGCGCGCGTGCCTCACCGTTTTGACGATCGCTCCCGCCATCGCGCTAAGCAGCGCGAAGAGTACGATCGTTATTCCAACCTGGATCCAAAGCATGGCGGCCCAATGCGCCATCCTCCACATCAGGCTGGGCCTAGCTGTGGTCGCCGTTTGGTCCACCATGTTTAGGTTCATACGTCCTGAGGGAATGAGACACCCTCACCCTAACCCTCTTCCTGGTTAGGGAGAGGGCAATAAAACAACAAGGGATTGGGGTTCCGACAACGAGGGCGGGCATTAGAAACGGCTCGCATCATCGGCGTGCCGTCGACACAGCCGCGGCTTCGCGCTCCACGGCTGTGCCCTTGAAGAAATCCGGGTTGTTCGCCGCCCACAGGTTGACCGGATTGGCGAAGGTGAAGTCGCGGAAATCCTCTTCGGTAATCAGGCCGTCCTCAACCAGCTCCCACGCCTCCGCCAGCACCATCGACATATCGGTGACGTCGAAATGGCCGATGTCGGTGCCCAGGATCGGGTGCAGGCGATGATGCCCGGGGGTGACCTTGGTGTTGAACGCCCAGGCGTTGGCGTGGTCTTCGGCCTCGCAGCCGAAGTAAAAGCTGGGCACGAACAGTTTGCAGACATCCTCGGGGCTTTCCGCGCCGCAGGCGGCAAACTCATTGAGCTGCTCGGGCGGTCCGACGCGCTCCATCCCCACGCGCAGGGTCTCGGCGTCGAGCGTGCGCTTCATCGTGTCGGTGCCGTACTTCTCGAACATGCCGACCAGGTATTCGACGTCGATACCGGCCGGGTTACAGTACTTAAGCGCATCCGGGTTGCGGGTCTTGAAATGGCCGATCAGGTCGTTGAGCAGCTTGAAGCCGTAGCCCACGCCGCCTTCCAGGAAGGCGAACCGCAGTTTGGGAAAGCGGCGCGTCACACCGCCTAAGAACAATGCCTTGCACAACGCGTCATTGGCCTCGGCGAAATGGCCCACATGGTTGTACACCCAGTTGCTGACCGAAGCGCGGAACCCCAGCCCCTGGCTGCCAGTATGAAAGGTGGGCGAGAAGCCCAGTTCTTGGCATTTTTGCCAGAACGGGTCGTAGTCGTACTCGCTGTCCATCCCGAGCATGTCGTACCAGGTCGCCAGACGCGCCGCCTGCGGCATCTCGCGCATGACATAAGGCACCCGCCGCCGCACCAGGCTGGCCACCATCACGGCCTTCAGTCCCAGGCTCTTTACGTGCTCGAGTTCCGCGATCGCCTCGGCCGGCGTATGCATCGGGATGGCGGCGGCCGGCGTCATTCGGTCCTCCAGCCCCTTGAAGGTGTCGGCGATGAATTTATTAAAGGCGTGGCAGGACGCGCGCCGCACCTCTTCGTCGCCGAAGTAAGCGGCGAACAGCCCCGGTCCGCTCGGATACAGGACCGCGAAGTCCAGCCCCAATTCGGGCATCCGCTCGTACAGCATCCGGGGCAGCATCGCGGTCGCGCGGTCCGGAGTACTGGTGGTCAGCCCCCACCATGGCGGCTGCGGATAGCGGCGATCCAGGCGGACTTCACGCGACATCAACGAGGTGTCGCCGAATGGAATGGATTTGTTGAACCGCTCAATCAGCGCTGGTCCGGCGGTTTCGCGCAGGTACTCCATGAAAGCCGGCGCATAGTCGATCCAATGGCCGTCGGAGTCGACAATGGGATGGTTCAATTTGGCGCGTATCGCCGCGGATTTGCCGTTAGATGCGGTCGCCATTTGCTCCTCCTGAAGGGACGATTGGACAAGTCCTGGGCCGAAGTTAACCTAGCCGATTCCGCTGGGGCGAGACCAGTATGTCCGCTGGCTTTACCGCCCCGCCGGTTTGCGGTTACATGCAGACGAACTAGGGGATTGCGGGCACCCTTCGACAGATTCAGGGCAGACTCCGGCCCGCGCCACTTGAATCGCCGGCACGGAGGCCGGCGCTACGGAAAGAGCCGGCGCTACAGGGATGTACCAATGAAATACAGCGAATATCAGCATCTGCTTTTCGAACATAAAGAGGACGGCGTGCTGTTGGTGACGATCAACCGGCCCGACGTGCTTAACGCCACCAACCGGCGCCTGCACTGGGAGCTAACCCAGGTATGGAAGGACGTCGATGAGGATCCGCAGGCACACGTCATCCTGATAACCGGCGCCGGACGCGCTTTTTCCGCCGGCGGCGACATGGAGATGATCGAGGAGATGACGCGCAGCCCCGAGGCGGTCGCGCAAAGCTGGCGCGAGGCTGGCGACATTGTTTACAACATGATCAACCTCGACAAGCCGGTCATCTCGGCGATTAACGGCGTGGCGGTGGGCGCCGGACTGGCTGTGGCGTTGCTGGCCGATATCAGTATCGCGGCGGACAACATGCGCTTTACCGACGGCCATCTGCGTATCGGCGTCGCCGCGGGCGACCATGCCGTAATCGCGTGGCCCCTGATGTGCGGGATGGCCAAGGCCAAGTACTACCTGCTGACTTCCGACTTTCTCGACGGCAAGGAGGCCGAACGCATCGGACTGGTCAGCCTGTGCGTACCCGCCGACCAGCTGATGGAAAAGGCGATGGAGGTGGCGCGCAAGCTGGGCGCCGGGCCGCAGCAGGCGCTGCGATGGACCAAGCGGTCGCTGAACAACTGGCTGCGGATGGCGGGGCCGGCCTTCGACACCTCGCTGGCGCTGGAAATGCTGGGGTTCTTTACCGCCGACGCCAAGGAGGGCCTGGCGGGAATCAAGGAAAAGCGCACCCCTAAATTCAAATAATCCGATCAAACCCCGGGCTCAGCAGTGCTTACTGACCACGATGCCATCCGCCTCCAGTTCTTTGACGCGCTTCTCTGAGTAGCCCAGATGGTCGCGCAGGACTTCCAGGTTGTGCTCTCCCAACAGGGGAGCCTGCACCTGCAGCGGTTTGGGAAAAGCCGAAAACCTGAGCGGAAGGCCCGGCAGATCAAGCTGACCAACGATCGGATCCTTCACGGTCCTCACCGTACCGCGCTGGCGCAGATGCGGATGGGCCATCGCTTCGGCCACGGACAGGACCGGCGCGACCGGCACGCGATGTTCCTCCAACGCCGCCAGTACCTGGTCGTCGGGCGTGCGGTCGATCCAATCCTGGATGATTCTGATCGCCTCGCCCTGGTTTTTGACGCGTTCGGGAGCGGTGGCAAAGCGCGGGTCTGCGGCGAGTTCGGGCTGCCCCATCGCCTGGCACAGTCCGGCCCATTGGTTATCCAACGGGCCCATGATGCAGATCGGATGGTCGTGGCCGTCGAACAGGCCGATCGGCGTATAGAGCGGATGCTGGCGGCCCCATCGCCGATGGAGATACTGGCCGCCGCTTAAGCTGTACGCGTGCACTCCCGTGTCGTGGTAGGTGAAGTATGCATCCAGCAGGCTCACATCGAGATGCTGTCCGACACCGGTGCGCTCGCGGTAGAGCAGGGCGCATGCGACGGCGGCCAGCGCATGAACGCCGGTGCTGGTGTCGCCGATAGCCAGCCCCGGAAAGACGGGGGTCTGGTCCCTTTCGCCGACCATGTCGAGGACGCCGGAATAGCACGCACCGATGAAATCCCATCCCGGCTGATTGGCCAGCGGCCCTTCCTGTCCGAAGGTCGACACCGAGCACATCACGATCTTCGGATTGAGCGCCTTGACCACCTCGTATCCAAGCCCCAGCCGCTTGATCGTGCCGGGCCCGAAGTTCTCGACTACGACATCCATACGCGGGATCAGTTGCTTGATGATGTCGAGCCCCGCCGGCTTTCTGATATCGATGCACAGGCTCTTCTTGCCCAGGTTCTGCTGCATGAAATAGCCGCTGCGGTTGTTCTTCAAATACGGCATGCCGCGGGTCTGGTCCCCGTTGGGAGCCATTTCCACCTTGATCACTTCAGCGCCCATCTCGGCCATCATCCGGGTTACCGTGGGTCCGGCGATGTACTGACTGAAATCCAGCACCCGGTATCCGCTCAGGACGTGTTGTGCCTGTGGCTCCGCCATATCGATATCTCCAGGACAGATTTACGCACTCCGACCGCGGTCAGTAGAGCACAGCCCGGTCGCGGATTGGAAATGCCGGCCCGCCGCGCCCCGCAGGCGAGGCCGGCCTTGCACAATACGCTTAGCAGAGTGCTGAAAAGTAGCTTTGAGGGAGTTGCGGTGATGTTCGCTTTCAGCCCCCTGAATAAACGCTGGCTGCTTTCCTTAATCTTCTCTCCCTATGGGAGAGATAAGAGAGAAGGAGCAGGCTGCGGAAGTCCTTTTTTCCGCAGCCTGCTAGTCCGCCAGCGGGATGAACAGTGATAGACGCTCTTGCGCGCCCGTGCCGCGCGAGGTGTGTCCTTTACCGGTGACATCCTCGGCAAGCAGGATAGTGCCGGGGCCGAAAAGGCGCTTGGTGCCGTCACTGACCGTGACTTCGAGCGAGCCCGTGACGTTGACCACGAACTGGCGGCGCGGCGCGTTGTGCCAATCGACAAAGTAGTCCGGCGACACCCGGAACATCACGCCCTGGGCGGCGATCATCTCCGAGATCGTGCCGGTATTGTAAGGCGCCTTGTTCATCTCGACCTCGACGTCCTCGAAATGCGACTCGCCCTTGGCGTCGGAGTATATGCGTGTGTACTTCATGCTCTTCTCTCCAGGTTTGTTTCAGTCACCTAATACCAGACGCGCAGCCCGAAGATGAAACGCGGGTCATGCACGAAAAGCGGCGAGGGCGAATTCGGACGCTCGATATAACGGCTGCGCGGGGACTGTGGCATAATGCCGGCTGAATGATGGCGGAAGGATCCATTCCCGTCTCACAACCTGAATCGTGACTGGAGCATAAATGGCGAAGGCGCTCGACGGAATTACGGTGATAGAGTTCGCATCACATCTGGCGTGCGCTTATGCCGCCATGCTGATGGCCGAACAAGGCGCTCGCGCGATCAGAATCGAGCCGCCGGGCGGCGATCCCGGCCGCGGTGGACCGCAGTTCGCCGTCCTCAACCGCAGCAAGCGCGCCGTCACGTTGGCGCTCGACAGCGCCGATGGACGAACGGCGGCAACTGAACTGCTCAAGTTGGCGGATGTAGTCATCAACGGATTCACCCCGGCGCAGTCGGACCGGCTGGGCCTGAGCTACGATCGCATTCAGAAGATCAACCCACGCGCGGTAGTGTTGAACATGCCGCCCCTGGGTAGCCGCGGTCCTTATGCTGATTTGCCCGCCGGCGATGAACTGGCATCCGCGATCAGCGGAGTTACGGCCGCTCAGGGCTCACTCAGCGGCGATCCTGTGCCGCTGAGCTTTCCGCTTGTCAGCTACCAGACCGGAATTCTGGGTGCGCTTTCCGCGGCCGCCGCTTTGTATTGGCGCGATGTGGCGGGCGCGGGCCAGGCCGTGGAGGTCTCGATGCTGGCCGGAGCGCTTTCGATCGAAAGCGGAAGCATCGTGCGCCATCCGGAGGTAATCTCGCTGATGGCGGCCAACCGGCGCGATCCGATGGGTCCTACGCCCAGTTATCGGATCTACCAGGGGAGCGACGGCAAGTATTTTATGCTCTCCTGCGTCACCCCGACTTTCTGGAACAAGCTCGCTCTGGCGATCGGCCGCCCGGAGTTGGTCTCGGATCCGCGCTTTGAAAAAGCTCCGATGGGCCTTGAGACGGAGGATCGCGCGGCCCTGATCGATATCCTGACTCCGATAATGCGCTCGCGCCCGGCGCACGAATGGCTGGAGATTTTGCGCAGTCAGGACGTGCCGGCCTCGCCGGTGTTTACGCGCCGGGAATTCATGGATGACGCGCAGGTCAGACACGTCGGCATGCGGCGCGAGCTGGCCGATCCGATGCTGGGCGAAACCGTGCAGATGGGCCTGCCAATCGTGCTGTCGGCAACTCCGGGAGAGATTACCGGGCCGGCCCCGACGCTGGATGAGTGCGGCCCCACCCTTGAGGCGCTGCTTGCCGAAGCCCAACGCCTGCCGGTACATGCCAGCCGCGCAGCATCCGAGTTGACGGCCCCGAATTCTTTGCTCTCGAATTCATCGAAAGGTCCGCTGGCGGGAACTCGTGTGTTGGACTTCACCGGATATATCGCAGGCTCCTACACGACCATGCTGCTGGCCCATCTGGGCGCCGACGTCATCAAAGTTGAATCGCCCGGCGGCGACGGCTTTCGTTTCGCGACTTTTGCGTTTCAGGGATGGAATCAGAACAAGCGCGCCATCGCGGTCGACCTGCGCGAGGCGCGGGGCCGGGAAATCGCGTATGCGCTGGCAAAAAAGGCCGATTTGGTGGTGGAAAATTTCCGCCCCGGCAACACGCGGGAGCTGGGCGTTGACTACCCGACGCTGGCGGCGCTCAATCCGCGGGCCGTGTATGTGAGTATCAATGGGTTCGGCAGTTCCGGCCCTGACTTCGACCATCCCTCCTTCGACCCGGTCCTGCAGGCGCGATCCGGCGTGATGGCGGCGCACGACGGCAGCGCGTGGGGCCGCCCGCCGATCCATCCGATTGTGCTCAACCTGCCGTTTTGCGATTACGGCGCCGCTGCGATGGCCGCGCTGGCCTGCGTTTTGGGCCTGCGTCATCAGCGCAAGAGCGGCGAGGGCCAGCGTTGCGAGGTCACCCTGATCCATTCGGCGATAGCCTTGCAGGCGGGTGAATTTATCTTTTACCCGGGGCGGCCCAATCTGGAGAGCGGCGCTCCCGAATCCCGCGGCGCCTCGGCGCTGCGCCGGGTTTACCGCTGTCAGGATGGCAAATGGATTTTCCTCGCCATTTCCAGCGCGCCGCAGTGGAGCGCGTTGCGCGCCGCGCTGGATAACTCGATCCCGGCGCAGGAATTTTCAATCGCTTGTCTGCAGGATCCCCACAGCGCTTTGGCCGAGCAGCTTGCCCGCGAGTTCGTCAGGCACGCGGTTGACGCCTTGCTGAAGCGGCTGACCGCGTTGGCTATTCCCGTGGCGCGGGTGAATCGCACCGTCGAAGTCTTCGACGACGTCCAAATCAGGGCAAATGAGCTGGCCGCCGAATTGCGCCATCCGGAGCACGGACCGATAGAGCAAACCGGAGTGCTGCTGAAATTGTCCTCGACCCCCTGTCAGATCTGGTGCTCTGCCCCGATTCTCGGCCAACACACGCGCCAGGTCCTAAGCGAGCTGGGTTATCTCGCGGAGCAGATTGCCGAGCTGGAACGCAGCCGTGTGGTGCTGTCGCGCCAGCTCAAACCTCGCGCCGATACGGGCAGCGCTGGCACACAGTGATATCAACGCGCCGACTGGCCATCGTCGTGGCGGCGCTTGTAGGCGTGATCGCGTCCGCGGCGGCGGTGCGCGCTGAGCTGCCGCCCCTTATAGCGCGCGAAATCCTGCTCGGAAATCCCGAACGCATGGCGCCGAATATCTCTCCTGATGGAAAACAGCTCGCCTGGAGCGCGCCGGACCCCAAGGGGGTCTTGCAAATTTGGGTGCAAACAATCGGCAAGCAGGACGCGCGAATTGTTACCGTGGATCGGCGCCGCGGAATTTCAAACTACGACTGGGCATGGAATTCGAAGACGATTTTGTACAGTCAGGACTCCGATGGCGACGAGAACTCGCATATCTTCGCCGTGGATCTTGCCAGCGGCAACATTCGCGATCTGACGCCATGGCAGGGCGTCCGTGCCGAAATCGTGGCAGCCAATCCCCGGTTTCCCGATGAAATCCTGGTCGCGATGAACCTCCGCAACCGCAAGCTGATGGACGTGTACCGCGTCAACCTGAATAGCGGCGCCGTGCGGTTGGACAGCACCAATCCCGGCGGCGTGAACAGTTGGCTCGCCGATGACAACCTCGTGGTCCGCGCCGCGATGGCGGTCACGCCGGAGGGCGGAGACAAAATCACGGTGCGTGACGCTGCCGGCGCGCCCTGGCGAACCCTGGTGGAGACCGGCAAGGATAGTGAGGCGGCGGCGATGGACTTCAGCAAGGACGGCCGCTCCATCTTCCTCGTCTCATCGCTGGGCAGCGACACCGACCGGCTGGTGCGCCGCGATCTATTCACCGGCGCGCAGACGGTGCTGGCTCAGCGCGGGGACAGCGACGTTGACGATGTAGTGATTCAGCCGACCCGCCATGTGGTCGAGGCCGCCTCATTCTCGCCCGACCGCAAGCATTGGAAGGTAATCGATCCGTCAGTCCAGGCCGATTTCGACGCGCTGGCCAAGGTCGAAGACGGCGATTTCTCGATCATATCGCGCGATCAAGCCGACCATACGTGGCTGGTCTTGTTCGTATCGGATCGTCACAGCGGTCATTTTTACAAGTGGGATCGGCGCACGGGCAAAGCCACCTTCCTGTTCGCCAGCCAGCCGCGGCTGGACACCGCGACCCTGGCTCCGATGAAGCCGATTACCTTTGGCGCCCGCGACGGAATGAATATTCACGCCTTCCTGACGCTGCCAGTGGGTGTGGAGCGCAAGAATCTAGCGCTGGTCGAGAGCGTTCATGGCGGCCCCTGGTCGCGCTTCAGTTGGGGCTTTAACCCATACGCGCAGTTGTTCGCCAATCGCGGGTATGCGGTGCTTCAAGTCAATTATCGCGGGTCGACCGGCTATGGGAAGAAATATCTGCACGCGGGCGATCGCCAATGGGGACTGGCGATGCAGGACGACCTGACCGACAGCGTGCGATGGGCGCAAGCCCAGGGAATCTCCGATCCGAAACGGATCGCGATTGAGGGCGGGTCGTACGGAGGCTACGCCGCACTGGCCGGCGCCGCTTTCACCCCCGACGTCTACCGCTGCGCGGTGGATGTCTGTGGGCCATCGGATCTTTTCACCCTGATCAAGACCTTTCCGGCGTATTACGCGATTGGCGGTGTCTGGATTTCGCGCGTGGGCGACCCTGACAATCCGGCCGACAAACGGCTCCTGACCCGCGCGTCGCCGCTGTTCTCGGCGGACAAGATTCGCATCCCGATGCTGATTGGACAGGGCGCCAACGATCCGCGTGTCATCCGGTCTGAATCCGAGGAAGTCGTATCCGCGATCGCCAAAAACGGCGGCCACGTAACCTACGTTCTGTACACTGACGAAGGTCATGGATTCGTTCGGCCCGCCAACCGCCTGGACTTCACGGCACGCGAGGAAAGCTTCCTCGCCCGCTACCTGGGCGGCCGCTTCGAACCCATAAGCGAAGAGCGGATGCCGGGCTCCACCGCGATCGTGAAGAGGGTCGGGAACTAAGCTTCGAGAATAATTTGGGCAGAAGAATTAATGTCATCCTGAGCGCAGCGATGGATCTCGCTCGGCGCGCTGCGCGCTGAGCGATTCGATTGTTTGCCGGATGGTCAACGCAAGCCACCAAAAGCAGTGAAATCTCGGCCGCAATAATGGCGGCCGCGAGATCCTTCGCCTGCGGTTCAGGATGACATTTCTCTCCGCTCGTATTGAGACAATACGTCGCGAAACCTAACTTTGTTTGATCAACACACGCCTGTTGAGTTTTGTGTAAAGTGCATTGAAAAAAATTTCCGATTCAACCAGCTGCAGCGGACGCGCAGGAAATCAATCACCTTGCGGCTCGACGCAACGCGCTAAAGCAGCTTATGGTCGATAGCCTGGGCGACCGAAAGGGGATTGTTCGGGTGGATGATCGAGCAGCCCACGCGGTAGCCCAGCGCCATGATTGTGAGCGACGGATTCATCCCGCCCGAGGTTGGAAACAGGCTGCCGTCGGCGGCGTACAGGTTGTCGATGCCGTGGAACTTGCCGCCCGCGTCGGTGACCGAGGTCGCCGGGTCCGGGCCCATCCGCAGCGTGCCCATGATGTGGGCTGAGGTCGGAACGCCGCCCGAGGTAAAGACCGTGGGACCCAGAAAAGCCGTTTCGATGGAGCCTGCGGCAGTGAGGACTTCCGCCATGATGTTTTGGTAAAAGGCCGACGCGTTTAACTCATAGGGATGGTTCTGATAGGTGATTCGCGCCACCGGAATACCGAAGACGTCTTTCAGCCCAGGATCGAGCTGGACTCGATTGGTGAGCTGGGGAAGATCCTCGCCCTGCAGCGTCAGGGCGGCGAGATGTTCGCGCAGCGGACTGAGCCGCATCAACTGCTTGGGTGTCAGTCCGGTTGCAGCGAACTGCGCGCCTTGCGGTCCGAGGTATATCTTGGCCTCGGCGACAAGCGGCTGCCCGCCCGCCAATTCCACGGTGCCGCCCCGCGGCTGTTTAAAGTTCGCGTATTGGTTGATCTCCGCCGGCCCGGTGAAATCGTCAAACATATTGGTGACGGTCCGGCCACGATGCGGATGGAGCCGATCATCAAAGGGTGAGGTCGGATTCGAGATTAGACCAACTGCGAGGGTCTGGAAGTGACATCAGATTGCGGCCGATATTGGGATTGGAGAGGCCGGAGAGCAGGCAGAGTCGGGCCGACTCGATCGCGGAACCGGCGATTACGAACACCTCGGCGGACAGCTCGTGCGAAGTGCCATTGGCGTCAAAGTAAGAAACGCTGGCCACCCGGTTCCCGTCGAGGTTGAGTTTGTAAACGTAGGACTCCGGCATCAGCCGGGTTTTGCCGGTCATCAACGCATCGCGCAGCGCGGTAATTGCGGGACTGCTCTTGGCGCCGATCGGACAACCGAACCCGCCGTCGAAACCACAGTCATTGCAAACCGGACGACCATTATAGGGTCGCGATGTGGCGCCCATCGGTGCCTGGAACGGATGCAAGCCGACCTTGTTGGCCCCCTTGGCCAGCACCAAGGCCACGTATTGCGGCACTCCGGGCGGCATCGGGTAGGGCTTGCTGCGCGTGGGAGCAAATGGGCTTGGAAGCGACGCCGGACCCTGAATGCCAACGATATATTCGGCCAGCGTGTAGAACGGCTCGAGGTCGTCGTAGGAAAGCGGCCAGTCGACGGCATTGGCGCCGGTGATGTCGATATGGGCAGGAAACATCTCCGCCAGCGTCTTGAGTCTGAAATCGGCCGGACGCCATCGGCGCGCCTTCCAGTCGGAATGATTCAGCCCGCCTCCCACAATTTGCGGCAGGCTGTTCACTTCGCCCACGAAGTCTGCGACGTGGAAGGCAGGGTTGGTGCTGGGGTTGATAAAGCGGCGCGGATCAAGCAGCGGATCGGCGTTATCCAGGCTATCGGAGGAGGTCTGCGGACCCTGGCGTGAGCCGAACTTGATCTCGTCATTGCTGAACAGCGTCACGACCTTGCTGAAGTCTTGATTGTCGAGGTTTTGAAAATAGTTGGGCCCCTTCTCCAGCACGGTAACGGTGTCGAAATGATGTGACTTCGACAGCACCCGCGCGACCATTGAGCCGCCGGCGCCGCTGCCGATCACAACTGCGGTTTTAGCTTTTGCCATGATGATTTCCGCCGCTGCCGCGGCTAGCTCCTGGGACGCCGATTTAAACCGCTCATCGCCTGCGCCACCTGCCGCATCATGTCCCTTGCCTTGGGATCCAAGTAGGCGAGGTTTGTATCACCGGGGTCCGGAGTCGATACCGGATGGTTCGGCTCTTCGATAATGGTTTGGGTGACCGGGTCGAAGGTGGTGTAACCCAGCGGCTGACGATCGCCTTCGAAGTTCGCGACCACCCAACCGATCGGGCGGTTGTCTCCATCCGCTCCGGTGGCGGGTTTGGTGCGATCGGCCGGCTGATTGCCGCCGTACTCGGGATTGCCGTACATCCCCTCGGCCGCATGGTTGGTGACCAGCGACACAAAATTTTGATCGGCGCCATTGAACAAAGTCAATTGCTGAGTCGTAGTCAGGGCGGGGAAGTCTTTGCCAAACATCGATTTGGCAGCGTTGCGCAGCGGTGTGATGCCGGCGGAGTACTGCTGCTGGAATCCCTGCACGTCGCCGTTGGCATCGCCGACCCCGGCCAGGATGTTTATTCGCCTTGACAATCTTGATTCTGGCCGCGTCCGTGGTGTTGGTCGCCGCGCCTTTGGTGCCCAGGATGCGAATCCGCCAGGCCAGGCTCTGAAGCGGGGTGAGGACGATGGGCTGCGCCATATCATTGGTCAGACCTTGCCCGCCGATCGGATTGCGATCGCTGAACGGGCCGCCCGCGAATATGAACGGCGTGGAGCTGAGAAACGCGCCGAGCAGGAAATCAATGTAGTCGGCGACGCCCGCGGCTTTTGCTCCAGATGAGAAATTGCCGGTGAAATCGGTGTCGGGCGGAATGATGAGATCGACCACGTCCTGAAGCGTCGCGTAATCGACCGGGTCAGTGAAGTAACGCGGCCGCGGATCCGCCCTTGCCTCATCCACCTGCCAACGCTTCCAGGCCAGAGTGGGAAGACCAGCCGCCAGCACTCCAGCCGATGCCGTCCAAAGAAACTGCCTGCGCGAGAGCGCGATCTTCATCTAATCCCCCAATAATGGGCCGGCTAATCCCCATCCAACACCGGCCGCTAACGTGCTCCGTTGGCGCTGCGAAAGGACCGTACAACCGCCCGCTCGAAACGTCAATCGTGAGTCGTATGCGGCAGCTATCAATAATCTGTTGCAAACAATGAAGTGCAGGCATCTGTGTGTGCGGCAACCTGTTACAGCTTGGCCGCGGGTTCGACGAACTCGCGCGCCATCTGTTCCATTCGCGCCACCAGGTCCTGCTCTGTCCGCGTCGGCTCCGTGATCAACAACGCGACCTCCTCGGCGCCGGCGTCGCGATAGCGCTTGAGGTCGTCGGGTTTGATCGGATCGGTATAGGGCGAGACCGTCAAATAAACATCGGAGCGCGTGCGTCCTACCGCCTTGAGCAACTCCTCGATACGCCTGATCTTGGCCGCGGCTGCATCAGGCGAGAGCTTGAAACCGAGCCAGCCATCGCCATATTCGGCCACGCGTCTTAACGCCGGGCCGCTCTCGCCCCCAAACCAGACCGGCACACCCTTGGCGTTGGCGGGCTTGGGGTTGCTGAACGCGTTGGTGAAATTCACAAACTCGCCGCGGTACGAACTGTGCTTCTCAGTCCACAACTTTCGCATCACCTCTATGTACTCGCGGGTGCGCTGCGCGCGGCGCTCGAATGGAATTCCCAGCGCCTGGAATTCCTCCGCCAGCCATCCGATGCCTACGCCCAGGATGAAGCGGCCGGCGCTCAAACGATCAACCGTCGCGATGGTCTTGGCCAGCACCATCGGGTTGTGCTCCGGCACGATGCAGATTCCGGTGGCGAGCCGGATTTTGCTGGTGCATGCAGCCACGTAGGCCAGGGTGGGAAACGGATCGGCGATCGCCGCATTGGCCGGTCCCGGAAAATCGCCGGTCGTATATGGATACCTGGACTTATACTCCTCGACCAGGACCACATGTTCGGGCGCCCAGATGGTCGCGAAGCCGAGCTTCTCAGCGGTTGTGGCGGCCGTCCGCAACCATTGCGGGTTAGTCGTCGGTCCAACTCCGACGCTGAAGTATCCGATCTTCATGATGACCTCGCCGATTCCGACGCCGCCGGCCTGCGGCCGCGGCGTGCGGGTTGCTGCCCGTTTTGGTGCTTGAGTCCCGATCGAGCCAAGACATACCGCAGATAGCGCGCTTTTGCACCAGCCATATGACTTCGTTCCCATCGAACCAAAAAAGCTGGGTTAGGTCCAAGGAGGAAGTCGCTTCTTGAAAGCGAGCGAAGACCACAGAGTAGCCAGGCACGGGCTCGTTGCCATAGGCCTCTGGTGGTTCTACTCTGCTTACAAAGGCGGCCAGATGCATCTATCGGAATTCATCAGGACCGATGCGGAGCGAATCCTTCGAGAATGGGAGGAATTTGTTAAGGCTCAGCGGCCCCAGGCCGTCTTGCCCCGATGGGTTCTTCGAGCTCCGGCGGCGGCAATCCTTCGATCGATCGCGGAGCATATCGAAAGACCGCCGTCCGCGGTGGAGCAGGGAAAAGCTGCTGGTGACGGAACTCCCGGACCAATCGAACATGCGGCCGCCATTCACGTGGACCTGCGGATCGAATCGGGATTCGACCTTGCGCAAATAATCGAGGAATATACCGCTCTGCGTGCCTGCATCCTGCGCCTATGGCGCGCCACCGACCCCGACTTCGGCCGTGGCGCGGAGGAGGTTAGCAGACTGACTGAAGCGATCGATCAGGCAGTTGCGCAAACCGTGTCACTCTATGAACAGCGCGAAGCCAAGTACCGCGATCGATTCCTCGGGATGCTGGGTCATGACCTGCGCAATCCGCTCAATTCGATTGCACTGGGCGCAGCGTCGCTGGCCGAAGCCGCCGGGCTTGACGACAAGCAGCGTGAGACGGTGTCGCGCATTATGGGCAGCGTGCGCCGCCTGGACCGCATGGTCAGCGACGTCCTTGACTTCGCTCGGGGCCGTTTGGGAAGTACGATGCCGATCGATTTGAGGGCGACGGAGCTTCCACCATTGCTGCGGGAAATCGCGGATGAAGTCCAGTCGGCCAACCCCGGCTTCACGATCGATTTGGATGCGACCGGGGAGTTGGCTGGGCAATGGGATGCCGAACGGCTCAAACAAGCGGTCTCAAACCTGCTGGTAAACGCAATTCAGCATGGGAGTGGAAAAAAGGTCGGACTTAGGGCCAGAAGCGATGGAGAGTTTGTGCTGCTGGAGGTGTGCAACGACGGTGCGCCAATACCGAGGGAACTGTTGGGAACCATCTTTGATCCGCTGGTGCATGGCAGAAACTCCGATCAGAACAGAACCGGGCTCGGACTAGGCCTTTTTATCGTGAATGAAATAGTCCTGGCGCACCGCGGGACAATTGCCGTGACCTCCTCAGCGGATGAGGGAACTACTTTCTCGGTGCGGCTACCCTCTCAGTCCTCCTGAGCCGAATACTGGATCGTCACAGCATCACGCGTTGCCTGGCCATCCATACTTTACAACTTGTTTGAATTTTCTTCACGAATGCACCATCCAGTTTCTGGTCGCAGAATTGTAAAGCAAGCAAATATCAGCACAATCTGCGGAAAGAGAACCAATCTCCTTTGGCGCGCCGTTTGCATTAGTTCTCGACTTTTGAAGTTGAAGCAGATCCGGCGCCGGGTTTTTCCACACCAGAAAAGGAAGGTGGGGCTAAATGAAGACCTCCATTGCCAAATCAACAATTCTAGTGGTGGATGATGACGCCGACTGCCGCGAAATGCTTTCTGACCTTCTCTCGAGAGAAGGCTATACGGTTGCCTGTGCTGAGAATGGCCGCGAGGCGCTTGACTACATCAGTTCCACCACCCCTTCGCTGATGATTCTCGACTTGATGATGCCGGTAATGAGTGGCTGGGAACTGCTCGACAGACAGAAGACCGATCCGAGAATGGAATCGCTGCCGGTGGTCGTGGTGAGCGCCAGCGGCCTGGCACAAGACATCCACGCCGAGGCAGTGCTGCGTAAACCGGTCGATTTCAAAGCTCTTATGAACGTAGTTAAGCAGAATTCTACGTTAGTACGTTAGCGTAGAACCCCAACGCTTTAGAGCGTCGAAACTAATCCGTTCAAAGATTTCAGCCTAAAACGCCTCAAAAACTTCGCTCAGTAATACTCAGCGTCCCGAGCGATTTGCTGGCAATTCGCTCGGGACGCTGCCGGCTTCGCGCCTGCGGAACTGGTCCGCAGGCGCAGGCGAGTAAGCCGGCCCTACATTGTTTATGGATGCGCCCCCTTGTTTCTCCCGCAGGGGTTCTTTTGACATGCTAAGGAGTCTTGGAGGACGGTCCCATACCCAAGGCTTGTTCGCCGGCATCAAAATGCCGCAGCGCTTCCTGCTCGTTACCTTGCTGCATTGATCTTTCGCCCTGCGACTGTTCAGCCGAGGCCACGCTCGTGTCTTTGCCCTTTGCCTTAGCCTCATTGATCTTCTTGGTCAGATCCTGTGCCTGAGCAGCCAGAGATTCGCTTGAAGTGGGATGGCTTGGATTCCTCGCCGGAGCGAGCGCTGGATTCGTCTCAGGAACCATTTGGCTCCAACCTGACGGCGCCAGCGCAACCAATGCAATCGCAGTTGCGGCTAGCGCTGTAATACGGTACGTCATCATGCCCTCCTTCAGAGAGATGTTCCTTCGGGCCCGGTCTTTTGGCCTTCGGTTCGGTTCAAACCCTCTGAAGCCGAGTTAGTCCCGCAACCTATGTGCCAATAGTGTCGAGATTTGTTTTGTTCGCCGAACGGTGAGAGAGGACCAGGTTCGATGACTGTATGTAGGTGGATCGAGTGCAGATGGTAATTTCTACAGGCTTCTTGAGAGGAAGACCCCGATTTAGAGACTCTCTCTACAGGGGATGGCGAGATAGCGGTCCCAACGCAAGCTGTGGGATTCCGCACGATGCGCCTGTGGCGTTGGCCCGAAAGCGCTGATCGCATTTACCCTGCTTGGCAAGAAAGCCAGATTATGGCAATAAAAGCTGGACAGCGGATATAACTGTTTATGCCGGGCAGTTATGTCGAGCTTAAGCATAATTGATATAAAATTGCGTAAGATCCTCTCAACTCCCGGGCGCTTGCTTGCACTTGCCGTGCTGGCATTACTGGTTTTTGCGCGGCTGTACAATCTTCAGGTCCTTGCCACCATCAGGCTGCGTGGGTTCGATTTGGAACAGCACCTGATGCCGCGCCTTTACGAGCCCGCTCCCCTTCGCATTGTCGCCATCGACGAAAAAAGTTTGGAGCGTTATGGCCAGTGGCCCTGGCCGCGGACGCTCATGGCACGGCTGGTAAGCCAGATTGCCGCGGGCAAACCGCTGGTTTTGGGGGTGGATATCATCTTTGCCGAGCCCGATCGCTTTTCGCCCGCCAGCCTGGTTTCCATCCTTCCGAGCATCCCCGAATCGATCGCCCGCGAACTGGCTTCGTTGCCAGGAAACGATGCTGCTCTTGCCGCCGCTTTTCGCCAGGTGCCGACCGTCCTGGGGGAAGGCATGAGCATCCAGGCCACGTCCGGACGTTACCCGCAATCGGTGGCGCGACTGAACCGATTCGGCACCGATCCGACCCCTTTCCTGCTCTCATACCCGCAACGCTTGCGCAGCTTGCCGGATCTCAGGACCGCCGCGCTTGGAGAGGGGGCGCTGCTTGCAGAGCCGGATGCCGACGGTATCCTTCGGCGTATGCCGCTTTTTGTGCTCGCTGGCGGCAATCTGTTGCCCTCCATTTCACTTGAAATGCTTCGCGTCGCGTTCAAAATCGGCTCCGTCGATATCGTGACGGCGGCCGACGGCGTCCAGGGTGCGATGCTAGGTCACTGGTTTATACCCACAGATCGCCGGGCACGCGCTTATCCTTACTTCACGCAATTCGCTCCGCAGGTTTACGTATCGGCCGCCGATCTTCTGGACGGCTCCTATGATTCTGTAAACTTGCGCGGTCGCATCGTGTTTCTCGGCGTAACCGCGCTCGGGCTGACGGACCAGAAACAAACCCCGTTCGGCCTGATGTCCGGCACTGAAACCCAGGTTCAACTGATCGATTCCGTTCTCACCAGGAATCTGCTCTGGCGGCCGCCGATTATGAACCTGATTGAACTCGCCGTGGCCCTTGGGGCCGGGCTGTTCACCATTTTCGCCCTGCCTTACCGGCGGCCATCGATCGCTGGCGCGCTGTTTGTTGGCCTGGTCGTAACGATCGTGGCCTGCGCCTTTGCAAGTTTCCTTCGGTCCAGGGTTTTATTCGACGCCACATATCCGTCCTTCGCGACCGTGGCGACCTACGGTGTCATGCTTGCGGCCAGCTTGCGTGCCACCGAAACGGCGCGCCGGCGGCTCGCGTCCGACCTTGCATCGCAACGAGAGCGGCAGGCTCACCTCGAAGGCGAACTGAGCGCCGCGCGTGCCATCCAGATGGGACTCCTGCCGCGGCGGTTCCCGGCCTTTTCCCAGCGCCGCGATTTCGACATCTATGCTTCAATCGAGCCGGCACGGATGGTAGGCGGCGATCTTTACGATTTCGCACTGCTCGATCCGCGGCGGTTGTCTTTCGTGATCGCCGATGTTTCCGGCGACGGCGTCGCGGCGGCGCTGTTCATGGCTATGAGCAAAGAGGTCTTGCGCGCGGCGACATTGCGCCATGGCGACGCCCTGGAGCGAGTGTTTGCGGAAGCAAACGCGGAGATTTTAGCCGTCGGCAACCAGATGGCCGAGGAGGGCGCGGATACTATGTTCGTCACGGTCTTCGCCGGAATCCTGGATCTAACTTCGGGCAAGCTGATCTATCTCAATGCCGGACATGATGCGCCGTTCGTGCTGAAACAGGGCACGCAACCGCGCCAACTGGCGGGAGCCGGTGGACCGCCGCTGGGCGCGGTTGAGAACTTTCCCTACGCCCTTGAAAAGCAGCAGCTCACCCCAGGCGAGTTACTGCTGCTTTACACCGACGGCGTGACCGACGCGCAGGATCCGACGCGATCGTTCTACGCGGTAAACCGTCTACAGAGCTTGCTCGCATCAGCACCCATCACCAGCGCCAAAGCGATGGTCGATCTCGTGCTCGACGACCTGCGCCGTTTCGCCAACGGTGCCGACCAGGCCGACGACATCACCCTGCTGGCAATACGCTGGCTGGGCGCCGAAGGTGCAGTGTTGATAAAGTAGCTGGAAAGCACGGCGAGCGGATTTGGTTTATCCGGAATTGGTCAGCGACGGCGCCAGCGGTAAGGTCGAAACCGTCCGATATCTGGCGCTTGTTTCCATCCTGCTCAACGAGCTACAGAAGCAGGCCAGAGAAAATCAGCCGTAAGCCGCGCAGAGGGGAGCCTCCATCCTAACGGCGGCGGCAGCCTTCAACAGATAAGCGCGAAGCCGCGCTTGTGCGGTCCGCTATCCCAAGCTCAAGGTGAGCGTGCCCGAACGCGATAACATCACCGAGTGGCGCGGTTACGTTGCTGATGCCCGCCATCGCCGGGCGGCCCGCTCGATTTTCAGCACGTCCATCGAAATCGGGCCGCCGCGGTTTCTCACTTACTCGGAGGGCTCGCAGACATCTGCTGCAATTCCTGTTCGGTGTACTCCTTTTGGGCATGTTGCTTGCCATGGTGATGGCGACGCATGCGATGGTGCTTTGCCTTCGGCGCAGCCGCGGACGAGGGCGCAGCCTTCTCAGCTGGTGGCGCCGCCGGGGTCGCCTCCTGCGCAACACAGACACCGAGCCCGCCGCACAAAAGCATGACGGCCGCGCCAGCTATTAGGGTTCTGACTTTCATGTGGTCTCCTTTAGGCACTCGGGGCACCATCAGTTACGAAAATTCTCCAAAAGGTAAGTTACAGCGGGACCCACAGCCGCGGAATCACGAAGGTGGCACCCTGATCGAGCGTGATAACAGGCTCGGCCCGCAGAGTTAACAGTCACGCGGTTGGCATCGCCGTGAAACTCGCCCTCGAAACTGTTGTCGGTCTTGCACGTTAGGGTGAACATGGCGCTAACCTATCATTCCGGCTCGCGGTCGAAAAGTGCTTTCTGCATAGGCCTCCTTTGCTCGGCCGCCAATCGTACCGCCGTCGCCTCGAAACCCTAGCGAGCCTTTAAGCGGTAGTTTCATTGGCGTCCCTGACGGGATTCGAACCCGTGTTACCGACGTGAAAGTTCGCTTAGGTAGTGTCCGCTAATGTCCAGAGTCGTACGGGGCGTTAGGGTTTTCGATGTTCCCAATTCCGGCCATGTCCGCATTCTGCGTGTAATGTCCATCACCTTGGTGGTCAAAGTGGTGGTCAAAAATCGCAGGTGGTCCAGAACCAAACTGGGCAGACCGATCCCCCAGGGCCATCTAGGATGGAATGCACCGAACGGTGCACGTGGTCCTAGGACCGCCAGGGAAAAAACTCCGAGCCCACCCTCTCGCAGGCAGGACCCCACAAGGGGGGGCCTAGTCTGTGCATTCAGATTTCCGCCGAGCACAAAAGTAACGTGACTTATCTGCCCCACCACAGGAACAGTTCCCAAATAATCGTAACGTGACCGAAAGCAGTGATTCAGTTCCGCGATGCCGGCAACGGCAATTAGGTAGTTGCCTGCCTTTGCCGTCCGCACACGCCCCCATCAACGCGAATTGGTACAGGTGGTGGGTGTGAACCTTCGGACGCGTCCTGCGGAGGATTTACCGCCTCACCTGATGTTTTCGAAGGGGTTGAACATTACCACAGTGGGAATCCCATCCCGATCTCGATATTGGGATCGGGGAGAAGAGAGAAGGAGGAAGGGTTGAATACCGTCACGTAACGAAACCCGATGTCAAAATCGTAATTGGCGGGGCTGGACCGCAGGAGCAGACCGCCGTCAGAAGTCACCCGTGCGCCCTGGAAATCGAACCTTAACCTACCATTGAACGAGAGAGCTGAAAGGGCTGTTCTTGCCTCTCACCCACCGGCGCTTTACCTCCGCACAACCCCGACTGCATCCAAACCCATATCTGTCAGGGCTTTTCGCGCATCTTATCAAGTTGGTAGTCCACTTCGAAAACGGAAATCCGGGTTTAATCGTATTTATCGTGTTTAAAAAGCAAGCAAGAATCACCTGGCGAGAGGGCTTTCCTGTGGTCAACGTCATCGTGTCGTTGGAACACGATTTATCGGCACATTACCGCGAGAGTTGGGTAGCGAGCTTCTTCGCGAGGTCCGAATCGAGTGTTTTGAGAGTCTCGTACTCAGCATGTGCTGCGCCGCGTTGGTCTTGACGGGCATAGATCAGGCCGAGAGTGTAGTGTGGCAGCGCCAAACTCGGATCTAAATGGTTTGCCTTCTTTAGAGCAGCTATCCCCTCATTTGTAGCGTTCTGCTGCAACAGGCATACGCCGCAAGCCCACCATGCCGCCGCATAATCCGGTTTCTTTTCAATCGCCAACCGGAATGACTGCAGGCCTTGAGGGCAATCGCCAAGCTTCATCGAGGCAAGTCCTTGTATGAGCAAATCGCGTACGCTTGGCCTTCGGCTCGGGTGATTCCAGATGTCAAACGTCAGCGGCTTGATTCGCTTGAGCACAAGGATTCGCTCAAGTGGTACGGCAAAGTTGAGCCCTTGGCCCTTGTTAAGGAATGCGGCCGCTACACCCACAACCTCGCCTTCTAAATTGAGCACTGGGCCCCCACTTGACCCCTCTGAAATGGGAGCTGTGATCTGCAGAGTCGCGGGCGTAAAGTCGACAATCTCTCGCCTTTCTTGAGGGACCGCTGAGACGATTCCCTCGCTGACCGTCTGTTGCAGCCCGAGCGGGCTTCCAATCACAACTATGCGTTCTCCGACCTCGGGACCTTGATGGGCGAAATGCAAGAACGGGGTACTGTCATCAAGAAGCACTATAACCTCGGTTAGGTCCGAAACTGGATCATCCGCCAACAGTGCAGCGACTCTGTGTGTGCTCCCGTCATGCATTTGCACTTCCGCGGATGTGGCGCCTTCAAGAACATGGTGATTGGTCAGAATCACAGCATCTTTGCTCACAAAAAAACCACTTCCAAGCCCAAGTTGTCTCTCTTTGGAGTCGTAGGTGGTGATCGTCACAACGGCCGGACCTGCCCGTTTCACCAGAGCTTTGAGGTCCTCTGGTGCAGCCTCCGTGCTGCTAATTTTACTTGGACTCCTGAACGATTCGTAAACGCGCAATGCGACAACGCCAATGGCAAAACTTGCCACAATCACCGAATACAGCTTCCATCGCAGATGGGGATAAAAACGTTGCCCCTCGGATTGCGAGGCCGTAAGCCGCCACACAGCAAGAGTCCCTCGAAGCCCGTTGGCAAACATCACTAGCAGTGCGAGCGTCGCCACCAAGTGAGCCGGCAAATTCCCTTCGGGGTGAAGAAACATGTCGATTTGACCCGGGATGTACAGCAGCAGTCCCGCAGCAGACGCAATTCTCGAATGTTTGTATATGCCGACCCCAACGACCGCGAACATCGCTGCATCGAGCAGGCCCCACGGACTAAAGCTGGGGGCCGCTGTTGTGGCTCCGATCGCCATCAGTGCGGTAACCACCGCAACAATGATCGCGCCGACTGCTCCTTGAATTGCCGCCCATCGTGCGCCCCTCAAATTATCTGTAGGCGGGTACAAGAGGGTGCGCAGGAGCCGTGGCGTCGTCTGAATAGGGGGAACCCGCAACACCCGCGATATGCATAGGGCTATCATGCCGTAGCCGATCTCGATCGTAAGCAAGGTATAAGCAACAGCGACTGTTTGCAGGCCGCCATGAGAAAGTTTTAAGTCGAGTATGAACAACGGCCATACTATAAGGATGGTCGCTATTATGTTTTCAAACGACCATTTGCTGTCGGTAGCGACCGATGCGTATGCCCAAACATGCCAGCAGAGAAGGAGAGCGCCGAGTAAAACCGCGCCTTGTGATCTTTGGAAACCGACAAAACCCCTGAGAAAGGAAAACAAAAATGCAATTATTTCGGAACCCGCAAAGAGAATGATCGCCGTAACGAGGATTGAGCGCAGAGGAATCTCGTTCGCGGCGGGTGAAACATTCTCTGATCTAGTGAGCTCTATCGCGCCGGCAAGATACACGAGCGCAGGGAGAAGCCAGGGTAGCCAGGGTGTCTGGTTCACCAAAGTCGATCTCGTGATACCAGAGGCGAGACCGAGAGCCACGAGTCCCCATGCAGCCCAAAGATGGCGACGCATTGTGGCTATACCGAAAGCGATGAAACAGATGACAACAAGAGCGACGTTCACATTTAAGGGAACGATACCCCACAGGGCAATCAAAGCAGCAAGGGCCCCTTGGGCCAACGCTAAGATAGCTGCGAGAGTAATTAATGGCTCACGGGACGGATGCATGCCCGCATTGCACTGCTCGTCCAGCTTCTCTTTCATCACTAAACGCTTCTCCAGCTGATCATTGTACACCGCCATCTCGTCGTTATAGGGACGCAACTCATGATTAGTACGCGGCCTTGGGCTCCCCAGCCCGGCGCTGCGCAGCGTAGCTCTGCATCATCGTACACACCCAGCAGCCATCGCCCCCGGGTTGCAGCCGGCGAATCAGAAGGCCAGCGTAATAATTGTCAGTTGTATCATCGTCGTTTCTTTAAGCCAACCAATTTGGCTGATTGCGAGCGAATTATGCCATTTTGGTGGAGTTCTGGACAGAGATTGCCAAGTGCCGGCCCTGGAGTAAATCTTCCGCCACAGCCTTAGAGAAAGACCGCCCAGGGAGTCAGGACCCGGATTTGGAGCGCCTCCGCTGGCCAGCCCTTGTCGCGCGCTTCACGCCCGCGGTGCGTTCGCCTCCCCTCATCCCTGCTAAGGTCTCCAATGATGCCGTTTGATTCGGAAACAGGGCGCCTGAGAAACAGCGGGCGAGCTGCCACGCTGGGCCCGGAGGCTGCGCGCACGGTGACCGCAATGGGGTCCAGTTGCCCGATGCGAATGTCGTGATGTTGCCGCCCAATTACAGCGTGACAGCTATGGGCTGCTGCAAGGCGCTGCAGCGCGCGCTCAACCGCGAACCCGCGCAGGCCGCAGAGGATTACCGCGAAGTCGATACACAGCGACTTGAGGACTGGCTGCTGAATTTGGCCGCGCGCATTCAGAAGGGCGATACCGAAGCAATCAAGACCGCGCTGAATTTACTGAAACACAAGGCTGAGCTAAACGGCTATGCGCTACCCCCGCACAAGCAGTTTGAGGATAGCAACCGCACCAACGTCAACGTTCTCATCAGCGACGAGGAAGCGGCGCGCCTCCTCGGCTCGCTAGTGTCGCGGGCGCAACTGGCCAACCGCAACGGCGGCAGCAACGGCAATGGCAATGCAGATAACTGACGACCAAAGGCGCCCGGGCGGGCGGCGAAAACCTGCGCTTGGAATGGCTAACCGCCGATGAGCTGAACGAGAATCCTCGGAATTGGCGGCGCCATCCAAAGGACATGAGCTTGACTGATAGGCCGGGGAGGATGCGCACGCGGCGGTAGAAGCGGAGTCCCATTTCACCTCGCTTTCTGCTCGCGCTCCCATTTACTTATCGATGCATGAGAGCCATTATCTGATGCTGCGGCGCAACCTCATATATACGGCGATCACCCGGCGGAGCGGGTGTGCGTGCTGGTCGGTACGTTGGCTCCGCGACGGCCCAGGCGGTGCGTATTGAAGAGGAACGGGGGCGTTTGAGCGGTCTGGCTGAGCGCCCGCCTGTCGACTGACCGATTCTGGCACGAAGGTAGCTTAAGCCGCGTCCTTCCTAAGCAGGCTGGAGGACGCAACCACAGAAAGTAGAGGAGCAAACTAAAAGGATGAAGCAGTTGATGTTGGTTTTGGCCCCTGCGCTGCTCGTGATGGTCGCGGCCACGGCGCTGCCTACCACAAGGGCATTTGCGCAAGATCAGAACATCGAGCAGATGATCGACAACGCCAAGACGCCGGCGGACTACGAGGCGATCTCGGCCTATTACACCAAGAAGGCGGATGAAGCGCAGCAGCAGCTCACCTGGCATGAGTCGCTATACAAGACCTACAAGCAAAATCCGCGGCTCTCAACGATGCAGATGCACTGCCACCGGCTGATCCATATCTACAAGGACCAGGTTAAGGAATACAGGGTGATGGCCGACCAATATTCGCAGCTGGCGAAGAAACCGCAATAGCTGCCAGGGCGGCGCGCTCGCCGTGCCGGCTCCCAATGATTGACCAATTCGCCAGTCCACGCTCATAACTTCTGGCCGGCAAAGAAGGCGGGCGCGCAACATGATTGAAAATCCGCCGCCGATCGTAGTAACGAGACGCCAGCCAGAGCGAGCCGCGCTCAGCGGGGCGCACGCACCCGGATGACCGGGACAAATATCTCCGCCAGCCCACACCGGGAAATGTCCGGCAACCGGATTGCCGACAAACTTCCCGCGATCATCGTTGCGCACCCTCTCCTCAACGGCGCGCAGCGAGGCGAAGAAAGCGACTGCAAAGGACAGCGAGATCCTGACACGGGTGGGCCCGAGCACGCCAATGGGCGAGTTGATGCGTCAGTACTGGATACCCGCCGCGATGTCGCGCGAATTGCGCTCCAACGATGCGCCAATGCGGCTAATGTTGCTGGGCGAGCGGCTGATCGCTTTTAGAGACAGTTCAGGAAAAATCGGGGTCATGGATCACAGGTGCCCGCATCGCTGTGCATCGTTGTTCTACGGGCGCAACGAGTACGACGGCATACGCTGCGTTTATCACGGCTTCGAATATGACGTGGACGGAAATTGTCTCGATATGCCTAACGTCCCGCCGCAGTATGATTACAAAAACAAGATCAAAGCCAAGGCTTACAAGACGCTGGAACGCAACGGTCTCATCTGGGTCTACATGGGGCCACGAACGGAGCCGCCTGGCCTGCCCGCCTCGAACCCACTCTGCTTCCCGAAGATCAGGTCATCATGTTCTTCAGCCAACGCGATTGCAATTGGCTACAGGCCTTGGAGGGCGACATCGACACCTCGCATCTGGGCTTTCTCCACTTATCGTCGGGAGTATAGTCGCTGCCCAAGAGCGGCGCACAGCGGGCCGCCGATGACAGTCGCAACGAACGGCGCAGCGAAGGAAGAAACACGTAATTGTCCTGATTCTTGGTCAAGTCGTCTGGCACTATCGTAAGTGAGGTCGTGTACCTGGACTGTTCCGGGGCAAGCAGAGTTAGGTTGGCCACCGTAAATATGCCGTTAGCGCCGGGATAATTGGTTGGATAGCCAGGGTCGCTCAGGTGGGATAGCTTGTAGTTTTTCTCTTCCTCCCATGCACTCTAGATTTGTTCCCGTACCGATCTGTCAGGCAATTTATTATCTGACCGTGAGTCAAGTGCGGCCGATACGCGCGTACCAGGTGTTGTACTTCGGATTTCCAATCCAAGGCCGCTGGTTCAGTACCAGATACGCGTGCCGAACACGAAGCGCGGGTCGTTGACGTTGCCGCCCTCCTGACGCGTGAAGCTCGCCGTATCACCATACGTTCCGGTGTAGGCGAATCCGATGTACGGCGCGAATTTGCGCGTAATTTCGTAGCGCAGCCGAAGACCGGTGTCGATCTCGGACAGACCCGAACCGACCCCGCGGTCGGCCTGGCTCTTGCTGTAGAAGTTTATTTCTACCTGGGGCTGCAGAATCAGCCGATTGGTTATTAATAGATCGTAGGAGCCCGTGATGCGTCCCGCAAAGTAACCCCGGTCGCTGAAGTAGAAAGTCGGCGCGAACTGGAAGAAGTACGGAGCCAGTCCCTCGATTCCGATCGCACCCCAGACGCGCCCGGGATTGGAATCGAGGTCGTAGCGCACGCCGGCCTGCGCATCGAAATAAGCCGTGATCGGACGATCGTACAGCGCCTCCTGATCGCCGTCCGTGGCGAGGCCATGCTCGACGAAACCCTCGGACTTGAACCACAGGCGGTTCATGTCGCTGCCCACCCATCCTTCCCCGTCCCAGCGGAACTCGTTGTCCGGACCGTTGGTGCGGCCCTCCATTTGATCGAAGAGCACGTGCCCGAGAATCATGTCGTCCATTACGGGGGGACCGTAAGGCGCCGCCTCGGGACTGAGATCCTTTGGCGACGGACTAGCTGGCGGCATCGGCAGCGCCGGCCCCGGCTGTCCATAGACCGGACCGCCCGCGGCAAGGCCGCTGGCGGGGACGCTGTCCGCCTTCGCGCTTGTCGCAATGCCAACGCACAGGATGAGGCCCGCAGCGCCAAGCAGACACGCCACACCGTTCACGACACGATCACCGTCCGGAACATGCCGGCCTCCATGTGGTACAACAGATGGCAATGGTAGGCCCAATGGCCCGGCGCGTCGGCGCTGACGAGATAGGTCAGCCGTTCGCCGCCCTTGACGTTGATCGTGTGCTTGTAGGGACGAAACTCGCCGTGGCCATTTTCCAGTTCGCTCCACAACCCGTGCAGATGGATCGGATGGTCCATCATCGTGTCATTGATCAGGATGAACCGCACCCGCTCCCCCAGGTTTAGCCGGATCGGCTCGGCGGCCGAGAATTTCTGGCCGTCAAAGCCCCAGATGAAGCGTTCCATGTTGCCGGTCAGATGCAGTTCGATCTCGCGCGCGGGCGGCCGCGGATCGAGGCCGCGCGAGCGCGCGCGCAGGTCGGCGTAGGTCAACACCCGCCGGCCGTTGTCGTCCAGGCCAACGCCCGGGCTCGAAAGCCGGTGCGTCGGATCCGGCGCGACGTTGTCGATTTGCGGACCGCGATGAAGCTGCGCCGGCTGGGGAATCATCGGCGGATGCGGCGCGGCGGATGGCGGCGGCGCTTCGTGACCATGAGGGCTCGGCGGCATCTCCATCCCCGGCATCGATGACCCGGGCGGCATCTCCATCCCGGCCATCGATGATTCCGGCGCCGGAGCCGACGCCTTCCCAGGCATGGCATTGGACTGCTCCATCGATGGCATATTCATAGCGCCCATCGCCATGCCCATATCGATCATCGTGCGCAGCGGACGCGGATCCATCGGCGGCACCGGTGCGGTGATGCCTGCGCGCTGCGCCAGGGTGCCGCGCGCATAGCCGGTGCGATCCTCGACCTGCGCGAAAATCGTATAAGCAGGCGCGGTGGGTTGCACGATAACGTCGTAGGTCTCGGCCACCGAGATCCTGAATTCATCGACCATGACCGGCTCAACGTCGTTGCCGTCGGTCTGCACCACGACCATCTTGAGATTGGGGATGCGGACGTCGAAGATGCTCATCGACGAGCCATTGATGAAGCGCAGCCGCACCCTTTCACCGGGCCGGAACAGCCCGGTCCAGTTGGCTCCGGGCGGATGCCCGTTGAGCAGATAGGTGTAGGCCGCCCCGCTTACATCCAGGATATCGGTGGTCGCCATATTCATCCGGCCCCACGCCAGCCGATCGGTGGCGGTCGCGTCGAGGCCGTTCTTCTGCGCGTCACCGAGGAAAGTGCGGGCGGTCCGCTGATGGTAGTTGTAGTAGCCGCTGTCCTGTTTCAGATTGCTGAAGATGACTTCCGGATCCCGATCGGTCCAGTCCGAAAGCATCACCACGTACTCGCGGTCGTAGCCTATCGGGTCCGCGCCCCTGGGCTCGATTATCAGCGGGCCATAAAGACCGGTCTGTTCCTGGAAGCGGCTGTGACTGTGGTACCAGAAGGTGCCGTGTTGCCGAACCGGAATTCGGTAAACAAAGGTCTCGCCCGGCGCGATTCCCGCAAAGCTGAGTCCCGGCACGCCGTCCATGCCCGCGGCAGCCCGGATACCATGCCAGTGGATCGAACTGGTGCCGGCCAGCCGATTGGTGACGGCTATCATAACCGTGTCGCCCTCGCGCCAGCGCAGAATCGGTCCCGGCACCAACCCGTTGACCGCGGTCGCCGTCGCCGGTTGGCCGGTAATGTTGAGCGGAACCTCTTCGACCGCGAGCTTGAAGTTGTCGCCGCTCAGAACCGCCGGTCCAGCCACGCTTCCCATCGCGAGCGCCGGCCATTCCCACCAATTCAGCCCCGCAATCGCCGCGCCACTTAAAGCGCCCTGAATGAACCGCCGGCGCGTGATTCCGCCGGTCGCAAGTCGGGGCACTTTCGGCTCGGCCCGCCGTCGCGCGCCGGGTTCCACAAACGGCATGCCCAATCGGCTCCTGTGTAACAGTAGAAGACGCCGGCGGCTTACGCCGCTCGCCTACCTGGCGCAGTTTAGCAATCCTTCCGGAGGCAGAAGAAGTAGGTAACCTCTAGTCTTCCCGCAGCGTCGGGATGGCGGTGAGCTCGGAGGCCAGGCGCCGGGTGGCCTCCCAGGCGTCGTAGGTGGCCTGCAGGCGCAGCCACAGATCGGCGCCGTTCCCGTCGGCGCCGTGGCCGGCGACCGCCAGGTACTCCTCGATCAGCCGCTGCGCCATGGCGTGCACCGGAACGAACCGGATCTTGTCCCGCTTGCCCCTGACCCGAAAATGCACCACGCCTTGACGGCTCTGCATGTCCCGGACCCGCAAGCAGCACAGCTCCTCGCGGCGCTTCCCGTGATAGATCAGGGTGGCCAGGCTGGCCCGATCGCGTACGCCTTGAGCGTGTCGTCGGGCGGCGCCTCCAGCAGCTTCCGCGCCTGGGCGTCGCCCCAGCGCCGGCACGCTTGGCACGCCCGCGACTACAATGCCCGCGAAATCTTCAGATCCGGTTGGGATTATTCGTGGCGGTAGTCGATGAGTCTCAGGCTGCGGGCTTTGTCGCGGGTTTGGAGGCGATCGGTGTGTCGAGGACAAAGCTCGAATTGCCGGAGAAAATAGCCTCGTCCATCAATGTAACGGGCTATGAAGGCTGCGGGCTGGCGGCAGGAGCGTACGCGGCAAGCCGCATCGTAGCCGCAGCTATGGATCTGCACTTCGGCGGCCGGCGGGTCGGCTTGAATGTCTAGGGTCATGGACCGGTTACCTGAGAGTGGGTTGGGCCTTACTCCTGCCCACCTCGAATTTCAGGAATTGCCTGGCCTCTTCCAGAAGCTGCGGCGTGCCAGTCCACAGTCGATCATGCCCGCGTTCTCGGTATTTTCGTAATTGCATGGCGACAGCCAGCAGGACCGGGGACAGCGGGTTCAGTTCATCGTACAACTGGTCGCGCTCCGTGGCGGTCAGCCGGGTGAGAGCCTGGGCATCGATTCGGAGTTCTTCAACGGAAAGGTCAAAATGTTTGCGCATAGTATATCTCCTTCAAGGATAGCTCATTAGC
>DASZGF010000182.1:0-59676 GCA_035939115.1 Binataceae bacterium (SeqCode)
TTTTCCTGCCCCTTCACTCCTGCTATCCATCTCCATGGCGTCATCCTCCGGCACCCGCCTCCAAGCGGGCTTGAGTTGTGGCTCAACTCGCCGGATCTTGACGCTTTTCCGCTTTTTCCACCACCTTCACGACACTACCTCAAACAAAGTCGCCGTTTTCAGGATCTTGATACCGGCTGGATCGTGGAAAAGCATATTAACGGCCCGCGGATGAATGAAAGTCAGCGCAATCAGTAGAATTACCGGCATGAGACCGCCGATTAACGCCCCTAATCTGGGCTGCGCCGTCAACACCCGGACTTTCATTTCCAGGCGCTGCCGATCGCGCACCGTTTTCGCCAACTGCGAGATAATCCCGGCCAAGCTGCTGCCGACCTCGGTTTGAATCTTGACCGCCACCACCATAAAGCGCAGGTTTTCGTCCGGCATCCTGGCCAGCATGTATTCCAAGGCGCGGGCCAGGGGCACGCCGAGCCGGTTCTGCTCCAGCACGATGCGAAATTCGCTGCAGGCGGGATCGGCAAACTCCTCGACCGTCACTTGCAGGGCACGCTGGAGGGTATGACCGGCGTCGAGCGAGGATTTGATCATATCGAGAATCTCTGGCAATTGCTGGTCAAACTCACGCAGGCGCCGGCGCTTGCGCCACAGCACATAGAGGAGCGGTAACGACGCCATCACAACCGCCACCACGATGGCCGAGAAGGTGAGGCCCCCGCCCCACACCACCCCGGCGGCGCCTCCGGCCAATCCAAGCACCAGCATCAGCGCCATTACGTCGGAAGCCTTGATGTAGAGCCCGGCTTGCCACAGGTTCTCTTCCAGCCGGCCGATCAGCCGGACTCTTGAAATCAAATTGCCGAAAAACGCGGATTCCCGGACCGGAGCTGCACGTTTTATGTCGACTTCTTCTTCGACGTCCTCGAGCGTGGGGCCCGACATGCGGCTGAGGACCATCTGTCGCTGGCTGGTCTGGTCGTGACGAAACATAACCACCACCGCCACAGTCAGCACGGTCAGGAAAACAATCAGGGGCAGAACAAATTCCATTCGATGCTCCTGGTTAGCGCTCGAACCACTTGGGATCGATACGCATATCGGCGGCCTCCAGCCGCCCCGCGTAGGTTGAACGGATGCCGGTGGGACGATAGCCGCCCAGCACCTTGGGCTCCGACGCACAGCCCATACCTTAACGTCGACGAAGAGGGGCGACGGATTACGTGGAACAAGCGATGGCAGCAGGGTCGGAGCAGCCTGCCCCCATTGCGCGTCTTCATGTTTGGCGGGTCAACGATGTGGGGACAAGGTGTGAGGGATGATTACACGGTTCCCTCTCTGCTGGCGAAACGGCTGGCCGAAAAGACCGATTACCATGTCGAGGTCTTCAATCAGGGTCAGATCGGCTACGTTACAACCCAGGAAGTTCTGCTTTTATACGAACTTCTGCGCGGTGGTCAGCCGCCGGACGTCGTGGTCTTTTACGATGGCATAAATGACTGTCTGGCAGCTTACCAGAACGGAATACCAGGTCTGTCCATAGACGAATTCAATCGGGTATTTGAATTCAACATATTGAACTCCACCTTCAGAAGGACCTTGTACCTAAGCGCGCTAGGGGGACTGCTTCTTGATAGCAATGTCTTGGAATTGCTGAATTTGATCAGAGGTCAAGATTCCGGGCGCCCGTCGAGCGATAACTCGCTGGCGAGAGAAACGGTGAGCTACCTGGAGCCACCCCATGAGCATGACACGGCTGAAGGTCTCGAAAAGCGCGCCGTGTACATGTATCTGTTCAACAAGCGAGTTGTTGAGGCATGGGGTAAACAGTTCGGGTTCCGGTCCCTGTTCTACTGGCAGCCCGCTATCTACACCAAAAATAAGCTAACACCATACGAACAGGGCTACTTGGGCGATCCCAAAATTAAAGAACTTGTCCTTGGAATCTATCGGCGTGTGGATGAGGTCACCGCTGCTGAGGGAATCAGAAATCTTAGTGAGATTTTCAAAGATAAGGGGCAGACATATTTCAGCGACATGGTTCATTTGAACGAACCTGGCAACGAGATAATCGCCGATACCATGACCGGTGATGTTGCCCAGGTCTTGGCAGCGGTTGAAAAAGATCCTTCCGCTTGCCGGTTGCCGCAGGACTGCGCAGCATTGACCAGGCCCGATAACCGCTGACGGCCGCGGCTCACATGCTCTTGCCGGAGCGGCGCAGGTGCGCGATGAAGCCGGAGACCAGCGCAATCGCCTCCTCCATGTTTTGCTCCAGCGTGCGGCCTGAGCGCTTGGTCGGTTTGAAGGAATGGTCGCCGTCCTCAATCCAGGCGACGCGCACGCGTGGCGATAGCTCGTAGGCGGTGACCTCGTCGCGGCTGCCCAGTGAATCGCGCGAGCCTTGCACGATTAGCGCCGGGGTCCGCAGTTCGCGCAGATGCTCGACTCGCAGGCGTTGCGGGCGGCCCGGAGGATGGAATGGATAGCCGAGGCATACCAGCCCCATCGCGCCGGCCTCGTCTGCGATCATGCTGGCGATTCGTCCGCCCATCGATTTGCCGCCGATGACCAGGCCGCCGGGTCCGCCCAATTGCTCGATTACTTCCATCCAGGTGGCGCGCAGGACCGGTTCGCGATCGGGCGCCGATCGCTTGTGCGTGCGGCGCTGCGCGCTCATGTAGGGGAACTCGAAGCGCACCACCCGAATACTCGACGCGCTCACCCCGGCCGCGATGCGGTTCATGAACGGGGAGTCCATCGCCGCGCCCGCGCCGTGCGCCAAAACCAGCGTAAGCGGGGCACCTTTTGGTCCGTCGTATAAGAGTTCCGTCATGGATTAGGGTCGCGTCATTTGAAATTCTAAATCGGAGCCGCAAGCCCCGCTTGACTGTCGCGATCCAAACATCGATGCTGACTGATTACGGAGAGGTTCGGGAGTCCGGCTGAACCGGCGTGACTCGAAATCACGTGTGCCCTTGTGGCACCGAGGGTTCAAATCCCTCCCTCTCCGCCATTCCATCACATCGCCCGCCTGCATCGCCGGGCAGGGAAACCCTGTTATCGGTCAACCTTCCTGCTGCCCATTGAGCACCGGATCCTGCGCGAGCACACCTTGTGCGGTCAGCTCGCGAATGCGGTCATCACCAAGGCCGAGGTCCCTGGAGAGGACAGCGCGGTTGTCCTCGCCCAGGAGTGCTACGCGCGGGCCGATTTTGGTCGGCGTTTCGCTCATGTGATAGGGGGTGCGGGGCAGCATCATGAGTCCGGTGCCGGGCAGCTCAACCGGTTGCAGGATGTCGCGGCTATTGATCTGGGGATGATTGATCGCCTCGGGCACGCTCAGCACCGGCGCCGCGATCAGCCCCGCGTCGCGGATGAATTTAATCGCGTCCTCGCGCTTCTTGAAATTCTTCGTGACCCATTCCTGGACCTTTTCCGCCAGGATGTAGCGGTTTTGCGAGCGCAGCCGCAGCGTGGCAAAGCGCGGATCGCCCTTAAGCTCAGGCATCCCGGCCACCTTCAGAAACAGGTCCCAGTAATGGTCCAATACGACCATGATGAAGTAGCCGTCCTCAGTCTTGTAATACCCGTGCGGCGTGGGACCGTTGCGATGGCTGCCGAACGGCTTGGGCGCGTCGGCCGCCTTGTCACCGGCCAGGTATTCGGAAAGCGTATTGTCGTGCAGATTGAAGATGCACTCGCTCAGGCAGAGATCGATATATTGTCCGCGGCCGGATTTCTCCCGGTAATAGAGCGCCGCGCTGATCGCTCCAAAGGCGTTGACGCCGGCATTGCCGTCGGCCATGTAGATACCGCTGAACACCGGCATCCCGTCGGGGTTGCCGGTAAGCGAGGTAACGCCGGAGATCGATTGCGCGATAGCGTCGGTGGCGGGCAACTTCGACATCGGACCGGTCTGGCCAAATCCCGATACCGAACACATTATCAGGCGGGGATGGATCGCCTTCAGATCGTCATAACCAAGACCGTACTTGGCCAGCAGGCCGGGGGTGAGGTTCTCCAGAAAGACGTCGAAGCGCGGAATCAACTGCCGCACAATCGCCGCGCCTTCGGGGCGTTTGAAATCGATACAGACGCTGGCCTTGCCGCGATTGTAATAGGCGTGGATTGGCGAGAAGCGCGCCTTGGACGTGACCTTGGGCATCCTGCCGCGGCCGTAGTCGCCGTTGGGTGGAAGTTCCAGCTTGACCACTTCGGCGCCCAGGTCGGACAGAATTCTGCCCGCTACCGGTCCCGCGATATAATTGGTCGCCTCCAGAACTCGGACCCCGGCCAGCGCCTGCGCATCATTTGACATCGGCAATGAAACCTTTCAAAGTCTCAGCGGCTGAAAGTCCGAAGCTCTCTGGAGCGCCGCGGGCCCCACCTATCCTCAACCCAATATCCCAAACCGTCGCCACCGTACAACCGAGGGGAGCCGATATGAAGTTGCCGGACTACGACCAGCTACCGATTCGCAAAGGCGCGCCCCCCGGTTCAGCGTGGGGAGTTTTCGGTGACGACGACGAACTGGGCACGCTCAACCTGCTCACGCCACAGCGCGTGCGCGAGGCGACGGCGGAGGTGCGCTCCGGACGATGCTTCTCGCTTGACCTGCCGCTTAATCTGCCCGACCCGCCGATCGTGCCCCGAACGCCATATCGGCACACGGTCAAAGGCATGCCCGGCTACGGCGACCTGCTGGACGACACGATCGATAATTTGAATACGCAATCATCCTCGCAGTGGGATGCGCTGGCGCACTTCAGGCATGCGTCATTCGGGCTGTACAACGGATTTCCCGACCATCAGGTCGCGGGACGCGGCGGCAGCAAGTTGGGCATCGACCGCATCGCGCGCAAGGTGGTCGCCGGGCGCGGCGTCCTGCTCGATGTGGGACGCTATTACGAAAGGCGCAACATTGCTTTTGACTATTCAAAAGCGCTGACCGTGCCGCTTTCAGATCTCAAGGCGACCCTGGCCGAGCAGCGCACCGAGATCAAGGCCGGCGATATTCTCCTGATCCGCCTGGGCTGGCTCAAATATTACCTTTCAGCCGATCCGGAAGTTCGCCGCGGATATGGCCTCAAGGCCAGGCTACCGGGAATTGAAACCAGCGTGGATGTAGTCCGATGGCTGTGGAACGCGCATATAGCCGCAATCGCAACCGACACCCCCGCGCTGGAAGCCGCGCCGAAACACGGCGCTGAACGCGATCGGGAAACCCTTCACGCCCACCTGCTGGTTTACCTCGGAATGCCGATCGGCGAGCTGTGGGACATGGAGGATCTGTCCGAAGCGTGCGCCGACGACGGGCATTACACCTTCTTCCTGTGCTCAGTTCCTCTCAAACTGCCGGGCGGCGTCGGCTCCCCGCCCAACGCCGTCGCGATCAAGTAAGCGCTTGAGCCCTCAGGGGGGTCTCGTGGGTCGAGCTTCACTTATTCGGCGCGCTCTCCAAAGCGCGCATCACACCTTCAGGATCGCGCGCGATGACCGTCAAATAAGCACGGGCGGGCTGGTCAGGTTCACAACGTCCCTGCTCCCAATCGCGCAACGTGCCGAGCGGAACACGATAGCGAGTCGCAAATTCTTCCTGGGTTAGCCCCAGCGCTCGCCGTAGCGTCTTTATACGCGGCACTCGCTTCATGCGCCTCAAGTCGGCGTCAGTGAACGGTTGTGCTTCGGGGTCGGCCAATGCAGCGGCGTGGACTTCGCGCTCGGTCATCGCACGCAGCCGTTTCCAGTCCGTCTTGTCTTCGAGCGGCCTGATGGAGCCGTCAGGCAGGACCTGAACCAGTGTCCCGTTACTCTGCCGTCTGGCCACGATAAAGTCTCTCTTGTCCACTCGGTAAGCGAAGTCGCAGAACTCCACACTCCTCCCTCAATCCCTTGAATTATACGGATGTTATGGTACTTTATCTGTAGAGGCTAAGGTTCTATAAGACTCCTATAAATGGATCCACGTACAAACCCCTATGCGCCCGGAGCAGGATCGGCGCCACCCGAACTGGCCGGGCGAAATGAGCTTATAGAACGCGCAGCAATTGCGTTAGATCGAATCCGGGCAGGTCGCTCCGCACGTAGCCTGATTTTGTATGGACTGCGCGGTGTGGGCAAGACCGTGCTTCTAAATCGGGTCCAAATTGACGCCGAGGCAAGAGGTTTCGCCAGCATCCAAATTGAAGCTCCGGAGGACAGGTCGTTACCAGCGCTCTTGATACCAGTCCTCAGAACCGTCCTACTCCGTCTGGATGCGGGCCAAGCCGCCCGGGCGCTTTTACGGAAGGCGCGAAGTGCACTAGCCGGTTTTGCGAACGCCCTGAAGGTCAAATACCAAGACATTGAAGTAGGAATGGATTTTGAACCGGAGCGCGGCCTTGCAGACAGCGGCGACCTCGATACCGATTTGACAGATCTCCTGGCCGTTGTTGGACGGGCAGGTGGTGAATACGGTACGGCTGTGCTGCTGTTCATCGATGAGCTTCAGTATGTACCCCGGGAGCAGCTCGCATGTTTGATCAGAGCACTGCACAGCGCCAACCAGCGCCAACTGCCGATTACGATGGTGGCTGCCGGTTTACCTCAATTAATCAGCCAAATGGGACGGGCCAAATCTTACGCTGAGAGATTGTTCGAATTCGTTCCCGTTGATCGGCTTGACGCGCAAGCCGCCCGTGAAGCTCTTTGCGTGCCGGCGGAAAAGGAGGGCATCGCGTTTGAAGAGGCGGCTATCGCCGAGATCCTGCAGCGGACAGCAGGATATCCCTATTTCCTGCAGGAATGGGGAAAGCATAGCTGGGATATTGCCGACGCTTCGCCGATCTCAGGTTCGGCTGCAACCCGTGCGACCACGCTCGCCCTGGCGGAATTGGACGCCAGCTTTTTTCGTGTGCGCTTCGACAGGCTTACTCCGACCGAGAAGCGCTATCTGCGCGCAATGGCCGACCTTGGACCCGGGCCACATCGCTCCGGTGATATAGCTGAACGGCTTGGCAAAACCGTAACCAGCGTGGCGCCGGTGCGAAACGCACTGATTGCCAAAGGAATGATCTACAGTCGGCTCATGGCGATAACGCTTTCACCGTCCCGCTATTCGACGGCTTCATGAAACGGATAATGCCTCCCTCCTCTTAGTGGTACCGTGTTCACGTCTGCTTGCGAAAAGTATGATTTACCTGAGCCTCACGTGGCACAGATAGCGCTGCTTTGCCATATGCACGCTTCGTTCTAACGCGACTTAGCCTTCTCAAGCGCCTTGACGATCCGCGGCGGCGACATCGGACAGTCGGTCATGCGCACCCCGATTGCCCGGTAGATCCCGTTGGCGACTGCGGCCGGCGGCGGCACGATCGATACTTCGCCGACGCCGCGGATTCCCAGCGGATGGCCCGGATTGGGCACCTCCACGATACGGGGCTCGATCAGCGGCAGATCCAGGCAGGTCGGCATCCGGTAGTCGAGGAAGCCCGCGTTGCGCAGGATTCCCTTGTCGTCGTAGACGTACTCCTCGTTCAGCGCCCAGCCCAGTCCCTGCGACGTGCCGCCCTGCATCTGGCCTTCGACGTAACTGGGATGTATCGCGCGGCCCGCATCCTGCGCCACCGTGCAGCGCAGGACCTGGACTTTGCCGGTCTCCGGATCGACTTCGACGTCAACCAACAGGCCCGCAAAGGCTGGGCCCACGCTATGCGGACTGACCGTGGCGCGGCCGATAATCGGTCCGCCCGTCATCGGCAACCTCATCGCAATGTCCCGCAGCGACGCCGGCCGCTTGCCGTTGTTGCGCGCGATCGCCTGGCCGTCCACCCAGCCCACCTCTTCGGGCTTTAGCTGCCACTGCCGGGAAGCACGCTCCTTCAGTTGTCTGACCGCGTCCTGGGCCGCCTCGTAAACGGCCATCCCGGTAGCGAAGGTCACGCGGCTGCCACCGGTACAGTCGGTCTGCCCGATCGAGTCGGTGTCGGCCACTAGCGGCCGGACCTTGTCGATGCCAACTCCCAGCACCTCCGCCGCGATCATCGACATCGAGGCGCGCGACCCGCCGATATCCACCGACCCCGTCACCACGCTGACGCTGCCGTCGCCGTGAATATTGACCGTGGCCGAGGATTGATGCCCGGCATTGAACCAGAAGCCAAAGGCGACGCCGCGCCCGCGGTTGGGGCCGGTCAGCTTGGTCTTGTAATGCTCGGAGTTCTTGAGCGCCTCGCACACTTCGATAAACCCGATTTTGCCGTACTTCGGTCCGATGATCTGCCTGGTGCCCTCCTGGGCGCCGTTCTTGATCCGAAAGTCGATCGGATCCATCCCGCACTTCTCGGCCAGCTCGTCGATAACGCACTCCGACGCGAAGGCGGCGTTGGTGGCGCCGGGGGCCCGGTAGGCGCAGGTCTTGGGCCGGTTGACGACCACATCGTAGCCGTCGATCAGGAAGTTGGGGATGTCGTAGGGCGCAATCACGCACATCGCACCGGGGCCGACCGGCGAACCCGGAAAGGCGCCCGCCTCGAACGCCAGCCAGATTTGGGCAGCGGTTATCCGGCCGTCCCTGGTGACGCCCATCTTGACCTTCATCCACGAGCCCGAGGTCGGACCGGTGGCGCGCAAAACTTCGGCGCGGCTCATCACAAGCTTGACCGGATGTCCCGTCTTGCGCGACAGCAGCAACGCAACCGGCTCCAGGTAAACGGTGGTCTTGCCGCCGAATCCACCGCCGATCTCGGCGGGCACCACGCGGATGTTGCCCTGGGGGATTCCCAGCAGCAGCGAGCAGAGCATCCGGGCCTCGAACGGTCCCTGGGTCGAGGTGTAGAGCGTGGCATGGCCGTCGGAGTTGTAGATGCCCAAGGCGTTGTGCGGTTCGATATACCCCTGATGGACCATCTCGGTGTGGAACTCGCGCTCGACTATGTGGTCGGCCTCCTTGAATCCGGCCGCCAAGTCGCCGCGTTGAAACTGGAAATGGGCGGCGATGTTGGTGGGCTTGTCGCCCGAACCCTTCGACGGCGCGATAAACAGCTCCATCGGGTCATTGGCGACGATCTGGCCGAACTCCTGGTCGCGCAGCCCTTCGAGCACGATCGGCGCGCCTGGCGCCATCGCTTCCTTCACCGTCATCACGAACGGCAGCGGCTCGTACTCGACTTCGATCAGGTTCAGCGCCTCTTCGGCGATATGGGGCGAAGTGGCCGCGACGGCGGCGATCGCATGCCCGTTATACATCACCTCGTCGCGCGCCAGGATGTTGTGGGAGATGTCGTGCGGATTCATCATCATCTCGCCCATCGACGTGCGCCGGCCCGGCAGGTCAACCAGGTCCTTGCCGGTCACGATCGCCTTGACGCCGGGCAGCTGCAGCGCCTTTTCGAGATTGATCGACTTGATCCGCGCATGCGGATGGGGACTGCGCAGAACCTTCCCGTGCAGCATACCCGGCACGCTATAGTCGGCGCCGTACTTGGCGCGTCCCGTGACCTTGTCGAAGCCGTCCTGGCGCACTGGCCGGGTTCCGATGACTTTGTATTCGTGCTCTGCGGATGTGCTCATGGCTGCTCCCCTGCCCACTGCGGAACGTTGATTGGATTAAAGCGCCTTCAGCCGCCCACGTTCAAGACAATGTTGCCGTAATCGTCCACGTGGCTGGTCTGCCCGGGACGCACCGGCATCGTCGTGTGCGGCAATTCGATTATCGCCGGCCCCTTGACCTCGGCTCCGGGCCCCAACCGTTCACCGTTAAGCACCGGGGTTTCAAGGAAGCCTTCAGCCTCCCACCAGTAAACCCGCCGCTTGCTGATGACGGTCGCCGGTCCATGGCCATTGGTGGTGATGCGGGGCAATTTGACCGGGTTCACTTCGGGCAGCCGGCCGACCGCGCGCAGCCGCAGCTTCATCACTTCCACTCCGGCCTCGCGAAAGCCCGCGCCTTCGCCGTAGCGCCTGGCATAACTCGCCTCGAAAGCGCTGACCAACGAGTCCATTTCGTGTTGCCCCATACCGGCCGGCGGATAGGGAATCTCCAGCGAGGAGATTTGGGCCCCGTATTTGAGGCTGATAAAGCGCTCGAAATCCATGTTCGTGCGCGTGAAGCCTTCCGCCGCAAGCTGATTGCGGCCGTGTTCCTCCATCTCGTTAAAAATCCCATTGAGGAGCCGCGCTTCAAACGGTTCGCGCATGAATTCGTTGCGGTCATAGACGTGCACGACGCCGCCCAGGTAGGTGCCGAGCGCCGACCACACCGCCGCGCAGTTGCCCAGCGGCACCACGACCTGTTTGACGCCCAACTCCCGCGCATAAGCGCCGGCGTGCGTCGGTCCGCCGCCGCCAAAGGCAAAGACCACGAACTCGCGCGGATCATAACCGCGGAACAAGGTCATGCGGCGGATTTCACCCGCCATCATGTTGTCCACGATCTGACAGATGCCCGCCGCCGTCTCCTCCAAGCCCAGCCCCAATGCCTTGGCCAGCCGGCCCACACCCTCGCGCGCGAGTTCGGCATTCAGTTTCCGCTTCCCGCCCAGGAAGTAATCGGGATCGAGAATGCCCAGCACCAGGTTCGCGTCGGTCACCGTGGGTTCAGTGCCGCCCTGGCCATAGCACATCGGCCCGGGCTCGGCGCCCGCGCTGCGCGGTCCGACCCGCATTCCGCCCGAAGCGGGATCGATGTACGCAATACTGCCGCCGCCAGCGCCGATCGAAACCACGTCGACCATCGAAACCGCCATTTCGTAGCGGCCCAGCACGGTCGTGCTGCGGGTCAGGGCCGTGCCCTGGTGGACGATTCCGACGTCGAACGTCGTCCCGCCCATGTCGGTGGTGATGATGTTGGGATAGCCCATGCGCGGGCCCAGGATGCTGGAGGCGGCGACACCGCTGACTGGACCTGAATCGATAGTGTAGAGCGGCACCGCTTCCGCCTGCTCGCCCGGCACGCATCCGCCGACGCATTGCGCGAACAGGAAGCGGCCTTTGTACCCGGCCTCCGCGGCCTGCTTCTCGAGCCCGGTGACGTAACGCTTCATCAATGGACCGATACAGGCGTTGAACACGGCCGCCACCGCGCGCGGATATTCCCCGACCATCGGCGATACTTCGTGCGAGCAACTGACGAACAGATCGGGAGCGACGCGGCGCGCGATAGCGGCGAGCGCCTGTTCGTGAGCGGGATTCATCGGCGACCACAACAGGCAGATCGCGAGCGCTTCGATACCCTTGGCCAGCAGTCTGCGCAGCGCCGCCTCGGCCCCGCGCTCATCAAGTGCGACCACCACGGCGCCCTTGCAATCGATCCGCTCGGCAACTTCCTCGATACAATCGGACGCCACCAGCGGGTCGGCCTTGTGCGCGCCGGGTATATAGAGGAGTTCATCGATCGAAAGCCCCTTGGTGCGCCCGCCCCCGCGCATGATCATGAGCGCCTCGCCATGCCCGGCCGTGGTCAGCAGGCCGACCTTGGCGCCGCGCTTGGTGACAATCGCGTTGGTGCCGACCGTGGTGCCGTTGACCAGGGTCACCGTGTCGGTCAGCAACCGGCGCACGTCCAGACCGCCGGCCGCGGCCGCCGCTTCCAACGCGTTGAAGAACCCCTCGGCGGGATTTTGCGGCGTGGTGGGCGCCTTGCCGGTTATGAAGCGGCCCGCCCCCTCGTCAAACACCGCGCAATCGGTGAAGGTGCCGCCGATATCGACCCCGACCATGTAGCTCATGCCAACAGCTCTTCTTTCCTAAGCAAACAAATTTGCGGCCTGACTGCGGAAACGTACTGGCGCACAAGCTCTTTTCTGTCCCCTCTCCTTATCTTAGGAGAGGGCGAGGGAGAGGTCCTACGCATCGCATTATCTTCAAACCTGCCTTCGAGTATCAAAGCCTTTCGCACAGTGATTTTTTGGTTCTCGAGCCCCAGCTGGGACCTCTCCCTAACCCTCTCCAAGGAAAGGGGACCAGAAGACTTTCGCTCGTGTTAGTTCAGCTTGTACAGCCGGATCGCGTTGCCCGCGACCATCTTATATTTGTCCTCCGCCGGGACCCCCTCGAACTGCTCCGCGATGATTTTCATTGAATTTGGCCAGGTGCTGTCGCTGTGCGGATAATCGGAGCTCCACATTTGCGTGTCCACACTAATCAATTCGCGCATCAGGATTCCGGCGCGATCCTCGATGAAGGTCGAATACAGATTGTGCTTGACGCAGTCACTCGGCAGCCGATCCAGTTTCACCTTCAGCCATGGGCCATGGCGCCGCAGACTCTCGTCGGCCCGCTGCACAAAGTGAATTAGCCATCCGGTGCGTCCCTCGGCGGATACAAACTTCAGTTTAGGGAACCGATCGAAAACGCCGCCGAAGACCAGGTCGGCAAACGGCATCGAGTAGGAGAAATCACGCATGACCTGGTTGGCCATCCAGGGCCCGCCCTGATTGGGGAGCGCCAAAAGCAAAGGGACGATTCAGACCCCGATGGAACGCCAGCGACAGATCCATCTCCTGCGCCGCCGCCCATAGGGGATCGTAGAATTTGTCGTGATAGCGCTTCCAAGGAAAAAATCGGAATTTGTGCGCCGCGGATATTCCATTGCCTGGCGTTGCGATGGAGTTCGTCGATGGCGTCCTGGATGCTCTCTTCCTCCACCGGCAGCAGCGGCGGCCCCACCAGGCGCGCCGGATCGTAGGAGCAGAACTCGCCCAGCCAGTCGTTGAACGCGCGAAAGCACGCCAGCCGCAGCTCCCGGTCCTTCATATTGTAGATGCCCGCGGCCACACCGAAATAGAGGATCGAGGCGTCGCAGCCGTCCGTCTTCATGTCCTCGATGTGCTGTTTGGGATCCCATGAACCGCGGGCAATCTCGTCGAACTTGAGTCCGGTCGGAATGTAGCGCTCAGGGCCGCGGATTTCGCCTTTTTGCAGCGCCGCGGAGACCAGGCCGAAACTGTGCGCCTGTAGTTCGTCGGGAAACTTCCATCCCTCGCCGCCGTCGGCCGTGGGAACAACCCGCGGCGCCACGTCCTTGAACTTCGCCGGGACGCGATCGACCCAGGTTCCGGGCGGCTCGTTGATATGGGAATCGGCGGAAATCACATTGTATTTCATCGCGATTGAAATCTCCTTGCCCTGCTTTCCTGCGCGCTCCGCTTTAATCAGAATATCTCCGAATGAAGGTATTTCGCAGCTTCTACTCCGCGCCCCCCGGTTTTTATGTCAATCCCGTATGCGCACCGGCGCCGGCGCGCAAACTTCCGCTTGTGAGCCATCGCGTCCCATCGTAGGCTATCCTGCTTGCGATGCGAAACGCACCTGGAAGACAACGAAATCTGCATAATGCCGGCGTGCAGCGGGATTTCGTCGATCGAATGTTGGCGGAGATCCACGCGGAGTATCCCTGCCGTGATTCACGGGCGATGGCGGCGGTTTCGCGCGTCCAACGCGCCGCGGTCTTCTTCTAGGCCGCGCTTGCCCGGGTGGCGGCCAAGGCCGGACTTAACGTTCGCGAACTGCTGCTGATCGCGGCATTGCGCCATGCCGGACCGGAGTTTTGCCTGAATCCCGCCCAACTGCTCAAGGAATGCTTCGCGCCTTCCGCTACCATGACCCGGCAGGTGGACCACCTCGCGGCCCTGGGGCTGGTCGCGCGCGAACCCGCCCCCAACGACCGCCGCAGCGTCCTGGTGCGCCTGACTCGCCGCGGCCGCAGGCTAATCGACTCAACGCTAACCCTTGGAGTCCTGGCTGACGAGCCCGAACTGCAAACCGCCAATACCTTGACGTCGAGCGAGATCGACGCGCTAAATCGTATCCTGCGCAAGCTCCTGGTGGTGCTCGAGGTCGAAAATTCAGACCGCGCCAAACCGGCGGCTGCCAAAGAGCCGCCGGCCAGGAGCAAATAGACATACTTCGACGAGGAATGCCGGGGAGACGACAATGGCGACAATTCCCAAAACCTGCAAAGCGGCGGTGATCAATCGCATCAAGGAGCCGGTCAGCATCGAGGAGGTCGAGGTACCGCAGGAATTCGAGCCCGGCGCGATGCTGGTGCGGACCGACGTCGCGTCGCTGTGCGGCTCCGACATTCACATGTGGGACGGGACCATCATGCTGCCGATCGAGCCCTTCCTGCCAATTATCCCCGGCCACGAGATGATGGGCACGATTGTCGATCGGGGCGACGTGCGGTGTGACGCCGTGGGGCAGCCGCTTAAGGAGGGCGACCGCGTGATCTGGAGCCCCGCCACCTGCGGTCAATGCTTCTGGTGCCGCATCACCAAGCAGGAATCGCTGTGTCCCAACCGGCGCAACTACAACTTCGCCTCTTGCCGCAAGTATCCCTACCTCGTCGGCGGCCTATCTCAGTACTGCTACGTCTATCCGACCTCGGGCAAGATCAGGATCCCGGACGAGGTCAAGAGCGAATGGGCTTCGGCCGCGTCATGCGCGCTGCGAACCGTGGTGCATGCGTTCGACAAACTGGGCGCGGTCCATGACTACGACACGGTCGTGATCCAGGGCGCCGGGCCGGTGGGTCTGTTCGCCACCGCGATGGCATCCAAGGCCGGCGCTTCCAAAGTGGTTACTATCGGCGCTCCACAGGTCAGATTGGACATCGCGCGAAGATGGGGCGCCAATCATCTGATATCGGTCGAAACGTTCAAGGCCAAAGAGCGCCAGGAACAGGTGATGGCGCTTAGCGGCGGGCGCGGCGCGGATATCGTGATCGAGGCCTCGGGCGCCAAAACCGCCTTCCGCGAGGGAATCGACATGGTGCGCAGGGGCGGACGCTACCTGGTGATCGGCCAGACCAATCTCGACGAGGTCTCGATTGCACCCAGCGGAATCGTGGGACGGGAGATGACCGTGATCGGGTCACTGTCGGCCGAGACCACCGACTACTACAAGGCCATGGAGTTTATGCGCAACAATCGCGACCGTTTCGACTTCGACGCGATGGTCAGCACACGCTATCCGCTGGCCAAAGTGAACGAGGCTTACGAGGCGATGCGCAATTTCACCGATATAAAGCCCGTCGTCCTGCCCCACGAGTAGTGATAGACTGCAATCGCGTCGCCACGAATTCTGTATTGCGATCCGGTCTCGCTCGCCATATTCCGGCGATCGTCCGGTGCTGCCGAACGTTTTCCTCACAGTTGCCTGTAACACTAATATTATACCCAAGGCGATGAGACATACTCCCACGGCCACAGGCCTTTCGTAAGATCGCGTGCTACTGCTTCAAGCGTTACGGGCAACTAGTTAAATACATCACATCTTATGAATCAGATCCGTCAATCCCACTACTACCAATGTCGCCAGCACCCAGCCCATTGTGACGTGTAGCCAAAGATAACGCCGAACGACTGTGCCCAATGTCAGCGGATGTCTGCGGAGCTCGACGCAAACTCGAACGAGAGCAAACACCCCAATCACGGTCAAGCCGGCAACAACTCCCGAAAAGCAGACCTCGACGAGAGCCACGGCCAGCGCCAAAACTGAACACTTTCTCAACATTTCTCGCAACGCATCCAATACATCCTGACCCCTATCATCCTTAGGCAGCCAAAACTCCTCCTGATGGAGATCGACCAGCGGGAAGAATGCCTCGAACGAGTACACCAGCGGATGAAACTCCTGATAATATGCGGGGGTTTCATAATGCTCCACAAATTCCGTATATGCCACCTTCTCAGTGGGCATCAAGACATGCTGCTTATAGGCATAGCCGAACAGATAACTCCCAAATACCACAAACAAAACAATCCAGACCGAAGCCTGAAGCGGTGCATACCCATAGTGTACGGTATATCGCGATAACAGCTCGAACGTCCATTCACCGAAGCTTATCACCCGACTCAGCCACACGAACACCCTCGAAAATACATTGGGCTGCTCGTCCGGATCATCGTAGGCGATAATTTGAGCTATATTGTTGCTGTCGTCTGTCCCCGCTCGCTCGTCGCCAACGGGCGGCCGCCACGGTCGCCGCATCGTTTGTCCAGCGATAGAATCGACCAGCGACACAATACTGTGTCGCTGGCGAGCATTTTCCTTTTCAATCAAAACGTCCCGGGCGACGTCCGGCAGACCGTCTCGAACCATGACCTGGGCTAGTTGGTCGTATGGCTCGGGATGGTACTCTGCGACCGGCCAGTCCAACCATGGTTTGCGTCCGAGTAAATCCATTGGGCCCTGGCCAATGTTTTCATAGGAGAACCCATCGACGAAGAGCCTCCAGGGCTTGGGCCAGCCGCCTGGTGCATCACGCAACACTCCCGCATGTCCATTTCGCAAATCGACAATTGTACAGTCCCGGGTTTTAACGCGCTGCCAATGCAACGCTCCAGTCACTGAAACAAACGACGCCTGCACACCATTGAAAATATGGCGGCAATCCGAGGAGTGCGTGCCTACCGGGGTTTTCGCGAAGCTAGCGTTGCGAAACTCGAGGTCTCCCTTGATCTTTGCTAGATATAGTGCGATGCGTCCATCGGTGTTAAAGGAATATTTTGTTGTTTTTGGAGTTCTTGGTTTTGCAGCTCGTGATTTTAGAGTTATTGGTTTTTGAGTTATTGATTTTGGAACGATATACCTTTTGTCACCATTTTTGTCATCATCTTCAGCATCATCATCTTCAGCATCGAAGAGCGCATTGCCGTCGATCTCAGCCTCGCTCAGGCAGATTGCCTCTCGCTTTGAATTGGCGGTTATGGAGGCTCCCGTGAATTTCAAATTACCATTGACCTTTGCGAGGTGAAGATCGACGCATCCTGTCGCAGAAAAAGCCTGGACAACCTGATCGGGCGTGTGGTCACCGGTGCCGAGCAACACGTCGCCTTTGACTTTCACTTCTCTGGCAGCGAGGGCGGTCATTCCGTCCTTTCCGGCATTCAGGCGCGCTCCGTTGAGATCGAGATTGCCATCGATTATCGCCTGCTCGAACCTTAGGGGTCCCGTCGCGCTGAAATAGCCCATACATGCGTCGAATGAACCGTCCGGGCGGTGGGCACCGTTGAGGTAGGCGGTACGATCGATTCTGATACCATACGCATCGAGAGCGGGCCCTACATCATTGGCGTTGAATTGTCCGCCAGTGCAATCGAGATTGCCGCCAATGTGCGCCCCCGACAGGTTTACGCTGCCGAATGCTTCAAAGGGAATGGTCTTCTGACAATCTGCGTCCCTTACAGACTGCTCTGGATCAGCCCAAGTACGTAGCATAACGCGGCTGTCTACTACCGAAACATGTGCATCAATTGCATCACCATTCGGGTTGGAAAATGATCCGCCCGAGCAATCGAGATCCCCGGTGACATGCGCCCCCACGAGGCGGACCATCCCTTCCGCCTTGAAGCCTTATGGAGAATCACATCGCCGCCGATCTGCGCAGCATCAAGCGAAAGAGCATCGGCGCCGGCGTTTAGAAGATGCGCTGAGGAACCGTCCACGTCGCCGCCGGTATGGAGACCAATGAGATCGACTTCAGAACGGGCGGTCAGACCTTCCAGGTCAACCTCGCCTTTAATGTTAGCGTTGTTCAGTGAGAGAGCTTCTGTCTTCGCTTTTCGGTCCAACCCGCCGTCGAAACTTCCATCGGAGCATGTAACAGTTCCGCCGATGCGCGCTCCCGAAAAGTCTACGGTATCAGTAGCATGGAATTTATCGCCCAGGTCCACGTCGCCGTGTATGGTAATATCCTCTGCCTCTATACGGCTCGTTCTGCTGCCGCCCAGGTCAAGGGCGCGCAACTCCGCGTTCGACAACTTGAGGCCATCAAGGATTTCGCTGTTTCTGATACGCAGGGGAACATCGGTCTTGCAATCGGAGAGGTCGACCTTGCCTTGGATGCGCGCCCCGTAAACATAGACGCCGGCCGAATCGATATAGTCTGACATAGAGGGCGTCACTAACATCCATCGTATGACCTTCGCGCGAATAACGCGTTGCTTCGGTGGAGGACCTTCACGCAAATCGCCGCATGGATTCCCTTCCTCCCGGTTCGGCTGCAGGCACGCGGGCTCCCCCTTCACCGGCAGATAGTAAGTGGTGCTCCGCTGGGTATGTAAACCCAAACTCGGCATTCGCCAACGCGATTAGCGCCGCCGCACGTTGGGTGCTCGTAAGATCCGCGAGTTTATGGGCAGTGCGTTCCCGCGGTGCCGCGGGCGACACCCACAGAGCGCACAATAGGACGAGGGTTAGCGCGATTCGGATTCCAATCTTCATTGGAGTCCCCTTTGCCGCCAGCGATAGCGTTACGGCGTTTTAAACAACCGAGCCTTCATCTAGCGGAAAGTTTATCAAAATGCAAGAAATTATGCCTCGGAGAAGAATAAAAGGGAAACGGCCTTTTGTCGAACGTCGGTGGCTTCTTTGGCTTGCGCGCGCTTGCTTGTCATCTCCCAGGATTTAAGCCAACGTTCAGGTTCTGATGGCATGAATGCAAGAACGGAGAATGGTCATGGCATACGGCGACAATCCTCATGACGAACAGCTCAAGCGCGCATGGGAAGAGTTCTGCGACAAGCTCAAAGGCGCGCAGAGCCTGATATTCAACGACACGCTCGGCGCCACGGCTCTGGACCGGGCGACAGGCTTCCAATATCTGTCGCGATATATCTCCAAGGCGCTGAACGAAAGGTTCGAATTCAACGAGCCGCTCTATCCGCAGTTGTGGCAATTGCAGACGCCAACCAATAAATCCTTCGGTGACAATCCCGATTGCACCTACCTATGCACCTGGCTTGACGGCGCGCACACCTACCGCATCGTGGGCAATCGCGGAACGGTTTCGTGGGTGTCGTTTTTGGTCAACGGCGCCGAGTTTTCCATTACCAATTCCGCGATCAATAACAGCCAGCTCAAGACGGAATGGGACGGCAGTTTTCAGATCACGCTCAGCGCGCAGCAATACCCGGGTAACTGGCTCAAGCTTGGTCCCGGTCCCAACTACCTGTTTACCCGGCAGTTCTTCGGCGAATGGGATACCGAAGAACCGATGTGGATGCGGGTCGAGCGCGTAGGCGCGAACGAACCGCCGCCACCGCTGACTCCGGAGCGCCTGATTCGGGGTCTGCAGGAGGCGGGAGACTGGTTTGTTTCGGATTCCAAGCGGTGGGTGGAATGGGTGGAGCATTACTCGGGCAAGCCTAACCAGTTCGTGACCGGGATGCCGGTTTGGGCCGGCGACGGGCAGAGCCAGTCCCTCGGCCGGCAACTGCAGTTCTGTTACTGGAAGATCCAGCCCGACGAAGCGCTGATCTTCGAGGTCAAGCCACCCCGATGCGCCTACTGGAATTTCGAACTGGCTAATCGCTGGTTCAACTCGACCGAGTACCGATACCGTTTCTCATCGCTCAATGGCAAGCAGGCCGCTTATGAGGATGACGGATCGGTGCGAATCGCGGTGTCGCACGTCGATCCTGGAATTCCCAACTGGCTCGACGTCGGCGGCCATCGCGTGGGAATGGTCAATCAAAGATGGGTGGAGGCCCAGGAGCATCCTGTTCCCACCACCAGGTTGGTCAAGGTCGCCGAACTGCCCAAATTGCTGCCGGCCAACGCGCGGCGGATCAGCGCGGAGGAAAGACGCGAGCAATTGCGCCGGCGCAAGATCGGAGTAGACCGGCGCTTCCCGGTGTAAGGTTAACCAGTAGGGCGGGCCTCCGTGCCCGCCGGTGGGGGGGTGGGGCAGATCGCGGTTGAGGACCTTCCGCCCCAGCCGGGCACGGCGTCTGTCTCGCGCCGGCGCGCTGCCTCAATTTGGTGGCGTTGGCGCTGCCCGCGGGTCGATGGCGGGCACGGAGGCCCACGCTACTGTTAATGATTTAACCCAACAACAGCAATTGGAAGACGCGAAGGTGATTGCTCAGAGTTTGTCCGCCGCATCACCCTGCATGGGCGCTTCACGAAGCGCCGCTACAAAGACATACCGCTGCCAGGTTTTTGGCGTAGGGGCGGTTCGTGAACCGCCCGTCCGGCTGGGGGCTAATCCGCAGGTGAGAAAAAACACCCGCACATTTTCATTCTCCAATCCGTGACGGGTGAGGGTGATTTGCGACCGATCAATACGGACCGACCAATGCAATCGTTATGGATGCAGAGAAGTCCAACTGATTGTTTTGGGTTTAAGAAGTTAAAGTTTCGACCTTCTTAACTACTAACCGGCGGCCATGGCGGGCGATCACCCCCTCTTTTTCAAGCAGGCGAACCTCGTGTGTGACCTTGGGACGGGACGCGCCCACGAGGTCGGCCAGGTCCTCGTGGGTCAAGGGCAGATCAATGATGGCGCCGCGGCCCTCGGAAACTCCAAAGCGCGCGCACAGATCCGCAACCACTTCCAGCAACCGTTCGCGCAGCGTCTTGCCCCGTGCCATCAAGTCCCGCGCAAGGCAGAAGTCGCGGGGGCCAAAAACAAACGAAGTGCCGGCGGCAAATCGCCCAAAGGGGATGCCGAAGAGCAGTTCCACCAGGCGCTTGTAGTCAAGGCTCGCAATGACGCAATCGCGCACCGCGTCCATGCGTAAACGCGTTCGTAGCGCGTCAGGCATCGTACCGCTGTGGCAGCAAACATCGCCCGGTCCCACCACCGCAAACAGCACCCGGCGATGGCGCGAGTCGAGGTAGGTTAGGGTGACGACGCCCCGCAGCGGCAGCAATACCTCATCGTGGACCTGGCCCTCGAAGAAGATGATGTCGCGTGGCGCATAGGTTCGGATCTGGAATTCCCGCTCCAGAGCCAGGCGGGCGGAGGCCGGAATTTCCGCAAACGACGGGCTTTTACGCAGCGTCGCCGCCAGAAGCTTCCGCAGCAACGCGCCAGTGTCCGGCGGACTGCCGGCAGCGGACGCCGCTCTGCGGCTTACCGCCATTGCGGCCCCCGCCCGGACCCCTGCGCTGGTTCGATGATGAGCAACGCGCCGTGATTGGCGGCGCCGTTGGTCAGCGGAGTCAGCCGGCAACTGAGTTTCACTTTATCGGCGCCTATCGCGCACTCGAACGCCTTCAGGCTGAGCGCGAGCTTATGGCTGATGGACTGTTTGATCCGGCTGGAAATCTGCCTGGGTAATGGAGCCAGCGAGAGCCGCTGTATGCTTCGCTGCCGCATCCGGTCTTCCGCGCAATTAAACAGCCGCGCCGCGCCTGGATTGCAAAAGTTGACCCGCCCGCTGCCATCAACGCCGATAACCGCGATAGCGGAGCGGCGTATCACCGCTTCTTGCAGCAGGTTCGCCCGGTCTATATCGGCGCTGCGCGCGGTGAGCTGCCCATCGACTGTTTCAAACTCGGTGCCGGCGAGTTGCAGCTCCTTGTTCATCACCTCCAGCTCTTCGTTGGCGGACTGCAGCTCCTCGTTGATGGTCCGCAGCTCATCGTTGGACGACTGCAACTCTTCGATGATCGCCTCCAGCTCTTCATTGGAAGACCGCAATTGAGCGATCGCTTCGTTATACCTGGTATTGATGCCCTGCTGCCGTTCTTGCGCCAGCCGCACGTTCTCGATCGCCTGGTGCAGCTCCGTTACATCGGAAGCAAAGCAGATCAGACCGCCGGGCTCGCCCTGAGTGGCGGCAAATGAACGCACTTTCAGGCGGATGGTCCGCTGATTGTCATCCGCAGTGGTGAAAATCTCTTCCGCACCACCCTCGGGAAGCGGTCTTGTCGCAGCGCGCTCGAGCAACCGTTCGCCCGCGATCCCCTCCAGCTTGATCTGGCTGAGCGGCTGGCCAAGGACCTCGCTGCCCGGCCTGCCTACAGGCGCGCCGCGCCGTCGTTCCACAGCGTGATAACGCCATCTTTGGAAACCATGACTACGGCGGTGTCGATCGCGTTAACGGCGGCGGTGGAATTCTCGTCGCCCGCGCCGGGAAACGGCCGGCCGCTTGGTGGCTCGTTCGGCGTAGCCCCATCTGCAAACGAATGAGCGACGTCCACCGGCGCAGCGGCGCGTTTTCGATAAATCCGCAAGGGCAGATCAACCGCCTCGAAGAGTTCCTGGGCAAACGGGAGTAATTCCGATTTGCCCAGTACGATCACGCGGCCGGGGCTAAGTCCCCGGTAGAGGTGCATTAGCGAGCGCCGCTGTCCGGCCGAATCCAGGTAGATGAATATATTTCGGCACAGAATCAGATCGACGCGGGAAATCGGGGTATCGGTAACCAAATCCTGAACGCCAAAGACGACGCAGCGGCGCAATTCCCGGCGCACGATATAGCCTTCCGCTGTCCGCTGGAACCATCGCTCCAGCAGATCGGGCGAAAGACCGCGGACCTGCTCGCGGGTGAATCCTCCTCGCCCGGCGGCCGCGATGGCGCCATGGTCACGATCGGTGCCAAAGACCTTGAAGGAAAAAGCGTGAGGCCGGCTCAGTTCGGCCAGCAGCATCCCGATCGAATACGCCTCTTCGCCGGTTGCACAGCCGACGCTCCACACCCGGATTTCGCCGCCCGCCTCGGTCTGTTCGACGATTTTAGGCAGCACGCTCTGGCGCAGTTTTTCCCATAAAGGTGGGTCGCGGAAAAAGCCGGTTAGCTTGATTAAGAGCGTTGAAACCAGCGCGTCGACCTCGGCCGGCTCCCGCGCCAGCAAATCGCAATAGCGGGCAACCGTGGCGCATTTGCGAATCCGCATCCGCTGCTCCACGCGCCGTCCCAGCGTCGAGCGCTTGTAGCAGCCGAAATCCTGGCAACGGATTTCGCTAAGCCGCTGCAGCACCGAGGCCAGTTGATGATTCGCAATCGTGTTTGCTTTCAGCGCCATTAGAGGCATCCCACCTCATCGATACAAAGCCTGCACGATTTCGTGACAGAGTAAGCGAAACCTTTGTAAGACTATGGCAAAAGTGCGAAATCGACAACCGGGGCAACGCATTGAAGGGGTCGGCTGCTGCTGTCAGCTAGAGACGGCTGCGATGACCTAAAACTAATAATTTAGACAAAAATCACTCTGACGCTGTCTGATGCCTTTAAATCCGTCCTGCGTGTGTCATTGAAGAATCAAGATGCGGAATAATGTGTATTGCGAGAGAATAGCAATCGGGGAATGAGAAGGGGGCGAGTTTGCGCCATCTCGCAAGCCCCTGCACTGTTTCAGTTTTCGACCCGTCGACGCTGCCCGTGCGGCACCGCGAACTGGTGCATAAATTAAGACCGCCCCCAGCGATCAACCCAACGCCATGATCGGATCGAGCCAGGTGCGCGCCAATTGCTCCACGTTTTTGCGGTTGTCTTCGTCCGAGCACGGACGCCACCATCCCTGCATCACGATTTCGTTGGCGCCCGCGTCGCGGTAGCGCTTGAGGCTGTCGCGGTCGCAATATTTCGGATCGTTGGGCGTGATGATTATCTCGACCTCCTGCGGCTTGCGGCCGTGTTCGGCAAGAATCTTGTGCAGCTTTTTGATCTTCTCCTCGGCCTGCTCCGGAGAGTTCATGTAGCCGAACCATCCGGTGCCCTGGCGGGCCACGCGTCTCATCGCGGCGGTGGTCTCGCCGCCGAAAGTAATGGGCAACGCCGCGCCCTTGATCGGCTTGGGATTGCAGCGGATTTTTTCGAACTTCACGAACTGTCCGCTATAGCTGGCCGGATCATCGCCCCACAGGCGTTTCATCGCGTCGATATATTCCTCGGTGCGCTTGCCGCGTTCTTCGAACGGGATTCCGGCTGCGCTGAACTCCTCCTCCATCCATCCGATACCTGCGCCCAGCATGAAGCGTCCTTCGGCCAGTTGATCCAACGACGCAATCTCCTTTGCCAGGATCACCGGGTTGTGCATCGGGATGAGTGAGATTCCCGTACCCAAACGAATACGCGTGGTGACGGCCGCCGCGTAAGTGAGCGCGATGAACGGATCGAACAGACTCATGCGGGTCGACCCGGGAAGCTCACCAGCCTTGGAATAGGGGTACTTCCGCTCATAATCGTCGGTGAAGACCACGTGCTCCACTGCGTAGATAGTCGAGAAACCAAGACGCTCCGCGGTAGTGGCGAGCGTCCGGATACCGGACGGGGTTATTCCCGCGGCACAACCAATGCCTATCATCCCGAATTTCATTCCAATGTTCTCCTTCTCCGCAGTCTGTCACCGGCGCATCCAGAGCACGGCCGCGGCAACCTCGCGCCGAATCGTGCGAGGAAGTATATCCGAAATTCGCGGTTTCAGGGCAAACACGCGCCCGGGCAGGCCCCGCAACGCCTTAGGCGGCGAGGAATGCCGAGGTTCGCTGGCAGCAGCCAAAAACTTGGTTCGCCAGTCCTCCAGGCACTACCCTCACCCCAACCCTCTCCTTGGTCAGGGAGAGGGCGTTAAAATGTGAGGGCGCATCTGTGATTCGGGCAATCAGCTTTGGTCAATGGGGCATTCGGGTTCAGAGCTTGCCCAGGATGATCCCGCTCATCCCGGCGCTGACCAGGATGTGCTCGGCGCCGGGGACCTGGTTGACGGCGGTGCCGCGGAGTTGACGGACCGCCTCATTAATATGGTTGACGCCGTGTATATAGGCTTCGCCCAACAAGCCTCCGTGAGTGTTGACCGGCAGACTTCCACCGACCTCGATGTTACCGGCGGCGATAAAATCCCGGGCCTCGCCACGGCCGCAGAAGCCAAACTCTTCCAGATGCATAAAAACGATTGGACTGAAGTGGTCATAAAGCATCGCGGCCTGGACGTCGCGGGGCCCCAGTCCCGACTGCTTCCATAACTGGCGGCCGATGTGGCCGATTTCCGCCATCCCGGTGATATCTTCGTGATAATAATCCGAGACGATGTCGCCCTCGAACAGGCCGCTTTGCGCCGCCGCCACGATCCGTACCGCCGGCCTGCGCAGATCGGCCGCGCGCTCGCGTCCGGTGATCACTATCGCGACGCCGCCGTCACTCTCCTGACAGCAGTCCAGCAGCCGCAGCACCGGTTCAACGATCCAGCGCGAGTTCTGATGATCCTCAAGCGTGATTGGCCGCTCATAGAAATACGCGTCGGGATTATTGGCGGCGTGTTTGCGGCATACCACGGAGTAGCGTCCAAAGTCCTCGTTGGTCACGCCGTAGGCGTGCATGTAGCGCTGGAAATGAAGCGAGGCCCACTTGGCCGGAGTGTCCAGGCCAAACGGGATATACCATCGCCACCAACCGCTGCCGTTGGGAGAGGCCGCCGCGACTGACGTCGGCTGGCCGAAGCGCCGCCCCGACCGCTCATTGAAGGCGCGATAGATCAGGACCACCTCGGCCGCCCCCGACGCGACCGCCGCCGCGGCATGCAAAACCACCGCACAGGTCGCCGCGCCGCCATAGGGCGCGCGGGAATAGTAGCGCAGCTCCCTGACTCCGAGCGTCCGCACCAGTTCGAATTCGCCGGTGCTATCCAACGTGTACGTGACCATCCCGTCCACGTCCGCCGGCGCCAGCCCCGCGTCGCTGAGCGCCGCCAGCGCGGCTTCGGCGGCAAGTTGCAATTCACTGCGCCCCGAGTTCTTGGAGAATTCGGTCTGGCCAATCCCCGCTATGACCGCGCGATCACCCAATCCTGACGCCATGATGTTCCCTTATCATCCATAATTTTTCCCGCCGGAGATCCATTACCTGTGTGGCGCTGCGGCGGCCCGAAACTGATGCAGCCGGACGCCTCCTTCAAACTCGGTGAAAAAGACTTCAACCGGCATGCCGTTGCGCACCGCGCCGGGTACGACGCCGCACAGGTTGGAGACCAGGCGGGCGCCCTCCTCCAGCTCGACCAGCACAACGATGGGCGGCTCTTCGGATGACGTCAGCGGCGAATGGCGCGGGATTACGTAGCTGTAGACCACGCCGCGTCCGCTCGCGCGTTCAAGCTCGAACTTCAGCGAATGGCAAAACGGACACATCGGGCGCGGCGGATGGCGCAGCTTGCCGCAACTCGCGCAGCGCTGTAACCGCAGTTCGCCGGCGGCTACGCCGTCCCAGAAGAACTGATCGTCGCGCCCTGGAACCGGAGTGGGTCGCTTCATCGCTCATGCCCCCTGACCCCTGCCATGCCGCCCCTTGGCCGGCGCGGTTCGCGCGTGATGCCGGCACCCGCACCCGGTATCCGGCCGTCGAGCACGATTGCGTCCGCGCACATTTGCTCGATTTCCTTTGAACCATAGCCCAGCTCGGCCAGAATTTCGCAGGTGTGTTCGCCGCATTGCGCCGCCGGTCCCCAAATCCTGCCTGGGGTTTCCGAAAAGTCGATCAACAAACCGCTCTCCTCGATATGTTCGACCCCGGCCCGTGGATACGACGCCACCCATCCCTTGCGAACTATGTCGGGATCGTCAAACAGCTCCTGGGAGAACGTGCTCGACGACACTTCGCAGGGCACGCCATGGCCATCGAGCAACTTGAACCATTCATCCGCCGCGCGGCCCACAAAGATCGGCTCCAGGATAGCTGCCAACTCCGCGTCGTGGATGCGGCGGCTCTGCGCCGACTCAAAACGCTTCTCGGCGGAAAGCTCCGACCGCCCAATGGCCCGGCACAGCGCCTGCCAGTGCTGGTCTTTCAGCACGGCCAGGCAAAGCCATCCCTGCGCGGTTTGATACAGGCGGTAGAGCGCGCCAAGGCCCGTCTGCATCGCGTCAAGCCGTGGGCGATCGGCCCCCTTTCCGCCCGCGGTGACGTATGCGGACGACGCCGTCAGCAGCGAGGCGTTGATAATGGCGGCGTCAACCTTCTGGCCCTGGCCGGTGCGTTCACGATTGTACAGGGCCTGGACCACAGCGATGGCGGCGAGGTAGCCGTTGCCGGTATCGCCCAGCGAGGTGGGACTCCAAAACGGAGTCCCGCCGAGGGCGCAGCCGCCGTCCTCCCATTCGACCCCGGCCAGGGCGGCGCCGCTTTGATCGGTTCCGGGCAGCGTCAGGCGCGGGCCGCGATCGAATCCCCGGGTGTGGCAATAGATGATGCGCGGATTAATTTTGCGCAAGGTTTCGTAATCGACGCCGATCCGTTCGGGCGCGCCGTAACGCATGTTGTGCGCGACCACGTCCGCGCGTTGCACCAGCTTGTAGACGATCTCGCGCCCGCGATCCTGCTTGAGGTTGATCGCGATGCTACGCTTGCCGCGATTGACGGCGATCGCCATGTGATTGGACCACCAAAAGCCGTCGTACATGGCGTTGACCTTGATCACCGACGCGCCCAGGTCGGCGAGAAGCTTGGGCCCAAACGGCCCCGCCACCGCCAGTCCGAGGTCCAAAACGGTGATGCCGTCAAGCGGCGCGCGCAAGGTGCGGCCGCCATTGGACGGAACTACAGCCGGCCGCTCGGCGCGCGCGGCGGCCATCGCCTCGGACCGCACTTCGCCGGTATGCTGCCCCGGCTTCGGAGCAGGGCCCTGGATGCGGCCCGGGCTTGTATCGAGCTGATACACGATTCCGACGTGACGGATCTTTCCCAGCTCCGGATCCTCGACTTCCGCCACGCATCCATCGGCGAGCAAAGCCGGATCCTGCAAAGCCTCCTCGGGCGTGCGAACCGGCTGCAGACCCACATCAAGGCGCGCACCGAAGCGGACCCAGTCGTCGACGGGGAACTTGGCGAAGGCCTCCGCCATCAGGGGATAGTAGTAGAACAGGACGGCGAGTTCGTCCGGGTCCATGCCGATGCGCGCCGGATGGTCTTTGTTGCGAGAAATCTCGGTCAGGTCATCCAGACTCTGCGCTTTGGCGGCCTCCGTCACGGCGAACGGATTGATCGGCCATTGATGCACCCAGCGCCCGCCGCGGCATTCCATCAGTCCCTTGGGCGAGCGCCGATCCATCACCCAGGTCCGGTATCCGGCAGCGTCGGGGTTGCGCACTCGTATCCAGGTGGCGACGCACGCGGAGAGGCATCCCTGAAGCAGCGACGTCTCGACCAGCTGGCCGCGCCCGGTGACCTCGCGAGCGCGCAGCGCGGCGCTGATTCCCAGGGTCGCAAGATAGAAGGCGTTCAGGCTGGGCCACGCCGAATAGACAAACAGCGGGCCTTCGCGGTCCGCTCCCTGCGCGCAACCTTTGGGCGGCTCCAGTTCGGGATTGGGCCCGTCGCTGCCCTTGATGTGATCCATCGGTGTGCCCGGCCATCCGCGCTGCTCCCATTGCAGCCCGGCGCGCGCGGATACCAACGCGTCGTAGGCGGGACGAGCAGCATCGCGCGTGTCCCGGCCGTAGCCCGTGATCGAGCAATAGATGAGACGCGGATTGAGCGCCTGCAGCACAGAGTAATCAATTCCAAGCCGCCGCGTGACGCCCGGCGTAAAGCTTTCCAAAAAAATATCGGCCTGGCCAGCCAGGTTAAGCAGGCATTGGCGGTCGGCATCTGTTTTAAGATCGAGGATGGCGCTGCGCTTGCCGCGATTCCAAACCCGGTAGCCCGAGTGATGCGCGAATGGATCGCCGCCCGGCGGTTCGATCCTGGTTACTCGCGCGCCGTGGTCGCTCAGCAGCATCCCAGTCATCGGCCCCGCGATACCGCGCGAGAGATCGAGCACCTTCAGTCCGTCAAGCACACCGGCCATAGTGATATTCCCCCGGCGCTGTTTAGCCCCTCCACTGACAACGGGAGGAGTTTTTTATCTCCCTTCTCTAACCAGGGAGAGAGACTCTTTTACTCCCTCTTCCTGACCAGGGAGAGGGTTGGGGTGAGGGTGCCTACAGCCCATAGACGCGCGCCGCGTTGTCGCACACGAGCTTGCGGCGGTCGGCGGCGGGCACGCCCTGGAACTGCCGCTCGATGATCTCGCGCGATTTCGGCCACGAAGTCGCCGGATGAGGATAGTCCGTCGACCACATGACATTTTCAAGCCCGATATCGTGGCGCATCGCGACCCCGCGCGCGTCATCAACAAAGGTGAGGAAGAAGTTGCGATGAAAGTAGAAGCTCGGCAGCTCCTTCAATCCCGGAAAGTCGTACGGTCCCTTGGCGAAGCTGTCGAGCACGTCGAGCTGGAAGGGTATCCATGCCAGACCCGGCTCGACCAACACGATCTTCAGCCCCGGGAATCGCTCCAACGTGCCGGTCAGCAGCCAGAAGCCCATGGTCTCGGCCAGCATCGTGCACGGCAACGAGTTGTGGATGCCCTTTTGCGGCGTCGGATCGCGCTGGAAGATGTCGCCCAGCGTGGACTTGACTTCCAGGTGATGGCTGATCGGGATGCCGGTCTCCTGCAGCGCCGCCCACAGGGGATCGTAGCGCCGGTCATGATAGTCGGGCAGGCCGATATCGGCCGGGAAGCTGGGAAGCTGGATCGATCGGGCGCCCTGGCGCGCCAGGCGATGGACCTCGCTCACCGCATATTCGATATCAATCAGCGGGATCTGGTAAGAGACCAGCAACCGCTTCGGATCGGCCGACGCAAAATCCACCAGCGTGTTGTTGAAGGCCTCGTAGGCCTGACGCCAGCAGCCGCTCATCTTGTTATAAATTCTGAAGGCCCCGACCTCGCAATACAGGACCTCGGCCTCCACGCCGTCGCGGTCCATGTCCAAAAGCCGCGCGTTGGCGTCGTGATGGCCCGGACGCCCCCATGCCTCGTGGGTAAACTTGCGCGCCAGCGCCATCCGCTCCTTGCCGAACTTCTCCGCAGTCGCCCGCTGCTCGGCGTTTACCACTTCGTCATATTCATCCTGGAACTTCGCGGCCAGCCGTTGCTTGACCGCGTCATGAGTCGTGGCGACGTGAGAGTCCGACGAAATAAGCCGCTCCGTGGTCATCGCAATTCTCCCTCTTTAAGCCGCGCGGGCAGCGCCCTAGCGCGGTTTGGGCGGCCTTGGGCGGCCGCTTCGGTTCTCCGCAAAGGCCCGATCCAGCAGCGCATGAACCCGTGAGACCGGCGCCACCCGATCGATATCGGAATTGCCCTTGCTGGCGACCTCGTACACCCAATGCGAGATGTAGGCGCCTATGATTCCGCTCAGAATCGTGGCGTTGACGACGGGATCGCCCGCGATAAGTTCGCCGGTGGCCATTCCCCCGCGGAACACGTCCGCCTCTATTTCCAGAGCCCGGCGATACCATGGCGAACTTTGTTCCGCGCCGGTGAATTGCAGCGTCCAGGACCGGCTGCGCACGATCTGGTCAAACAGTTTGTAAAAGTTGGGATGCGTTTTGAAGTAGTCGATTTGCGCGTCAAACAGCCGATGCAGGCGCTCGCGCGCCGACACCTGCGCCGCCGCGGCCGCGCCCATGGCGTCGAGAAAGGCGGCCTCGTGCCGCTCGAACACCCGCGCCACGATTTCATCCTTGCTGTCGAAAAATCCGTAGATCGCCCCCGCTGAATAGTCCGCCCGCTCGGCAATCTCCTTGACGGTGGCGCCCAGGCCCTTTTCGGCCAGCACCTGCTCGGCGGCGTCGAGGATATGGGTGCGCGCGATTTCGCCCAGGTACTCGCGCCGCACCAGTTTGAGTCGTGCTCGGGGAGGACGCTTGCTCGCCGACGGCCGCCTTGTCATGACAGCATCTCTACCAGATTGAATGCCCGTTCGTCAAACTGAACCCGTATTTTTCCGCTGGTCCTGAAGGCTCGAATATTTTGATGAATTTGATTTCAAATACCCCGTTATTGTATTGATCTCGCATGCGTGCGAGCGTGGGCCGGTTGTTGAAAATCTGCGATAAATCCAACGCTCGAATTGACCAGATGACCGTTGGCGTTACGGCGAGGACCAGTTGATACCACCGCGTATCCCTTCAATCTTATTGGGTTCGTTTCTGCTTGCTCTGTTGGTAGGTGGTTCGAGCTTCAATGGTGCGGGCGCGGTCGAGACTCCCGCCTCCCAGGTCCTTACCCCGCTGATTTTATCGGTCCAGGACGCGCCGGTGCCGTTCACCGGCTCCGACGGCAATACACATCTGGTGTATGAGGTGTTCGTAACGAACTTTACCAGTCTCACGGCCACCGTCGAGCAGGTGGAGGTTCTGGGCGACGGCACCGTATTGCAAACCCTCGACACCGCCGCGGTCGCCGGCAGGTTGCAACCGGCCGGCCAGCGGACCTCAAGCGGAATGATGCCAACCGGGACGCAGTCGTTGCTGTTTGTCCACTTAATTCTACCCGGCGGCGCGAGCGTACCCAGGAATCTCAGCCATCGTTTTACCGTCAACGTGCACGGTCAGAAGCTGGTCGAGACCGGCGGCAGCACTCAGGTCAATGCGAGACCGGTTGATGTTATCGGACCGCCGCTGCACGGGAACAACTACATCTCAGCGGATTCGTGCTGCGACGCCACCCGGCACACGCGCGCGGCGCTGCCGGTGAACGGCCGCGTCTGGGTCGCGCAACGCTACGCCGTCGATTGGGAGCAACTCGACAATACCAACCGTATCTATGTGGGCCCGCGGACGGATGTTAACAGTTACAAGATCTACGGCACTCAGATACTGGCCGTCGCCAAGGCCACGGTAGTCTTCGCGGTTGACGGATTACCTAACCAGGTGCCGGGCAAGTTCCCGGTGAATCTGCCGATCGAACAAGCCGATGGCAATCACGTCATACTGGATCTTGGAAACGGAAATTACGCTCTGTACGCCACATGAAGCCGGGCAGTGTCAAAGTTCACGCAGGGCAGACGGTGACCGCCGGTCAAGTACTCGGACTGGTCGGCAATTCGGGCAACACCATCGCGCCCCATTTGCATTTCCAGCTCATGAACGGGCCGTTATCGCTGGCCAGCAACGGTCTGCCCTACGAAATTAATGCGTTCCAGAGAAGCGCGATCTCTCCGGGCACCAAAGAATTCGACGAGGCCGAGGCTAATGGAACACCGCTCGCGGTCAAACCCGTAACACCGTCCGATCACGTGACCAACGCGTTGCCGCTGGATCAACTCATCATCTCGTTTGCTCCTTAGTTTCCCTAAGAAAGACAGCGATCCGGCTTAATGCTCTGTGTATTCGCCGGGTTCAAATGGGAACACCTTTACTTTGCGGCGCCTGCGCGGAAGCGAAGCCTTTCTAACCAACCCGCCGATGTGCTAGCGGTCTTGCGAGCGTAGGATTACTCCAACAGGAGGCGGGTGCATCATGGCCGACCACAGGCTCGGAATTGCAATGACCGGTCCGTTCAGCGAGCCGACTCCTGCCGCCGCTGTGATCGCGAAGGAAGCCGAGAACCTCGGGTACAGCTCGTTGTGGGTGGCGGAGTTCGCCGGTCCCGACGCGATCCTAACCTTGGCATATCACGCCCTTCACACCAGCCGGGTAATGCTCGGGACGGGCGTGCTGCCCATCCAGATTCGCACCCCGGGCGTGATGGGTATGGCTTTCCTGACGCTCAACGAGATCAGCGGCGGACGCGCGGTTGCCGGTATCGGGGTCTCCAGTCCGGGACTGGTTGAAACTTCCCACGGCGCATCCTACCGCAAGCCGGTCACCGCGATGCGTGAGTACGTGCAAATCCTCCGCCAGTTCTTCAACGAGGGGCGGGCGAAATTCGAGGGGCAGGTTTACCGCACCAACCTCCGCCTGCAGATGCATCTGACGCAAAAGCAGCGGCCGCGAATCTACATGGCGGCGCTCAATCCGCCGATGGTCAAGCTGGCGGGAGAATTGGCCGACGGCGTGCTGTTCAACTTCTGCCCGCCCGAAATGGTGGCCGACCGCATCGCGATTGTCCGCTCGGCGGCGGCAGCCGCGGGGCGCAATCCCGACGACGTCGATATCGCCATGTATGCCTTCATGTACGTGATGGAAAATCGCGCCGCCGCTCTGGAGAATATGAAGCGCTTCCTGTCAAACTACGCGTTCCTGCCCAACTACAGCCGGATGTTCTCCACCTTTGGCTTCGGCGAGGAGCTGGAGGAGGTGCGCCAAATGGTCAAAGCGGGAAAACGCGACACGGCCTTTCAGGCAATCAGCGACGCTTCCGCCTACCGGCTGGCGGCCTTCGGTTCATTCGACACCGGGCGCGAATGGATAGCGCGATGCCGCGCCGCCGGTGTAACGCATCCAATCGTGTGGGCGCTGGGCGAAACTGGGGCGAAGCAATTTGGCGAGATGGTACGCGCGATGGCCGGCGCCTGAGCCGGCCAGGAAGTCTCCACTCGGAGAGTTTTTTGGAACCGCAGGCTTGGCAGGCCGCTCACGGCATCGCGCCGAAGCGCCGATTCCTGATTGCTTAAGCGTCTGGTCAGTAATCCTTGACAATTCCTCTGTTTCCTCCTATCTCTGCCAGATAGGTCGTCGCGCGCTTTCTTTCTGGGGGTAACTATTGAAGAGTACGGTGTTTGGCCTCACTTCTGCACAGAATCTCATCCTTAAAAGGCCGCCGCTTTCCTCTCTTTCTTCCTTAAAAAGTGAAGCGCGTAACTACCAACAACAGCGCGGCGCAAAAAGGCGTGGCGAGAGGGGATTGATATGAAGAGGCTTCTTGCGATTGTGGGGATTGGCGTGAGTTTAGCCTGGCTCGTGTGCCCGCCAGCGATGGCGGCACCAGGAGCATTTGTGTGGGACGCACAAAACTACACGGGTATGGTCGATGCCACCGCCCCTGACACCATTCCCGTAGGGACCCAGATCACGGTGTCAAATTGGCAGCAGTACAAGCGCTTTTTGCCGGTTTCGATCCAGGCGGCATTGAGCGGTGTGTACGCATTTCATGCCACTTCCGATCCGGTGTACACGCTGACGGTGGGCCCGACCACCAACCTCACGCCGTTTCGCAAATGGATCGATGACGGCGAGAAATACAGCGGCCAGGTTTCGCTGGTGCCGGCACCCACCGGCGGCCTGGCGATGAAGGGATGGGTCGCCGGTCCGCCCTTCCCAAATCCAAGCGGTCCCAATCGCGGCGTGGAGATAATGTACAACTCCTGGACGCCATTTCGTCCGTTTATCCTGTTCTCGGTTGACCAGGGATATGCCGTGGACCGTTTTGGAAATAAGTCCCAAAACGATGTACAAGCCGACTTCTTTCAACTTTCCCATCTGAGCGAGCCGAACATGCCGATCAACCAGCCGTATGCAAACGGCATGTTCTACGTCAGCCGCTTTGGAATAACCGCTCCCGAGCAGTCGAAGTACACCACCCAGTTGCAATCGCAGCCCGATGATCCGATGAAGCATCCCGAAACCTTTGTCTTTCTACCTTCGTTGCGCCGCTCCCTGCGGCTGTCAAGCGCGGCGCGCTGCTCCCCGATTAGCGGCTCGGACTGGGTCCAGGATGATAACGCGTGGAATCCCCCCTTCTTTCACGTTGACTTTTTGGGCGAGAAGAAAGTCCTGACGCTTATCATGGACCCTGCCAAGGCCTTTAATGGGCATGCCTATGTCGGAATCTTTGACTCAACGGGGGGAGCGCTGCCGGGCTGGCCCAAGGCTGGCGGTGGGCATTACGAATTGCGCACCATGGATATCATCGACTTGAAGTGGATTCCGGAACTGGGCAGCTACTGCTTCGCCCATCGGATTTATTACGTTGATCGCGCGACCTGGGTGCCGGTCCTGCTGGAAGAATACGACAACCAAAATAAATTCTGGAAGACGGGCTGGAACAAATACGCGCCGCTCAAGGTTCATGGACAGGACACTCTGGTATTGGACGGCTACTGCAGCTCCGTGAACGTCGATTGGCAAAATGCCCACACCAGCATCTCCTACACTACCGGCATTCCCACTATCGACGACGATGTCCCGGGCGAGTTCAAGGACGTCCAAAACCTGTCGCAACCGGGCAGTTTATCGCGCATCATGAAGTAGCCGGCAGCGAACAGTTAGTGAAGTGACGCACCGCGCCGGGAGGGCAAACCTTCCGGCGCGGCCTTTTTTGAGGATTACAGATACTTGCCGAACGCCCTGATCGTTTGGCGCAGTTCGTCGTTGGTTTCCGTGGAGCCGGGGACGATGTTGAGCATCTGGGCGCCCGCTTCGCGGTATGCCTCAATACGCTCGATACATCACGAAACCGGACCGACAAAGGCCAGCGAATCGAGTAGTTCGTCGGTCAGCGCCGCTTCCTGTGCCGTCTTGTCGCCGCGCTCGCCGGCGGCGCGAGCTGCCTCGGCCTCGCGCTCGAAGCCGTTGCGAATGATCTGCCGGCGATGGAACGGCAGCATCGTGTAGAGCTTCAAAAAGCGGCGCGCCTTCGCGTACGCCTTTTGCAGATCATCGTCGATGAACACGGGCATCCCGAAGGTGATCGCAACGTCCGTCGCATTGCGCCCATGACTGGCGGCGGCGTCACGCACGGTCTTCACCAGCTTTTTGAGGCGCTCGGGCGTGCACATGAAAAGCTGCACGCCATCGGCGATTTCACCGGCCAGGCGAGCCGTTTCGATCGTCAATGCTCCCAGGTGGACCGGGATCGGCCGGCTCGGCGTGGGAACGCGCATCGACTTGAATTCGCCGGCGAAGATCTGTTTGAGCGTCAGGGTGTACTGGCGCAGCTTGTCGCGCGAATTGGCCGCCGGCTCGATACCCATCGCTTCGAGCACCGGGCGATGGCCCACACCGAGCCCCAGAACCAGCCGTCCCGCCGACGCCTCCTGCACCATCACCGCCGCCGACGCGCACAGCGTGGGCTGGCGATTGTAGATAATCGCAATCGAGGTGCCGATTCCAATCGTGCGGGTCACCTGCGCTATCGCGAAGCAGGCGAGCAGGCTGTCGTTGCCGCCCTCGGGCACCAGCACGCCGCTGAAGCCAGCGTCCTCGGCCTCGCGCGCTATCTTTCCCAGTTCCAGCGGGGCCTTCACCAGATGCGGCTGACCGGCTGGCGTGATCTCGAATGCAAGCGGTAGCATTGGCTTCCCTCCAGGTCAGGATAGACTTGCGCGCAAAGCCGCGGGTTGTCCAGTTTCGCGTATGGGAATCTCTTGCCCTTCAAAAAGCCCTCTTCGTAGCGCCGGCCTCCGTGCCGGTTCTTTCCTCTGGATTCAGGGCTGGCATGATGCACCTTCAGTATTCATCACACCCCGAAAGCCGCGTTTGACATCGCGTGGCATCGGGCTTAAGACGGATTCAACAGCGGCCCGCCGCCATGTGGAGGAGTTTTCCATGTCCCAGGAGCAGGAGACCACAAAAGCAACGCGCAGCAAGGTTACAACCGCGGCGACTCCCGAAACCGGCGGCAACGGCGCCACCTCCTTCGATTCCCTGGGAGCGGCCCTGATTCGCACCCGTGAACAGCCATGGATCGACATGGGCGGCGGCAACCAGGCGATGGTGCTGCGGGTGAGCAAGGAAACCGGCTTTTTCAGCATGCTAATCAAATCCCCCGCCGGACAGGTGAACGCACCGCATACGCATATCGGCGCGGCGGACTTCTATGTCATCTCAGGCGGATTTGACTATCGCGGCGGCTCGGCGCGGGCCGGGGACTGGGTGTATGAGCCGGCCGGCGCTGTGCATGACGCGACTTCGCACCCGATGGACACCATCTACCTGGCCAATTCCTACGGGCCCATCGCGTTCCACGGCAAGGACGGCGGCTATTCGCATATCACCGACTGGAGGGCGATCACGGCGATGCAGGAGCGGGCGAAACAGCCCCGCCCCAATGGCGGGGAACGCCCGCCGCGTCCCAAATCACAGGGCGGTGCATCGAGCACCGGCTCTCCGCGTGCCGGCGCTCCAGCCGCTTTCGACGCATTGGATGCGTCCCTAATTCGAACCGGTGAGCGGCCATGGATTGGGATGGGCGGCGGCAATCAGGTGATCGTGCTGCGGGTGAGCCGCGAGACCGGCTTCTTCAGCATCCTGATCAAGGCGCCCGCCGGACAGGTGAACGCTCCTCACACGCACATCGGCGCGGCAGACTTCTATGTGATCTCGGGCGGATTTGATTATCGCGGCGGCTCGGCCCGAGAAGGCGACTGGGTGTACGAACCCGCAGGCGCCGTGCACGACGCGACCACCCATCCGATGGACACAATTTACCTGGCCAATTCATACGGCCCGGTCGCGTTCCACGGCAAAAACGGTGGCATCGCCGGAATCTTCGATTGGCGCACGATCGCGGCCCTCGCCGATTCCCAGCCGCGCTAAACGCCTAACCTCTCTGACCAGATCACCTCTAATTCCCTCTCCTTGACCAAGGAGAGGGTCAGGGTGAGGGTGTCTGCGAATAGCCGAGCGCGGCTTACTCGAGATTCAATACCCGGCACAAGTCCTTGGCCACCACCACCTGGCCGGTGTAGCGCATCGGATCGGGACAGGCGCAGCACAGGTATTCGCACGCCGCCGCCGGAACCGACAGCGGATGAAAGATGCTCATATCCAGTCCGTGCGTGCCGGTCTGCTTGATCTCGACTTCGAACCGCTCATTGAGCGTCGCGCCGGGATCCAGCGCGATCACGGGAATTGCGTGTGGCCGGGCTTCCTTGGCCAGCGCGACCGTGAATCGATCCAGCGCCGCCTTCATCGTGGGGTAAGCGGCGCACAAACCGCCGCCGCCTCCGGGCATCCCGGGCACGTCGTGATGTGCCACTGACGCGGTAACGTTGATGATCATGCCGCTGTGGTGCTCGACCATGCTGGGCAGACAGAGCTTGGAAATAATCACCGGCGCCAGCAGGTCGGCGCGCAAATGCTTTTCCCAGGTGTCGATTTCAAATTGCAGGAACGGATCAAACAGTTCCGGACCGATGTAGCGCGCGTTGTTCACCACGAAATCGACGCGGCCGAACTTATCCAGGGCCGTCTTGCACAGGTTTTCGACGTCATCGCGGACCAGCAAATCGCACTTGACCGGCAACACGTCGACTCCCAAAGCGCGCAGCTCCGCTTCAGCTTCCTTCAGCGTGCCGGGCCATTCGCTGTCCGACCGCTCAACCGTGCGCGCCACGCCCACGATGTTGACGCCGTGACGCGCCAGCCGCAGCGCCATCTGCTTGCCCATCCCCCGGCTGATGCCGGTAACGAGCGCGACCTTGCCCTTGGTGTCCATCAGTTCTTCGCCGCGCAAAATCAGTGGCAGCCGCAGCCGCTGCCGCATCCGCGGGGCGCCGGGGCGGGACCGGCGGCCTGGGTTGCGCCGTTGGAGCCGCTGACGCTGGAAGCGAAGACCGACATCTCGCGCGCCAGCTCATGGCTGCCGCACTGAGGGCATTCGGCCTGCGGCTCGCTGCGCGTCACCAGCGCTTCGAAGGAGTTTTGACAGCCTTCACATTTGTATTCGTAGATCGGCATTGATAATGAGCCTCACTCTTCTTCAATGGGCTGCGCGTATTCGACCAGCACGCCGCGGCTGGCCTTGGGATGGAGAAAGCAGATCATCCCGGCCAGGCCTTTGCGCGGGCTCTGATCGATAAGCGCCAATCCTTTGGTACGCGCGCCCTCCAGCTCGCGGCCGACATCGTCGGTCTCGAAGCATAGATGGTGCAGGCCGCCGCCGCGCCGCGCCAGAAATTTTCCGACGCCATTATCCGGGCTAAGCGGCTCCAGCAGTTCAATTTCGCTGTCGCCAACCTTGAGCAGGGCGGCCTTGACCCCCTGCTCCTCGATCGTGGCGCTCTTGGTAAATTCCAAGCCCAACGTATCGCGCCAGAACCGGTAGGCTTCCTCCAGGCTGGGAACGACGACTCCAATATGATGAATCCGTTTAAGCATCGCCTTGAACCAAACTCGGCCTCAATTTAGTCCACTTCGGTCCGGCGGTCCAATCCACAGTAGGCGGGCCTCCGTGCCCGTCATCGACACGCGCGCAGCCCGCGCGATCAAAACGACGAGGCGTCGATGTGCGGGCACGGAGGCGTGCCCTACTGTTAATTCAGATATTTTTGGATAGCATTGGAGTTCTCGGGAGGTGCGAGAACCAGATGGCGATCAGCGAAATTCATCACGTGGCAATAAATGTTTCCGACCTCGAACGCTCCGTCGCCTTTTATCGCGACGCGCTCGGCTTGCGCAAAATCCTGGACATGAAAGCCAACCAGCCGGCTAATGCGCGGATGCTGCGTCTGCCGCAGAAAGGCTTCAATATCCGCTCGATCATGATGACGCAGGGATCGAGCACGGTGGGTGAAATCGAGCTGATGCAGGTCGAGCCGCGCAGGGGAACGCCCACCCCTCCCAAACGTCCCGACGACCTCGGAATGTGGGTCATTTCCTTCGAAGTCAAAGGCGAGCCGCTGGCCGACGTGGTCAAACGTCTGCGCGAGATGGATGTGAAGTTCTTCTCCGACATCGTGGAGATCGATCTCGACGGCTATGCGACCATGAAAGCGGTGATTTTCGAGGATCCCGACGGCAACCTGCTCGAACTGGTGCAACTGCCCACCAAGGAGGAGTACCTGCGCATCAAGCAGGAGCGTGAGACCCAGCGCCCCGCGAAGTGAGATCAGAGGCAGACCGACTCGCTTACGCTCGCGGCTCTGATTTTCAGACCGATGCGCGTCGCTACCAGACCAGCGGGATCAATCGATAGGGGACGGCGCGGCGGTAGTCATCGTAGCCCGGAAGTTCCGCCGAAAGCGTGCGCTCTTCGTCGAAGATGCGCGCAATCAGAAGGGGAATCGCGATCGCGGCGACAAGCAGGCCCCACAGGGAGCCCAGCGCAATGGGCATTGCGAAGAGCAACAATAGCGCACCCGCGTACATCGGATGGCGTACATACGCATAGATCCCGGTGGATATCACGCGCTGCCCCACCTCGACCGTGATCGTCGATGCTGCGAACGTGTTCTCGTGCAGCACCAGGAGGAAAAAACCAAAGTCAGCAATCATCAGTATGTTCGCGATAATAACGATCGCGGCCGGCACCCGCGACCATCCGAAGCGATGATCCAGCCCGGCCGCGACCGCAAGCGCGACAAACGTCAAGAGGATGATCGCGATGATGATCTTCTCAGTTGGACGCGACTCAGCGCGCGGTCCGAATCGCATCCGGCGCTCCAGCAGAGCGGGGTCGTACCTGCGCAGATAAATCCCGGTCGCGGTCGTCGATCCCCAGAACGACAGGCTGAAGAGCCAGCCTTGCCAGAACTGAATGGTGCCGGCCGCGACAAAAATGAGGACGAACGGGATGAGAAGTCCCACCGTTTGAGCGGCCGCTCTCGATGCGAATTCGGTCATCGCGACGTGCGGCGCCGATGCCACACGACGCGATTGTCGCCGATCGAATGAGTGCCGCGCAAGCCCGCTCGCTTACGCTCGCGGCTCTGATTTTCAAACCGATCCAGGAGCATAAAGCGGCGGGCGGTTAAAGCCGCTGGCGCACGATTGGCATCAACTCCATGAATGAGGATATCTCCGTTGCCTGATCCGGTTTCGCGCGCCGGGTTGGGGCGCCTTCTTGCGGCCGCCTGATCAGGATCGACTCGATTCCCGCGGCATTCGCGCCGGCTACGTCCAGATGCGACGCGTCGCCCACGTGCAGCGCTCCATCCGCGCTTGATCCCGTCGTGGCAAGAGCGAACCGGAACAACTCAGGCGCAGGCTTCGCGTAGCCCGCCTCGGAGGAGATCGTCACCGAGTCGAAGTAACGCTTGAGGCCAAGGCCTTCGAGCAAGCGGTAGAGCCGGGAGTCGAAGTTGGAGATGACCCCAAGCCGCAGTCCCGCGCGGCGCAGTTCCTCCAACGCCGGGAATACATCGTCGTAAACAACCCAGTTGGCGGGATCGCCGAAGAACTCGAACAGGGCGTCGAAATAGGCTTCGAAATCATCGAATTGATGCAGGCCGGCAAACGTCTCGGCCACCCGCTGGCGCCACCACTCGCGCTCCAGCCGGTGCACCTCCCCGACCTGGCGCCCCGGTCCGAAGGCGAGTCCGGGCGCATTGCCAAACGAATGCCGGAATGCGGCGCTGACCGCCTTGCCGCTTACATTCGCGCCGAAGCGACGGGCCACGTCCGCATAAAAATCACCAACCGGACGGCGTGTTTCGAACAGCGTCCCGGCGGCGTCAAAGAAAACCGTTTTAAGCATCGTGCGAAATTAGGCCCGCGGCCTTCTAAAAAACATTAAGCGGCGCATCAGTGGACGCAGGCTCCGTATGATGAACGGCCATCCGTGCCGGATCTTGCCCCCGTAAATGCCGATCGACTGGGCGGCCAGTGAAAGCGCGGGAACATTAAAGGAACTCCAGGCGCGCGTCGAGCTTGCCGCCCTCGAAGCTGACCACGATATAACCGCCGCCCTTGAAAGGACCCGCATTGATTACGGTGGTGGGGCCTATTGTGTCGACCGCGGCGGATTCATGAATATGGCCCGAGATGCAAACCTCGGGTTTGACTTCCTCGATAAAGCGGCGCGCCGCCGTGCTTCCCACCGCCGTTCCGTTCATCAGCCGGTCGCATTTGGTCTGGTAGGGCGGCGTATGGCAGATCATCACCAGTGGCCGCTTATCCTTAACCTCCAGGTAGCCCCGCCGCAGCGTGTCGTAGATCTCGTCTTCGGTAAGCTCCATCGGCGTGTGAAAGGGCGTGATATTGGAACCGCCGCAGCCGAACAGAGCGACGCCGTCGATCACCATCCCGCGCCCATGCAGCGCAACGCCCTCCTGTTCCAAAAACGGGATCACCTCGCCCTGATCCAGGTTGCCGGGCAGCGCCAGCACCCGCGCGCATACGCCGCGCGCGGCGTCGAGCACCTTGAGCGCGTCCTGGGCGCCGCCGAAGTTGCTTAAATCGCCCGAGATAACGATCAGGTCAGTATCGCGCAACTCAGCGTCCATCCGCGCCAGGTTGCGGGTCGCCATGTGGACATCACCAAAAGACACCAGCTTCATCGTCTGACCTCTGTCGGGATAGAAAATATATAATAGCGCCATGGCGGCGGAAGAGCGCTTCGCGTTCATTTTGGTCAGGACCAAGGCGGCGGGCAATATCGGCGCGGCGGCGCGCGCGCTGGCCAACATGGGTTTCGGCGACCTGCGCCTGGTCGCGCCCGACGCGTCGGCTGACCGGGTAGCCTCCGAAATGGCGGTGCATGGACGCGAAATCCTGCGGCGCGCAACGACCTACCCCGATCTGGGCGCCGCCCTGCACGACCGTGTCCTGTCGATCGGCACCACTTGCCGTCCCGGATTTTACCGCAGCGCCGCGCAGCCTTTGCGCTCGGCGATAAGTGAGCTTGCGGCAAGCAATCCACACGACCGCATCGCCTTCGTGTTCGGCCCCGAAGATCACGGCCTGTCCAACGACGACCTCAGGTATTGTCAGCGGTTGATTACTATTCCGACCGCCCCGCAATACACGTCGATAAACCTCGCCCAGTCGGTGATGCTGGTTGCTTACGAATTGCTGATGGCGGCGGACTCGAGCTCGACCACGAGCACGTTGGCGCCGGACGATGGTTCCCACCATGACCGCCTGCTTGCCACCGCGCCGGTGGGAGAAATCGAGATGATGCTCGGGCGGATGGAAAAAGCCCTGGTCTCAATCGGATTTCTGGCCGAGGACAGCACCGAGCGGATTATGTTTGCGCTGCGGGGAATTTTGGGGCGCGCGGGCCTCAACCGGCGCGAACTCGATATCCTCAGCGGAATCGCCCGCCAGATCGGATGGTTTGCGGAGGGCGGGCGCGAAATTATCGAGCAAAAGCGTCGCCGCGGCAAAAAAATCCGCTAAAATATATGTCGTTGTGGCCCAGATAATTGACTTTGCGGAGATTCGCGGAGCGCGCGAGGCCCAGCGCGCCGCCGACGACGAGCGCCGTTCGCTGGAAGACGCGGTTGAGACTATCCGCCTCAATCTGGCGTCCATCGTTGAGCGCCTGGGAGACGCAACCGGAGGCGAGCGCGCCGAGTTGGCTGGCCGGATGGAAAAGCTCAGCGCGATGCTGCGCTATGGGATCCTGCTGCTGGACGGCGCCTCCGATCACCTGGAACGCTGAGCCGTCGACAGTTTTGCACTACCTCGCTTCCATCCAACCTGAAGGCGGAACTGCCGCGGTATCGGCGTTCAGGTCCTGCGTGCCCGCACTCTTTCATCGACTGTTAACACCTGAAACATCCTTATCATAAAGGCCGCTTGCGCCATCGGCGGTTGCGGGGGCACGATATAGCTGGTTAGGAGGACATCTTGGCGTCACGAAGCGACGAGTCCGGCAAATCACAAAAAGACCAGATGGTCGTTGACTTCGACCTGGTGCGAGGGATTGCTGGCCGCAATCTGCGCGACCTCGGCGGCCATCCGACTCGCCATGGCAAGCGGGTCCGGCGACAGCACATCTACCGCTCGGCCCACTTGGCGACGATTCCGGCCGAAAGCCCAGCGCGCGCGCTCAACCTCAGGACCGTCATCACCCTGCAAAGCAAGTTGGAAGTCTCGGTGCTGGGCGGGCTGGAGGGCGAACTGGCTGCGACCGTCCGATGGGAGCATATCCCGATCGGCGACAAATGGTTTGGCGGCGGCGCGGCGGCGGCGGTCAAACCCGGTCACGAGCATCTGATCCTGGTGACGGACTTTCGCGACGCCTGGCAGACCTTTTTCATGCTGCTGGCCGAGGACGAGGTTTATCCCCTGCTGTTTCATTGCTCGGCGGGACGCGATCGCACCGGGGTGGGAGCGGCGATGCTGCTGGAGCTGCTCGGAGTGGAGCGCGAGGGGATTCTGAGCGATTTTTTGGAAAGCAACACCGCCTTTCCCCGCATTCCTCTCAGCCCGGCCCAACTCGACCCGCTCTTTGCGTTGATCGACGAAAGCGGCGATATCGATTCTTTTCTGATTGGAGAGATCGGCGTAAGTCCGCAGGTAATCCAGACCATCCGGCGCGATCTGCTGGAAGATTAGCGGCGCTCCATCTCTGACGAGCGAACGCCATCGCGGCAGCAACCGGATGACAGATTGGCCAGACACGTCGCGCGGGGACAAAGCCCTGCTAGCGATTGGCTTTATCGGAAATAGAGGAGATTGTTCGGCTGTGGGGAGCGTTGTCGCCCCAATCAGTAGCCGCGTCGACTTTGCTGGACAGCGGTATCGCCACGTCGTATCCGTCCGGCGGGATCCGATCGGTAAGGATGGCTGGATTGAGATGTTGGATCTCGAAGACCTGGGAATGGGTCGCCTCAGCAACCTTGCTCAGCGGAGTGCCGCCCGGGACGCTGATCCGCACGTATTGCGTGGGCTCCGAATACACCACTTCCTGGATCCCGAATTCTTTAGCGTTCTTCGATATAAAAGCGACCGCCATGAAGCGGCTCAGCAGGGAACGGGTACGGGCGGGCAGGTGATCGAGCAGGCGGTCGAAGTCCTCGCCTCGGTCCTGCACGAAGTGCGACAGCATCCCTTGGCCCGTATTCCAGGCGACAATCGTCAGGCGCCAGTCGCCGATCTGGTCATGGAGTTGAGCCAGATACTCTGCGGCCGCCCTGGTCGATTTCAAGGGGTCGCGCCGCTCGTCCAGAAACTCGTTGACCACGAGCCCCAACTCGCGCGCCGTCGCCTTGGTCAATTGCCACGGCCCGGCGCCACCCTTGCTAAAAGAGCTTTCCGCAAAAGCCAGATAAACCAAGTCGGACGGAACGCCATACTCGCCCAGCACCTTGGTCATCTGGGCCAAATAGGGGGCACTGCGCGCGTAGGAGAGCCTCAGACCCTCGGAATGGGCCAGGTAGGAATCGACGTAGGCTTGGACGGCTGCATTGAGGACCAGGGGAAACGGCGGAACTTTATGTGGTTGACCGAGCTGGAATTGAAATTTATCCGCGACCGTGCGTCCCGAAGGACTTTGGGCCGCCGCATAAACCGGCGCAATGATCAAGGGTATTAGGAGTATGAAAGTTCGGCACCGCATCCTGCCCACGCACTGCGATGAACGTTAGTGGTCCGAAAGACCCAAAGCAACCCCTTTGACGATTAGAAGTTTTAACTTATAATTCAACCATCATTAGATATTCTAAATGAGCCGCTGACCGAGCGGATAGCGAGGGTCCGCGATTGCTGCAAAAAATGCATGGTCGGGTACAAAATGGGCCATCCAAAACCAAATCTCTCCCGGAAGGAAGAAGGCCCTGTTGAAAAACTGTTTGCTGCCTTATGCCAGGGTTTCCAGAGCGTCACTTTTTTGCCGATGTTGGAGCTGTAATATTGGTGCGCCATTGAATCGCGCCTGCGGTCGACGCAGCGCTTGGATGCATTGTCTTGCCTCGCTATTCTAATGTCACTGAAACGGCAACCAAAATTGAAGCTGTGGCGTGACGTTCTGGACAGTCTTAATGACGCCGTAGTGGTGTTGTCGCCCCATCTCGACATCGTGCTGAAGAACCCCGCGGCGGAGGCGCTGTTGGGCTCTCAGGTAAATCGAGGGCTGGTCGAGGCATTGATGGGCCGCAATCCCTGGCTAGAGGGAATGGTGCGCGATTGCCTGGAGCGACGGCGCGAATCCAGTTGCGCGGACGCCAAACTGGCGTTGGCCGGCCAGGATTTGGCGGTGCGCGCCGAGGTTGCGCCCCTGCTCAACGAAGCGGGGCAGTTCAAAGGCGCAGTCGTCCTGCTCCACGACCTGTCCCATCAAAGGGGCATGGAATTGGTGGTCAACGGCGTCGACAGTGACCGCTCTTTGGGGCTTTCGCCCTCTGGTCTGGCGCATGAAATCAAAAATCCGCTGACCGGCATCAAGGGTGCGGCGGAACTGCTTGGGGGCCTTTTTCCTTCCGAACATCGCGCGCAGCAGTACTGCGGTTTGATCATGGACGGCGTCAGCCGCATCGCGGAACTGGTCGAGCAGGTATTGTCGGTCAGCGGGCCGCAGCGGCTTAAGAAAGAATCGGTCAACATTCACCTGGTGCTGCATCGGGCGTTGGGGATGGCGGGGTTGTTTCCGCCCGGTGAGGGCGCGATCAAGGTCGAACAGATTTTCGACCCCAGCCTGCCCGAGGTGCTGGGCGATGCGGCCGCGCTGGAGCGGGTCTTCCTCAACCTTTTTCGCAACTCCATCGACGTGCTTGGGTCCGCCGGCACGATCCGGCTGCGCACGAGCATGGAGAGCAAGTTCCGGTTGCGGATGGGCCGCGAGCACCGCCTGTTTTTGCGCGTGGAGGTCAGCGACAGCGGTCCCGGCATGACACGGGATCAGGAGGCCCAGCTCTTCACCCCGTTTTTCACCACCAAACCCAACGGCAGCGGCCTGGGGCTGGTGCTGAGCCAGCGCATCATCGCCCTGCACGACGGCAAGCTGTGGGCGGAGCGCTCCGAGGAGATGGGCCTGACCGGAATGACGTTTAAGGCTACACTGCCATTAGCGGTCGGTTCTCAGGCGAAATATGGCGAATCAGGCATTGCTTAAATCCGAGGCGCCCGACGAAAGCGGCGCCGCGATCCAGAATGCTCCGGCGGTTTTGATCGCCGACGACGATCCCGCGATTCGGTTGATCCTGCGCCACCGGCTGGAGGCCGCGGGTTACAACGTCAGCGAGGCCGCCGACAGCAACGCCGCGCTGGCGGCATTTAAAACCAACCGCTTCGACGCCGCCCTGCTCGACATCATCATGCCCGGCGTGGGCGGCCTGGAAGTGCTTTCCGCGGTGCAGGCCGAGGGGATCAAAACCGTCATCATCGTGATCACTGCCGCCAGTACGATGAGCAACGCGGTGGAGGCGATCAAGCGCGGCGCGCACGACTACCTGACCAAGCCGTTCCATAATCTCGACCTGGTGGCGGCCGCGGTGGAGCGCGCCGTGGAACTGTCCGCGCAGGCGGTCGAGATCAACCGGCTCAAGACCGAGGTCGGCCATCATCTGGTGGGCGGCGAGATTGTCGGCCGCAGCTCCTCGATGCAGGAGATCTACAAGCTCATCGGACGCCTGGTGAACAACGACGCCAACGTCCTGATATGCGGCGAGAGCGGTACCGGCAAGGAGCTGGTGGCGCGCGCGATCCATTTCAAATCCGAACGCTGGCGCGCCCCCTTCGTGGCGGTAAATTGCTCGGCAATTCCTCACGGGCTGCTGGAAAGCGAATTGTTCGGCCATGAGCGCGGTGCTTTTACCGGCGCCACCGAACGGCGCGCGGGCAAGTTCGAGCTGTCCGGACGCGGCACACTGTTCCTGGACGAGATCAGCGACATGCCGCTGGAGCTGCAGCCCAAGCTGTTGCGCGCCATCCAGGAGCGCGAGTTCAGCGCCGTGGGCAGCTCGGAGGTGCGCCGTCTGGCGGCCCGCATCATCGCCGCCTCCAACCAGGACCTGGAAGCCGCGGTGGCGGCGCGCCGCTTCCGTGAGGACCTTTACTTCCGCCTGCGGGTCATTCCGATCTTCCTGCCGCCCCTGCGCGAGCGGCGCGAGGACATCCCCGAGCTGGTTGAATACTTCATCGCGCGGGCGGTCCGCGACATGGGGGCAAAAGTCGCCGCGGTCAGCCGCGAGGCGATGGATTTGCTGATGGGCTACGCGTGGCCGGGCAACGTACGCGAGTTGGAAAACTGCGTGCTGCGCGGCGCTCTGCTGGCGCCGGGCAACATCATCCGGGCCGAAGACGTCAGCTTCGGCAAGAGTGGCAGCAAGGGCAACCATCAGGAGACCGGCGGCTCGCTGGAGGAATTGATCACGCGCAGCATCCGCGATTATCTCGACGAGCAGAGCGACGAGGCGGCGGGGGTGTACGAGGCGATGGCGGCCAAGGTCGAGCGTCCGCTCATCGAACTGGCGTTGGAGCGCTTTCGCGGCAACCAGGTCCGCGCCGCCCGCTTTCTGGGATTCAATCGCAACACCCTGCGTAAAAAGATCAACGACCTGCGCATCGTGGTCCGCAGGGGTCCGGCGGCTTGAAACTTCCCTCCCACTTCTACGCGATGGTCGATCCGCTGGCCGATCACGAACCGGTCGAATTGGCCCGCATGATGCTGGAGGCCGGCGCGCGGGTCATGCAGTTACGCCTGAAGGATGCGTGCGGGCGCGACTTCCTCAAAGCCGCGCGGGAGATCGCCGCGCTCTGCCAACGCTCCGGCGCGATGCTGCTGGTTAACGACCGGATCGATATCGCGATGCTCGCGGGCGCCGCCGGAATTCATCTGGGCCAGACCGATATCCCGCTGCGCGCGGCGCGCAAGCTGATGGGTCAGGATCGAATCATCGGCATTTCCACCGCCAGCGTCGAGCAGGCGCGCGCGGCGCAAGCCGGCGGGGCGGATTACATCGGCTTCGGCCCGATGTATCCGGGCGGCGCCAAGCAAATCGTGACCGGGCAAGGCCTGGCGATACTGCGTGAAGTCCGCGCCGCAGTGGGTATTCCGATCGTCGCCATCGGCGGTATCACCGAACCGACCGTGCCCGACCTGCTGGCGGCCGGCGCCGACGCCGTCGCGATCATCAGCGACGTGGTGTACGCGCCTGATATCCCTACCAAGATAAAGCGATTGCTGGCACTTAGCGCGGTGGCTTGATCCATCGGGCAGGTGGAACCTCCTTTTTAGATTCCTGTTCCGACCCCCAATCCCCTTATAGGCCCTCGAAAATGGTTGAGCTTCCGCCAATGGAGCAACCCTGATGTTTCTGGAGAGAATTCAAAGAAAGAGCGCTCTCTCAACCGATCAATTCCCGTGGTCGGTGCCGCTGTTTGCTTGCCTGGACACGCTCGAATTCCACGCTCCTGTCACCTTTTTGGTTGGTGAGAATGGATCGGGCAAGTCAACGCTGCTGGAGGGTTTGGCGGTCGGCGTCAAGGCGATCGCGGCGGGCAGTCAGGATCTCGACCGGGATGAAACCTTATGGGCTGCGCATGAGTTCGCGGCAGCCTTCCGCTTCGTGCGCCGGGGCCATCCAAAACGCACAATGTTCCTGCGTGCCGAGGACGTATTTGGTTACACGCTGCGGGCAGCGAAGCTTCAAAAAGAAGCGGCGGAAGCGATGAGCTTGGGATTCGAAGCCGCGCGGGTTGCGGATCAGGAGGTGGATCCGGGTGGCGACTCCGGCCCCGCCGCGACCGGCGCCGACCATCTCAAGCGCAAAATAAGGTCAAAGTATTTGTCGGACCCGGTTGCCAAGTCTCATGGCGAGACGTTCCTGGAAATGCTGCAGGACAGACTCGGGCCGCACGGTCTCTATTTCCTCGACGAACCCGAGGCTCCGATGTCGCCGACACGGGTGCTGGCACTGCTGTCGCTCATAAGGGAACGCGCAAAAAGAGACTGTCAGTTCGTCATGCCACACATTCGCCGATTCTGATGGCGTTGCCGGACGCAGAGATTCTACTGCTGGAGGGCGACGCGATCAGTGCCGTCGCCTATGCGGAAGTGGAACATGTCAGCGTGACCAAGGCGTTCCTCAATGACCCGTCGAGATTTCTGCGACGCCTCTAACTAATTTTTCGCCTGTGCGATGCGGCAGACGGAGACCACGCCGGGCATTTCTTCCTCACGAGCGCGTTTCCCAATCAGTGCATTTCTTTGGCTGCGCCGGGTCTCCCGATTCTTGGGCCCGGGGAAAGGGGTCCTCCCGCGCATCCGCGCGCAAAGCAAGAACATCTGCGCGCAAAGCAAGAAATCATCAACCGGGCAATGCGGGTTCTCGCAGAGCGCCTTGCGATTCAGTCGAGCGATCTTCACGCTGGGCACGCCCCAGTTGAAGCGCCTGACAACACCGATTTTATCAATAGTTACAGCGGCGGACGGATTATCACTGGCTTTGAAATGCGCAGCAGTTCCCAGGGCGACATCGCCAGCAAAATTATGGGCGCCGAGGGAAATCCTGCGCTCGCTTTGAGAAGATCAATCGATAAAGGGATGGTGTTGAACAGTGCCGGCCGGCATGTCAATTATCTGGAAATTTACGAAGGCGATGTAATTCCAGCCGATATGCAGCCGGTACTGCAGTATGGAGCCTCGCTGTTCCGCCAGTCACAGCCATGATGGATTCGCCGCAAACGCCAGCTGGAGCGCGGGTTGCGGAGCAAGGATGGCACTCGAAGGGGAAGCCTTGCCTTGGTGGAACCTTCGGGGACCATCCACGGTCCCCGAAGGTGTCGGTTTCGCCGCTCCTACATGACCATTCCAGTGGTTGGATCGAGCAGCAACTTCCACGGATTGGGGTTCTTGAAGTCGAACATGTTGTTGAGCGAGCCCGCTTTGGCGTCAAAGGAGCCGCCGCCGATTCGGCCCAGCCCGAAGGTGTCTTCGACGAAGCGCAAGATCGAGGTCTGGTCGGTCGTGGTGTGGTCAACGAAGTTGACCTTGGAAAATGCAGAGATTGCCAACGCGGGGATACGCGGACCATAGCCGCAGCGGCCCTGGACATTTATTGCCGCGTTGGTGCCGCACATACCCGGCCCGCTCAGAGCGTCTTGCGCAATTTGGGAATGGCTGACGATTGGGCCCATCTGGTGATCGTACCAACCATCCGAGTCGTCCCAGGTGATGAGGATAGCCGTGCTTGCCCATTCCGGCCGGGCCTGGAGAAAATTGATCGTGTTGACCAGGAAGGTCTGTTCGTCCAGCGGCGAGGAATAGCCGGCGTGGCCGTCCTGATAGCCCGAAGCCTTGAGGTAGCTGACTGCGGGCATGTTGCCGTTATTGACCGCGGCAAAGAAGTCGTTGATGTCATACTGATGGTTGGCCTGATCGGTCTTGCCGATCATCGCAACAGACGTGGGACGCTTATGCAGGGGATTGGCTGTCTGTGGATAGTATTGAAAAGGTTCGTGATGAGGAATGTAGTCCACTTTGGGCGTGGTGAACACCTCCGAAGTATGGCTGCGCTTGCAACCGGTGGTGCCGTTGGGGTTCTCGATTGCCAGATCGAAACCACCTTCAAACCAACCCCAGGTGATGCCCTTGGCGTTGAGCAGATCGCCGACGTTCTTTCCCGTCATTGAGAACGTCGAACTACCGCTGCACTTATCCCCGGCCGGGTCGTCATCGCTAATCACGGTGCCGTCCACCACCACGCCCGGGTCAGCGGAGGCGCCATGAGTCTGTCCCGATATCAGGTTGATTGCACCCGGAGTCGAGGGGCCGAAGTCGGTGTCGTAAAAATTATCGCTCATGGCATAGCTTTGCACGTAGTTCCACAAACCTGTCACGGTACTACCATCATAGTAGCCCATCACCAGACCCTTGCCCTTGCCATAATCCGGACAACCCGGAGCGCCCACGCCGGTGTTCTGCGGAAACTTGTCCATCAACCCGAAATCGAAGGCCAACTGCTCCGGACCATAATCGTGGTCCTGGTCGCAAGTGGCAGCCTGAGCGCGCGACAGCCTGAAAGGCTTGGTCGAGTTAGGATTGAACGCGATCAAGTCCGGGGTCAGACCGTTCACGTCAGGTGTCCCGGGTGCGGCGACGAAGGTCGACTCACCAGCAAGGTTTCGCGCATTAGGATAGGTTGCGAAGTAGTGATCGAACGAGACGTTCTCCTGAAAGATCACTACCACATGTTTGATCACGTTGGCGGAAGCCAGTTGGGGCGCGCTTAACTGACCCTGCCTTTGGTAGCTGGGAGATACATACTCCCAGTCCTGTGCCCGGACTGCTGCCGGCATCGTACTCGACAACACCAGCGCCGCCGCGCCCAGGGCGGCTGTTACTCTGCGCTTTGACCGCATTTCCTATCCTCCTGCTTGTAATTGGGCCGATTGATGTCGACCATTCGTCTGCGGAGGGCAGAAAATCACGGTCCCGTTGCAGGAAAGCTGCAAGGATTTTAGCGCGAGATTAATTCCTATGGCTGATTATATTATGAAATTTTACTGTTCTGGATTTAATGTTGCAGACATCGACTAGTAAAAAATGCGGTTAGAGAAGCACGACATACGGGCTTAGGCGCCGGCTGTTCGGAGTGCCGCCGAGGACAGCAACGCCGCCGGCGCCAGCGGGATTCCTTTGGCTGCGCCGGGTCTCCCGATTCTTGGGCCCGGGGAAAGGGGTTGTCCCGCACATCCGCGCACAAAGCAAGAAGTCGTCGACCGGGCAACGCGGGTTCTCGGAAACCGGCTTGCGATTCAGTCGAGCGATCTTCACGCTGGTCGAAGCGCCTGGGCCGCGCGCGTGAGCAAGCGGTCTGTGTCGGGTCTTGCCAGCCTGACCGCTCCCTGACGGTCGCGGCTCTGATTTTTCCTTTCTTTTCCGCATGCAGTACAGGCACAAGAGTCTCGGCAACCTAAAAACATTTGCGCGCCTACATGGCGGACGCGAAACACAAACAAATCTGAGGCGAATATTCTTGGGCTAAAATCCAAGATCTAAATCAGTGGGACAGGCGTCCCTGCCTGTCGATGACGCGCGAGACTCTTTTGCTCGCGCTACCGAATACCAGGCCGGAGGTTCAAGAGCACCCGTGGTTATGGCCGCCAGTGCGATGAGAATTTAAAAGGTGGCGCGAGCGCATCGACGACGGGCAGGGACGCCCGCCCTACTGGCTTGGACCGCTCACGCCCGCGCGGTGACTGGAGTCTCTGCCGCTTCCTGTACCGGCAGCGGGGCGCAGCCCAACGCGGCGACGCTGCCGATAATCAGCAGCACGACGAAGGTTTCGAAGGCGTAGGAATAGCTGCCGCGCAGATCGAAAACGCGCCCCGCTATCACCGGTCCCGTCGCGGAGCCCACAGTATGGAAGAACCCGATCAGACCGTAGAGCGAGCCGAAGCGCTTAAGGCCCATCGACTCCGCCATCAACAGTGGCAGCAGCGCCAGCGGTGCTCCGAACGTGAAACCGTAAATCATCACGAAGCCGATCAGGGGCAAATGGTAGCGCGCGCCGACCAGCAGGATGATCCCTGCGGCCATTCCCAGCAGACTGGCGGCCAATGCCGGACGGGCGCCGATGCGATCGGCGATCCATCCGATCACCAGCTTTCCCATCCCGCCCAAAGCAAGCAGCACGCTCAATGCGAAAGCGGCGCGCGCCGGGGCATATCCGATTCCGATCAAGTAAGGCACTGAGTGCAGGTTTGTGCCTGACACCGCGACAGCGAAGCACAGCGTCGCGGCGGCGAGCATCCAGAACGAACGGCTGCTCAGCGCCGCGCTGACCTCCATCCCGGGCAGCGCGGCGCCCGCATGCGCCATGGTGGAGCCTTGGCCGCGATGGGGCCGAGTGCGGACGAAAATCAGGATCATCGGCACCACGACCAGGAAAACCGGCGCCGCCAGCATCAGGTAGCCGAAGCGCCAGCCCATCAGACGGATCGTGCGGTCGGATACCAGCGTCATCACCATTCCGCCCAGCGACGTCCCTGCCATCACCAGGCCCATCGCGACTCCGCGCCGCGCGCCGAACCAGTTGGCGATTACCATGGAGCACGGCAACAGGGTCGCGGCGCCGATTCCAAGGCCGACCAGCAGATACGCGGCAATCATCACGCCATAGGAATGGGCCATGCTGGCGACCACGAAGCCGGCTCCGGCTATCATCGCGCCGGCCGCCATCACGATTCGCGCCTCGATCCGGTCAAGTATCCATCCGATGAACGGGATGCTTACGCCGGTGGCGATGGCCAGCGCGGTCTGGAGGCTGGACAGCCGCGCCCGGCTCCATCCGAAGGTCCGGATAACCGGCGTGAAGAAAACCCCGGCGGTGTTGTAGCCCGACCCGAATATGAAAAAGAGGGTGACGAACAGGGCCGTTACCACCAGCCATTCGCGCCGCGGCGTTTCCCGTTCGATGCTCATCGTCGGAGGGCGGCGATCGCGTTCACTGGGCAGCGGTCATCGGCACAAAACCTTCGGTGCCATCCTTCATGCGGATCTGTACGTAGCTCAGTGCGTGGCCAATCACGTGGATGTACTTGCCGCGATGCACCTCGGCCACCTTTTGGGCGAATTGATTGGGGGCAGCGTACACGGGCGAATCCGCCGTAAGCAGGAATTGCTTGTCGAAGGGCGTCACCAGCTCCACAGAGGACGGCTCGATGAAGCCGGTTCGCCCGTCCTTCAGTTGAATCTGGAGATAGGACTTGGTCGAACCGGTGACCTGAACGTACATATCCGCGTTGAGCGTGCCGATCTGCTCGCTCTGTTTGCTGCCGCGGGCGTAAATTGCCGCGCCGGAGGACCTCACCTTTAGCCGCGCATTGGCCGGCTCGACGGTCGTTTCAACCTCGGGTGCCTTGGCATGATGGCGGCGGCGCTTGCGGGTCTTTCTCCTGTGATGGACCGGGGCCGGCGGCGGCGCCGCCTCGGGCGGGGGAACGACCTCCGCGGGTGCGCTCTCAGGCGGCGCCGGCGGCTGTGGTTCGCTGGTTTGTGCCAGCACCGTAAACGGAGCGATCAGTAGCAGGACGAGCAGCACAAGAACGATGGGACGGCGCATGTGAGACCTTTTTTTCCTCCAGCCCGGTACTTGGACGGACGGACTCCTTTCTTCCCATATAGACGCAGGAAACTCTGGAACGTATCAGATACGCATAGGATAAATGAAAGAAACCGCGCAGCGTCAAGCCGATTGAACAGCCTAGCGGCCTTACGGCATCATCGACCGCATGCCGCGGCCGGACGTCAGTCGGCGACGGCGGTCGGCTCCGCTTCCACGAACCTGCGCTGACCGCGCCGGCCGGCCAATTCTGCCGCCGCATTATGCGGCAGCGGCACGAAAGCCAGCGCCCCAATCAGTCCCAGCCCACCGGTGAGGATGAAGGCCGGAATAATGTCGCGGGCGGTCAGCACCCTGGAGTGATGCAGCGTCATCCCGACACGCAGCGCCAGGGCCGCGACGGCGATGCCGATGCTGATGGTCAACTGTTGTCCCATGCTGGCCAGGCAGCTGGCGTTGCTCATCAGCGAATGCGGTATGTCGGCATAGCCGAGCGCGTTGATACAGGTGAACTGCAGCGAGCGGAAGAATCCGCCCGAGAACAGCGCCAGGGCGATGACGAAGTGCGGCGTGGTCGGGCGGAACAGTGCGCAACCGGCCATGAAAAGAGCGCTGATTACGCCGTTGAAGATAAGCAGCGAGCGGAAGCCGAAGAAGCGGATTATCGGATTGATGGCGATCTTCATGGTGAGCGCGCCCAGCGCGCTGGCGAAGATGATCAGACCCGATTTGAAGGGATTTATGCCGAAGGCCAGTTGCAGCAGCAAGGCCAACAAAAACGGCATCGCGCCGATCCCCATCCGAAACAGCCCGCCGCCCACGGTTGAGATTCTGAAGGTCGGTATCGAGAGCAGTCCCAGATTGATAATCGGATACTTGGCCCGCCGGTAATGGAGCACATAGAGTCCCATGCACACGAAGCCCCCGACCGTCAGCCCGATCACCACGCCCATCGGCAACTCACCCCGCCCCACCGATTCGAAGCCGAACACCAGCGCGGCCAGGCCAACTCCGGTCAGGAGGAAACCCAGGATGTCGAGCGGCGGGACGTTCTCCTCGCGGATGTCCTTGATGAACATCGTCACCATCACGATGCCGAGCACGCAGATCGGCACGTTGATGAAGAAAATCCAGCGCCACGTACTGTAGGTGACGATAAAGCCGCCCACCGGCGGCCCCACCACCGGCCCGATCAGGGCCGGGATGCTCAGATAGGACATCGCGGTTACCAGATGGCGCTTGGGCACGGTCTTGAGGATCACCAGGCGGCCCACCGGCACCATCATCGCCCCGCCACATCCCTGCAGGATACGCGCTGCGACCAGTTCGGGCAGTGACTGCGAGATGCCGCACAGCACCGACCCGATGGTGAAGATCACAATGGCGGTGCGGAAGATGAGCCGGGCGCCAAAGCGGTCGGCCACCCAGGTGCTGATCGGTATGAATACGGCCAGGCTCAGCAGATAGGAGGTGATCGCCAGGTTGAGCTTGATCGGATCCTCATGCAGCGAACGCGACATCGCGGGCAATGCCGTGGTGATCACGGTCGAGTCGAGCAATTCCATGAACAAGGCGCAGCCGACGATGACCGGAACCAGGACCTCGGTAAAGGGCTCGTCCGATCCCTTGTAATCGAAGTCTCGATTCGAAGAGGATTCGTATGTCAGCCGCGACGACGCGGGATTGTCAGCAATCCAAGCCAAACCCTTAACCAACCTCCTCCGGCGGCACCGCTACCTGCCGGGGCTTCGGTGACCACAGCCGGCGGCCTCCCACCGATCGGAGCGCCCCGCCGCAAGCCCAAGTATCCGTTAGCTTGTCGGTTGAGTCGAGCATCGCGCGGGCGTTGCGTGGCAAAGGCTCGCCAGGCAACCAACTCCAGAGAAAAAACTTCAAGGCCTGCGTTCTGAACCCAACTTGTGATAAGTTGGCGCAACCGTAGCACTCAAAATGGAAATTCCCGCTTTAATGCGAGTTACAATGATCGAATGCCAAATGCCGCAACGGCTTCGACGCCGAAGAGTTGAGCAGGGGTCTTATGTTCGAAGAGCATAGTTGCTGCCATTCTTTAAATGTCGGCGGGCTAGCGGCGCGCATCAAACAGCCCAAAATATAAGACTTCTGCTGGCTTGGTGGTACGGGTGCGTGCGTGCTAATAACGGGTACTTCTTGACAGTCTGTCTCCAGAATGTCTACAATGACACAGTACCAAAGGTCATTATACGGTGGGCTAATAAGTGACAAAAGTTGAGAGGCTGACGAAGCAGATGGTGGTGACGGCCGGACCGGCGCCAATCGGTAGCGAGTATTACATCCGGGAGAGCGGCTCGGGCTTTGGCTTGCGGGTGCTGGACAGCGGGACGCGATCCTTTATCTGGGAGGGCCGCGTCAAGGGTGGCCGCAACCGCCGGCTGACGATCGGATCGTGGCCGGATTGGACGGTTGATAAAGCGCGGGCAGAGGCGGCCAAGATGCGGGCCGATGCTAAGGATCGCAAAGACCCCTCCGATGTGCGCACACGGGCACGCCAGGTGCTGAAGTTCAGCGAGTTGGTCGACTGGTACCTTGAGAATTACTCCAAGCCGCATAAGAAGTCGTGGAAACAGGACGAACATAGGCTCCGCGTGCACTGTAAGGCCTGGATGGCGCGTAAGCTGACCGAGATCCTGAACGATGATGTTCTACGGCTCCATATCCGGCTCGGAGAGACGCGCGGCCACGTCGAGGCGAACCGGCTGGTCCAGCTTCTGCGGGCGGTCTTCTACGCGGCGATTAAGGCCAAGGTCTGGGTGGGTGAGAATCCGGCCGCGGGTATCAAGGCTTTTGAGGAACACGGTCGCGAGCGCTATCTGCGGCCCGACGAGATGGTGCGGGTCAACGATGCCCTAATGGTCGAGACGGTGGGCAAGTGGCGCTGGGCCGCCTATTTCCCGTTGCTCTTAATGACCGGCCTGCGGCGGTCCGAATTGGCGTCACTGACGTGGAGCGCGGTAGACCTTGAGGCGCGGACGTTACGGATTGGCGTGACCAAGACGGGCAATCCGTTGCTGCTGCCACTAGCTTCGCAGGCGGTCGCGATTCTAGAGGGTCTACCGAGCCGCGGCGGAAAATGGGTCTTCCCGGCGAAGAGCAAGTCGGGGCACGTAATGCAGCCGACTCGTATCTGGCACAAGATTCGGGATAGGGCAGGCTGTCGGGACGTCACGATTCACAGTTTGAGGCACAGCCTTGCATCCTAGATGGTGGCGCAAGGGTACGGCCTGCCGGTAATCGGACGGGCCCTGAACCACGCCCGGATAACGACGACTCAGCGATACGCGCACCTGGACGTCGAACCGGTGCGCCTGGCGTTGGAGACCACCGCGCTGGCAATGTTCGGCCCAGCGAGGGAGGCTGAATAATACCCAGCGCGCGCGGCTACTGCTTGACTGTGCTGCGCAGTAGCAAATATGCTGCGTATAGTTGCTGTTACGGTACACCGGCGGTCAGAGACTGACCGGTCACCATTTTACTTCCGGCGCTAGGGCCGGAGGTTATCACTGGTTTTTCAGACCAGTCGTTGAGGGGTTGATTATGAGTTGCCACCAAACGGTGGTGCTTTAGTCGGCCTTTTTCTTTTTCTGGCTCGACCGGGGCACCCCACTAAAGTCAATGAGGTGCCCAAATGAGCCGCGATACTCTGCTTAAAGAGCAGCAAGTTGTCGAGTTCTTCGACAACCACATCCCCCGTCGGACATTGCAATATTGGCGACAAATGCGCCTAGGCCCACCGTGGACCCGGTTAGGACGCCACGTTCTATACCGCGTCGGAGATTTACAGGATTTCGTAGAGGCCGGCGTTGTCGAGACGTTGCTACCGAAGGCAGGCAAGGCTGCGCGCGAGTCATGATTCCCGCGATCTTCAACGCGCGGGATGCTGTGCATGCGCCCGCCCAACCGGAGGATTTTAGCCGTGAAACACAATGACGCAAAAGTAGAAGAACCCCTTACCCCCCAACCTGATCCGGGGGCTGCCGAGTCCCTCGCTGCCCCTTCAGGTGAACCTGTTCCGCCGAAGCCTGCGCCGCCATCAAACGTGGATGAAACACATGAGGACGGACGGAACCCGGTATTTGACCTCAAGAAGTTGCGTCTTCCGTCAGATTTTACCGAGCAGATGGGAGGCAAGGTACTCAGCACTGTCCCGCCCAAGCGACCCAGTGATCACGTTTATTTCATGGTGTCACCGCGGGAGGACTATCAGGCCCAAGTGGGAGGGTTCTTGTACAAAGGAGCAGACCTGCAAGAGCGGAATAATAAAGTCCTGCTCATCGTCACGCCTTCTATGTGGCAAGCCCCGGAACTAAAGAGCGGCATCAAGCCTTTTCACCTGTTCACCGCTGTAGATACATTTGGCAATGCCTATGTGATCCCAGTCCATATGGACGATAACGAATGGCATCGCTCGATGTTCGAGGCGATGGCGCATGCGCAGAAAGAGTGGATCCGGTTAGAGGCACACAAAACTCTTCATGGGTACGTTCGCACCCGCGGCGGCTCTTTGCTGCGTGATCAGGAACCGGCTTGGCCTACGCTGTCGTTTGAGGAATTGCTTGCGATCGCGTTCAAGGACCTCCTCATCGAAAACGACGACCACGTGGTGGTGAAGAAACTGCGGGGAGGAGTCAACTAGGTGTTCGGATTTTCGCAAATCTGGGTGGCGGATTTCGAGTATGGCACCTCACCTGACGATGGGCAGCCGATCCCTCGCTGTTTGGTCGCACGTGAGTACACCTCAGGACGGACCTTCAGGGTCTGGGAGGATGAACTTCTGACCCTCAAGGGCCCGCCATACCCGATAAATGAAGACGTGTTGTTCGTCGCCTTCAACGTTCGAGCCGAACTAAGCTGCCATCTGGCCTTGGGTTGGGATTTACCGGTTAACGTTCTCGACCCGTTCGTCGAATTCTACCGCGTAGTAAACGGCATCTGGCACAACCCTTTCGGCAAAGGGCGGGGCAGCAAAGGACTCATCGCTGCCTTGCAATACTTTCGACTCCCTCACCTTGAGGCCGTCGAGAAAAAGGAAATGCAGGAACTAGCGATTCGCGGCGGCCCTTGGAATCCAGGCGAGCCGCAAGCTCTGACCGATTATTGCCAAACCGATGTAACCGCCCTTACGCTGCTCTTTTACAAAATGGTTGAGCTGGGGCTAATCGACTGGTCCAGGGCCTTGTTGCGCGCCAGGTACATGTCCGCACTAACCCGCGTCGAGCGAACCGGAACACCGATAAATGTCCCGGCCTATAGGGCAATAACCACAAGTTGGGAGACGATCAAAAACGACCTTATCGAAGAAATCGACAAAGATTATCACGTATTCGAGGACGGTTCTTTCAAAGAGTCGCTGTGGGAACGTTGGGTTGCGCAGCACGGTCTGGCTTGGCCACGGTTACCGACCGGCCGCCTAGAACTCGAGAAAAAGGTTTTCCGCGATATGGCGCGATCCTACCAAGCTGTCGCTCCAATTCATGAATTGCGGGCCTCCCTCGGACAGTTAAAGGGCGATAAGCCCGGCCTAATAATCAACGGCGATGGGCGCAACCGGGTTG
>DASZGF010000183.1:0-1632 GCA_035939115.1 Binataceae bacterium (SeqCode)
GCCTGAGTAATATCGCCAGTCGCGGTGACATTCACCTCGTTGCAGGGCAACAAGCCCAAGCTTTTGGTTCCCAGATAATATCCAACGTAGGAATAGTCGTCCAGGCTCCACGAGCGGCCGGCAAAGCTGACCATCTGCGGCGTGAACTTGCCGCTGACGTTCGGCAGCAGTTGGGAGTTCCAGGATTGCGCGGGGGAGGGCAGGGAACAGCACCCCGCCACCGCTAAGAAAGTCAAGAATCGTCGCATCGGCGCCTGCTAACCACCAAGTACTTTATCACTCCATCTTCACAACCGCTGTTATATAATTTTTACGGGCGTTCAGTCGGCTGTTTTCGAGAGAATAAAGATTGAAAAAGCGCATCGGAATAATCGGGGGCTTCATTTTTGTGTGTACGGCGGTGGCTCGCGCACACGTGGCGGCGCCCCTGTTGTCGCAATATTGTGCCGGCTGCCACAACGACAAACTGAAGTCCGGCGGCATGACCCTGACCAAGCTGGATCTTCAGCATCCCGGCCAGACTGCAGAGCTAGCCGAGCAAGTGATCCGCAAATTACGGGTGGGCTTGATGCCTCCTCCAGGCATGCCGCGGCCGGATACCGCCACTATCAAAGCCTTCGCCAGTACCCTCGAAAACGCGATTGACGAAGCTGCATCCGCGCATCCGAATCCAGGGCGGCCGGCTCTGCACCGGCTGAATCGTACCGAGTACGCCAACTCCATCCGCGAACTTCTGGGTATCCAGGTGGATGTCTCACCGCTCTTACCCGCCGACGATATGAGCCACGGGTTTGACAATATGGCGGACGTCCTGACCGTTTCCCCGACGCTGATGGAAGGATATATTCGAGCGGCGGGACGGATCAGTCGCGAGGCGGTCGGCGATACCAACGCGCTGCCCCTCACGACCACCTACCAGATTCCACGGGTGCTCAGTCAAATGCACCATATCGAAGGCACGCCGTTCGGCACCCGCGGCGGCATCGCGCTGGTTCATGACTTTCCGGCCGATGGCGAGTACTTTTTCAAACTTGGATTCTACTATTCGCCGACCGGCCCGCTCTTCGGATTGAACCAGGGCAAGGGCCAGCAGATCGAGATTGCCGTGAACGGCGAGCGAGTGGCGCTGCTCGACATCAATCCTGCGATGAAACTTGCCGAAGACGGCATCAAAACTCCGGCGATTAGAATCAAGGCCGGCCCGCAAAAGATCTCCGCTTCCTTCATCCAAAAATTCGACGGGCCTCTCGAAGACGAGTACGAGATGGTTGAGCAGAGTCTGGTGGACGTCAGCGTCGGCGCGGTCCCGGGAATGACCACGCTGCCGCATCTGCATGAACTCAGCATTACCGGTCCCACCACAATCGCGGGATTGTCGGACACGCCCAGTCGCCGCAAGATCTTCACCTGTCGCCCATCGGCCGGGAGCGACGAAGTCCCCTGCGCGAAAAAAATCATTTCATCGCTGACGCGCCAGGCCTTCCGGCGGCCAATCACCGACACGGACCTGGAAGGATTGCTGAGTTTCTACCAGGAAGGCCGGAACGGTGGCGATTTTGAATCGGGAATCAGGACCGCGCTGCAGGCCATCCTTGCCAGCCCCGAGTTTGTATTCCGCTTCGAGCGCACTCC
>DASZGF010000184.1:0-58079 GCA_035939115.1 Binataceae bacterium (SeqCode)
TTTACAAATAAGTCTGGATCTACCCAGGTTGGCAATTGTCCGCTTCCATCAAGATACTGTAGCAGGCTTTTGCCTATCTCTGGCGCGGCACTTTTAGCACTGGACAAGTGTTGAAGCTTAATACGTTACTGCGATTCATGGCCGGCGGCTGGAGCAGATGAGCTAGGGCGAAAAGGCCCTGTCGTGTCGTGGGATGTGACTTGCGGCTTACTGAATGCCGCCATACTCCCGAACCGCGCGATTGGAACGAATCAACGGCACCGCCGCCAGATATGGGCCGGGATCACGCCAGGTAAAATCCGAAGTCACGCGCGGGTTCATCGCATCCTTCAGGAACCCGGCCAGCCGCAAAGGCCGCCTGAGAATGAGCTGCAGCTCCGCCGAGAAACGATGATAGACGACGCCCTCTTCGTAGTGCAGATCGGGTTGCACCGCAATCCCCCGCGCCAGCGCCTGGTAAGGCCGATATAAATCAACACCGGCGTGCTCCGCGATCCCTATGCTGCCCCATACCCTGGGATTGATTTCAATGAACTTGAACCTGCCGTCGCGTTCGTCGCGGATGAATTCCACGTGCCCCAGTCCCGTGTACCGGAAAACCGCGAAAGCCTTGACGGCTTCTTCCAGCAGGGCCTCCGGCCGCTCCGTCACGCCCCTTACCGTCACGCCGCCGCCGGGCGGGTAGGTTAGCAATTTGCGATGAGCGCACAGCCGCAGCGGGCGTCCCTCGTGGAAGAGACCTCCAACCGAATACGCCGGTCCCTCTATTATCTCCTGCAGTGCCGGCCTGCCGCCATAAGAGGCCTCGCTTCGCACGATCTCGCGATACAACGGCAGCAGATTCTTTCTATTCGTAACCACGCGCAGATTCCTGCAGTTGTCTCCACGCTCGCCCTTGATAAGAAATGGCAAATCGATTTCGCGGCTCAACTGCTCAGCTTCGTTTTCATCAGCCGGGACAATCGTGACCGGTGTAGCTATTCTTTCCCGCGCCACCCGCGCCAGGGTCCGATGCTTACTTAGCAACGTTCTTAATACAGGCATCTCAGGCATTGGCAGCGCGCTAAGTGGCATGGATTCAAGCAAAGCTGGAATTATTGCCAAAACCTCCTCATTGCACAAATAAATGGCGTCATAGCTATGATCCGCAAATACGCGGCGAAGATATCATCCGATTCGCTCGGGATTCCAGCTGGGCAGTTTTAAGGCGCGGGCGCAGTATCTCGATCTGAAGGCGATGGACGCACGAGTCCCGAGGATATCAACCTCGTATCCTCGTCGAGCGAGCGCCCGGCAAATCTGCAGCGCCAGGGTCCCGGCGCGCTTATCGAGAATCAACGCCTTTTGCATAATATTCCAATTCTAACCAGGCATAGCACAAATCATACGATTCGATCGACTAATCTCAGCCGTTCCGGTGGTTTCAAGAATAGATGGATTTTGAATGCTTATACGCGATATTTGTTGCGGCAACCATAGATTTGTCGCACATGCCTTTGTTTCACAGCGACTAAGCGTCTTTGAACCAATGCCACACAAATTATAAGGATCTTCTGCAAACTGCACGGGATAAATTTTCACAGGCCAAATCGGAGGCCGCTTTCTACGAGGGTTTGCGGAGTTTTCCCTGGTCAGAAAACTTTGCCGCGAACTCGCGATGGAACAAAGCAAGCTTGTAGAGATGCTCGTTAAAACAATGGAATCGTGAGAGATCCTATTGCAGCGCACGGAGCCTACCGTAACTCTCTGCTATGAAATATGTGTCTCCGCGCTTTGACGCGACTGGACTAGAGCCCGAACAGCTCCGCCCATTCCCTGGAAAGTCCGCCGGCCTCGGCCAACTTCAACGCTTCGGGATCTCCCTCGTCCCAAAGCGGTGTGAGCTTGTTGAGGTTTACCTTCCAGGTGCCGTTTTCTTTTACCAACCCGTGCGTGTAATAGCCGCCCTGGTCAAGCACGTACTTCGCGCCGTCGGAAGCCTTCATGAAATGGCGCGCGATGAAGTAGGTGACGGCTCTGGCGCGATCGCCGTCGATTTCGACGAAATAATTCGACGCGAAGTGCTGGGTTTCGAAAAACCGCGCCAGTCCGCTGGACACCGCCGCGGCCCATTGGGACCGCGACGCCATCCGCGGCACCTTTCCGCCAAACGCGGTGTCGGTGAAATCGACTTCCACCTGATCCGCGAACTCCGCTTCGTAGCTCTTCCAATCCTTGCGGTCCATATGAAAGGTCAGCCGCTTGACGGTCTCGACGATCTTGACCCGATCGATGAGATGCTGGATCTCCTTTTCCAGGTTATCTTCCGCCATCAGGCTTTCCTCCCTCCAAAGTCTACTCAGGGACTGAGGTGAAACGGGCCTACGCCGACCGCAGCACTTGGCCAGCGAGATCATCGGTGAACTTGCCTTCCTTAAGAATCACCCGGCCGTTGACGATCGAATAGACGATCCCCTGCGCCTCGACCACCAGGCGGCGCGCGCCGCCGGGCAGATCGTGGCGCATCTCGCCGCGGGCTTCGGATCCGATCGTGTTCGGGTCGAAGATTACGAGGTCGGCAGCCGCGCCCGCAGCCAGGCGTCCGCGCTCCTTGATCCCCCAAAGATCGGCGATTTCAGAAGTGAGCCGCGCCACCGCGCGCTCGAGGCTCAACGCCCGCTTTTCGCGCACCCAGTTGCCCAGCAGAAAGGTGCAGTAGCCGGCGTCGCACACCATATCGACGTGAGCGCCGGCGTCCGACACCCCGATAACTGTGCGCGGATCGGTCATCAGGCGCTCAACGCCATCCTCGTAGTAGATTTCCAGGACAAATTCGGTCTGCAGCCGATCCTCGATCGCCAGGTCAAAAAAGCAATCCACCGGGTCTTTTCCCTGAGTTTTGGCGAGCTGCACCAGCGGAGTTTTCGCGAACCGCTTCAAAGCCGGGGTGCCCGCGTCCCATATCTCGATACCCGCAAAGGAGTTCGACGCCAACCGCGGCTGCGTGAGCTCTCGGCGGAAGGCGTCGCGAAAGGCGGGCTGGCGATAGACCTCGATCTGCTCATCGACGCTGCGATTGAACGCCGGTTTCATGCACGCCATGTCCGCCAGCATCATCGGCGAGCGCAGATCAATGAGCGCTTCGAACGGCCGGCAGGTGATCTGGGGGATGGCGCCGCTGCTTATCAGGGGCTCCAGCCTGGCCAGCGTCTCGGCCGCCTCCTGCGGCCGGTCGGGCCAGCTCGCCATCGCCAGCCACGTCACCGGACGCCCGCTTTCGTTCAACAGCATCTCGAGCAATTCATACTCGCTTTGCGAAACGGCGCCTGGTTTCCGGGTTACAGAGATTTCGATCGTGCCTTTGCCGAGCGCGCGCAGCACTCGCGCATAGGCGGCCAGCTCTTCGGAACTGGCCAGCCGGCACGCCAGCGGCCGGCCGCGATAGCCGATATGCTGGGGCAGGATGGTGGTGGTGAAGCCGAAGGCGCCGGCCGCGATCGCCTCGCGCAGCAGTTCGCTGATGCGGCCGATTTCATCGGCGCGCGCCGCCCGCTCCATCGATTCCTCGCCCATCACATAATGACGAAACGGAGTAAGCGGCGCGGCGAACGCCAGGTTAATTGCGCTGCCGCGATGCGACGCCGCGTCCATGTACTGCGGAAAGGTCTCCCAGTCCCACGTGAGCCCCCGGCTCAGCACGTCGAATGGAATCGCCTCCACCGTTACCAGATCCCAGGTGGCAGCCTCTCGTGTCTGTGGGCGGCAGGGCGCGAGTCCCACGCCGCAGTTGCCCATCACCACGGTGGTCACGCCATGCCACGAGGAGGGGGTGATCGAGCGATCCCAGCATATTTGCGCGTCATAGTGAGTGTGCGGATCGATGAACCCGGGCGCGACGATCAGGTCCGCGGCGTCGATCGTTTGCGCAGCGCCCTCCCTGACCTTGCCGATCTCTACAATCCTGCCGTCAGCGACCAGCACGTCGGCGCGATAGCGCGCCGCGCCCGTGCCGTCCACGATGGTTCCGTTCTTGATCAGTAGATCGGACATGTAGTTTCCTCTGTTAGGGACCGGGTTCCTTTATATCCTGAATGTTTCAGTGGCTGCGCTTTTTCGTAGCCGCTTTCGCCGCCTTTGCCCGGGCGGCCTTGGAGGGAAGGGAGCGGGCGTACTCAAACGATTTGGCAACCCACTGCGAGAGCTTTACCCGGTCGGCGATGAGCGCGGGCGGCAGAACAACGTATTCCCGCATCGCCCGCCCTGGCATCGGCTCAAACACCTTTGCGCCCGGAAGCTCAAGCAGGCTGTCGCGCAGTTCCTCCGGAAGTCGAATCAACATGCTTTCAGCAAACAGCCCCATAAACATGTTGCTGTTAACGAACGCCGCCGGGTAGCCGAACATCTTGCGCTGCTGCGCCGGAGGTCCGGGTACCACCGCTTCAAAGGTGTCGACGAGTTCCTGAGGTGATTTCCGGAAATCCATCATCAGCCTCACTTGAGCGGCAGCACCACAGCCAGATATTAAAGAAGGCGCCGCGAAGCGCTCAACTGGTGGCGACCGGTTGCGCTACGACGCCCTCGGCAGGCCGGATCATCGCCGCCGTGCATGCGCCTATCAGCATGCAAATCGCGCAGAATTCAAAGGCCAGCGTATAGGTCCCAGTACGATCGAAAATCTGGCCGGCCAGAAACGGGCCGAGGCCGCCGCCGATCCATCCCAGGAGCCTGACGATGCCCCACAGTGTGCCGTAGCGCCGCAGCCCCAGCGCTTCGACCAGGATGGCGGGGAGCAGCGTCGCCGAGGCACCCACGCTTAACCCCGCACCCACCATCGACGCGGCGGCGTAAAAACTGCCGAAGCCCCTTGAAGTGGCGCCCAATACGATCGTGATGCCGGCCGCCAGACCGACCAAAGATGCGATCAGCACGACGCGTACGCCGCGCTTGTCGGCGAAACCACCCAGGCCTATCGCGCCAACGACCGTGAACAGGGTCAACAAACCCAGGATGAGCGCTGCACGTTCAGGTCTAAAGCCGGCGCCAATATAGTAAGTCATCAGGTGATGGACGAAGCCCTGGTAGCCGATGTTATAGATGAACTCGGTCACGACCAGCATCCAGAACGGCATCGACATCAAGGCCGGGCCCAGCTCCAGACCAGGAAGGGTCGCGGCCTCTTCCCTGACGCTTTTTGCGCCGGAACCGGTGGGCGGACGCGTCCGCACCATCACCAGGATGGTCGGGATGGCGATGAGCAACATCGGGATCGTCAGACAGACCATCGCGACCCGCCATCCGTAATGCACCAACAACACTTCAAAAACGGGAGCCAGCACGGTTCCGCCCATCGCCGCGCCGGCCAGCACGATTCCCAACGCGAGACCGCGTCTTTCGGTGGCCCAGTTCGCGGCCACCATCATCGCCGGCACGTAGGTCGATGCGCTGACTCCGCCGCCAATCAGGGCGAAAGCGGCAACCATGGGACCGAAGGAGTGCAGCGTGCTCCCCCACAGGTATCCGATGATCACCGCCACGGCGGCGACGGTCATCACGATTTGCGCCGGAATCCGGTCAAGCAGCCAGCCCACGAGGGGACTGACCGCGGCCTGCGCAAAAAGAAAAGCAGTGGTCGTCACCGCTACTCTGGCGTGACTCCAGCCGAACTCCTTGATCCAGGGCGAGTAGAAATATCCCAAGGTTCCATAGGCTGGGCCGAGCAGAATAAATTGTACAGCCGCCAGACTCCAAATTACCCGCCAGGCTCGACGTTCCTGCTCTTTCATTCGCCGCCCCAAATGCGAAACTGCGTAAGTTCAATCCGACCAGGACACTACCATGCAGCGCGAAGCGCTACGGCGATCACGACCGGCACGCATATCACGTTTTCCAATCGAATCGTATGCTTTTGCGCCGCGATGTCGAACAAATACTTGAGGCTGGCCCCTATGATTTTTTGAACAGCTATCGAATCGGTTGCGCCACCTTGACGCGGTGGCGCAGCGTGACCAGCGGCTGGATCCGACCCGACGGCTGGGTCTATGGCCTGTAGAGATCCGTCGTGCTTTGAATGCCGGCAACGCCGCTGGCTCCCCCGGCGATAAGCACATCGCCGTTGCGCAATAGCGCCGCCGCGGCAAGTCCGCGCTGATCGTTCATCGACGGGCCCGCGGTGAAGCTCTTGCTAACGGGATCGTAGAGGTCAGTACTGCTCAGAATAGAATCGCCGTTATTGTTAGCATAACCGCCGGCGACCAGCACCTTGCCATGGGTAATAGAACTTGCGCTTGAAACTTGCGATGGGCGGTCATCGACGGCCCCGCTGAGAAGGCGTTGGTCGCCGGGTCGTAAAGCTCCGTGGTATTCAGTACGCCCGAATTGTCGGCGCCGCCCGCGATTAGCACCCGGCCATTCGGCAGGAGCGTCGCCCGAGCGGCTCCGCGGATATCGGCCATCGGCGGACCGGCGGTGAACTGTTTGAGGGACGGGTCGTAAATCTCGGTGCTGCTCAGCGGATTGCTCTGGACCACATTGGCAAACCCGCCGGCGATCAGCACCTTGCCCTTGGGCAGGAGCGCCGCCGCACAATCGTAGCGCGCCACGTTTAATGGCGGACCGGCCGTGAAGGAGTTTTTCCCAGGATCATAAAGGTCCGTGTTGCGGACAGTCCCCGCGCTGTCGCGGCCGCCGGCAATAAGAAGCTCATTGTCGGGCCATAGAATAGCGATGGCGCCTTCGCGCGCGATGCTCATCGACGGCCCTGCGGTCATCGTATTCGCAGTTGGATTGTAAAGCTCTGTACTGGCCGTCCAGGTACTATCGTCGACCGCGCCTCCGGCGATGAGGGCCAGGCCGTTGGGCAGCAGCGTCGCGGTCTCGTTGGCGCGCGCGACAGTCATCGCCGGCGTCGCTGCGGAGAACTTGTTCGATGCCGGATCGTAAACCTCAATGCTGGCCAGGAAAGCGCCACTGCTGCCGCCACCGCCGGCAATCAGGAACTTGCCGTCGGCTAGCAGAGTCGACGCGCCATCGTAGCGGGCGGCAACCATCGTGGCGGTCTGACTGACAGGAGCAAATCTGTTGAGGGGAGCGGGCGCGGCATTCGGAATTGCCTGATTAATTGTCCCCAGCGGCGCAATCGGATATGCGGTCGTCCCGTCCAGCGCCAGGTTGGCCAATCCGTTCGTGGTCAGGATGTTGCCCCTGCCGCCGAAGATAAACCCCTGCGTCACCTGCTGGAGCTGCGCCATCCCTGAAAGCGCATCCTGAAATTCCGTCGTTCCCGCAATCGCCGGCAGATTGCTACCGCAGTAGCGCACGGGCGTTCCGGACGCCGTCCCGTCGAATACGCCGTCACTGATGTCCGCTGCCAGCGCCGTCACCAGGGCGCCAGGCGTACCTGCGCATAGGTACTGGTCCTCGTTGATGATCGCGCCCAGTATCAGGCCCAGATTCGCCTGATTGGTCCCGGTCGTGTTGTAACTCGGAATCATGCTGCCGGGATTGCTGGTCAGACCGTAAATCTGCTCGATACGGGTTATTGCTTCGCTCAGCGCGGTGCTGAATGTCGTTCCGCCCTTCGCGAGTATCCCCACCGTGCGCTTATCGACGAAAGTCGACAGGGGATTAAGCGAAAGGCCGGACGTATTCGTGTTGGCGCTGGCTATCAGGACCGAGACCGCGCCCGGCGCGCCGACCGACGCTCCGTTCATTTCGCTGATGTACGATCCACCGCTGGTCATTAGCCGTACTGGACCTGATCGCGCCGCGATTTTGACTGTGAAGGTGCCATTGGTGGCGGTCTTGGTAGTGCCAAGCACCGTGCCGTTCGCGCCGTCGGAGCTATTGACCGCGAATGCCGTTACCGTGCTCCCCATCATCGCACCCTGAATCGCCGTGCCTGAAAGCGACGTGCCTGTTGAGGGAGTCGGCGTCGCTCTGGGGCCGATCGGCGTGTGGGTCGGTATCGGACTCGGAGACCGCGTGACAGATCGTGTAGCGGTGTGGGATGGGTGCGGAGTTGAAGTGGGTCGCGGAGTTGTGGCTAGGTGCTTGTGGAGCTGAAGGTGGTCGCTCAATAGAACAGGTGACTGCGCAGTCACAGACGACTGCGCTGACGGAGCTCCGGTTGCCGCAACGGTTAATGTCGCCACGCCCGTAAGAATTATCAGCGTCCTTACGATCAAAGCGCGAACTTTAAAATGGCCCAGGGTCCGCGCCGGATCAACGACGCCGGCTGCCGGCGAAATCGTTCTTTTCCTGCGCTATGGGCGTCTATTTGCGCATCGCGTCGTGCGGGCGATTGGGTCGCAGTTGATCACTCGTGGCGACGCCTTACCGGAGCGCGACCCGCCCGTGCGTAGCTGCGAAGTGCTGGGCGTCATAGTGGGATTAATCCGCGATCAGTCGGGTCTGGTTGCGGTGGCACCGCCTTCATTGTGGCAGGCGATGGTCGCGTTTGCGATTCGGCGCTCGGAGGTCGTCTACCGGATGGTACTGAGCATGAATCGCCTCTCCAGACGCTGGTTCGCAATGATGGGCTCAGGCGTGCGCCATGGAAAATGAGGAGAGGCCATCTTCGATGAACGGGTACCGGCCGGTCTGATCAATGAATCACCAGGTGTCTATCGCAATTGGTGGGCTGCCGATATCAATTACCTGCGGCAGCCGTCGATTCATCGCGATGCTGGAACGGCGATATGGCAACTTCATCATGCGACCGCGGGATAGAAGCGCGCGCCGCGCAGCCACCAGCATGGATGGCGAGTGTGCAAGCGCCTCGATACAGCTCGAAATCGACGTAGTTTCACCCTCACCTGCCCGATCCGATGAAGAGCTGGCGGTCGGCTATGAGTCGGGACGCTGGGTGATGCACCGGGGCGACTTTCGCGCCGAGTGGGATCCGGCCTCCGAGCGCGGCACGGTCCGCCAGGCGGCCTATCCCTACGCGATCGATTCCGTGATTCGGATCGTGCTGAGCCTGATACTGGCGCGCAGCGGCGGCTTCCTGCTGCATTCCGCCAGCGCGGTGCGCGGCGGGCGCGCATTTTTGTTCTCGGGCGTCTCGGGCGCCGGCAAGACCACGATCGCGCGCCTGGCGCCCCCCGATGCCATTCTGCTTACCGACGAGATCTCCTGCGTGCGCCGCAGCGGTACAGAATATCACGCATTCGGAACTCCGTTCGCCGGCGAACTGGGAATCGCGGGTGAAGAGATCGCGGCGCCGATCACCGCGCTGTATTTCCTGCGCAAGGGACCGCGCAACCGCACTGACGCGATTGATCCGGCGCGCGCCGCCGCGATGCTGCTGCGCAATATCCTGTTCTTCGCCGATGACTCCGAGCTGGTCAAAGAGGTGTTTGCAACCGCCTGCGACTTCGCGGCGCGGGTCGCGGTCGCGGAGCTAACTTTCAGGCCCGACGTGGCCGTATGGGAGTTAATCGCATGAACCACAACGCAAGCGACAAATATGTCAGCCGGAGCGATACGGTTGCGGCCCGGATGCTGGGCGGCCAGATGATGATCATGTCGATTCGAGACTCCACCCTGTTCAGCCTCAACGAGACCGCCAGCGCCATCTGGCAGGCCGCAGACGGTGCCACCGGACTGCGGGAAATAGTCGAGTTCGCAATCGTGTCGCGCTTCGACGTCGATCCGGAGACCGCCTACCGTGACGCCATGGAGTTGGTCGAGGGGCTCGCCGGCCACGGGATTTTGCGGCTCACGGATGAGCCCGCGATCTCGTTGTCATCCCGGCCCGGATGACCGACTGAAAGGCCGGATGAAAAAAGGCGGGGGGAGGGCGCATGAGCACTCTAATGGAAGAACTGAACACCAGGGCGCTCACCTTGGGCGTTCCGCTCAGCGTGCATCTGGACTTGACCTGGCGATGCAACGAGCGCTGCGTGCACTGCTACCTCGACCATGACGGCAGGGGCGAGATGACCGCGGCCGAGATCGACGCCCTGCTCCCGCAACTGACCGAGGCCGGGGTATTCTTCCTGACGCTCAGCGGCGGCGAGCCGCTGCTGCGCAAGGACCTGTTCGATATCCTGCGTCACGCCCGCGAACTTACCCTCAACGTGAAGGTCAAGACCAATGCGATCCTGATCCGCGAGCGCGAGGCCGCGCTGATGCGCGACCTGGGCGTGGATAACGTGCAGGTCAGCATCTACTCCCATCGCGAGGAGGTGCACGACGCAATCACCAAGGCGCGCGGCTCACTGGCGCGCTCAACCCGCGCGATCCGCCTCCTGGTCTCCGAGGGACTCAAGGTGACGATCGCTCACGTGATGATGCGCAATAACCGCGGCGATTACCCGGCGGTGCGGGAACTGGCCCAGCAGTTGGGCGCCAGCTTTACGATCGATCCCACGATCACTCCGCACATCAATGGCAACCGCTCGCTGCTCGCGCTCAACATCCCGCGCGAGGACTTGGAGGCCGTGATGCGCGATCCGACGCTGACCGGAAACGCCGCCGAATCCGAAGGGGTGGGCCTCCCTGCCCGCGGTACGCCGCCCGCGCCCATCACTGATGCTGACCTCGATGCTGTTCCGTGCAGCGCCGGCCACAGCTTCTGCTATATCTCGCCCTTTGGCGACCTCTACCCTTGCGTGCAGTTCCCGCTGCCCAGCGGCAATATCCGCCGCCAGCGCTTTATCGATATCTGGAAGGATTCCCCGCAACTTGCCGAAGTGCGCTCAATCCGCATGCGTGATCTGCCGGTGTGCTCGACCTGCGTCCACAGCGCGTCGTGTTCACGATGTCCGGGCCTGGCTTACATGGAAGGCAATATGCGCGGACCATCAACGGCCGACTGCGAGAAGTCCTATGCACGGACAGGCATTGTAAGCGCCAACATCCATCGACATTTTCCGCCGGCAGTGTGATACCCTGGCGAGACAGGCCAGAGTTGTGGTCAGCGGCATAACTGTAACAAGGCCGCGCGCCGTTTGTTGCATTTTCCGTGTCATTGCGAAAGCTGGATCGGCTAGATATTTGCGGTCGAACGCTTAATACATGACCGCATCGCGAACACTCAAATGTTGGGCTATCCTGAAGGAGGATTTTCGTCGATCCGGTAACGCACCTGGCGAATGTGAAAGCAAATCTCGATCATAACCCCGCCAGCTCGCCTCAACGGTCAGGCTATGGCGCGCTGAGTACAAACCTCGCCGCTGGCGCCATCTCCTCCAGGCGCGGGGCGCACCGGAGCCTCTGAGCGGATGCGCATCGCGTTGCTGGTTCGGTATTTCGATCCGTCCGATGAGAGCAGCGGGCGCGACATGGCCGTTGAGGCGGACTGTCTTTCCCGCGCAGGCCACGAGGTAAGAATCTATGCCGCGCGGGGGCATTCCATATCATGGCATGACATGCCCGTGCGCAGGCTGCCGTTACCACGGTTACCCCGCAGCCTGGAAGTGCTGGGTTTTGGCTTGCTCGCGGCCCGAATGGCCCGGCGCGGGGGCGCCGACCTGACGATTAGTTTCGGCCGCACCGCGGACAGCGATTTGATCCGCTGCGAGCGCCCAGCGCATATCAGCTACCTGCAAGCGACTCCCCAATGGGAGAGCAGGACGAGGTCCACAGCCCGGGCGCTTAGCCCCTATCACACCGCGCAATGCCGGATGGAAGCACGGGGCTTTCGCTCCCGAAGGCTCAGGATGGTGGCGGCCGTCTCGGGCCTGGTCGGTGACGACCTGGCGCGCCGCTTCGGGATTCCACGCTCCAAAATAGAGGTGCTTTACAACGGCGTCGACCACGAGCGATTCAAGACCGCAATCAATCCGCGCCTGGGCGAGGACGTCAGGCAAAGCTTGGGGATCGAACGCACCGGTCCGGTGGTGCTCTTCATTGGTCACACTTTCGGTCGCGAGGGGCTTGGTAAGCTGATTGAGGCCTGGCCGATGTTGGATCGCAAGCCCTACCTGCTCGTGGCCGGCGCAGATCGCGCGGCGATTTATTATCAGCAATTGGCGCGGCGGCTTTGGGTGGATCGCCGCGTACTGTTCCTGGGTCAGCGCGACGATACGCCGAGTGTGCTCGCAGCCGCAGATGTACTGGCGGCGCCCTCGCTGTTCGACGCATTTGGCAATGTCGTTCTGGAAGGGATGGCTGCCGGGTTGCCCGTCCTGACGAGCGCGCGATGTGGCGCGGCCGAGGTGCTGCCGGCGCCATTGCAGCCCTTCATCGTGCAGGATCCGGCCAACCCCACCGAGATTGCGCAGCGCCTCAACGCGTTGCTCGCGGCGCCGCGCGAACTGGGACAAGTCGCATATGAAGCAGCCGCGCAGTTTACCTGGGAGCATTACGGGGACCGTCTAACGAAATTGATTGACCGGCTGAATGGAAGCAAGTTCATGAGCGTGAGATAGCCGCCTGGAGAAGAAGATTTTTCCTGACCATGGAGGTGTGGGTGTGTACCAGCTCCGCCGCCACTTTTGCCGCCGTCAAGTTCGAGCACGTTACCCCTCATTACCTGCGCCATGATCTCCGCTGAAACCGGGACAGACGCCTTGAAGAGGCGAGTTGATGGCAAATATCCTTATGGGTGCGGATTTCGCAAGCGAACGCGTGGTTCAGGCGACCACAGATCGTTACGCAACGAAGGAATTATGGCTGAAGGACGAATTATGGATGCGGTTCATGACCTGGATCCCCTCGAAACGGGTGAATGGCTCGACGCGATACAGGCGGTGATCGAGGCTGAAGGTGTGGACCGTGCACACTTCCTGCTGGAGAATTTGATCACCAAGGCGCGCGAGCGCGGCGCCTTTCTCCCGTATAACGCCAACACCCCTTATGTGAATACGATTCCGGCTGAGTTGCAGCCGCGCTATCCGGGCGATCGCGAAGTCGAGCGGCGAATTAGCTCGATTATCCGCTGGAACGCGGCTGCGATTGTGCTGCGCGCGAACAAAGAACATGTGGGCCTCGGCGGCCATATCGCCAGCTTTCAGTCCGCCGCAACTCTCTATGACGTCGGTTTTAACCACTTCTGGCGGGCGCCTTATAAAACCCATGGCGGCGACGTTATCTACATTCAAGGACACTCGTCGCCCGGCATCTACGCCCGGGCCTATCTGGAAGGACGCCTCACCGAAGAGCAGCTCCTGCACTTCCGCCGCGAGGTCGATGGCAAGGGACTTTCCTCCTATCCTCATCCGTGGCTGATGCCCGAGTTCTGGCAGTTTCCTACAGTTTCGATGGGGCTGGGTCCGATAATGGCGCTCTACCAGGCGCGATTCATGAAATACCTGGAAGCTCATGGCATCGCCGGAATGGGCGACCGCAAGGTATGGGCTTTCATGGGCGACGGCGAGATGGATGAGCCGGAATCGCTGGGGGAAATCGGGCTGGCCTCGCGCGAGCGGCTCGACAATCTTATTTTCGTCATCAACTGCAACCTCCAGCGGCTGGACGGTCCGGTGCGCGGCAACGGCAAGATCATCCAGGAGCTGGAGGCCGATTTTCGCGGCGCCGGCTGGAATGTGATCAAGGTGATTTGGGGTAGCAACTGGGATGCGCTGCTGGCTCGCGACAAGAACGGATTTCTGCGCAAGCGGATGGAGGAATGCGTCGACGGTGAATATCAGGCCTTTAAGTCGCGCGACGGGGCCTATGTGCGCCGCGAGTTTTTCAGCAAGTATCCCGAACTGCTCGACATGGTCTCGGGTATGACAGACGAGGAAATCTGGCAACTCCGGCGCGGCGGCCACGACCCGATCAAAGTGTACGCCGCCTACGCTGCTGCGATGGCGCATCGCGGACAGCCGACCGTGATCCTGGCCAAGACCATCAAAGGCTATGGCATGGGTGCGGCCGGCCAGGCGTTGAACGTCACGCATCAGCTAAAGAAAATGGACGACTCCGAGGTGAAGACCTTTCGGGATCGTTTCCAGATTCCGGTATCGGACGAAGAGCTGGCACAACTACCGTTGCATCCGCTGGACGAAAACGGCGTCGAAAGCAAGTACCTTCGAAAGCGGCGTGCGGCGCTGGGCGGCGGCCTGCCGCAGCGCCGGCGCCGCTCAGTCTCACTCGAGGTGCCGCCGCTTTCGGCCTTCGACCCGGTGCTCAGAGGAAGCGGTGAGCGCCAGATTTCGACCACCATGGCCTTCGTCCGTATCCTTTCGGCATTGGTGCGCGACAAGAATATCGGCAAGCGCGTGGTGCCAATCGTGCCAGATGAATCACGCACCTTCGGCATGGAAGGGATGTTTCGCGAGCTCGGAATTTTCTCGCAGGTGGGCCAACTCTATAAGCCGGAAGATTCCGGGCAGTTGATGTTCTATCGCGAACACCAAAAAGGACAGATCCTGCAGGAGGGCATCGACGAAGCCGGCGCGATGTCCTCTTGGATTGCCGCCGCCTCATCCTACAGCACGCACAACGTGCCGATGATCCCCTTTTATATCTTCTATTCGATGTTCGGCTTTCAACGCGTTGGCGACCTGGCCTGGGCCGCTGGAGACATGCGCTGCCGAGGATTCCTGCTAGGCGGTACCGCCGGCCGCACCACGCTCAATGGTGAAGGGTTGCAGCATGCCGACGGTCATAGTCACGTGCTCGCGTCGGTGATTCCGAATTGCGTCGCTTACGATCCAACCTTCGGCTATGAAGTGGCGGTAATCATTCATCAGGGCCTGGAGCGCATGCTGCAAAACCAGGAAGATGTCTTTTATTACATCACGTTGATGAACGAGAACTACGCCCAACCGAAAATGCCCGATGGTGTAGAGGAGGGGATTCTGCGGGGTATGTACCTGTTGCGTGACGGCGGCAAATCGGCAGGGCCGAGGGTCCAACTGATGGGTTCCGGCACGATTCTGCGCGAGGTCATTGCTGCCGCCGATTTGCTCAAGAATGATTTCGGTGTGACCGCGGACATATGGAGCGTGCCGAGTTTCACCGAACTGCGGCGTGAAGGACTCGCTGTGGAGCGCTGGAACATGCTGCATCCCACCAGCCCGCAAAAGCTGTCTTATGTCGAGACCTGTTTGGCAAACCGCTCAGGGCCCGTGGTCGCAGCGAGCGACTACATTAAGACATTCGCCGATCAGATTCGTCCTTACGTGCCGCGGCGCTATCGCGTTTTAGGCACCGACGGCTTCGGGCGCAGCGACGAGCGGGCAAAACTGCGCAGCTTCTTCGAAGTCGATCGCTATTACATGACTATCGCGGCGCTCAAGAATCTTGCCGATGACGAGCAGATCTCGGTTTCCAGGGTGCAGGAGGCTATCCAGAAATTCAACATCAACCCGGAGAAGCCAAATCCGGTCACCGTATAACGCAGACCATGGGTAATCTCGTCGAAATCAAGCTGCCGGACATTGGTGACTTCAAAAACGTTGACGTCATCGAGATAATGGTGAAGCCGGGCGACGAGGTCCGCGCCGAACAATCGCTCATCACCATTGAATCGGATAAGGCGACCACCGAAGTGCCGTCGCCGTCCGACGGCGTCGTCAGAGAACTCAAAGTTGGATTGGGCGACAAGGTTTCCGAAGGCTCTCCGCTCCTCGTGCTGGAGGTCGAAACTCAGCCGTCGAACGCCGCCAACGGCGATGCCGGCTCAGCCAGCGCCGCTTCATCGCAGGAAGCTGCCAGTGCGCCAACGCCGGCGACAGCCAAACCCGCCGCGGCACAACCGCCCAGAACAGACAATGCTGCCGCACCGGTCGCGACCAAGCAGGTGGCATCCGCGGATGGCAGCGCAGCGGCGGCCCCGCTCGCGCGCGAGCTGCCACCCGGTGGCGCCGCGGGCCCGGAACACAAGCCACACGCGAGCCCGTCGGTGCGCAAGTTCGCGCGCGAACTGGGCGTGGATCTGAACCGCGTTAAAGGTACCGGGCTGCACGGCAGAATCTTCCATAAGGACGTGGAGCAATTCATCAAGGCGACGCTCACCAGCCCCGCGGTCGGCGGCACCGGAACGGGCTTGGACCTGATCCCATGGCCCAAGGTGGATTTCGCCCGGTTTGGCGAGATCGAAACCAAGCCGCTGGCGCGGATCAGAAAGATCTCCAAAGCCAACCTGGCGCGCAACTGGGTGATGATTCCGCACGTCACCCAGTTCGACGAAGCCGATGTCACCGAGCTCGAGGCTTTGCGCACGGAACTCAACCGGGCGCAATCGAACAACGGCGTCAAAATTACGATGCTGGCTTTCGTCCTCAAGGCGTTGGTGCCGGCGCTGGTCCAGTTTCCCGAATTTAACGCGTCACTGGACGGCGACAATCTGATCCTGAAAAAGTACTTTAACCTCGGCTTCGCGGTTGACACTCCCGACGGTTTGGTGGTGCCGGTGCTGCGCGACGTTGATAAAAAAGGCGTCATCCAGATCGCGCGCGAGACTGCCGAGCTGGCGGCCGTCGCTCGTGACCGGAAACTCAAGCCCACTGATCTGCAGGGCGGATGCTTCAGCGTGTCGAGTCTGGGCGGAATTGGCGGCACCGCCTTCACCCCGATCATCAACGCGCCCGAGGTCGCGATTCTCGGCCTTTCACGGTTGACGCACAAACCGGTCTATCGCGACGGAGCATTCGTGCCGCGGCTGATTCTTCCGCTGTCGCTTTCCTATGATCATCGCGTGATCGACGGCGCCACCGCCGCCCGCTTTATCATCTATCTGAGCGCTGTGCTCAATGACATGCGGCGGGCGCTGCTATAGGCGATTCCGATTGACAGCCCCCGCATCTCAGCATCCGCTTCCCGACTGGATCCAATTCTTTGCGTTGCACCACACTTCGCAGGCCATCGAACCAGCGCCGCCGCCATAGAGTTGCCCGCTGGTGCAGGTCCGCGAGTCGGAGACGCAGGCCCGCCAATGGAGCCTGGCGCCGTTGCAAGGAGGAATCGGTTTTGCGGCGGCCGAATAAATCTTGCTGAATGAGAAAAAGGGGCCGGCGGCAAGCACGCTCGCTTTGATCGCCGTGCCATTGACGTCGGCGTTTTCATTGATCACGGTCGTGGCCGGACCCGAGCCGCTGCTGACCTGCATTCCGGTGCCCGGCAGGAAGTTGTAGCGCGGCTCCCGATCGCGCGAAGCCTGGATTTTAAGCGCGGAGATGCTCTGCGACACGTTGGGCGTCTGCAGCGTGGCCGGCCCCACGACGGTCCCCAGCTGGCCCCAGAATCCTCCGTCGATTATCGAGTCGCTCGGATCCGCGCCCATATAGTGAGTGCCAATTATTGTGCGCGGCTCGAAACGGTTAGGCCCCGCGAAAATCCGCTTCGCGCCAGCCAGGTCGAATCCTACATTCCAGTTGACCAGGTAGTTGCCGAAGAAGGCGACATCGGAGTTCATGCCCTGACTTCCCGGGACGTCGAATTGCACCGCCGTGTCGACCTCGTTGCCCGACCACGTCCCGCCGCTCACGACCCCGCCGTGAGGCGAGCCGATGTAGCCCAGGCGCAGCGCCGGCCCGCTGCCTTCGGGCACTCCGCGCACCACTCCCGGCTCATCGTAAATGTTGCGAAACTCAAAGCCATCGATATTGCCGGCGTCGATCCCCGCAACCGCGCTCAGGAAGTGAGCAGCTCCCTGCGCAGAGTCAATCTTCATCGAATGGCACAGTGTATCGGCGTCGGTGTCGCCGCACATCACCATCCCACGGTCGCGATAGCCATAGTAACCGCCGTCGCTGAAGGTAAAGAGGTCTGCGGTGTGGACCCAAAGATTAGTGACGCCGTGGTCCAGGAAAGTCCGGGTAATCTTGGTGTCGGGCGAAGTGCCGTGCGCGCCGGGAAGGCCGATGTCCAGGTTCTCGACGAAGCCTTGGATCAACGACTTGTCGATATGGGTCTGCCCGGCGCATGGCACCGAAACCCCAACGTCCGCGTTGAAGCTGCCAATCACGAACAGGCCGTCGATATGGTAGAGCGCCGTCAACCCGGCCTTCGTGCATGCGCCGGCATTGTCCGGCTCGCCCAGCCGCAGAAAAGTGCCCCGGCCGCCGTAGTAGATTGGCGCCCCGGCGGCGCGAAGTTCCAGATTGCTGCCGCTGTAGGCCAATGGCGCGCCGATATAGTATGAGCGCCCCGGCGGCACCTCCATGCGCCCGTTACCCGTGGCAACCACATTCCAGGGCCATCCGATCGAAACGGGCCCCTTCGCGGCGCTATCCAAAGCGGATTGAAAGGCGCGCCAATCGTCGGTGCCGAAGCGGCACGGACCCGAGCGCATCGTCGTGGACGCCGCGGTGGTCAACATGGCGCGCCCTTGCGACACTCCTTGGATCCGGCTGATGAGATCAGTGGCCGCAACGTCGATTCCGTCCAGCGGCCCGACGCTCACGGTCAACGATTCGGGAAGAGGCTCATTGCCGATAGTGAAATTGACCTCGGTCTGACCATTGCTCGTCGTCCCGTTCTGCTCTTCGTAGCGCGGCCACACCGTGACCTTTTGATTCGACACCGATGCGACGGCCGCCTTGTCCAGCGTCAGCGAGGTGGGAGTGACAGCGTTGATGCGCGATACCAATGGCGATTGGAAGCTCGCGCCGGCATCCAGTGGCCCGGCGCCAGAAACTACCGCCAACGCCCAACGGTACCCTGCCGGAAAGTTCTGGTGAGCACAGGTGACAACGTGGCTGCCGGCGGCAATCGAACAGTCATTCGTCCCGGAGACAAAAGGTTTGGTGGAGGTCCAGTAGCGCGCGTAGATGCGGATACCGGCGGCAGCGGGCCTTGCCAGGACCAGATGGACATTCGATCCGGATCTCGAACCCTTCAAGATGCCAACCCCGAGCATCGCCTGCGGTCCCGCCCCCGGGATGGTGATCGGCTTGCCGATGTCCGCGCTCATGAAGTGAGCACTGGGCGAGGTTAGCACTCTTTGCCCGGCATCGAATTGAGGCGTCGTTCTCACATACCCGCGCGTCGCCGACAGCACCATAAGCGATCGGATCGAAAGCGGAATTACGGCCCCGGACACCAAATCCCCCGCCGCCCGGCCGGGGCGTGGAGTGTGGTAAGTCGCCGGCGCGCGCCGCCCCGCAACCCATCATCATGGTCAGCACGCCTACAAGGATCCTCGAGCGCCGAAAACTTGTCCCCACTTCTTTTCCCCCTTGTCCGTCGAAAAGAGAACTTGTGAATCCGATCGAGCCCGCTGTTAATTGCAGTTCGCATCAACATCAGATCGTTTTTAAATACCTTGATCAACCGGATCACGGCCGACAGATTTGGAAACCCTGCTCAACCGGTTCAATCGGGGTTTTACGCTTCCGGTGTGGTAAATCCCGCCAACAGACTTGGCGGCGGCGCCATGCGGAGAAAGGTGGTCACGCCATCTGAGGAGCCGGCCAAACCGGCGGGAACCAAAATTGTCGAGCATTTCCGCGGAAAATTTCCTCTCTCATCGAAGGCATGCGGCTTGCTCTAACCAATTGGTGTGAACGAGAAGAGATGCCGTTAGGCAGGTAGGCGGCCACCCAGGCCGCAGACCCCCACGAAGACATCACAGAATCCGCGCTGATCGAAGTCCGCGGTCGCTACTGCAGAAGTGGTCGTGACTGATTCGCGCACCCACGCCGGGCGAACACATTTTTCGCCCCTGAAGCTGGACTGCGTGCTCGGCAGGCGATGAGGACAAGGTAATGATCGCGATAAACAAATTGTTACATCCCCGCCAAAACTCAAGAGGCAAACAACGACGCCTGGCGCGACTGCTCGGTTGGTCGGCTCTCGCGGCCGCCCTGTTGATGTCGCGGAATTCATTTGCTGGGACGGACTTCGCAGGCCTGGTGCTGAATAATACGGTGACCGCGCCGGTGACCGTTGCGGCCGGTGGCCAGGTCCACGGACTTGCGTTCGCCTCCGGCAACGTACCCGCCGACGGTGTCAGCACCTATTCGGCACTCAACCGGGCGATCGTGTTCGTAACCGGCGGGTCGACTGCGACGACTTGCGTGGTCGGGCTGTCAGACGGCGCCATGAAGTCGGTGCCGGTTTCAGTTCCGGCCAACACCACTGTTGCGGTCACCTTGGAAGACAAGGGCGGCCCTGTTCCCCCAGGCTTCTTCGAAACCACCGGATTCGTGATTTATGCGGGTGCCAACGGCGGCCTTACGGTCCTGCCGGGCAGTTCCGCAACCAAGACCGTTTACGCAACTCAACCAAAGTAACCAACCGGTATAACCGCAAGGAGATTTAAACATGCTATCCACCATAAAGAGTTATCTTCGATTCCACCGTAACACCAAGAGAGCCCTGTTGTTCGCAATCGCACCTGTGACCCTGGCTGCCGCGCTGTCCCTGGTGCCGGCGCCAGCCGCTCTGGCCGCTTCGACCCCGACTCCGAGCGCGACCCCGTCACCTACCTATTCGGGAGTTTTGTTTTTCAAAGCGGTCTCGTCGCCAATCACTGTAGCCGCGGGCCAGAGCCTTCATGGCATCGCTCCGGTGAGCGGCACCAGCCCAAACGCGGCCCAATATGGCGTAACCGCCCGCGCGATCGTGTACGCGCAAGCAGGTAGTACTGATACGACTTGTATGGTCAAGCTGGCCGGCGGAGCCGTATGGGGAACCGCGATAACCGTTCCGGCAAATAGCACTGTCAGCATCCCGTTCGAGGACACGAGTCCTGGCTTTCCCGGCGAGCAATACAACATCGCTATCATGATTCAGGCCGGTAGCGGGGGCTCCCTGAAGATTTTGCCCGGCACCAGCCTCACGATCGAGGGAATCGCCAGCCAACCCGGCAACAACGCTTATTAAGCGCAACGCGCAAACAAAAGAGATTAAATACAATGTCACGTTTAAACCGAATTCACAAAAACCGTCAGTACATCATTCTCTCAACCGCCCTCGTCCTGTGCCTGATGAGTTGGCTGGTATCCCCAGCCGCCGTGAACGCCCAGACTGGCTCGTACAACGGCCTGATGCTGCAAGCCCAGAACATGGCGGCTTTCACCGTACCGCCTGGACGAACCTATACCGACGTCAACCAGTTCGATCCCCGCAATATACCGGCCGACGGATTGTCTAACTACACTGTGGTCTATCGGGCCTTTGTATATGCGACCGCCGGCGCCAGCGCCTCAACCTGCGTGGTCGGTATCACCGAGGGCCCCGTCGGCGGCCCGACTGTGTATTCGCCAGCGGTGACGGTGCCCGCCTATACGACCGTCCAGATCCCGTTCGAGGTGGTCACCAAGGCCCATGCGGGTAACCTGATTCAGGGCTCTGCCACGATGAGCGCCGGCTCACAAGGCGCGGTTACGATCGGTTACTTCAGCAGCCTCACGCTCCTGGCCTACCCCACGCAGTGAGGGTGCCCTTCACCCATTATCCCATAAATCGCCAAGCCCCTTTCCGAAACGGAAAGGGCTTTTTGCGCCCCGAAACAGAGTCGATAGCCCCGGTTCAGGATTGTATGCCCGGATGTGTCTGTTATGCAGCCTGCCTTACAAAAGATTGATAAGTCCCAGCCAGGGTTGACCAATGCGAGTGCGACCTGCCGCAGGTTCGGCAGAGGAATTGTTGCCAGCGCCATGGCCGGCGCTTTTGGCGATGCGTCAACCCCTGTTATCCGGTGCCGGGCGGCCATTTAGGCTGCTGGCGGCGATTGATAGAGAGCCGTGGTTTACTTCGGCGGTTGGTCCGATGGGCCGCTGTATTCCGCCAACCAGCGAACTGAGATGCTCCAGGACGGCGGCGGTATCGCTTCTGAGTGCGGCAAGTCCAAGTTCCTCGATCTGTTGTTCCAACTGAGATGGCGGTGAAGCCCGCAGCGACCTCACACGCATGATCTTGTCGATGCCGGAAGCCTCGCAGATCTCGTCAGCGCCGACCAACTCTTCGTAGAGTTTTTCGCCGGGGCGCGGGCCCGTGAAAACAATCGGGATATCCTGGTCGGGCACCTGGCCTGAAATGCGAATCAGGTTGCGCGCAATCTCGACCAGTGGAATCTGCTCGCCCATTTCCAGCACGTACAAGACCCCGTGTTCTCCGATCGTCGCGCCATGAAGCACCAGTTGGACGGCCTCGGGAATCAACATGAAGTACCGGCGCATCTGTGGGTGGGTTATAGTGACCGGCCCGCCCGCTTTGATTTGCTCCAAAAAGAGCGGAACGACGCTGCCGTTGCTTCCAAGAACGTTACCGAAGCGAACGGTTATAAAGACCGTATTGCCATCCATGCTCATCGATTGGAGCATCAATTCGGCCACGCGCTTGCTGGCGCCCATCATACTGGAGGGATTGACCGCTTTATCGCTCGAGATCAGGACGAAGCGTTCGGCGCCGAATCGTTGCGCGCTGGCGGCCACGGTGCGGGTCCCGATGACGTTGTTCTTAATCGCCTCGCAGGGATTGAGTTCCATCAGCGGCACATGCTTGTGGGCGGCGGCGTGGAAGACGATGTGGGGACGGTGTGTGGCGAAGATATGGTCCATCAGAACGCTGTCGCAGACATCGCCGATAGCCGGCCGGAAGCGCGGCTGCCTGGCGGCCTGCGCCAGTTCGTTGCCGATGCTGTATAACCCGTTCTCATAGCGGTCCAGCATAATCAGCAGTTCGGGGTCGAACGCCGCGATTTGGCGGCACAACTCCGAGCCGATCGATCCGCCGGCGCCGGTCACCAAAACCCGTTTCCCCCAAATCATTTCGCGAATCTCGCGGGGGTCCAGGCCCACCGGCGGGCGCGCAAGCAGATCCTCGAGCGAAAGGTTGCGGATGTCGGTCACCGCGCTGCGCCCGCCCAGCAGTTCGTCCATTGCCGGCACGGTCTTGATCGGCACTCTAAAGAGCTGGAGTTCCTTGACCAGTTCGCGCCGGACCGCGGCGTCCATTTCGGGCATCGCGATCAGGACCTCATCGGGCCTCAGCGTGTCCATTAACGCCGGCAAGTCCGCGCGGGTTCCGACCACTGGGACGCCTCGGATGCGCAGGTGGCGCTCAGGAGGATTGTCGCTGATCAGGCCGATTGGCTCGTACTTTCGGGCGGCGTCGTTATGCATTTCGCGCACGACCATCTCGGCGACAGCCCCGGCGCCGAAGATTAAGATTCGCTTTTCTCCTTCCAGCACCGCCAACTCGATATAGACGCGGCGCAACTTGCGGACACCTCCGAGCAGAAGGACGAGCAGGATGCCGTCGGTTATCAGCGCACCGCGTGAGTAATCTTCAGCCAAAATCCGGCACACCACGAGATAGACCGCGGTCTGACTGAAACAAACCGCAAGAACGATGTTGCGCAGGTCCCAAAGGCTGGTGTACCGCCACAAGCCCTCATACAGGTGAAACGGTATGAAGGCGAAGGTTTGAATCGCACAAATCAACAGGAATAGCCGCAGCCACAGCGCATATTCGTCAGCTGGAATCGCCCCGTCAACCCGCAGCCAGAACGCTCCGTAATTCGCCGCCGCGATTATTACCAGATGGATCAAAACCACATACGGCCGCCGATACTTCAAAAGATTCATTGAGAGTCCCCCCATTGCGAATCTCCCCATCCGAAAACACGCAACAGCGTCAGTAACATCAGCTTCAAATCCATCCGCAGCGATGAACCATTAAGGTATTGGCGGGCCGAGGCCAGCTTGTCCGGCAAAATCCGGCTAACGTATATTTCCTCCGGATCCGCGGCGCCGGCCAGCCATCGCGCTTCGTCGGCGTATTTCAGAGACGACGGATCAGTCAGTCCCGGCCGCACGGTGAGCAGTTCGCGGTACTGCTCCTTGAAGCGATCGACATATTGGGGCAGCTCGGGACGGGGTCCGACCATGCTCATATCGCCGCGCAGTACATTCCATAACTGCGGCAGCTCGTCGATCTTGGTCCGGCGCAACCAGCTGCCCACGCGGGTGACCCGCGGGTCGGCGTTGGCGGTAATCGCTGGTCCCTTCGCCGCTGCCCCCGCGACCATCGTGCGGAACTTGTAAATCCGAAAGCGGCGGAAATTCTTTCCCACCCGTTCCTGGCGGAACAGCGCCGGCCCCCGGGAATCGAGTCGTATCAGGATTGCCACCACGGCCAACCCCGGAGCGAGCAGAATCAACAAGGTGGCCGCAACCGCGATGTCCACCATGCGCTTCATAAGCGGCTTTCCCTGATTACCTCCGCCACCGCGCCGATCACGTCGCACACATCGCCCGGGCTCATCTGCGTATAAAGCGGCAGCGAGACCAGGCGCTCGTACGCCTGCGTAGCCGCGGGAAAATCCCGTGGCCGATATTTGTAGCGGTCGCGATAATAGGGATGCAGATGCAACGGAATGAAGTGAACGCTGGAGCCGATATTATGACGCTTGAGCGCGCGGATGAAGCCGGCGCGATCGATCCGCAGGCGATCGGGGTTTAACAGGATTGGATAAAGATGCCAGGCATGCTGAACTTCCGGCGAGACGCTAAGCAGGCTGATCTCGGCCATCCGGGAGAACGCCTCGGTATATATTCCCGCAAGCCGGCTGCGGATCTGGTGGAGTCGATCACACCTTTGGAGTTGCGGCAAACCGAGCGCGGCGGCGAGGGCGGGCATGTTGAATTTGTACCCGACCTCCAGAATTTCGTAATACCAATCGCCTTCTTTGGTGTAGCGCTGCCAGGCCTGGCGGCTCATCCCATGCAGGCTCAGCGTTCGCAGCCGGTCGGCCTGATCGGTGCGATCGGTGGTGATCATGCCGCCTTCCCCAGTGGTCAAAGTCTTCGTCGCGTAGAACGAAAAGCAGGTAAAGTCCCCGATGGTTCCGATTGCACGTCCCTTATAGTGGGCCGGCAGAGCATGCGCCGCGTCTTCGACGACGGCCAACCCGCGCTCGCGCGCCAAGTCCATCAACTTGTCCATGTCGCAGGGATGGCCACCGTAATGAACCGGCACAATTGCCTTGGTCCGCGGGGAGATCGCGTCGCGGACGGCTCCGCACTCGATGGTCAAGTCGCGCGGGTTGCTATCCACCAGCACCGGTACGGCGCCCAGATGGACTATCACCTCAGCGGTGGCGGCAAAGGTCATGGTGGGCACGATCACCTCGTCCCCGGGACCAACGCCGCTGGCCGCCAGCGCAAGCTGGAGCGCCGCCGTGCAGGAGTTGACGGCCACCGCATGCTCGGCCCCGATGTAGCGCGCGAATGCCGATTCGAACTCCGCGGTTTTGGGCCCACTCGTGAGCCATCCGGATCGCAGGGTGTCGACCACCGAAGCGATCTCGGCCTCCCCGATATCGGGAACATGAAAAGGTAAAAACTCGGTTCTCATCAGCCCCCCGGGCGGCGCAAAAGCCCGTCCCCCAAGCTGTTCAACAAAGCGTGACGTTCACCGCGAAATCGGGATCCACTGCGCGGTGGACGCCGCACCGCGCCATTGACGCGCCGCCATCTTGTATATTCCACTCAAAAAGCCCAGCCCGTAGGCGCAATGGATAGTCCCGAACGCCATCCACAACCAGGGTATGAGGACACGGCCGCCGCCGCGGCGCGACGCGCTCAACGATGCGTATAGAACGCCGGCCGCGTACAGACCGAGGATCGCACCCGACATGACCAGCAATGGACGTATCCACAAACCGAGCAGCAACCCAATTACTACGCTGATCACGAAGAGCGCCGGAATCAGCTGCCGGATACGCATCACGGAGCCGGTCTTCTTGATCACCAGCGGCTTGAACAGGCCGTACTGGAAATACATCCGCCATAAGCGCAGGTATGAATCCCGGGCGAAGTATTGCGAGCATATTTCAGGGACGAGCAAAATACGGCCGCCGCTCTTAATCAGGCGATAATTGAACTCGTCGTCCTGATTGCGCAGTAATTCCTCGTCGAATACTCCGATGCGCTCAAACACTTCCCGCCGGTAGCATCCGAAGGGGACGGTTTCCACCCAGCGCGGCTGCTGCGTCCCGATCCGGAAGTGAGCATTGCCTACCCCAAAACGGGTGTGACAATGCGATAGCGATCGCGCGGCTGGTCTTCCGCTCGTTCAGGGGCAACGTCTCCCACACCCCTCCAACGTTGTCCGCACCGCTTTTTTCGAGCCAATGCACCAGCAACGCGATGTAATTCGATGGATAGGCGGCGTGAGCGTCGAGCCTCACGATAATATTGCCCGCAGCGTGCGCAAGCCCGATATTCAAGGCCGCAGGAGTGTTGCGCCGGGGGTTGTTAAGCCGGCGAACGTTGGGAAAGCGCTCCGCATACAAGTCGATAATGCGCGCCGTACCGTCGTCGCTGTCACCATCAACCACCAGCACTTCCAGGTCGTCGCGAGGAAACTCGCCGCATAACACCGACTCCAGACAGGCGCCGATGAATCGAGCTTCATTCAGACAAGGTATAATGACTGATACTTTAGGCATCGTTGTGGTTATGTTGGCGCCAGGACAATATGAGAGTTCTGAACTCCCAGATCGTCGAGCGCGTATTTGTGAAACTTCGGGTCAAGTTCGAGTTGCGTAAGACAGCAAAGGTCGGCTGCGGAAGGGCCAAAACGGCGTTCTTTGACGATCCTGAATCCACAGGAATCGGCCGCTTCGAGGTAGTCAGGGTGCCGCTGGCGGTTTTGATACTGAAGCGATGAGTTGAAGCGCGACCAGGCAGCGTCCGAATAGCGCAGAAAGTTATAGACACTGATGCCGGAGTCCGCATAGGAGTAGTGATCGCGATGGTCTACATACAGACTCAGCAGACCGGCGGGCGCCAACAGCCGGCGGCATTCCTTCAGTATCAGCGGGATATCCACTGCCGGTATATGCTCCAGGGTATCGGTGGAAGTAATGAGGTCAAACGAACCCGCCGGCAGAAGGGTGCGCCGCGCGTCGCACGGCGCCATGTAGGTTATCCCGTAACGCTCGCGCAGCCCGGCCTTTAATAGTGTCGTTGGCTCGATCGGTGAGTCGGGACGGCGCGCCAGGGGAAGGTCTATCGAACGCAAACTGACAATCGACGAGTTGACCAGAAATCGGCGCGCAAGCGGCGCGATATCCAGCGTGGTGTGATGGTTAACGCCGTGAGCGTAGAACAACAGCGGGAGGGTCAGATCCGTCCCCGCGCCGATTTCCAGGCAGCGCGCATCGCGCGGAGCCGTGAGCGAATGCTCGCTTAGGGCCTCCAGATGCATGGCCGCGATGTCAGCCATCTGCTTTATCGTGTGGTGATCGATCGGCAGACTCCTGCTGACGTAACGCTGCAGCAGGTAGTTCGCCTGGACGCCAAATGGGCAGCGCGACAGACAACGCTGCACAATTGCCTTGGTCTTCCAGTTCATGGAGCCGCCGCCCGGGGAGGGTCTGCCGCTGTCGCCTGCTTCATCCATGTACTGCCGCGCGAGCCTCCCAGTCCCTTGACGCCGCGGCGGGCAAGCACTTGCGCCACGTCACGTACGAGAACACCGCCCAAAGGAGATATGCCGCCGAGTTGTCGCCCTCGCTGTGGCGCTGGAGTAGAGCCGCCACGCCCGCGGGATTGAGTTCGAGCAACTCGCGGCAGCTTGCGGGTGACAGCACGCCGCTGATGACGTGCGGCGAGCGCCGCAGCCAATCGGCAATCGGCACCGCGAAACCTTTCTTTTTGCGATATACGACCTCAGGCGGAACGAGTGTGGCGGCGATGCGCTTGAGCATCCATTTGGTTTGCAGCCCGCGGGTCTTTGCTCTGGAAGGAAGCGAGCACGCGGCGCGCGCGACTTCCAGATCGATCAGTGGAGTGCGCACCTCCAGCGAGTAGGCCATGGCGCAGCGGTCGGTGTAGGTGAGCAGGTCGCCAGGCAGGTAGGCGGCCACGTCCGCCGCCATCGCCAGCGCCTGGCTGCCGGCGCCACGGCAATCGAACAGCCGCCTTGGGTCGCGCCATTGAACTGAAGCTGCAATATCCGGATTGACCACCGCCGCGGCTTGCGCGGGAGTCGAGTAGGCGACCAGATCATCGTAAAAGTTTAAGGGAAGGTCCGCGCCCGCATTAAGCAGACGCGCGATCCGATCGGGCATCCACTTGCGGTCGGTGTGGGCCGGCAAAAGGCCGGTTGCGCGCGCCGCCAGGTCGCACAGGCCGCCCGGCAAAAACCCCAGCGCCCGCTGCGCGCGCAGCGCCAGATATCTCGGATAACCGCCGAAAAATTCATCTCCTCCGACCCCCGAAAGCACCACCTTGACGTGCTCGGAGGCGAATTCCGACAGACGCGCGGCGATCAAAGCCGCCGGATTGGCGAACGGTTCGTCAAAAAAGCCCAGCGTCTCGGGGAGGCGTTCGAGCACACCGTCGTCGATCACCACCTCGTGATGGCGGGTTTCCAAATGGCGCGCGACGGTCCGGGCATACTCGCTTTCATCGGCGGACTTCAGCCGATCGGCAAATACGATCGAAAAAGAGTGGAGGTCGGCATTGCTTGCCCGGCGCATCATCGCCGCTACCAGACTGGAATCCACCCCGCCGCTCAAAAACACACCCACCGGAACGTCCGCGATCATGTGAGCGGACACCGAGTCGGCCAGCACCTGGATGACTTCTTTCTCCGAGGCGGAGCGGTCTAGGCCGCCCCCTGTCGATCCGGTAAGCGATCCGAAGCCGGCCGGCGAATGGAAGCTGCGAACAGTCAACGCGCCGTCTTTCCACGACATGCAATGACCGGCGGGCAGGCGTTTGACGTGCCGGTAGATCGAATGCGGCTCGGGGACGTAGTGATATCTCAAATACTGGGCCAAAGCGCTTCGGGACCCCACTGGATATACGCTTTGAGTACCACCTCCGTGTCACAGTCCGAAACAAACCGCCAACCGCGCGCTTTCAGATCGTCGCGCACGGAGCGGTAGTTGTATATTTCACCGTTGAGGCAATCCAGACCGGCAAAGGATCAGCGCGCATCGGCTGGCTGCCGGCCTCTGATAGGTCCAGGATACTGAGGCGGCGATGAGCCAGGGCGCAACGCGGCCTCACTATGAATCCGGAACTGTCCGGACCGCGATGTTTGAGTATCGCGCCGGCCAGTTCGAGCTCGGCCATTTCCGGGATACCTGTCCTCCGTACGATTCCGGCCAGACCGCACATAGTTCAACCAAGGTACTTTCCGGGATTGATGGCGCCCAGGCCGGTTTCCGCTATTCGCCTGACCTTGCTGCGAGGCCGCCAGCTTACCTCGGCGAGTGCATCGGCGATTTGCTCGCGGCGGCGGTTTAGAGGGAAGCAATCGACTATACGCTAGCGCGCACGCATCCCCAGATGAGGATCGTCCAGCGCAGCCATCGCGGCCTGCCAGGCCCCGTGGTCATCCCCATAGCTCACGTAGTAACCGCAATCGCCCACCACTTCTGGAAGCGACCCCTGGCGCGTGACCACCGGCACACATCCGGCCAGCATCGCCTCCGCCAGCGAGGCGCCGAATCCCTCCATATAGGAAAGCTGCGCATAAACGCTGCTGGCGCCGAGCAACTGCGCCAGTTTCGCCTCGGGCAAATAGCCGGTCACCTGTAGATTGGGCGGCGAGTCTTTGCGCACGCGATCCATAAACTGCGGCGAAGCAGGGCTGCCCACCAGATATCAGGTCTCTTCCACCCGTTTGGACAGAGCCACAAATTCGCGCAGGCCTTTGCGCACCCAGTTCTCGGGGCTCAGGCCGCCCACAGTTACGAGCGCCCGCGTCCTGGAAGCGCAGGGCGGCGCGGTCCAATCGAAGCCCAGCGGCACCAGACGCACCTTGCCGGGATTGTTGCGCAAGACCGTATTGCGCAGCGCCAGATCGCGCGAGAAAGCGGACGGCACCAGCACCAGATCGGCGGCCCGGAAAATCAGATTGTTCATCCGCGCGCGCACGCCCCCGCGCATCGAGCCATATCCGAACCAGGGCTCGTCGGCGAGGTCATAATCCGCCGCCGCCACCACGATCGGCTTGCCTAATGCCCGGGCCCACATCGTGGCCAGGAAGGAGTGCTGGCCCGCGAACCAGGCGAACAGCAGGTCGCATACCTGGACCGCGCGCAGCGTCGCGATAATGCTGGGCGTGCTCCAGCGGAAATCGATGCTATGTACCTGGTGATCGCGGCGCAGCAGATCGCGATCGGCTTTGACGAAGGTGGGCAGCGAGGAATGCACTAATGCTATTTTCATGATACCAATCCAAATACCGGCGCGCGTTGTCTGAGGGAGAGTACCGCGCGGGTAACGTACAGAATCATTAGGAACGGCGCTGCTTCACTGATCGGCAGCGCTACATGCGCGCCAATCGGTCCTTCCGTGAACTCAACCAGTTCAATGAGCAGTATCGAGTAGAGCATGATCGCCGACTTGGTCTCGACCCGGCCAATCAGGTAAACGTAAATCGCGCGGATCAGCAGTCCGAAGCAAAACGATCCGGCTATCACGCCGATCAGCCCGAAATTCAGATAGAGTTCGCCGAACAGGGTAGTCGACGCGTAAGCATCTCCACCCCAACCGACGTAGCTCTGGAACAGCCGCCCGAAGGTAAAGGAAAATGTATAGGGTTTGTCCGGCCACAAAGCCCGCGGAATAAACCAGTAGAACACCTCGGCCAATGACGAGCCCATAAGGAAATGGCCGGTGTGACGGACATGCTCGATGATCACCGCGATGCTATCGATGCCATAGAACCTTGACAGCAGCAGATCGAAGAACTCGCGCGGGTTTTCCAGGTGGCCATTGAGATAGTGCAGGGTATCGGCCCCGTTGAAGTCAAAGGCTCTCACATAGAGATGCCCGATCACGCCCCAGGCAAAGATTGCGATAATCGCCACGGCGCCGATCAACGCGCTGCGCAGCGGGGGCAGCTTGCGCCGGCGGTAGTGGACGAACACCAGCGGGTAGTAAAACAGCCGCATGATCCAGTCTTTGGATGGCCGCAGCAGAAAGAAGGCGAGTATAACGGCGAGCATACACGCAAACGCCATCAGCCGCGCGAAGTTCGCCGGTTCACGTTCGAGATTCAGAAGCATCATGTAGAGGGCGAATGGAGCGCAATACGATAGCGGCATCAGCCAGAAAAGCCCGGCCGAGTCGAGCACCGATCGTTGGCCCTCGACACCGGCGAGCTCGGTGCCCAGAACTCCCATACTGACCAATCCGATCAGCGCCGCCAACGCGATGGTCGTCGGTGGATAGCGGAGCTCGCCGATCGTCAAACTCGGCCACAGTTGCATCGGTAGGGCAAGGCGGTCGCCGATCCCGCAATAATATCCCGCGTAGGTGGCCAGCATACCGAGAATCGACAATGCCAGGGCGGCGCTTAGCAGGCCCTCGGACGGGAGCCGGGAATAAACCGCGGTCTGATAGGTTATCAGGTACAGGGCGCGTACCCCCGTCAACAGGGTAAACGCCGCGATTACCAGATGGATGGGTTCGAAGATGTCAAAGCGCCGCTGCGTGGCGCGCACTAGCGCTGGAACCAATCCCAGCGCCAGGCAGATGAGGTCAAGCGACAGCGGCGATAGCAACGGCGCGGTTTCCTGCGCCAGGTCGAAGAACGCAAACAGGCCGCCGGCCGCCATCAGTGCAACCAGCATCGCCATCGCGATACCGTGACGCGGGCCGGGTGACACAGGCGCGATGGCCCCACTCTCGGGGAAGATCGATCGCGCTTGGTCGATGTATGGCTGACTCATCGGAGTTGGGCCCTGATTTGCGTTTGGTCTCACTTTTGCGCGACCGCAACGAGGTTCGGAGTGAATACCTGTCCGCTCTCCCAACCCGATTCCACCGCGAAGGAAAGCTTCAGCAGCGGTTCCCAGATCTGCCACAGGCTCCATCGCAGCGCGCTGGCCGCGCCCCGCACCATCGGGCGCAGGGGCAGCACCTGCACATGGCGGAAGCCGGTGGCGGTCAGGCATTGGCGAATCGAATTGGCGTCAAAGATGTGTTCGTGAGTGAAATCCGCGTACCGGCACCAGCGCCCGTATTTGCTCATCGCGTTGGGCGTCCAGATAATCATCCGTCCATCGACGGCCAACGCTTCCCGGACCAGGTAGAGCAAATCGACGATCTCCTGCTTGCGAAAATGCTCGATCACGTCGAAGGCCGTGATCAGCGCGAACTCGGAGCTGACACACGTCAGAAAGCTGGCGATGTCGGCGCAGTGCACGCCTTCGATTCCCAGCCCGCGCGCCGCCGCGACGATTTCCGGACTGATGTCGATGCCTTGCGCGCGGCCGTAACCGCGGTTGCGCAGGTATGCGATGAAGCCACCGAAGCCGCAGCCAAGGTCGAGGATTTTTGCCTCTCGATCCGGCGGCAGAAACGGACCCGCCACCTTGGCATAGAGCGCAAAATCGCGGCGCACTGCGCGCGAATCAATGGCGCGCAGGCGCGCCGCGTGGGCGCTGACGTACGCCGCATACAGGCGCTCGCGATAATCAATTGGACTCGCTTGGGCGGACACGGATTACTCCATTGCTCGCAAACCGTTGGAAAAGTCCTTGCCAATCGGCCAGCCGCAGCACGCTCAGACCGGTAATGTAGGTTGCGATCATTAAAATGCCCAAGGGCAGAGGACCCAGGACGCCTTCGGAGCAGAACCCGCACAGCCACACCAGGGCCGTCAGCAGGCCCAGCCTGATCAGCTTGGAAGGCCGCGGGATCGAGGCTTCATGATGGACCCGCGCCGCGATCGCAATCATCGCCGCGCCCATGGTGGTTTCCGCTACGATAAGGCTTACGGCCGCACCGGTGCCGCCGAAATACCGCACCAGCGGAACGCCCGCGAGCAAAGCGACCATCGCCGCCGCCGCGGAAGCGATGGTATGCAGCCGCTGAAAACCGGTGGCCAGAATGGTGGTGCCGTAAACATAGCGGACGAAATACAGAGGCAGCAGCCAGACCAGCACCGCCAGTATGCTCGCGCTGTCACGGTACTGCTGGCCGAAAACCAGCGTCACGATCGGCCCGGCCAGGCGCAGCCCGATTACTGCCGAGGGCGCGCCCAGCACCAGCATCGTCATAACCAGAGTCCTGCGGCTTTCCGCAAACAGCGCCGGCCGTTCGTGAAACAACCGGGCCGAGGCGGGATAGAACGCCATTGGGACCAGGAATCCCAGGCTGGCCGCATTGACCACCAGGCGCAGCGGCGCGGCAAACAACCCGACCTCGCGCGCGGAGGCCAGAAAGCCCAGCAGGAAGAAGGGCAACAGGCGGTAGGATTCCGCAATCACGTTGGAGAGCGCGAAAAAGCCCGACTCGCGCGCGTGACGGCGCCAGGAGGAGGCGGAAATGCGCAGACTGCGCGGCCACCCGGCCAGCCCCCGCAGAAACGCCAGATACACTGCGGCCATCGCAAAAGCTGAAAATGACCACGCCAGGGCCGCTTTAAGCAGGGCGTCGGAGCGCAGCGCCGCAATCGCCACGATCGCGGCCAGGAACAGCGCGGCGCCGGCGCCGTTTCCGATCAGCACCACGTCAAAGCGCTCCTTGCCGCGAAACAGCCATTCGGCGCTGAGCGATTGTGCCACCAGGAAAAGGCTGGCGGCGCACATGGTCAGGCGCAGCCGCGAGGAAGTAAGTAACGGGAGCAGCACGACCAAAGCGATAAACACCAGCACACCCAGCGTCGCCCGCAGCGGCAGTAACTCGCGGGCCAAAGCCGCGATACCCGCGCGATCGTTGCGCCGCGCGGCCTCGGCCTGGCCATACATCATGATCCCCAGGTCCATCACTAGCGCGGCATAAATGACCCAGCTCTGCGCCAGGCTCAGGATGCCGTAGTCGGCGGCGCTCAGGATCCGCGCCAACATGATATTGGCGGCGACGAACAAGCCCTTGGTTATACCTTCTGAACACAGCAGCCACGCCGCGTTGCGCATGATCCGGATGGAAACGGACTCGGCCGATTCCGCTGGCGGGGTGGGCGCCGGGACCGGAGCCGGCCAAGCCGGTGTGGCTATCGGGCCCACCTGGGCCTGCGGACAATTGGCGCGGAGATTGTTGGTCACCGGGTTCATCATCCAACGGCTTATTGGGCAACGGCTTCTTGCCCAACGGCTTTTTGGGCAGCTTCCTGGGCGGCTTGCTCCCCAACCGGCGCCGCCGGTGATTGCGCAATCGTCGCGCCGATTATCCCGTTCATCAGACGGGTGGCGGTCGCACGCGAATCGTATTGGCGGAGCAGGCGCAGATCGAAGCAGGAATCCAGCTGCGAGTTGGCGTGGAGCTCCAGCAGTTGATTCAGCGCCGCGCCGATTTCCTCGGCGCAATTGTTGACCACCAGCCCGCGGCGATGCGCTTGAACCAACGGTGCGGCCAAATCCTCGCGGTCTCCGCGAATGCATAGAATCGGACGGCGCGCCGCGAAGTACTCAAAGACCTTGCTGGGCATTACGTGACCGCCGCGATGGCCGAACACCACCAGAGCGCTAGCGCTTTTCTGCTGCGCGATAACTTCGCGTAGGGGCCGCCATCCGACAAACTGTGCGTTCAGGCCGAACTCCGCGGCCGCCCGCGCATAGCGCTCGGGAATCGCGCCGAGGAACGAAATGGTCATCCGGGCGCTGCTTATCCGGGACGCCGCGCGCAGGAACGGCAACGGGTCCTGCAAGGCTTCGTAGATGCTCCCGGTATATGCGAGATGAAAGCCGGGAACCGGTCTGGGCGCGACCGCTTCGTAGCAGTCAAGATCAGGAAGGGCCAGTGGCGTCGAAGCGATTTTCGCCGGCGCGATACCATAGGCTTGCACCAATCCCGTCCTCATCGCATCGGTGCAAACCATGATTCTGGCGGCTGCTTTCAGTACCCGCCGCTCAAGCCGGCGATTGATGGCGGCGGTCCACGCCGGCCGCGTGCTCAAACCCGGATCCAGCCCCCAGGCGTCGCCATAGAACGGGACCCATTCGCAGCGATACCCGCGGGTCGCAAGAAACGCCGCCAGATGGCAGGTGTGAGGATTCCCGAGCGAGACCACCAGATGGAACTCGGCGCGCCCCAGCAGGCGGCGGGCGGCATAGACCGCGTGGGGTAACCAGTCGGCGCTGGCGTCGGGAATTGCAACGGCTTGCCACCATGGCCGCGCCAGATAGGCCCGCTTCGTACAACGACTGAGGTAGCGGCGGAAAGCCGATTGCGAGTCAGCCGCCGTTGCGGCCGGAGCTTTCATCAACCGCGCAAGCAGCCGGTTTAGCGGACCCATCGGGACGCGATGGACGTGCACACCGCCGGATACCAGGCCCAGGTCAGCCTCGGCTAATTGATAGACCGGATGCCACGGCAGCGGTTGGACGGTAAGGACGTGAACCTCGTGTCCGGCATCGTTCATCGCCCGCGACAGCTCGGCGATCGCTCAGGCGGAAGTCCCTGCAACAGGGGGAAAATGAAGACTGATAATCAGGATGCGCATTGACTTAGCCCAAGGCCGGAGTACCACTCCCCTTGCTGGTCTGCTTCATCTCCAAACCGTCCGTCCATTGCCTCACGCGAGCGGCTGCCTTGGCTCAAGGCGCCGGTTTCCACATCCCGAGATCGCGGCCCAGGATCGACTCCAAAGCTTCGATGTCCGCCATCAGCTTGCGGCGCATCCGGTGCTCCACTTCCCGCTCCAATTTGGGAAAACGCGACCCGAGCTCCAGAAACCACCGCCGCAGCCGCAGTCTTTTCACCACCGCAACTGCCGCTTCCCATTCATGGTCATAGATCCAATTGCCCACGCTCACGCCCAGGCGCGTCCAGGCCGGATGTCTGGGTATCACCGAAGTTTCGGAGGAATGGACCGGAGCCAACTGCTCGGGGCTAAGTTGGATAGCTGGAATGTCGGCAAAAGCGCACACCCGATCGACAAAGGCCTGTGGATCCGCCATCAGGTCTTCGTACAGCAAGGTGATGACGCGCTCCTTGCTGAAGCCCCGCTGCCAGTCCGCCAGATGGGGCGCGCATCGCGCCGTGCTGCGCTACTCCGGGTCACGAAAGCAAGCTTCCTCGAAGTTCCATCGAAAAGCGGCGTTGGCGTAGCGCATCTTATACAACGAATGCAGGCGCTTTACGGGGTCGCGCAGAGTAATTACGATGCGGGCCCCGGCGGCGGCCGCGCGGATTCTGGCGCGCGCATCGGCCGAGAAGAAGTAGCTGGGCGCGACCTCGGCCCTGGTCAGAGCCGCTTCATGAACCGAGAAATGAGCCAGGTACCAGTCGAAACCTCCCCAATACTGTTTGTCGAAAAAGTAGGTTTCCTTAAGCCGCGGCAGGCTCATCCGATCTTTCAGCACCGAATGCAGCCAGGTGGTCGCGGTGCGCGGTGGACCAACGAAGAACAACGCCGGCAGGTCGTTGGCGCGCAACTCCGGCGCCGCCGTCCGCATCGAGTGGATGGCGCGGCGAAAGCTACCTGGCGCAACGCTGGGAGCTGGATTTGCGGATGACATTTTTTACTCGGCGAACGGTTTGAGAGCGCCTTGCGGCGCCGTCATCGTTTTGGGATCCCAGTGCAACGCAGTGTTATGCCGTCCTTCTGAGCCACCATTGATGTCGATTTCATGCTGGAGCGAGGCGAACGCGGTTTGGATGTCAGCGCGCTCGGGCGCCAGCTCAAGGGCGCTTTTAAATGCGCTGGCCGCTGCGGCGAAGTTGTATGAATTCTGTTCCGCCAGCGCCAGGTAGTAGTAGCCGTCGGGGGAGCGCGGATCGGCGGCGGCTGCCGCCTTCAGCGGCCGGATGGCCCGCTCAAAATCGGCGCAATCAAGGTACATGACGCCAATTTGAAGATTGTCATCGAAACCTACCGGTCCCGACTCCATCGCCTGGTTCAGGGCCTCGAGGGTTTGCCCTTTGTCGCCGGCTTTGGCCGCCGCCTCTGCCAGTGCAAGGTTCAGGGCGACCGCATCCGCACCCGCGGCGATACCCGCGCGGATTGCGGCTCGCGCGCGCGCCAAGCCGTGATGGCTCAGGTAAAGCGCGGCCAGGATGCGATAGGGCCGGGGACTGGTGGGATCCAGCGCCGCGGCCTGACGCAGGACGGCGCCGGCCCCAGCCGGGTCACCGGCAAGCGCGTAGGATTGGCCGCCTTTTAACAGATAGTCCAGGCGCGTTGCCGGGTCCGTTTCGAGCCGCGCCGCGCCCGCGTAAAGCGTTCCGCGTTCCCTAAACCGCCCCAGACGGTTGTATAAGTAGGCCAGACCGTAGACCGCGTCCGGATTCCATAACGCCTGCTGGTAACCGTCTTCGACCGCTTTTAACTCGGCCGCCGTCAGCCGCGGGATCGCCGACGGGTTTAGGTAATCATGCGTCGAAGGACGCGGCGAATAGCGCACCGACGCGGTAATTTCGCGCCGGCAGCCGGCGCTGTCGCTCTGCTCGAACAGGACCTGGGCCAGGCTGTCATGGGCTTGCGGATTAGCCGGTTCCAGCCAAAAAGCGGTCTCCAGCTCCCCCCTTGCCGCAGCAGTTTCATTTTGCTTCAGCAGGTATTGGGCAAGTTCGAGATGGAGGGCGGCATGCGCCGGATAGGCGCGCATCAGCATGGCGATCCGCGCCGCGGCCTGACGCGTATTCAGCGACTGCGCCGCGTCCATCTGCGCGTCGAGGTTATAAGGATAGGACAGCCGGTCGTGTCGCGCCGCGTACGCAATCAGCAACAACGCTAGGACGGCAGAGCCGGCGCCCGCCGCAGGCCCCCATATCCGTCGCACTCCGATCCGCGCCGGTTGCCACCACTGCACGCCGCCAGCCGCGGCCTGCCGATGAGCCAGGCCAACAATTACCATCAGCAGCAGCGCATTGGCGGGGACTTGAAAGTTGAAATCAAACAATTCGTGAGCGGCGAAACCCGCAGCGGCGGCGACCGCGGCCGCCACCGTCATCAACTGGCGCGGGGAAGCGATGCGCCGGGCCCGTGCCAGAGCGCGCGCCTGGCTGAGCAGGACCCACAGAAAAAGCATGAATCCAATTGCCCCGCTTTCCTCCATCAGCTGAAGGTAGTCGTTATGGGTTTCGCGCCAGAAGGACTCCGCATCCCAGGGCGACCGATTGTAGCGGGTGAAGATTTCCGGCCAGCCTCCCAGACCCACGCCCAGCAAGGGAAAATCGCGGACTATCGCCAGCGAATCGCGCCACACCGCGAACCGATCCGTCACGCTGTCGTCGTGATTGGTGGTTTCGTGCAGCCGCGCTCCGATCCGCTCCGTGGCCGGCGCTCCCGACACTATCAGCGCGAGCAGCAGGAGCAGACTTGCGGCGGCGGCGGCGCGCCGCGTCATTATTTTTTGTCTCCCGATTTTTTGCCGCGCGATTTCTTGCCGCGCATGATTTTGCCCCGCGTTGGCGGCGGATTGGTCGGCGCAGGCGCGACGTGTTACGGCAAGCACCAAAGCAGCCAGAGCCACCAGCGTGGCCAGCCAGGCGCCGCGCGACAGGCTGATCAGCAGCCCGACCAGGCCGGCCACCGCAGCCACCGCCGCGAAAACCGCAAACGGCTCGCGCCATTGGCGCCGCACGAAAGATTGCGGCGACAGCACGCCGACCACGGCCAAGGGAATGGTCAGCATCAGGTAGTCGGCGAAATGGTCAGGATTATGGAAAGTGCCCTTGGCCCGCGCCGTCGCCAGCGCCACGGCGCCGGCGGAAACCCGATGAGTGGCGAACAGCGAAAGCGCACCAGCCAGTCCGGCCATTACGGCCGACGCCAGCACCGCCAAAGTCAGCGCGCCGGCAAAGCCCCGCTCCTGCCGGCCGTCGGCGGCCGGCTCCAGCGGGTAGCCGGCAATGACCAGCAGGAGGGCGCAATAGGCGAGCAACTTCAACAGAGCGGCGCGGGTGAGCGCCGGTGCGATCGAGATCGTCTCCCATCGCTCAGGGAGCAGACCCGCCGTGGACGAGCCGGCGGCCCGATAGTCTGCGGGCGGGAGTCTGGAACCCAGCGTTTGAACGTAAAGCGCGTGGGTGGAACCCGAGACGATCTTCAAGACGGCGGGACTGAGCGCCACCAATTGCAGGGCGAGATACAGGCACAACGCGGCCATCGGCGCCGCCAGGGCGATTAGTCCCGTGCGCCCCGGTCCGACGCGCGGGGGCAGCAGCGCGGCTTTAAGGGCCCAGATGATTATCAGGGCAAAGACCAACTGCTCCGCCGTCGCCACGGCTCCGGGCCCCTCCGCACCCCGGGCCAGCGGCGCCCAAATCACCAGCATCATCACCGCGCCGGTCAGCGCGAAATCACATCCGCGCGCCAGTTGCCGCCGCCCGGCTATGGGGCGCGCGAGCGCTTCGCTCAGCGCGTGATTTCGGTTTGCGTTCATCGGTCAAGCAGCGGGCCCGGAGTGATTGATCCCATCGCCGTTGGCGCTCTGTGAAGGTCCACCCCCGTAAGAGTAAGAATGCGAACCGTAGTAGTATCCCGGCCGGGTCACATCGACCTGATTGAGCACCACCCCCAGTACCTTGGCGCCCACCCGGCTCAGGCGTGAGCAGGCCTCGCTGACCACCGCGCGCGGGGTGTTGGAGGAATCGATCAGCACCACGGTGCCGTCGGCCAGCGCGGCGATGAACAACGAGTCGCTCACCATCATGACCGGGGCGGAATCGATAAACACGAAGTCGAATCGTTTGCGCAAGGTATCGAGCACCTGACGCATGCTCTTGGAGCCGATTAACTCGGCTGGATTGGGCGGTATAGTGCCGGCGCTGATCAGGAACAGGTTTTCCACCGCGGTGGGCTGGATCACGTCGGCGAGGTCGAGCTGGCCGGTCAGCACCTCGGTAACCCCGGCCACACTCTTGCCCAGCAGCAGCTCGTGGCATCGGGGGCGGCGCAGATCGGCGTCAAGCAACGCCACCCGCATCCCCATAGCCGCAAATAAAGCCGCGGTGTTGACGGCCGTGATGGTCTTGCCCTCGGCGCTGAGCGCGCTGGTCAAAAGCGTAACCTTGGGCGGCTGACCGGCGCGTGAGAGCAGGATGTTGGTGCGCAGGGCGCTGTAGGCCTCGGTCGCCGCCGAGAAGCGCTCGCGTGAAACGATCAACTCGCTGCGCAGCGCCCGCGTCCCGTTGCCATTGCCGTTGCGTTGGCCATGGTCCAGCGCCAGCTTGGGCACGGCGCCGATGCGGGCGAACTTGGGCACGAAGGCCAGGCTCGGCAGCCCCAGCGCGCGATGAACGTCGTCAGGGCTTTTGAAGGTATTGTCGAGCGACTCCAGCACCAGCGCCAGGCCCAGCGCCGCCGCCAGGCCCAGCAGCGCGCTGATGGTCAGATCGCTGAGCGTGGCCGGATGGCTCGGGCGGCGGGCCGCCTCGGCGTGGTCGACCACGAAGATATTGGAGGCGCGGATATCGGCCGCCACCCCCATCTCCTTCATCCGCTGCAGGACGCTGTCGTAGAGCTGGCGATTGGTATCAACCTCGCGCGAGAGGATGGCGTATTTGACCGCGGCGTCGTTTTGCGCCAGCACTACCGTCTTCTGCTCCTCCATCTTGGCGCGCAGCTCCTGCTCGCGCGCCAGCGCGGTCAGGTAGGCGGACTCGATCCCGGCAACGACCTTCTTGACCTCCTGACCCAGGCGCGCGCGCGATTCCTCCAGCCGTGAATGGAGTTGGTCCAGCGGCCCGTAGCCGGCTTTGAACTGGGCCGCCATCCCGGCATACTCCACCTCTATCGCGGCGGTCTCCTGCTTGAGTTTGTCTATCAGCTCGCTGCTGATTACGGCGGGCAACGACTCGAAATCGCGGTGCTGGATGGTCCGCTGCTGAGCCTCCAGGCCGATGCGCTCCGCCTCCGCCTCGTTGACCCGCTTGCTCAACTGGTCCAGCCGCTCCAGCGCCAGGTTTTCCCGGCCGTTGAGCGACAGGATACCCTTGTCGCGGCGATAGGCATTGAGCGCCGCCTCGGAGTTTTCCACCCGCTGGCGCAGTTCGACCAGCTTGGATTCCAAAAAGTGCTGCGCCTCCTCGTTGGCGTTACTGCGCATCTCCAACCCCTGGCGGATGTAGGCCAGCGCGTGCGCGTTGGCGACCGCCGCGGCCCGTTGCGGATCGGATGCGGTATAGGCGACCGCCACCAGCCGGGTCCCGGTCCGGGGTTCGATATCGAGCCGTTTCAGATAGACGTCCACCAGCCGCGCCGGGACCCCGTCGACGCTGGCGCGCGTGTCCAGTACCAAGGCGGCGGGGGGCGCGCCGGAGCTGATCCCGAGCTGACCGGCGAGGGCGGCAGCGCCATCTTTGAGGCGTTGGAGCAGGCGGCCTTGACTGGCGATCTGCGCGCTCAGGTCAGCTTCCAGGGCCTGATCGCGGATCACGTGGGCCGCCAGCGTGCGCGACTTTAACAATTCGTACTGCGTCTTATAGTAGTCGTAATCGTCCGCCATCATGGGTTCGGGGAGCGCCTGGCGGATATCGAGCACCTGCGGTGCGTTGCGTTCGATCAGCAACAGCGCCTGACTGGTGTACAGCGGCCGCATCAGCATCAGCGCCACGCCGGTCAAGGTGATCGCGCCGATCACCACGGCCAGGACCAGGCGCAGATGCTTGCGCACGATGAGCCAGTAGTCGCGCGGGCTCAAGGAGGAGTCCGGCGCGAATTGCTCGCCCAGAAAGCCCCGGGCGCCAACCGGCGTACGGACCGGTTCGATGAAATATGGCGACAGTTCAGTGGTTGGATTCACAATATTGTTCTCAAAAGCACCGGAGTCGGGATTTTGCTCAAAAAACCGGGGCCGCGGCGCTGAAGTAAAGGCCGCGTCCAATCAGCGAAACCGCCGCATAAGGCAGCAGCTTGGTCATCGAATAGGGCACCGAGACAACGTCCCCCTCCAGCACCGCAAGATCGGTCTCCTGACCGGCTTTGATCTTCTCCAGGTTGGCGGTGATAAAGATCTTCTTGCCCTCGGCGCCATCGCGCATAATCGTGACCGCGGTTGCGTCGGAGGCGAACAAGGCCCCGCCGGCGGCGCCCACTGCGCCCGCCACCGTGAGACCCGGCGTAATCTTGTAGCTGCCGGGCTTGTCCACCCAGCCCTCGACCACGACTTCGCCCGCGCCTGGCACCACCAGCATGTCGCCCGGCCGCGCCGGCAGCGCCAGCGCCGCCGGGTCAGAGCCGCGGCTGAGGCCGGACAGCCCGATCTCGATCGGATGGTGCATGCGCATCAGATCTCCAACGTCCTGGGCCTGCACCGAGGCGGCGGTAAGCGCGCGGCTGCCGGCGGGCGGGGCGGCGTTAGGCCCGCGGTCGTGATTTTCGTGCGCCGGGATGAACAGGACGCGCTGGGCCGCATCCTTATTGATACCGCCCGCGTCATTGAGCATGTCGAGCAGGCTTTCGTCGGGACCGGTCAGATCGTAGAGTCCCGGCTTGTCCACCTGGCCCACCACCGCGACCTGGCGGCTGTGATACTGTTTGACGAAGAGATCGACTTGCGGGCGGTACATGATCGCCGACAAGCGCTCGGTAAGTTCCGCCTGGAGTTGCTTTTCGGTCAAGCCGGCGGCTGGAATGGTACCGACAAAGGGCAGCGAGATGGTGCCGTTGCCCGCCACCCGCTCGGTGCGGTCCTTCAGTTCCGCGACCACCGGCACCGAAATTTCGATCACGTCTCCGGGGCCCAGTGCGAAATCCGCCGAAGAGCCATCTGCGGCGCGCTCGCGCCACAGCCGTTCCAGCCGCAACTGATCCTGAGAGCTCTTCAATCCCGAAACCGGAAACCCGCCCGAAACCGGAAACCCGCCCGAATTCGGCAACCCGCTCGCGATCGAAAATCCGGGCGGCACGGTTGAGTCTGCCGCGGGCCCCAGCGTGGTCCGCCGCGTGCCGGACTGATCCGAGGCCGGTGCCGCGGCCGCATTTACTTCCCCGGTGGCAGCCGGTCCATCCGCTGGACCCCGGTCCGCGGGCACCGCTGAAGAGGTCGTGTTGTTGCCGGGCGCGCAGCCGGTCACAAGCAAGGCCAGCGCGGCTGCGGGCAGCCATTTAGCCGATCGATATGCGCTTCTCATTTTTGCCTCGCGCCGCTCCTGCCGTCGTTTCGGTGCGCCGCCGCGTCGCAGCTTCATCGACCCGGCAGGCCGGTCGCCGCAAATCCTGTTGTTCGGAACCTCGCCGTGCAGCGCAGGTGCTGCCCTGAAGAAAGCCCGCAGCTAATTGCGCGGTAGTTTGCAGCTAATGCTCAGTCATCGCCGTGGCCGCCATCATCATCGCCTTCATCATGATCGCCGCTGTGGTGATGCCGATGATGATGGTGGTGGTGATCACGATCGTGATGATCACCGTCATCATGATCGTCGCGGTCATCGCCGCGCTCCGCCGTATCGCCGGCCGGTTGGATCCGATGGCGGAAGAAATCGTCCTGCGCGCCGCCGTCGTGTTGGAGGGTGACATCGCTGCCTCCGTCCGCGGCCATGGCGGGCACCCCGACCGGCCCCAGCATGGAAACTCGAACGGGAGCAAGTACGCTAGCAAACATAAACCCAACAATCAGAGTCTTAGCCTTCATAAATCTGCTTCTCCTCGATGCTTTGTCCTTTGCTCTACGCTCCCCAATCGACCACACGCTGGCGGAGCCACTTCTCGGGACGGAGGGTATTCGTGCACGCCCCAGAGACCTGTTTATCTGTAACGAGAGAGCACCGTTAAAAATTAAAGTCCTTACTAAAAGCCCGCTGCCATTTCGGTGACGGTCGCACTATTCGTCAATCGTACAGACCGTACGCCTTCGCTCGTCTCCTGCGTGGGATCGTTAGCACAAGCGACTACAAATGATGCGGTGTAGCAGTTCGAGAATGCCTGGCGTGAGGACTTGATAGCGTGGCCCAAACCAGCAGCTACCCAAGGGTTTGGGCCTACGCCGCTCTCAATCGAGAAGACGTTTCCCTGGCGATGCAGCCCGGCTGGTAATCACCGGCTGCAGTTAACTGAGCTGCCAATATCCACGCTGGGATGGGAAAGCTGGCGGCGCTACACAATCAGTTGTGCATCCTGTGCTCCCGATGGTCGCCGCATCCTGACCTCGGTAGCGCCACGCGCTCCCGAGCGACATCTCTTGGCCCGATTCCAAAATGTCGGCACCGGATCCAAACTACGGTGCGGTCAGTCGTTACCGCGCTTCTTGGACTTCTTGGGCCCGCAGGGCGGTCCGGGCATCCCCTTGCACCCATGCGGCGGATGGTGGGGTTTGGACGCGGCGGCAATCGCGGATATGCCGGGGTTGTCGTTGTTGACACCGGGCATTGCCGCAGCCACCGGTTCGCGGCCCGGCGCCACCGCCCAATTGACCGTCAGCCCCGTGCCGCCAACATAACTCGCCACGCTCTGGCCGTGAAGATCGCTGCCGGCGGGGGGCGCGAGCGTGATGTAGTACAGCCCCGACGAGACATCGTCGATCGCGTAGGCGCCCTGACCATCGCTAACGGCGTCGCCGATCCTCTGGCCGTCCTGGGTGGTGGTGCTTACCCTTACACCCGGCACCGCGTTGCCGTTGGCGTCGAGGACCGTGCCCACGATCTCGGCGCACGGCGCCGGCGAGATAGCAGCGGCCAGCAGCGCGCATCCGGCAGTCAAGACAACGAAGAGTTTGTTCATTTCCACCTCCGTACCCACGGCCCACAGGCACGGGTATCAAGTACGCCGGCACAGGGCGGCGTGCGATTAAACCTACTCGTTGTATTATTTTCATGCAAACATTTTGTTTAGGAAGCGGATTCTTTGGCGTCCGGCCCGGAGATGACAGCAGAGAACCTCTTCGCTGAGGGAAACGAAAGCCTGACGGGGCACTCTCCGCAGCTGGCCCGCCTGCGCAAACCCTCGGACCCCGCGCGTTCCCTATGCTGATGACTGAAGACCGGTTGGCGCGCAGACCCGATACTTGCTAAAGCAGGCGCAGCTGCAGGAGATGGCTCACGCGCTCGAAACAGGGAGGACGCAACGATGGAGAATCTACGCATTATCTCGGCCGATTCGCATGTCGTGGAGCCCGCCGACTTGTGGGAGACGCGGCTGGACAAAAAGTACCGCCAACGCGCTCCCAAGGTAGTCCGCAACGACAGCGGCAAGTGGGTTATCTCGGCGCCCGATTGCACCGAGTTCCCGGTCGCGGCCCTGTTTGCGGCCGGCAAGCGCGGCGCGGAATTACGCGAACATTACGGCAAGGGATACGAAGGCGGCCGCCCGGGTGGATGGGATCCGAACGAACGCATCAAGGACCAGAATGTGGACGGGGTGCTCGCCGAGGTGCTGTACACCAGCAACGGGATGCCGCTGTATGGCATCCAGGACCCCGAACTGCAGATGGCATGCTTCCGCACGTTCAATGACTGGCTTGCGGAGTATTGCTCGGCCAATCCCAAGCGGCTGTTCGGAATTGCGCTGATCTCGCTGGCGGACGTGCCTTCGGCGCTGAAGGAACTGGAGCGCTGCACGAAGATGGGTCTGCGCGGGGCGATGATCTCCAATGATCCCGCCGTCACCTACGACAGCCCGATGTACTATCCGTTCTGGTCCGCGGCCTGCGATATGGGTATGCCCATATCGCTCCACATCATTACCACCGCAAAGAAGCAACAGCCAGGACAGCTCGACCGCACCGCCCAGATCACGGTTCGGATCGACTACGTTACCGAGACCCAGCGTTCGCTCGCGATCATGCTGCATGGAGGCGTGTGCGAACGTTTCCCCATGCTGCGCCTGGTCTCCACTGAAAACGACATCGGCTGGATCCCGTATTTTCTTTACCGGCTGGATCGCAACTATGAGACCGGCTTCTTATCGGATCAGCCGCCGCTTAAGCCCAGTGAGTACGCCAGGCGGCAGCTTTGGGCCACCTTCCAGGACGATCCCCCGGGCGTCGCGCTGTACAAGTTTTTCGGCGAAGACAACTTCATGTGGGCGTCGGATTATCCCCACACCGATTCGACCTGGCCCGACTCACGCAAAGTGATTGAGCAGAACTTTGCCACAGTCCCCGAGGACGTGACGCGGAAGATCGTTTACAGCAATGTCGAGCGCCTGTACCGGATTGACTTAAATTAGTGGTACGGTCCGATTGATGCCTGTGAGCTGCGACCCGCGTGAGTCACACTCTGATCAGGAGCCATGATCCTGCGGGCGTGCCCAGAGCCTTGGCTCTCACTTACCGAAAGTCTCGATTCGCGACACCACGTTTGTTAGGCAAGCTGAACGGGGAGTACGATCCCGCCAATGAATCGGGCTATCAATCCTAATAGAGACCAGCTGAGGGGCATCGCGCGACGAGCGATGCTGGAACGGGGCTTGGTGCCGGATTTCTCGGCCGCGGTTCTCGTAGAGATAGATGCTATCGGCAAACCCGCCGAGGCGGATCCTTCTTTCCGTGACCTTCGGAACCTGCTCTGGACGTCGATCGACAACGATGATTCGCGCGATCTCGATCAGCTCACGGTCGCTGTGCCGATGGCGGGCGGCGCGGTGAAGATCCTCGTCGCGGTTGCAGACGTCGACGCGATCGTCAAAAGAGGCTCGGCGATCGATGGCCATGCACGGGCTAATACAACCTCGGTATACACGGCCGCCGAAATCTTCTCGATGCTTCCCGAGAAGCTCTCGACGGACTTAACATCGCTTGGCGAGAGCCAGGAACGGCTCGCCGTTGTCATCGAGATGGGTGTTAGTGGTGGCGATGGGGTTGTGAACGCATCGGACATCTATCGGGCGGTCGTGGTCAATCACGCGAAGCTCGCCTACAACGGCGTCTCCGCATGGCTCGAAGGAACCTCACCGGATTTAGCGAAGATGTCGTCCGTACCGGGGCTTGGCGAGCAGCTCCGAATCCAGGATCGGGTTGCACAATCCATGAAGCGGCTCAGGCATGAACATGGCGCGTTGAGTTTGGAAACGATCGAGACGCGGCCCGTGTTCGACGGCGACGCGTTGGCCGATCTGCGGTCCGAGAAAAAGAATCGGGCCGAGGAGCTGATCGAGGAATTCATGATCGCGGGTAACGGGGTGACCGCCGAGTACCTGGAGCGCAGGGGCTTTCCTTCGCTGCGCCGGGTGCTACGCGTCCCCGAGCGTTGGGATCGGATCGTCGAGCTGGCTGCCGCCTTTGGTGCGCGTTTACCCTCGCAGCCCGATATCAGGGCTCTCGAGGACTTCCTCGTGAAACGCCGCCAGGCCGATCCTGCGCGTTTTCCAGATCTCTCGCTAGCCGTGATCAAACTCCTGGGCCGTGGTGAGTACGTGCTCAAGTTTCCTGGTCATAGAGCGGAGGGACATTTCGGGCTCGCTGTGAAAGACTATACGCACTCCACCGCTCCGAACCGGCGCTACCCAGATCTCGTAACGCAGCGCTTGCTGAAAGCCGCGATTGAGGGACAAGCGGTGCCCTATAGCGGCCAGGAGCTTGGCGAATTGGCTCGACACTGCACGGAAAAAGAGGACGCCGCCGCCAGGGTTGAGAGGCTGGTGCAAAAGTCCGCCGCCGCACTTCTCCTGCAGCGACGGATCGGCGAGCAATTCGACGCCATTGTGACCGGCGCTTCGGAGAAGGGGACGTGGGTCCGAATCATTCAGCCCGCCACGGAGGGTAAGGTCGTGCGCAGCCACCAAGGTCTTGACGTTGGCGATCGCGTTCGCGTCGAGCTCGTTGACACCAACGTCGAGCGTGGTTTTGTCGACTTCGCTCGGGTCGCGTCTTCATGAAGCCGCGCGAGGTGAAGCACCCTCCGCTTGGATACAAGGATGAGAAGTTCCTGGAGAGCGAGGACGCTCGCCCGCTGCGCATACTGGCGGAGTACCTCCAGCCGCTGCGGAATTTTCGACGCGAGCAGGTCCACGACACTATCGTTTTCTTCGGGTCGGCCAAGCTTGCCCCAGACGGCCCGCTCGGTCGCTATTACGAGGAAGCCCGAGAGCTCGCGCGACTCGTGACCGAGTGGTCCAGGAGTCTCGCCTCGCACGGAAACCGATACACGGTCTGCACGGGCGGAGGGGGCGGAATTATGGAAGCCGCAAATCGCGGCGCCTCGGAGGCGGGCGGAAGGACTATCGGCCTCAACATAGGATTGTCGCACGAGCAGCGGCCCAACCCCTACATTACCCGCGGGCTGTCCTTCGAGTTCCACTATTTTTTCATGCGCAAGCTTTGGTTCGCGCACCTCGCGCGTGCGCTGGTGGTCTTTCCCGGAGGCTTCGGCACCTTGGACGAGATGGCGGAGATACTGACTCTGCAGCAAACTGGGAAGTTGGATCGCCGGATCCTGGTTCTTCTCTACGGTTCGGACTACTGGAACGAGATCATCAACTTCGATGCGCTCGTTCGTCACGGCATGATCAGCCGCGAAGATCTCAATCTCTTCCGCTATGCGGACGATCCAGCCACGGCGCTCGGTCTGCTGCAAGCCGCGCTCGCGACAGAGCGTGAAGAAACCGCACCCACCTTCACCCATTCGCGGACATCACGTCACCGAGGCCGCTAACATCAGCCGCGGTTCGGATTCCGGGAGCGGCCGGATTTATTCCAGTCTCGTTTAGAGTTTGGCGGCTGCTTGCAGTGTTGCAACCGAATTTGTAGTGTTGCGACCGAAAAGAATCTTCACGGACGCAGCGTCGACACCTGAAGGAGATCCTATGCCGGCTGAGGAAGAAATGATTCGTGCCGTTCACGATTATGTCACCGCGTTCGACAAAAACGATCCGGAATCAGCTGTCGAACTCTTCGCCGAGAATGGGACCGTCGAAGATCCGGTTGGAGCGCAAATTATAAAGGGACGCGCGGCGATCCGTGATTTCTACACACGAGCTATGAATGGAGGGGCGAAGCTGCGGCTCGAAGGTGGGGTCCGTGCGCGCGCCAATCATGCGGCCTTTGCGTTTACGGCTCTATTCGATCCGACCGGTGAAAAAAGGATCGAGATCATCGATACCTTTCGCTTCGACGATCAGGGAAAGGTGGTCGAGATGCGTGCCTTCTGGGGACCCCAAAACATGCACGGGTTCAAAGCGAAGTGAGAATGCAGCTGCCACCGATGAAAAAGGACGTGAATTCCTGAATAAGGCGGCCTCCAGAATAAGTTTTGGTGTCGGGCACCTGGTTTCCTGACCCCGGACGTATTCGGTCCGGTCGCCGTGTAGCCGGTGTCCGGCCAGGACTTCGCGATCACGGGCCAGGTCATTGGCGTCGATGCCCATACCGGGTCTGAGCGCATCGGCGCAATTCAGCCCAACTGATGATTGGAGCGCTGCGTCAGTGCAGGTTGTAGTAACGTTTTGCGCCTCCAGCCAGGACATTGGCCAGCGTTTCCGGCGCCAGCCCCATCCCCTTGATCATGTTGGGCGCATCCGGAAACCCGTCGGCATGCGGATAGTCAGTCGCCCACAGGATGTTCTCAGAACCGATATAATTCGCCAGATGTTTGAGCGAACCTTCCACCGGCTCGAACGAGATAAAACATTGTCGGCGGAAGATTTCGCTTGGGCGAGTCTTCAGTCTGGTGTCGTTCATGCCGACGTCGTCGAAATGGCGGTCCATGCGATCCAGCCATCCTGCCATCCATCCACCGCCCGATTCGAGAAATGCGATGCGAAGTTTTGGGAACCGATCGCAAACCCCACACATGATCAGGCTCGTTGCCGCCGCCATCATCTCGAACGTATGCGCCACCAGGTGACGCACGGCGAAGCCCTTCGTGAAACGGTCGAAACCGAGCGTTGGCTGTCCGCTTTCAGAGCCGCCATGAATGCCAATGGAAAAGTCCATCTCCTGTGCCGCAGCCCACAATGGGTCATAAGCAGGATCGTGCAGGACACGGCCATTGTAAGGATTGGGACGGATAAACCCGCAGCGGAAGCCTAATTCCTTCGCCGCGAACACCATCTCATCAACCAGGTGGTCGACGGATTGAATCGGCAGCATCGCGGCGCCAAACAAACGATCCGGATAGGGCTTGCAATAATCCGCCAGCCAACGGTTGTACGCGCGGCAGACAGCTGCCGAAAATTCCGGATCCCTGGTGGCGCCAAGAAACAGGCCGAGGCTCGGATAAAGAAACGCGGCGTCGATTCCTTCGGCGTCCATATCCGGAATACGAACGTGCGGGTCGAAGCCTCCAGGCTTGCCGTCCAGATAGGCAACGCGAAATGATTTTACGCCGCCTGCGCGTGCGCCAAACGTCCCAAGCCCGCCGAGCTTCAGCGGTTTCTTGCCACGCCCAAGGTCGATTGCGTCATCGCCTTCGATCCGCAAAACTTCGCGGCCGTCTTCGGTGATCAGCAGCTTGGGGCAAATTTCCCGGAACCTGGGGTCGATGTAGCTCTCCCATAGGTCGGGTGGTTCGAGAACGTGGCCATCAGCGTCGATGACGTTGTATTCCATTACGTTCACCTCGCATGTTTATAGAAATTGACAACGGTTACGGCTGACGCATCTGACATGTTCTGCCTCGCCCTCTGCCCTATAAACGCGACACGCCAGGGGAAATGAAAAGAGCGCCTGAGTCTCATATAAGCGGAGTCGACTCGAAAGACAACCAGGTGCGCGTTGCGATTTGGGCATTGCGAAGACCTTGCCGACGCAGCCCGTTTTGTTTTAAAGCCGAGTCTGAATCGGGGAGTCAAAACGGAAATTCCGCTTAAACGTTGTGGCAGCTGAACAGGGAAAATAAACGTGGGACATCTGATTGACCTGGACGGCCGCCGGGCTTTGGTCACGGGTGGAGGCCGCGGCATCGGCAGATCCATCGCGCTGGCGCTGGCGAAAGCCGGCGCCGATGTGGCGGTAGCGGCCCGTTCAAAAACTGAACTGGAAACAGTTGCGAACGAAATCGCGGCGTCGGGTCGGCGTGGTATATGCCTTGTGCTCGATTTGATGAGTAGGGAAGCAATTGGTCCCGGCGTCATGCGGGCAGCCGAAGATCTCGGCGGTCTTGACATCCTGGTGAACAACGCTGGCTGAACGATCCATGACGGCGACCTGCTCAATCCGCTCGATCATGATCCGCGGGCGTTCGAAGATAATATCTTCCTTAACCTGATCCAGGCCTTTTATACGACAAAGTCCGCACTACCATGCATGTTAAAACAAAAGTGGGGACGCATCATAAATATCGGTTCCTGCGGCGGGGATCATCATGGAATGGGACCGGTATCCTACGCGACGGCCAAGCATGGGCTGGTTGGATTTACGCGCTCGATGGCCTACGCGGTCGCGCCTTATGGAATCAACATCAATGTAATTTCCGCGGGTCTTACCGAGAGCCGGGCTTTGGACTGGGAGCAGATGGCGCGTTGGTATAAGCTTGCGACCGTTGAAGAGGTACGTAAGAAAGTCGTGGACAAGACCGCCTTGAAGCGGGTTCTTTACCCCGACGAATATGGCCCAATCGCCGTTTTGCTTGCTTCCGATCAGGGCTCTGCGATTACTGGCCAGGTCATTGGCGTAGACGCCGGATACCTGGTCTGAGCGCATTGGGCGCAATTCGGCTCTACTGATGATTGAAGCGCCGGCAGACAGGTTCGCTCCCGACATGCCATCATAGGTTTGCGAGTTGGACACCGGCGAGGTTTGCAGTCTTGACCATGCAACACGTACATTCGACGAAGGGGCAGGAGTGAGAATATGGATCCAGCAGGCAAAGTGGCCGCCATCACCGGAGGCGGATCGGGAATAGGACGAACCACCGCGCTGCGCCTAGCGGCGCAGGGTGCTTCGATTATGATCGTCGATCTCAATGATCGAATGGGAGAAGAGACTGTCAGCCTGATCGAGCGCAAAGGCGGACGCGCGGCTTTCGCCAAGGCCGAAGTCACCGATGCGGAGCAGATGAGTGCGGCGTTGCAGTCGGTCCTTTCCCGCTTCAACCGATTCGATATTTTATACAACAACGCCGGTCTCGCCTTGCCGCCGCCGGGGTTCCCGAAAGTCGCGCTTGAAGTCTGGCGCCGGGTGCTCGACGTCGATCTTCAAGCCGTGATACTCGGGTGCCATCTGGCCTATCCCCTGATGAAGCAGGGTGGCGGGGGCGTGATCGTCAACACCGCTTCGATGGCTGGAATCTATCCGATGCCGCTGGACCCGGTGTATGCCGCAGCGAAGGCTGGAGTGGTCCATCTAACTTACTCGCTGGTGAACTGGCAAAAGGATGGTATCCGCGTCAATTGTGTTTGCCCAGGGATCACAAACACGCCGATGGTGGCGCGGATGCTTGATACCCGCAATAAGGCGGAACTCAAGTCCGTAAAGCCGCAGAATCTTCTTCAACCGGATTCGATCGCGGACGTGGTGCTCAATTTCATCCACGATGATCGGCTGGCTGGCCAGGTGACTGAAGTCCGGCCATCGGGACCACAGGTGATGGCTGCGCGCAATATTGTGGGCCGTCACGGGACGTAAGTTGATCGATGACTGTGCCAGCAGAATAGGTCGCTCGCTTAGCGCAGCAGATTTGACCGAGCGCTCCGAGCTGTCGGTAGGCTTTCCAAGCTCATCGCCCAAATCCGTCGTTCTGCCACACCCCGTGATTGTTGCGATATCCGTCCGACACGGGTGCCTGGAAAAAGCTAGCCCTGGCTGGAAGGACCTTTGCAAGGCGATGGGCTGGCCGCAAGGGCGTCAAGACCGCTTAGCAAGAACGATGGTCTGCACGAGAGGGCGCATCGGCACGGGGTGGCTCGCCAGGCGCCGCTTGAGGCCAGCCTCCAGGTGGTCTGCAAAAATGCGGAGCGCCTCGGCGTCGCCGGAGCGCACGCGGTCGAGCGCGGATCCAAGTGAGGGCATCCAGATTGAGCGGAAGAACAGCGCTTGCTTGGTTGCCAGGGCTTCCTTGTTCCCGTCCCGTTCGTAGTCGGTCCATGCAACGTCCGGGAACGCGGACATATCAAAGTCTTCCACGGTCAAATACTCGAAGTTCCCGTCGCGCGCGAATGGCGCGAGGAGGTCGCTTTTGCGCCGGGAATGGGACCCGACCACCATTCGCGCGCGTTCCTCGGCCTTAATCGCGCCATCAGCGGCCATTTCCACGAGCACGGCATTCGCCTGGTCCATAATATTTTCCATCCCCGCGATTCCATCATCAGCGCGTCCCGGGAGCACGATGACCAAGCGGCCTCCAGGCCGCAATTCTCTGGCTCGTAACGAGAGGAAGGTTTCCCAATCCTGCGCCGCCTGACGGTCGAACTCGTCGCGCACGGCGCCGGTGGCCCCGAGTGGATGGAAATGACCCGGAATGAGCGCCGGGATGCGGCTCAGCCACACCGCCGCGTACGAGCTCCACCCGAGATGGACTGAGCCCGGCGGTAGGACCTTCTCGTAAAATGATCTTCCGATTGCACAGGGAAATACGTTGGGGTCGTACAAGACATATCTGTCCGGGTCAGCATCCAGAACTTTGAACAGCGTATTGAAGTCGTTCGACGGTTGGTCAATGTGAAACACAGAAATTGGGCGATCTGGACCGAGGCGCTGCCGCAGGCCTCTGATTGCGAATTGCATGGGAACCAGGGAATTTTTCCCTTGCGACGACCCATAATCGGCCATCACGACAGGTTGATCGCTGGGATCGAGTTCTAGTCTCGACACCGCCTTTCCTAATAGCGGCAGTGCCAAAGCAGCACCGCCTGCCGGTATTGTTGCATACTTATTGTAGGCGCCCTTGTCTTCCATGGCGGCGTGGAATGCCGTTGGTTCATTAGACATCTGGAGCTCCCTCCTTTTTCTTTGCAAGGAACCCGCCTAACTGATTTAAAAGCGTTCAGCGTCGTTCTTGGGCGCGAACGGGGAGAGCGGGAAAGTCTGTCCGTTGATGGTAGTCCCGCCGTAAGGATGCGGTCCCACGACGGCGAGAAAGCCGGCCGGAAAATTGAGCTTTGGCCGGGACGCCTCTCCCAGCGCAGCTTCATGCTCTGGTGACAGCCGCAAGTCGAGCGCGCCGAGATTTTCTTCGAGTTGCTCCATCGTGCGTGCTCCGATGATCGTGGAGGCAACGCCGGGCCGCGAATTCACCCAGGCAAGCGCAACGCGCGCCGGGGTAGTTTCCAGTTGGCGCGCAACGTTGTTGACGATGTCGATCAGGTGAAAGGTTTTTTCCGTCAGCGCACCGGTTACCATCGCGCCGCGCCGCGGCTCAGCCTGCGCGGCGTTGGCGCGAGTATACTTGCCACTCAGAACGCCCGAAGCGAGCGCACCATAAGGAGTCACGCCCAAGCCCAACTCGCGCGCCATCGGGATCAGCTCGCCCTCGACGGTGCGCTCAAGCAGCGAGTAGGCGATTTGCAAAGCGATTAGCGGCGTACGGCCTTGCAACACCGCTGTTACTTGCGCCTGCGCAACCTTCCATGCCGGGGTGTCGGAAAAGCCCAGGTACCGGACTTTGCCGGCCGTCACCAGGTCCTCAAGCGCGCGCATCGTCTCGTCGATCGGCGTGAACCGGTCCCAGTAGTGCATCCAGTAAAGATCGATATAGGCAGTGCGCAGGCGCCGGAGCGATTCTTCACAAGCGGCGATTATCGACTTGCGGTTGGCGCCGCCGGCGTTGGGATCGCCGGGGAAAAGGTTGAAGCTGAACTTGGTGGCGATAACGATCCGATTGCGGCGCGCGGGATGGCATCCGACGTGATCGCCGATGATCTTCTCGGAGTGTCCGCGGTTGTAGGAATTGGCCGTGTCGATGAAGTTGCCGCCGCAATCGAGATACCGATCGATGATCCCCTCCGACACCGCGGCGCTTGAGCCCCATCCGCGCTCCTCGCCAAAGGTCATGCCGCCCAGGCAGAACGGACTGACCCGGAGCCCGGAACGGCCCAACGTCACAAAATGGTCCAGTGGCATAGCGTTTCTCCTCGCGCTGGTGGCTTTCAGCTTGGAAGTCGAGATAACGGATCCATTACCGCAGAACCGCTGCGCAGGCCAACGCAAACCGGCCTGGATTTTAGGCGTCGCCCCAGCAGTGCCTCGTTGGTGGAACCGAGGGGATTCGAAATGCCGGTCCTCTTTTGCTCCTCGCTGTCAGCCCAGGTGAGGCGCGGTCAGCATCCCGGCCTTCGCACCGGGGCAAACGGATTCACCGCCGCGTTTGCGAAACGTGGGGTATTGGTGCGAACATGAGCGGGATAATTGAGAAACGGACTTAGACCTTTAGGATAGTTGGGTATGCAGGAGTAGTCGCCATGCATTTAGGTTATTTCACTGAACGCCCATATCGTTATTTCCCCGATGAGCAAATCATAAAAAGGGGCTTCTTCGGAACGCCCAACCGCTATTTCGATCCGGCCAAGGGCCGCGAGCTATATAATGAGTACTTGGACGAAAAGGTGCTATGCGAGGAACTGGGATTCGATGGCGTGGCCCTCAACGAGCATCATGGTACACCCTTTTGCATGGGCTCGGTGATGGATGTCGAGGCCTCGATCCTGGCGCGGATTACCAAGAAGGTGAAGATCGTCCTGTTGGGTAATCCGCTGCCGTTGGGAAATCCGCTGCGGTTGGCGGAAGAGCTGGCCATGATCGACGTGATTTCCGGCGGCCGGCTGGTGCCGGGATGGGTACGCGGCGCAGGCAGCGAGCAGTTCGCGCACAACGCCAATCCCGCCTACAACCGCGAGCTGTTCACCGAGGCCCATGATTTTATCATCAAGGCCTGGACCCAGCCTGGCCCCTTCCGCTACGAGGGCAAGCACTTTAATTATCGCTTTGTCGATCCATGGCCGGTGCCGATGCAAAAGCCGCATCCGCCCATCTGGATTCCGGGTGTGCTCAGTCCGGAAACCGCGGAATGGTGCGCGAAGATGCGTTACCCCTACGTTGCGCTGGCTACTTTTCTGGAGCCCACGGTGGAGCTTTGGAACATGTACCGGGACGTTGCAGCCGCAGAAGGCTACCAGGTCGGACCTGAAAACTTCGGCTATATGCAGAAGGTGTATGTTGGGGAGACGGAAGAAAAGGCCCGCGAAATTGCCAAGTTCGACGTTTACGGCGGCGCCGGGGTCGGGTACAGCCTGTTCTCGCGGCCCGAACACGCTTTTCCGCCGGGGTACAATTCAAAGCTCGCCACGCGGCGAATGGCGACCCAGTTCAGCGATCCGACCCGATCCGCCAACGCCAGTCCATTCAGTCCCGCCGCCGCGGCACCGGGCCGGGAAGGCGTGTCCGGCGCGCAAGTGGATACCCGTTCAAAGGTCTGGCAAGAAAAGGCGGTGGACGTGGACGCGACGCGCAAACTGATGTTGAGCGCGCTGCCTGAGGTAGAGAGGGTTTTCGGGATAATCTGCGGCACACCCACAACGGTAATCCCCAAGCTTAAAGTCGTGATGGAAGTGCTGCGGCCGGGCGCGCTCATTTTGTGGCAGAACGACGGGCCGATCGAGGGTAAGCACCGCGTCAATAATCTTAAGTTGATCGCGTCGGAAGTAATGCCCGCCTTGCGCGAGTTCGGCAAGGAGTTGAACCTCACCTCGGCCTTCGAAGTCAAACCAGGATCGCGGCCGCTTCCGTCCTCGGGGAAACCGGAGTCGGTAGGCTCGGTGGAACCCCTGCAGGCCTGGCGTCGCCAAAGCGGTCAATAGAAGGCAGCAGATCTACACACGCGCGGGCCGCGCCGGACCACAGCTACCGCCGTCCGTCCAGGCCAGCGAACTTCCGACGTGTCCCGCGCACAGCGCCTGAGGGTCGGCCAGATGCATGTAGTCGCTTCCACACAAAGCCACACGCTTCGCTTCTTGCGGGCCAGATATGATCACCTCCCCAACGGCCGTTCTCCGGTGACGTCGTAGACGAAGATCGAAGCCGCCTTGGGGGCGATGGCGGGGCCCGGCGATGCGGGGCGCGCTCGCGCCGCCGCCAGGTGAGCGTCGAGGTCTTCCCGACGCGCCCAGCGCTCGAAGAGCATCACCCGCCCGGGATCGGTCGGGTCGGCACTTAAGGTATACTCCAGGCAACCAGCCTCCGCCCTGGACGTGCGCATCCCCTCGATGCGACCAGCGAGAAACGCCTCACGTTGATCGGGGTCCACCTCTAATGTTCCTGCGACGATGACCATGCTTCACCTCTTGACTCTGCTCGAATTTGACCGCGTCCAGTCCCCGGCTAGCTCAAGCAAAGGATTCATCGCCGATGCTCGAGCGCCTTCGATTGTCGAGGATCTGCCCGAAGGCTTTCTGCACACGGACACCTGCCGGGTTTCCGCCATCCTCGAATCTGGAAAGTATAGCGACGTACCCGGCCGCCGTCACCTTCGCAAGTGGACCTTGATTTGGCCAATGTTCGAATCGACCAACCGTCAGCCCGGTCAGCGCTTGAAAGAGCCCCGGCGCCCGACAATACTTCCCTTCGTTAAGGAGTTTTTGTCTATGGTCCAGAGACTTGGTTGCGGCGTTTTCCTGCCCCTCTTCCATCACCCCTCAGAGGATCCCTGCAGCTACGGCTGAAGACTGGGCACGGAGATTTGCTGAGAGTACAGGACGATGGACTACTGAGGGCGACCGACGAAAAGTAATCGACCGGATCAACGCATGCTATTGGCTCCAGTGGTTGGACAACGGCAGGCGATGCTGGTCGGCGAACGAAGCAGAGCCGGCACTCTCATTGAGCGGCGACCCAGGAGAACGCGGGAGGGATTATGGGAAAGCTAGACGGAAAAGTTGCGGTAATAATCGGTGCGGCCAGTGGTATGGGCCGCGCTACGGCGGTCCGCTTTGCCAGGGAGGGAGCAGCCGTGGTTGTCGCCGACTTGAATTCGCAGGCCGGTGAGGAAACCATCTCGGAAATCACCGCTGGCGGTGGAAGTGCCGTGTTTCAATACACCGACGTAGGCAGCGACGAAGACGTGAAAGCGCTGTTCGATCGTGCGCTCAAGGAGTACGGACGGCTCGATATCACCTTCAACAACGCCGGTATCGGCGGCGCGACCGGCAGCCTCACCGGCACCACTGCTGACGACTGGGACAAGACATTCGTCATCCTCACCAGCGCAGTCTTTCTGGGTATCAAGTATTCGATCGAGCCAATGCGCAAGGTGGATGGAGGCTCGATCATTTCGACCGCATCTGTTGGGGCCCTCAGGCCCGCCGCCGGACTTCATGCCTACTGTGCGGCCAAAGCCGCGGTGGTGAGCCTCACTCAAAGCGCGGCCATCGAACTCGGCCATGATCGTATTCGCGTCAACTGCATCTGCCCGGGGGGAATTGTCACCCCGCTCGTCTATCGTGGAATGCGCGGCGGCGAGGAGGAGGCTCGCCGCAATATGGCGCGCCAGCAGCCGATTCCGCGCGCAGGCAAGCCGGAGGATATCGCCGCGATGGCG
>DASZGF010000185.1:0-108019 GCA_035939115.1 Binataceae bacterium (SeqCode)
CTGTCGACTGTTCGGGCTGCGGACGCTTGGTTATCCGGGCCCGGCGACCCTTGCTCTCCCCCGGCCTTGTGAGACCTTGGTCGTTGCGGTCTACCGCGCCCTTTTCTATCTTGCGGCTCTGGTTTAAAGATACAAGGTCGCGCCCTGAGAGCCACAGGCCGAAGGGGCGCGGGAGAGGGACCGCCGAGAGAATCGCACCACACATCGATGGTGACGCGCCGATCTTGACCCGCTGCGGTAAGTATGGACGGGCCGGCAGAAAATGAATCGCTTCGCGCTGATTTCCTTCGGCAGACTCAGGACAGGCTCTTCGACTTCGCTCAGGATTATTAGTCGGCAGTTTGACGAATTGGGTCAAGTTAGGCTTATATTGCATGAGGCAACACCGGAACGCGCACTCTTACTCGCGCCCATTCGTGCCGCTGACTCATTTCGGCAACCGCAGCGGCGCTCTCGGATTAGGTGCGTTTTGAAGTAGGCGGGCGTTTGGACAACCGCGCTTGGCAAGCGCGCTGAAGGGGATAGTGGAGTGCCCTCATTTCGCGAGCTGTTCTTGGAGACGACGGGTCGGCCACCCTTCCCGTACCAGGAACGGCTCGCAGTAACCCAATCCTCGCGAGTCTTCGTCAACGTGGCGACCGGCGCAGGCAAGACTGCGGCGGCGTTCTTCGCATGGCTTTGGCAGCGAAGATTCGCCGACGAGTCCATCCGCAGGCAGACACCACGACGCCTGATTTATTGCCTGCCGATGCGGGTGCTGGTCGAGCAGACGCGCGATGCGATCGTCGGTTGGCTGGACTGCCTCGATTTGCAAAACAAAATTGGGGTTACGGTGCTAATGGGTGGCGAGGAGGCGGATCGGTGGGACCTCTTTCCCGAGCGTGACGCGATCGCGATTGGAACGCAGGACATGCTCCTTTCGCGAGCCCTCAATCGTGGCTATGGAATGAGCCGTTATCGCTGGCCGATGCACTTCGGTCTGCTTAACAACGACTGCCGCTGGGTCGTTGACGAGGTTCAGTTGATAGGCAGCGGACTGGCTTCGACGGCACAGCTTCACGCATTCCGAGAGCGGTTCGGCACAATCGGTCCTACTTCGACCTTATGGATGAGCGCCACTTTCACGCCCGAATCGTTGAAGGCTGTAGACTTCGACCCAGCGCATGACTCGACCAGCATTAACCTGACGGAAAACGATCTCGAAGCACCCGAACTACACCGGCGCGTCAATGCACATAAGAAGCTGCACCGCGCAGGGGCGACGCTTGAGCAATCAGCGGATATCGCAAATGAAATCATTCGCGATCACCGCTCTGGCAGTCGGAGCCTGGTCGTCGTCAATACGGTTGCTCGCGCTCGGAGCGTTTATCACCAACTGCGGAAGGCGATCAACAAGCGGGCGCTTTCAACCCATCTGGTTCTGGTGCATTCACGGTTCAGGCCGAACGACCGTAACGCGGCCATTGATCGCCTTTTGGCTCCGCCGTCTTCCGAAGGAACGATCATCGTCTCGACACAGGTTGTCGAAGCCGGCGTGGATGTTTCCGCCGCAACGCTATTTACAGAGTTGGCGCCGTGGCCATCGCTTGTACAACGCTTCGGGAGATGCAATCGCGCAGGCGAATTTGACACCGCGAGCATCTATTGGCTCGACTTACCACCGGGTGACAAGCTCGACAGGTTCGCGGCTCCTTACGAACTGCATGAGCTACTTGAGGCCCGAAAAACTCTCGCCACCCTTGACCTCGCCGGTCCAGCGTTACTGCCGAACGTGAACCTCGCGCCAGCCCAAGGCTGTGTAATCCGGTCCAAAGATCTTGCTGAACTATTCGACACGACCCCCGATCTTGCCGGACGCGATATCGACGTGTCCCGCTTTATTCGCGAAACCTCCGACCTCGATGTGCAGGTCTTCTGGCGCGATATCAGCGCCGGCGTAAACGAGTACGAACAAGCCGCGCCGACGCGGTTCGAATTGTGTCCGGCTCCGCTTTCTGAGATGCGCGATCTGCTCAACAAGGGTCGCGCGGCATGGGTTTGGGATGGCCTTATCGAGCGTTGGCGTCGTGTCGCTCCTCGCGAAATCTATCCTGGCATGACCCTGATGCTTCGATCCGCAGATGGCGGCTACATGGAAACCGAGGGTTGGAACCCCAACTCAAAAACCCCGGTCCAGCTCCCCACCTTGGCTAATGCTGCGCCCGAGGCGAACGGCAGCGACCGATGGGCCGAAACAGATTGGATGTCCCTGTCGGACCACACTGATGGGGTCGTCGCAAAAAGCGGACAAATCGGCATGGCCCTCGGTCTTCCATCTGCTTTGCAAAAGGCCGCGGTTGAAGCCGCACGCTGGCACGATGCCGGCAAGGCTCATCACGTTTTCCAGAAAAGCGTCCGCGCGAACGATCAGAACGCACCATCTGGCACTCTAGCGAAGGGTCCTCATCATATCCGTCACGAGCGTCCCGGGTTCCGTCATGAACTCGCGTCAGGCGTGCTCGCCTTAATGCATAGGAGGCACGATCTAGTCGCATATCTTGCCGCTTCCCATCATGGCAAAGTCCGGCTTTCAATCCGCTCGATGCCAAACGAGCGTAAGCCGCCGTATACGACAACGCGTTTCGCACGAGGGGTTTTTGAGGGCGAGTTGATCCCGGAAATGGATCTCGGCGGGGGTCTGATTGTACCTGCCACGACGGTAGATCTTGTCTATATGGACCTCGGCGGCAGTGCCGAGCGCGGCCCGAGTTGGCTTTCCCGAATGCTCGGCCTTAGGGACCGGGGCGATCTCGGACCTTTCCGCCTCGCGCTGCTCGAAGCGTTGTTGAAAGCGGCAGACGACCCGGTTAGCTTAAAGGATTGGCCGTGCTGCGTCTCGTGGCGCAGCAAAAGGATCCCGACGTAAAGGGCTGGTGGGGGGACGACTGTTTCACAATAGATTCGAAGCTCGATCAGGACGCACTGGTAGCGTTCTTTCTACGAGTATAGCCCGACGCCGGTTTTGGCGCCGTGGAACGGCGGTAGCGGATTTTATGACAATTCAACAGAAGGCATCGAATCCATAATTGCGAGCAACGACCGGCGATTAATGGATTACGGCGCAGCGATCAACGCCATTTTCTCGTGGCCCGAAATGGCCGCGGCACGCGCCTGCCGCGAGAATAGGAAAGAACTGGACGCGGCAATCAAAGAAGCTCTGCTGCTGGCGTGCCGGTCGCGCCTGGGTGAGCGGGCGCTGGAATGGATCGATGCTGCCCGTAACCATCGGTGTGGAAGCTGGTGCTTCCTACCCGCCTCTTCTAGGAACCGGAGGCAACGAAGGCAGATTAGAATACACAAACGTCTTCATGCGCCGAGTTGCTGTGCTGATGAGCGCCGACTCCGCTGCCATAAGTGAAGGATTATTGCGGAACGCGCTTTTTGGAACGGCCGCTACCGGGTTAACGATAGAACCCGTGGGCCAGCACGACCCCGGTCGTGCTGGCGGCTTCAATCAGGGCGCAGGTATCGAACAGAAAAAATTTCCCACCAATCCGTGGAACTTTATCCTCGCGATTGAAGGGGCAATCGTCTGGTCGAGCGGGGTCGCACGCCGGCACGGCGTAAGCACTACGCGACTCCTTGCCAGCCCGTTCACAGTGCACTCGCGCGCCATAGGATACGCTTCGTCATCCGAGGCTGAGCAGTCTAAAAGGCGCACTGCTGAGATATGGACGCCGATCTGGGACCGCCCCGCGAACTATCGCGAAGTACGTGCGTTTTTCGCAGAGGGGCGTGCTGATGTCGGCAACCATCCCGCCGCCGACGCAATTGGGTTCGCCGAAGCGGTTGGTTCTCTCGGAGTCGATCGCGGGGTCTCGAGTTTCATCCGCTACGTTCTTCTCAAGCGCCGGGGCGACAGTTACATCGCGCTTCCCGCCGGCCGCTTTCCCGTCCACTATTGCGCCGAAAGCGATCTCCTGCGCGAGGAGTTGGAACCAATCTTACATCGCCTTGATCGGTTTCTAAGGCGGCTTGGCAAGCAGACCCCGGCGAGCCTAACTTCGGCTCGTAGGCGGATCGACGATACTATTTACGAATTGCTCCTGCGCGGCGGCCCGCCACGGGTGAAGGCGCTGATCGCCTCGATAGGCAATCTCGAACTGCTCCTTTCGCGGCGCGACCCTGCGCGGGATATGCCCGACCAACCCCTTGGTGGTCTAAGCGCCCGGTGGATCGCGGCAGCGGATGATGGAACCGCCGAGCTTCGATTGGCCGCCGCCTTGAGTTCGATTCGCTCAGCCGGCGCGGTTGGTTCAATCCGGGTCAATCTGGTGCCGGTAGATCCGGCACATCCCCGGTCGTGGGCCACCGGAGCCGCTCAGACCTCGTGGGTCGGAAACTCGCTCGCTTCGAGAATCGCCTCCGTTGCGGTGCGTCGCGTGATGGATATGCAGCGTCTTTCCGTGGAGGGCAGCGCATTTGATGCCGCGCTATCACTCTGTCCGGAAGACGTGGCTATCTTCCTCGACGGCGACGTTGACGACGCGCTGCTGGAAGACTTGCTTTTTGGGTGTCTTTGGATCGACTGGAGCGGCTCGAATTCGCGGGTAGCAATCGCGGAACTGCGTTCGCGCTGGTCGCGTCCGCTATCGAACAGACCCGTATCCCGGGCATGGGCGCTGCTCAAGCTGCTCTTTTCGGGCTCGACGTTGCGCGGACCGGCAGAACAGGTTTTTAAGCCGCGCGCGGAGCCCTCGATTCTGCCGCTCCTTAGCACTGGTCGTATCGCAGATGCATGTCGAATCGCGCAACGGCGGCTTCTGATTTCAGGTTTGAGTCCATTGCGAGTAGATTTCGCGGATAGCGGCGATGGGATCCGGGTCGCCGCCAGTCTGCTCTTCCCGGTTCGTATGACACGACTAACGCACTGGTCGTTGGCGCAGGCAGGAGGACAAAATGTTTGACCAACTCAATGACGTGCCGCGCTTGCTGATGCACGCGGATCTAAAGCCCGTACAGGGCGACCGCTTTCAGCCGACGGGATTCGCCGATCTGGGCGCTGCCGTTTATGAGCGGCCCGACGGCAAGCGGATGCTTTTGGTCGAGTCGGCCCAATCCATGGCGAACCGTTTCGAACATACCTGCCTGGACGGAGACGGTCCGGATATCGCGCCGGAATTGCGGGGTGTTCCCTATGTTCTGGCGCGCCTCCTTGGAAGTGCCGCAGGCAAGACCGGAGATCGCGCAATCGATACAAAGACCAGTTCGCTGGTCGAAGCTCACCGTCTGAATTCTCCGTTCATAATCTCGAATGAATCTTTTCGGCGGCAATTCATAGAACGCGCAGCGTATTCAGTCGGGAAGCCAATTGACTGGGGCCGTGTTGCTTCGGCGGTTTTCTTCTTCGACCCTAACGCCCTGCTGCATGGCGTGTTCATGGCAAATCTGGAGGATGGCCGCATAAAGATTCCGCGCATGCTGAGCAGCTTCATTGAGGCGGAGGATGCACGCGAGGTGCTTTCCGGCGGAGTAAAAAACAACCCCATCGATCCCACCGGGACCATTCGTTCCATCAACCTCTATGATAAAGACGTCTACAGCAATGTCCCGTACCACCGGACGGAGTTCACCGCAGCTCGTACCATAGCGTATTTCAATCTCGACCTGGCCCTATTGCGCGGCTACGGCCTTGGTTCATCGCCGACAGAGTTGTTAATCGCGCTCGCCCTATACAAGATCCGGCGCCTGCTGTTTGGTGGTTTGCGCTTGCGCACTGCGTGCGATCTCACGCTTCAAAATGAGCTCGTAATCGACAATCCGACGGCCTTCGTAATGCCCCCCGCGGAAGCATTACTTGATGCGATCAGAAAGAACATTGACGAATGCTCCAGGCAGGGCCTCTTCGCCAACCCGCCCGTCACCGAGCTGACCACGGAGGTTAAAACCAAGAACAAGGCGATGACGAAGCAGGCCGTTGAAGAGTTGGCGGACGAGGCGGACGAGGAATAGCGATTAGCTTCCATGCTGATCATCGGATTACAGTTCATAGCCGGTCGCTTCCACGCTAATCCGTGGGGCCGCAACGTAAACGAAGGCGTGCCGGAGTGGCCTCCTTCTCCATACCGGCTGCTTCGCGCAGTCTACGATACGTGGAAACGCAAGCGTGCCGATTGGCCAGAGCGCCGCCTCGAGCCGATCCTGAGGAAGCTTGCCTCGCGCCCGCCAGTCTTCCAATTGCCGCCGGCGCGCGCCGCTCACACGCGAAGTTTTCTGAACCAAAACGAAAGAGATCCCGCAAAAAAAAGCCTAATCTTCGACGCCTTCGTGGTTCTTGATCCTGAAGTACGCATATTGGCCGGCTGGCCGGACGTCATGCTGGAGGGGCATGAGCAGAGCGACTTGGCGGAGCTACTTGGATTGATTAACTACATTGGACGCTCCGAATCCTGGGTAAAAGCAGCAATCGTCCCCGGACTTGGCCGCGACGACTGGAACTCGCGCCCGTCTGTCGAAAATGCCGTGGACTCCGCTAACATCGAATCGGTGCCCGTAGCGTGCCCATCGCCGCCGGCAGAGTACGAGTCCCGTCCGCTGCTGCGGAAAGCGCGAGGCAAAAAAGCAAGCGCGACCCCTATCTCCTGGCTTGAAGCGCTTGCATGGTCAACTGGTGAGCTGATCGGGTCGCGAAGGACAGAGCCACCCGCCTTTCGGTATGTCTCGTACTCGCGTCCAACGAATTGCTTCAACCCGCTCCCGCGAAGCACCTTTGCCCCGCGCCGTCGTGCGGTTAACGGAGTGCTCTATGCGCTCGAATGCAAAGTGCCGCCGCTCGTCACTTCCACCCTGGACATCGCGGAGCAAGTCCGCCGCAGGTTGATGGGCATCCATCGCAGACTGATGAATGGCGACCCCGCCAAGGTGTCGCACAAGTTCAGCGGCAAGGATACAGACGGCAAACCCTTGCGCGGGCACCGTCACAGTTTCTTCCTGCCCCAGGATCGGGACGGCGATGGCTGGCTCGACCATGTGTTGCTCATCTGTGTCGAGGGATTGGACGAGGGCGAGCGGCGCGCGCTTGATCTTCTCAGCTCGTTGTATCAGCGCGGCGGCAGACCGGAGATTCGCTGCGTCCCTGTCCTGTGGGGTTCAATTGACGAGCTACTCAAGCCCGCAAAACATCTGTTTAGTGCTACTCCTTTCGTCCCGCCACGCCATTACAGGAAGGGTCGAGGCGAGTTTACAGAATGGCTGGTCGCGGAACTCCGACGCGAAGCCACCAGCCGCGGTTTGCCGGCGATCGTCCGGGTGAGTCCGCTTTCACGACTGGGTAGCGATGGGCACAGCTTCGGTTGGATCGAGTTCCGTCGCAATCGCAAAGATGACGCCGCGAAACCCGGCTATGGTTTCGAAATTGAATTTGCTGAGCCGACCGCCCCTCGCTGTGGACCCCTCGCTTTGGGTTATGGTGCACACTTCGGCCTTGGGCAGTTCCGTTCAATTAGAGATTAGAGCGGGGGCAGGCTGGTCGCTCGCAAAGCGGCCAATTGGTCTTTGAAAATTCAATAGTTCTGGCCGGACTGATTCCGCGTTCAGAAGAGCGCGGCTCCATTGAAGCAGTTGCTGCGGTCCGGCCGCGTTCAGGTTGATTTGCGTCGATTCCGCGCTCACAAGAGCGCGGCCCCATTGAAGCGTGTCGGTCTGGGTATTGCCGGGGTCGGTCCCCACGGATTCCGCGCTCAGAAGAGCGCGGCCCCATTGAAGCACGGTGGCGAAGCTCGAGGACGGGAAGGTTGTCGAGATTCCGCGCTCAGAAGAGCGCGGCCCCATTGAAGCTTTTGGATAGTGATCGAGTGCCCATTGAGCACACCATGGCGCTCAGAAGAGCGCGGCCCCATTGAAGCAAGTGAGCAAATCGCCGGCTCGGCCATGAAATCAACGATTCCGCGCTCAGAAGAGCGCGGCCCCATTGAAGCTCACGATGGAGGGCAGGAACAATGATGAACAAATGATTCCGCGCTCAGAAGAGCGCGGCCCCATTGAAGCGGTCGAACCGGGCACGTAGCAGGAACAACGCTTTTCGAGATTCCGCGCTCAGAAGAGCGCGGCCCCATTGAAGCCAATCCAAAGCCCTACGGGACCTGCATGGGCGCGAGGCGCGCAACGCGCTCGCGAGATCCTTCGACTTCGCTCAGGATGACGGAATAAATGCCAAGGAGCTGACAAGGAATCACAGGCTGGAAGCCTGTGCCACTAAAAAGAAGCAGTGTCCTTCGGCTTTGACTCGGACGGTCCCGGTCGGCGCTATGGCAGAGAAAGCCGGCGCTCTCAGGGACGCAGAATTTTGAAGCAATCGCGGGCACGGCGGCCCGCGCCACTTTCAATCAATCCAATCCAAAGATTCCGCGCTTGCGTTAGTCGGCGCCATTTAAGCCTGGCGGCGTTCCATGATGGTGAGAAGGATTCTATAAGGTTGGGGCTTCTCTCTATGTCCTCACTTCGCCTGTTGGAGGTGCGCGAGCAGGAGCTGGGCTACGCGGTCGGGCATTTGATCGACGATAAAGTGGCCTCCGCCTTTGATTTCTACGAACTCGTATGGACCGTGTACGAATTCGCGCGTTAATTCGGCGGCGCGGCGGCCTACGCTGGCGTCTTTTGTGCCCCATACGTAGAGCGTGGGCATGGTGACAGGGGGAATCGTTGACAATGCTATGTCGGAGGCGCGGTACCAGTTGATGGCGGCTTGCAGTGCGCCTTCTTCGTTGAGTGGTTGCAGGTAAATGTCGGGGTCGGCGATGCCTTCGCGTTCCAGGCCTAGGCGGAATGATTTGAAATTGTCTTTGCGCAGGCTTTCGATCGCTTCGGGCTGGCGAAATCCCCGGTGATGTTGCGAGCGCTTTGCCTGCTCGGGGTCCTCCGCTAGCGCGCGGGCGAAGGCGGCCGGATGCGGGCGCGAGAGTACGCTCAGCGTCTGTACGCGATGCGGGTGGGCGGCCGCGATCAGCCATGCCAGCTGGCCGCCCCAATCGTGGCCCACCAGATGAAACCGCTGCGCGCCCGTCGCGTCAATCATCGCCAGCACGTCGCCGATCAGCAGGCCGGTCGCGTACGCGTCGACGCCCTGCGGACGTGCGCCGGCGCAGTAGCCGCGCTGGTCGGGCGCCAATGCGCGAAATCCCGCCGCCGCCAAAGCGTTCAGTTGATGGCGCCACATGCGGCGGTTTTGCGGAAATCCGTGCAGCAGAATCACCGGCGCGCCCGCAGCAGGGCCGGCAACGTCCACGGTAAAATTAAGCCCGCCAATTTGCCAAGTTTGCGTCATCTGAATAAAGAAACGAGAAAAGAGAAATGAGAAAAGAGATTGAGAAAGCAGATCAGACAAATCACGATGGTCGATTGGCCGCGCCTCTGACTCTCTTTTCTCCTTTCTATTTTCTCATTTCTCCCTCTGCCTCTTAACTCTAATTTCTCTTTTCTCTCTTCAATATCCCATCGACCTGTCGACCAGATTCAGCATCTGGCGGCCGGCTACGAAGCGGTGCAGGTTTTCCACGAACACCTCGCAGGCCTCATCGTTGTAGCCCTGCTTGGCGCCGGAGATGTGCGGGGTCAATAGCACATTTTCGATGTCCCATAGGGGGCTTTGCGCTCCCAGCGGCTCGGGCGTGGTTACGTCCAGACCGGCGCCGCCCAGGGCTCCGCTCTTGAGCGCCTCGATCATGGCGTCCTGATCGATTACTTCACCGCGCCCGACGTTGACCACGTAGGCGCGCGGGCGGGCGGCGGCGAATTCGCGGGCGCCCAGAAAATGGCGGGTTTGCGGGGTGAGCGGCAGCGTCACCACGATGAAGTCGCTGAGCCCGACTAACTCGACGCGCTGCTCCGGGCCGAACCATCGTTTGGGGATGAGACCTTGTGGGTCTCCGACGTTGGGCGCGCACCATCCCGGATCGGCGTGGTCTTGCGGATTGCGTTTGAGCGCGAGCACCTCCATCCCAAAGCCCTGGGCCAGGCGCGCGGTCTCGCGTCCGATCGAGCCGTAGCCGATGATTCCCGCAGTTTTGCCGCGCAGGTCGAATACGGTTTTCATGAAATAGCGATTGGGCAGCCATTCATGGCGCAGTTGAGCGCGCAGCGGCAGATGGATCTGATGCGCATAGGCGAGCATCGACCCCAGGATATATTCGCCGATGGTGGTGCCATGAATCCCGCTGCTGTTGGTAAGCAGCAGCGCGGGATTGTCGAACACGCCGGCTGCCAGGGCATGCTCGACGCCGGCGCTCATCAGATGGATCCACCTGAGCTTGGGGGCCTTGCGTGCGAGGTCGGCGGGCACGCGAAAGGTCACCATGATATCGCAATCGGCCAGCGCCGGCTCCATTTTGTCGGGTTCAAAGGGGTTGAAGCCGTCCATAATTTCCGCCCCTCCCGAGGCGTCCTGGATCAGCGCGCGTTGGCGGTCGGTAAGCTTCATCGTCACCAGGATCTTCATGTCTGAAGCCAGTAGCAAAAAGCTCACCGCACGCTCAAGCGTCGCGCCCGTCTTGAGACGCGCCGCCGGCCCACCTATATTCAGGACACATGGCGGCGGAAGAGAAAAGAGAAACGAGAAAAGAGAAAAGAGAGCGGTCGGGACTTCCTCTCATTTACTCAATCCCGTTTCTCAACTCTAGTTTCTCTTTTCTCGTTCCTCTTTTCTTCTTCGTCATGTGGCTTGGCGCGACCGGGGTTTGCAGAGCGCAGAGCGGCGGCGCCGCGCAATCTCAAGGAAGCTCGCAGCCTCCGGTCCCCGAAGACAAGAGCGGCGGGGTTTTGGAGATTGCGCCGCAGCAACCGCCTTCGGCGCCTGCCGCACCTGCCGCCGCTGCGACCGGCCAGGAAAACGCGCCTAACCGGCAAAATTCCGATGACCAGGGCGGGAACAACGACGTCGAGCTTTACCGCACGTACACGGACTCGGAGCACGCCACCGGACGCTCAGGCCCGCTTCCATACCTGGGAGTTTCGGTGCATTCGACGGCGGTGATGCAGCCAAACGGGGTCCAGCGACGGGCGTTGGAAGTGTTGAGCGTGGATCAGGGGAGCCCGGCCGCCGCGGCCGGAATCAAGGGCAGCGGCGCTCCCACCAACCTGGGCGCCAGCAGTTTGACCGCCAGCGCGATGCTCGGCCCGGCGCAGGAATTGCTGGCTCCGTTGCTGAAAAAGACCGGACAACTGGGCCGCCAGGGCGACCTGATCGTCGCGGTTGACGATGATCGCGTGGGCAGCGAGCAGGAGCTGGCCGGAGAACTAGCCAGGCTCAAACCCGGTGACACCGTATGGCTGACGGTTTTGCGCGAATCCCCCAAGGGTCAGCCACGGGCGGTCAAAATGCCGGTCAGGCTGGCGCCGCCGCACAGCGCCGCGTCCACTTCAGCGGCGAATTGACCCGTATTGCGCCGTGCGGTGACGCGTCGCATCTTCCTTTCTGATAACATCATGATGTCGGGCGGGAGCGGCAGCTTCCGCCCGACCTTTGCGTGAATAAGGTGCACCGGCACGGAGGCCGGCGCCACAGTCATGGAGCGAAGTCTGAAAGAAGCGGTCGGCGAATTGGAGGCGCGGTTGCGCGCCGGCGCCGAGCGGCATTTGCCGATCATGGGGCTCAAGGGCGCCGCCGGTCCGCTGCTGCTCCGGGAGGCAGCCCTCACGCTCAAGCGTCCGATCTTGGCGGTTACGCCGCTTTCCAGCGAGGCCGAGAGCTTGGCGGCTGAGGTGGGCTTTTTTTTGGGCGAGTCGCCGCAGGGCGGGGCGCTGGAACGCTCGCTCTATCTGCATACCGGATGGGAGGTTACACCGCTGGCGCGGATTACGCCGCCGCTGGACAACCAGAGCGCCGAGTTCGTGGCGCTATACGCATTGCTGCGCAAACCTGCCCCGTTGGTGATCACCTCGGTCGAGGCGCTGATGACGCGCGCGATGCCGCGCAGCGTGTTCGAAAACTCGGTACTGAGCCTGACTTTGGGCGACTGTGTGGACCTCGACGGCGTGGTCTCGGAATTGGCCGCGATCGGCTACCAGCGCCTGCCGCAGACCGAGGAGCCGGGTGATTTCAGCGTGCGCGGCGGAATCGTGGACCTCTTCTCGCCGCTTTATAACCGCCCGCTGCGGCTTGAACTCGAAGACGACGTGCTGTCCTCGATTCGCTTCTTCGACTCCGCCGACCAGCGCTCGCTGGGCGAGGTGCTGGATGCGATCGTCATACCGGCGCGTTTCGTGGCGCCGGGAGCATTGCGCGAGCGCCGGTTGCGCGACCGTGTCGAGTTGCGGGGGGCGGAGATCGGCCTGGTGCGCAAGGAGGTGGCCGAGCTGACCGAGGCGCTCGAGAACGGACTGCTGTTCCCGGGCGTGGAGAACCTGATGCCCTACATGTTCGATCAGCCGCTCGAAACGCTGTTCGACTATCTTCCGCAGGGCGCCGTCACCTGGCTGGTCGAGCCGGGCCGGATAACCGCGCAGGCGCAGCGCTTCGCCGATCGTATCGCGCAGGAGGCGGAGCAAAACCTCGCGCGCCACGCCTATTTTCCATCTCCCGAAACTCTGTACCTGGACGCGGCGGACCTCCAGGCACGCCTGGATCGACTACTCACGGTGGACGTCGGTTCGGTCGTCACGGTGAGGACGCCGCAGGCCGGCTATGCGCCTCCGATCGAGGTCAAGTCGCAGCAAAGCCTCAAGCTCACTGCCGGATCCAAGGACGGTGCCAAGACGCTCTCGTTCGAACCGCTGGCGGCTGAGCTCACTCAAATCCGCCGGGGTCAGAGCCGGGCGGTATTTGTCGTCGACGGTCCCAGCCAGGGCAACCGGCTGCGCCGCCACCTGGAGGCCTACGGGTTTGAAATCAACTCCAAAATCGACAGCTTCCCGCGCTTGCTGGAAGCGGAGTCCCATCTGCCGGCGATCATCGAGGGCGAGATTGCCGCGGGCACCGTGCTGCAACTCGACGGCCTGTACATTTACAGTGAAGAGGACATTTTCGGCGAACCGCGGGTGCGCCGGCGCAGCCGTCCCGCCGCCAAGGGTATTCTGGTCAACCTCGAGGAGCTCAAGCCGAGCGACATCGTGGTCCATCTCGATCACGGAATCGGCCGATATCGCGGGCTTAAGCATTTGAAAGTGGCCAATACCGAGGGCGATTTTCTGAACCTCGAATACGCCGGCGACGACACGCTCTACGTGCCGGTGGAGCGCATCAACCTGGTGCAGCGCTACGTGGGCGGCGACAGCGTGACGCCCAAGCTGGACAAGCTGGGCAGCGGCTCGTGGGACAAGGTCAAGAAGCGCACTCGCGAGACGGTGCTGGCGATGGCCTCCGAGCTGCTTGAGGTCTATGCCGCGCGCGAAGCCCAGAAGGGTCACGGCTTTCCCCATCCCGGCGCCGAGTACGAAGAATTCGCCGACCGTTTCGAGTTCCAGGAAACCGAGGATCAACTGGCCGCGATCGACCAGGTGCTGCTCGACATGTCCAAGCCGCGCCCGATGGACCGTCTAATCTGCGGCGACGCCGGCTTTGGCAAGACCGAGATCGCGTTGCGGGCCGCGATGGTGGCGGTCGCGGACAGCTACCAGGTGGCGATGCTGGTGCCGACCACGGTTTTGGCCGAGCAGCATTTTGAGACCTTCAAAAACCGCTTCAAGGACGTCGCGGTGCGGATCGAGATGGTCTCGCGTTTTCGCTCTGCCAGGGAGAACAAGGCGGTCCTGCAACAGGTGCGCGAAGGCAAGGTCGATATCGTGATCGGCACCCATCGGCTGCTGCAAAACGACGTCGATTTCAAGCGCTTGGGGCTGCTGATCATCGACGAGGAGCATCGTTTCGGCGTGGCGGACAAGGAGAAAATCAAGAAGTTCCGCAAGCTGGTCGACGTGCTGACCATGACCGGCACGCCAATTCCGCGCACGCTGCACATGGCGATGCTGGGGATCCGCGACCTTTCGATCATCCAGACCCCGCCGGTTGACCGCCAGGCGATTCATACCTACGTCGCCCATTTCGACGACGGGCTTATCCGCGAGGTGGTTTTGCGCGAGCTTAACCGCGGCGGCCAGGTGTTCTTCGTCCATAACCGGGTGGAGAACATCGACTACATGGCGCGCCATCTGCGCGCGCTGGTGCCCGAGGCCAAAGTCGCGATCGCTCACGGCCAGATGGAGGAGCACGAGCTGGAAGTCGTGATGCACGACTTCATCAACAAGCACGTAAACGTGCTGGTCTGCTCGGCGATCATCGAGTCGGGACTGGATATCCCCAACGCCAATACCATCATAATCAACCGCGCCGACCACTTCGGACTGGCCCAGCTCTACCAGTTGCGTGGACGGGTGGGGCGCTCCAAGCAGAAGGCCTACGCCTACCTGCTGGTGCCGGGCGAACATCTGATCACGCGCGACGCCAAACGGCGCATCGAGGTCCTGCGCGAACTGGTCGAGGTGGGCGGCGGATTCAAGCTGGCGATGCACGACCTGGAACTGCGCGGCGCGGGCAACCTGCTGGGGCGCGAGCAGTCGGGCGAGGTCACCGCGGTCGGCTTCGAGCTGTACACCGAGATGATGGAGCAGGCGATCCGCGAACTGCGCGGCGAGCCCGAGCGTCCCGACTTCGAACCGGAGCTTCAGCTCGGCATCCCGGCCTACATTCCCGACAGCTACGCGCCGGATGAGAGCGAACGCCTGATCCTGTACCGCCGGATGGCGCGGGCTGAGTCGGTCGAGGATTTCGACGATTTGCGCGATGAGCTGCGCGACCGCTTCGGCCCGGTGCCGACCCTGGTCGAGAACCTGCTGCGGGCGATGAACGTGCGCCGCCAGATGCGCGAGCTGTTGATCATGAGCGCGATGCTGCGGGGCAATCAGCTCCAGCTTCGCTTCCATCCACAGGCGCCCCTGGACGCCGCCCTCCTGACCAAGCTGGTTAACGCCAATCGCTCGCGGATGCGTCTGGCGCCCAACGCGCAGTTGACGGTGCATCTCGAGAATCGCAATTATGAGGAGCTGTTCGAGGAGTTGGAGCCTGTGTTGCAGGCTTTGGCCGCCTGTGAAAAAGTGGAGCCTCGAGTGGGGCGGGTGGCGGGCCAGCTCGCTAATTAAATCGATGAAACATTACGCGCGCATCAGCATTGCCGCAGCGATCATTTTTCTGCTGCTGCCGTTTTTTCCGGGGCCCTCGCGGGCTGATCAAATCGTCGACCGAATCGTGGCCACGGTCGACGGCGATCCCATCACGATGCATGATCTGCGCAGATACGCCGCCGCCTCCGGCACCACTCTACCGCCCGACGACAGTCCGGGCAGCCAGCAAATCAAACGCGACGTGCTCGAAAAGCTGATCGGCGAGAAGGTCATGGACCACGAAATGAGTGCGGTCGAGGTGGACGACGATCAGATCGATCGCTTCATCGTGCAGTTCGAGGCCGGCAATCACATCACCGACATCCAGTTGCACCAGCAATTGGAGCAGCACGGCATCACCTGGGAGGCCTACCGCAAACGGGTGCGCCAGGAAATCCAGAAAATGACCATGCTGCAGCAACATGTCCGCGACAAGGTGGTCATAACCCCGCAGCAGATCGAACTCTACTACAAAACCCACATCGCCGATTTCACCTCTTCGCAGGAGCGCTTCAAGCTGGCCCAAATCCTGGTCGCCGCCGACGCGACCAACACCCCGCCGACCCTGATGGAGGCGGCGCGCGCCAAGGCCGAGGCATTGCGCAAGCGCGCGCTTAAGGGTGAGGACTTCTCGCAACTGGCGGCCACCTATTCCGACGACGATTCCAAAGCCCAGGGAGGAGAGCTGGGCTACTTCAAACCCGACGAGGTCAACGACCAGATCCTGGCGGCGATCTCAAAGCTTAAATCCGGTCAGATTTCGCCAGTCGTCAAGACCAGTCACGGCTTCCATATCGTCAAAGTCGAAGAGCATCAGGAAGCGGGCGTGCGGCCGCTCAAAGACGTCAGCCAGCGAATCCGCGACAAGCTTGCGGAGGAGCAGATGGAGATTCAGTTCAGACGTTGGATGAACACGGAACTGATCAAGGACCACTCCGTGCAGACCTACCTGTGAGCGCCGCTGCGCGCAACGCTCTTCCCATCTTAATCAGCATGGGCGACCCCGCCGGGATCGGCCCGGAGGTGATCCTCAAAGCGGCCGCTTCGTGGACGGGCAAGCCCGGAGCGCCGCGCCTGGTCGTGGTCGGAGACCTGGGCATGATGCGCGCCGCCGCGCAGACGCTTAAGGGGTCGGTTCCCCGTCCGGTTGGATGGACCCTCGGTCGGGACATCGACCCGCGCGGCGATACGCTGGGCGTGCTGGAAGCAAGCCGGCTTGGGCGCCGCTCCCTGACCCCTGGCCGGCCGACGGTAGAGGGTGCCAGGGCGGCCTACCGTTACATCGAGACCGGAGCGCGGATGGCGCTTGCGGGCGAAGCGGCGGCGCTGGTCACCGCGCCGATCAACAAGGAATGGCTCAATCGGGCGGGCCATCAATTTCCCGGCCATTCCGAACTCCTGGCTGAAATCGCCAAGGTCACGCGTTGGCGCATGATGTTCGCCGGCCGGCGGCTGAGGCTGGCGCTGGTGACCGTACACATCGGCCTGGCCCGAGTGTCGCGGGCGCTAAGCACGCGCAAGGTACTCGACACTATCGAACTGCTGGCCGCGCATCTGCGCACCGACGCCGCGATACCCAATCCGCGGCTGGCGGTTCTGGGATTTAATCCGCACGCGGGCGAAAATGGCCTGTTCGGACGCGAGGAGATCGATGTCATCGCTCCAGCGATCGAGATGGCGCGCAAGGGTGGAATTGACGCGTTTGGTCCGGTCCCGCCCGACACAGCATTCATCCGATCCGAAGGCAGTTTCGCGTTCGACGCGGCGGTCGCGATGTATCACGACCAGGGGCTGATTGCGGTCAAGACGCTGGATTTCGACAGCGCCGTCAACGTCACCCTGGGACTGCCCTTTATCCGCACCTCGCCCGACCACGGCACCGCCTACGATATCGCCGGCATGGGAGTGGCGCGCGCCCAGAGCATGCGCGCCGCCATCGCGTTCGCCGCCGGCGCCGTCCGGCGCCGCACCGCCCGCCGCTGAGTTTTGCGGCGCCGCTGTTGCTGCCTCGTTCTTCAGCCAGCGGCACTTTGTCTTCTCATCCCCGCCAGAACGCGGCTGCGCAGCGGCTCCTCGGAAAGGGCAGACAGCGGCTTCGCCAGGTTGATGACTTCCGTTACCAGGATCTGCACCTGGACGTCGTTCGCGCACAGCGCTTCCAACGCCATGAGGTATTGGGCGCCCTCTTCCAGATCCGGCGGCCGTTCGCCAGTGGTTTGCGGATAGGCGAAATCAAAGTTGGCTGCCAGCGTCCAGGGCGTACTGACAACTTCCGCCACCTGGGCAAAAAAGGTCGCTGCAGAGCCGTCAAGCCGCCCTTTACCTTGGGCCCGTTCATTCAATAAGTTCTGCAACGCTTGCACCTGCAAAGCCGCTGAACTCATCCCCTGGGCATAGATCGGGTTGAAGCTGCTAACGGCGTCTCCAAGCACCAGAAATCCCTCAGGAAAAGCTACGAGCCGTTCGTAATGCCGGCGCAGGCTGGTGGGAAACCGATGCGTTGTTATGTCGGTCACCCGCTCAGCATCCTTGATGAGATCGTAGAGCTTGGACGTCTGCAACGATTTGGCAAAAGCCAGAAAGCCCGGTTCATCGGCGGGCGGATAATTACCAAAGCGGCCGCCCAGGCTCACATGAAATATGTTGCCTTCGATTTCTTCGATGATACCGATATTCGGACAGTCGGGTCCGCGCGGGCGCGCGGACAGCACCCGCTCCGGTTCGGAATAGTTCGGAATACGATACTTGGTGCTCGTATATGCGAAATCGACTCCGATAATTGTCTCCTCTGGTGTCGCAAACCCGAATTCCTTCAGCCAGCGTGGCGCATGCGATCCGCGGCCGCCGGTGTCCACCACCAAATCCGACGTGACCGAGTGCGATCCGCCATCATAGTGGTAAACCACGCTGCTGACGCGCTTATTGACGCAAATTAGCTCCCGCACGGCGCAATCGCTGCGAAAGCTTATATTGGCCGACTCCCTGGTACATTGCCGAACGCAATATTCAAGCAGGCCGCGGCTCTGGCAATACATATCGATGCCCAGGTCGCGCGGCTCCCGGACCGCTCCGCCGAGCGAGTAGGCCTTGCCGTCGGGCAGCAGGATGGCGTTGTCTATGCCAAAGCGCAGACGCACCGCACCCAGGTTCTGCAATCTGTCGGTGAAGCTGGGGTAAAGCCTGGATACAACTTGTTGGCCACCGAGCAGCAGATTATGCAGGTGATTACCTTGAGGAATCGATTTATGGATCGCAGGTTCCTCCGCGATATGGTCGCGCTCCAGCACAACCACCTGCTCGAAGTGGTCGGCCAGCACGCGCGCAGTCATCAACCCCGCGATGCTACCGCCGATCACAACGGCGCGCTCACCCAGAAGCTTCGACATTTGCGGTCCTCACTCTCACCTGCGCCTTTTTTTAGCCTGCCCGACCTTTCAGCAGGGTCATCGATGCCGGGTCGCCGACTGAGCTCCAAAAGGCTTTACGGCGATTTCGCACTAATGAAGAGTAGACGGGACGATCTATGAAGTCTTAAAATTTTCCCTTAATTAGTCCTTAATTGTCGTCTGGCCCTGACGGCCTGTGGGAGGTTGATGCAGCACGAACGGCACTTTTCCGGGTTTCGTCTCGACCTGGCTAACGAGCAACTGTGGCAAGGCGAAGAAGAGGTCAGATTGCGAGGCAAGACCTTCCAGGTACTGCGCTATCTCGTTGCCCGCCCTGGACAACTGGTGACCAAGGAGTCGTTGCTCGACGGGGTCTGGGGACAAGTGGCGGTGTCCGATTCGATGCCCTCGATTTGCATCGCTGAATTGCGCAAGGCTCTGGGGGACGACCCCAGGACTCCGACTTTGATTGAGACCGTGCACGGCCGCGGCTATCGGTTTATCGCCCAATTCAGGCCGGCACCGGCTTCGTCGGGTGCGGCGGCAGCGCCTGCTTGCTCGCCGCTGATGGTCGGGCGCGACGAAGAACTGGCTCGGATTCGTGAATGGTTCGCTAAAGCGAGCGGAGGCAGCCGGCGGGTCGTGTTCGTCACCGGCGAGCCGGGCATCGGCAAGACGACCTTCGCGCGCGCGTTTCTCGCTGAACTGGCAAGCAAGCGTCTGGCACGCATCGGGTGCGGACAGTGTGTCGAGCAGTACGGCGCGGGCGAGCCCTACATGCCATTGCTGGAGGCGCTGACCCGCCTCGCTCAAGAGCCCGGCGGCGACCAGCTGATCGAAATCCTCCGCCGGCTCGCCCCAACCTGGCTCGCGCAAATGTCGGCGTTGGTGACGCCGGAAGAGCGCGCGAAGTTGCACAGCGAGATGCAAGTGGTGACGCAGCAACGGATGCTGCGCGAGATGGCCGAGGCGCTCGAGGCGTTGGCCGCCGAGATACCGCTGGTACTCTTGCTCGAGGATCTGCACTGGAGCGATTTCTCGACGCTCGAATTGGTCTCATTTATTGGCCGGCGGAGCGAAGCGGCCCGCCTCTTGATTATCGGTTCTTATCGGCCAGTCGAGATGCTGGCCAGCGAGCATCGCTTGCGCGCGATGAAAGAGGAATTGGAACTTCATCAGCAATGCGAGGAGCTGCGGCTTAAGCTGCTCAGCGAGCGGGACGTTGGTGCCTATATCAGGCTGCGGTTTGGCGAGGAAGATCCGGCGCGGTCATTGGAGCAAGCTGCACCTATGATTCATCAGCGGACCGAGGGCAATCCGCTGTTCATGGTCAACGTGGTCGACTACCTGGTCGAGCAGGGTTCGCTGCTCGGCGCGGGTAAGATCGAAGCGCCACGAACGATCACGCGGATGATTGAACGCAACCTCGATCGCCAGAAGCCGGAGGAGCAAACGGTACTCGAGGCCGCCAGCGTCGCGGGTGCGGAATTCTCCGCGGCCGCGGTGGCCGCCGCGCTACAGCAGGAGATTGGCGAGGTCGAGTCATGCTGCGCGCGGCTCGCGCGTCGTGAGCAATTCATCGCGCCGTAAGGGGCGATCACCTGGCCCGACGGTACCGTCGCGGCCGGCTTCCATTTCCATCATGCGCTCTATCAAGAGGTGCTTTACCAGCGCGTCCCAGCCGGCCGGCGCGTCGAACTCCATCGCCGCATCGCCCAGCGGCAGGAAACAGCCTGGAGCGATCGCGCGGCCGAGATTGCGCCGGAGATCGCCTATCACTTTGGCCGATGCGGCGACCAGGCCAAGGCGTTGAAGTACCTGGAGCTGGCAGGGCAGCGAGCGGTCGCACAGCGCGCCTATCGCGAGGCCGATCAACATTACTCGGACGCGCTTGCAATCCTGCAAACAACGCCGGAGTCGCCGCACCGCGACCGCCGCGAACTGAGTTTGCTGTTGGCGCTGGGCGTCGCGATAGGAGCAACGCAGGGATACTCGCCTGCGGGGACGGAAGCGGCCTATACGCGCGCCGGGGTCCTGGCGGAGCGGACAGGTGGTAAATCACTGGAAGTGTTGCGCGGGTTATGGAACGCGGCGGTCAGCCGAGGCGAGCTGCGAGCGGCGTTGGCTTTGGCGGATGATTTCCTTGAGATCGCCAATCGCATCGGCACGCCGGCGGTTCTTGCCCACGCCCATTACGTGCAGGCACTGCCGCGCTCTCTTATGGGCGACCTGACCGCAGCGCGCCAACACTTCGACCAGGCGTTGGAACAATATCGCGAGGAGGACATTAGCAGCGCTCCTGTCAGCCTCAATCCGGGTTTGGCCTCACTTATCTTCTCTGGCCGAAACGCATGGGCTCTTGGTCACCCGGAGGTTGCTCTCCGTCACATGATCGACGCAATCGCCATGGCCAGGCGGCAAAACAACCCATTTGCTTTGGCCCTTGCTAACGGGCTCGGGGCGCGAGAGTACGCGACTCAGGGCGACTTTAAGCGATCGCTTGAGGCCAGCGAGGAAACCATTCGGCTAAGTACCGAATTCGGATTTCGACTGCCTAACGCCCTGGGTAAAATCAATATTGCCTGGCTGCGCGCCCGGACAGGAGAGGCTGATGGCGCGGCAGCCCGGATTCGGGAAGGGGTAGCGGAGTTCGACGCCCAAAAATTCTTTGTGTATCGGAGCTGGAACCTGCAGCTGCTGGCCGAGGTGCAAGCACTGACTGGTTCTGTCGACGAGGCTCTCGTCACCGTCGAGCAGGCGCTGCAGACCAATCCCGACGAGCTGCTCCACCGCCCCGACGCGCTCCGGCTGCACGGCGAATTGCTACTCCGCAGCGTCGATGGGACCAAAGCCCGTCTCGAACCCGCTGAGCGAGATTTTCGCGACGCCATCGAACTGGCGCGAAACATTGCCGCGAAATCGTACGAGCTGCGCGCCGCGATCAGCCTCGCACGGCTACTGGACCGACAGGGGCGCATCGACGAGGCGTGGACAGTGCTCTCGGAAATCTACAACTGGTTCACCGAGGGTTTTGAGACATTAGCGCTGAGAGAAGCTGAATCGCTATTGGAGAAACTCGCAGCGAAGCTCCGACGGCATCCAGCTACTCCGTTGAGGCACCGATAAGAGCATGACCACGGTTGCTGAGCAGTCCGGCACTTGTGCGGCGCGCTGGCAGACCTTTCGCCGGATGGCTACCCGCCCGGTTGCCTCTGCCTCTCACTCCTCACTTCTCTCCCCTCACTCCTCAATTCCGCGACAAGGCACAATCCTTGCCTTTGGTGGTTCATAGAATGCTGTTCGCGCGTGAGGAGAGTGAAAAATCGTGGAGATGCAAACGGCCGCTATGACCTCGAGTGCCACGGAACTGTGCAATGTGGCGCCTTTTTGGGCAGTCTACAAGGAGCATCCCCAGGCATTTGACGAGATGTTCGACCGTCAGGGCCGTGCACGGATCGGATATTCGCGCGTTTTGGCGGAATTCCTGATCACTCACGCCGACCGGTTCGACGAAATCCGCGCCCGCGCCGACCGGATGTTCCTCAACGAGGGCGTCACCTTCAACGTCTATGGCGACAGCGCCGGCGCGGAGCGCATCTTTCCCTTCGACCCGATTCCGCGGGTGATCGACGCCGCGACCTGGGCCAGGCTGGAGGCCGGGCTAATCCAGCGCGTGCGGGCGCTCAACGCCTTCGTGGCCGATGTTTACGGCGAGGCCTGTATCCTCAAGGACGGGGTGGTACCGGCCGACCTGATCAAGACCTCATCGCAGTTTCGCCGCGCCGCGTGCGGGATCAAGCCGCCGCATGGGGTTTACATCACGGTAGCGGGTATCGACCTCGTGCGCGCCGCCGACGGGCGCTTCCGCGTGCTGGAAGACAATGTGCGCACGCCCTCGGGCGTATCCTACGTGATCAAGAACCGGCTGGTGATGACGCGGCTGGTTCCGGAACTGATACGCGGGATGGGAGTGCGAAGCGTCGAGCACTACCCGGCCGACCTGCTGGCCAGTTTGAGCGAACTGGCGCCCTCGGGCGCTTCGCGGCCGACCGTCGCCCTGCTGACTCCCGGAGCCTACAACTCGGCCTTTTTCGAGCATGTATTCCTGTCCCAGCAGATGGGAATCGAGCTGGTCGAAGGGCGCGACCTGGTCTGCGCTGATCAAAAACTCTACATGAAGACGGTTGGCGGTTTGCGCCAGGTCGACGTGTTGTATCGGCGGATTGACGACGACTTCCTCGATCCGGTGGTTTTTCGGCGCGATTCGATGCTCGGCGTGCCGGGTCTGACGGCGGTGCTCAGGGCGGGCGGCGCGGTCATCGCCAACGGAATCGGCACCGGGGTCGCCGACGACAAGGCGGTTTACGCATACAGCCCGGCGATGATTCGCTACTATCTGGACGAGGACCCGATCCTGCCGATCGTCGACACCCACCTGCTGCGCGATCCGGACGTGCGGAAAATGGTGCTGCGCGACCTCGATCAGTACGTGGTCAAGCCCACCGGCGAGTCGGGCGGTTATGGAGTCGTAATCGGTCCCAAGGCGAGCGACCGCGAACTGGCGGAAACCCGCGAGCGCATCGAACGCGACCCGGCCAACTTTATCGCCCAGCCGGTGGTGCAGATTTCCGTCCATCCGACTATCACCGGGCATCGCGCCGACGGCAGCGCGGAAGTGGCGCCGCGGCATATCGATTTCCGCCCCTTCGTTCTGCTCGGTGAGCGCCCGCGGGTATTGTCGGGCGGTCTGACCCGGGTCGCGCTGCGCGAGGGGTCACTGATCGTCAATTCTTCGCAGGGCGGCGGCAGCAAGGACACCTGGGTGATGGCGTCCTGATGTTACGCCGCATTGCCGATCATCTGTTCTGGATGTCGCGTTACCTGGAGCGCGCGGAATGGCGCGCGCGGCTGGCTGACGTCAATTACCATCTGCTGGTCGAGAGCCCCGCCATCGACGAGCATCCGTGGGCGCCGCTGCTGGCGATCACCGGCGACGGCGAGTTGTTCGCCCAATACTACGACGCACCGACCGAAACTCACGTGCTGGATTTCTTCACTTTTGAATTGCGCAATCCGGCGTCGATCTTAAGCTGTATCAATGCGGCGCGGGACAATGCGCGCAGCCTGCGCCATCGCCTGTCCTCCGAACTGTGGCTGGAACTCAACACGCTGTACCTGGAAGCGCAGGGATGGTCGCAGGAGGTGCTCGATCGGGAGGGGGTCTATGGCTTCTTCACCGAACTGCGCAACCGCTTCCATCGCCTGGCCGGGATCAGCTACGCGACGCTGCCGCGCGACATCGAATTCGACTTCATGACGGTGGGGACGATGCTGGAGCGCGCGGAAAGTGTTTCGCGCCTGCTGGATTCCAAGTATCATCATCTATTGCCTACTATGGAAGAAGTGGGTGGGCCGGTGGACCGCATGCAATGGGCGGCGGTACTGCGTAGTGCGTCGGCGCTGGAGGCGTATCGGCGGGTTTATGGAAACCACATCGCGGTGGATCGGGTGGTCGAGTTCCTGCTGTTCGATGCGGGTTTTCCGCGCTCCGCCCGCTTCTGTTTCGATCAGCTCCAGGAGGCGGTGGAGCGCATCGAGCGGGACGCGGGAGCCAGCCCCCCGATCGACGCGCCTGACTCCGCCGGAGGCAAGCTTGGGGCGGCGCTGCGAGGCGGCAGCGCCGAGAGCGTGATCAAGAGCGGCCTGCACGAATTCCTGATGGAACTACAGGACCTTTGCGCTGATATCGGAAGCATGATCTTCGTCCAGTACCTGCGTTTCGAGTAAGCGATGATTTTCAGGGTCCGGCACGCGACGCGGTTTGCTTACGGAACTCCGGCCTATGAATCGCACAACGAGGTGCGGCTGCGCCCGTGCGACGATTCTTCACAACTGGTGCTTTCCTTCGACTTGCAGGTGGCGCCGCGCGCATCGATTCTTGAATTCCGCGATTACTTCGGCAATCGGGTCCATAGTTTCTCAATCCATCCGCCCCACAACAGTCTCGCGATCGTGGTGACCTCCGTGGTCGAGCGCCTTACCCCCTTTGGCGTGCGTCCGACGCGAGTGACTTTTGACCGTTATCTCGCCGACGATGAAATCCGCACCCGTGAGAATGCCGAGTTTCTGACCGACAGCCGGTACGTTCCTTTCAGCGACAGGTTACGCAAATTCTTTTGGATGGCGCGTCCGCGCCGAACCGAAGACGTGGCCGAGTACGTGATGCGCGTCATCGGTTTCATTCGCGATCAGTTGGGCTATGACACCGGCACCACCGACGTCCATTCGAGCCTTGACGAAATTCTGCGCGCGGGCGGCGGCGTGTGCCAGGATTTTGCCCATCTCGCGATCGGAGTGCTGCGCCTGGCCGGGATTCCCGCGCGCTATGTGTCGGGCTACCTGGGCCCCGAACCCGGCGCGGATTACGCCCCCGGAGAACAGGCCACTCATGCCTGGATCGAGGCCCTGCTGCCGGGCGCGGGATGGACCGGCTTCGATCCGACCCATCGATGCCCCACCGACATTCGCCATATCCGGGTCGCCACCGGGCGCGACTATGCCGACGCCACCCCGATCCGCGGCGTTTATCGCAGCGCAGGCGGCCAGAACACGATGAGCGTGGACCTCGAAGTCCTCCCCGCCCCTTCCGCCGCCGCATCCTTCGATCAATCGCAGCAGTAACTGAAAAATCCGTAAAGCTTGGTACATTTGCCCGAGTTTCGGGAGAAGTGAGTTTTCGTGCTAGCGGCAAAATCTTCTCCGAACAGGCCGAGTGGGATTTGTGACAAGAGCATTCCGTAAGTGAATTCAAACCGATTTAATATAAAATCGCGGGTTCTTTGACATTTATGCAACTATTGAGCTAGCTTTGTCATGTTAGTTTAAAAGGAGGCTATGCAAGATGTCACTCAAAACTGCCGCCCGGATTGCTTTTGTTTTAGGTCTGGCCCTGGCTGCTGTGGGATCGGCCCAGGCCCAGGGACTGTATCCGCGCAACTACGCTTTCAATTGCAGCGGTTCGGCCTGCTCCACCGGTACCTGCACGGCGTCAGTTCCTCTGGATTGGTCGGCCGCATCCAGCTCAACACACCGACCGCGGGCCTCGGTTCCGTGGCGATTAACGCGGACTTCGCCAATGTTATCAGCCCAAGCGCAGCCAACCCGTTCACGGTCACAATCGTGCAAGGGACCGCGTTGGCGAATTCGGCCGGTGACAATGGCATTCCCGTGGGCTGCTTTTCGGCGCAATTTAAGGTTGCGAATGTGCCTTATCTCGCCAATACCTTCGCCTGCTACTCGGATACCGAGCATAACTTCGACCTGATTCCGATCGTGAAGGGTACCGGCGCGACACTCTCCTGCCATGCCAACGAAATGTAAGTCCTGACCGGAGCGCGGCGGCTAACCGGTATTTGCCCAGGCCGTCGCGCGCACCCTTGTCGAAAAACGGTCGGCCGGCGCCGGGGCGGCCTTTGTGATAAGCGAGACCTTGCGTAGAATGGGATTTCGGTTAAAGAAATCGCGATGGCCGACCGCATCACTATCAAGGGCGCGCGCGAGCACAACCTCAAGAATCTCGACCTCGAGATCCCGCGCGACCGCCTGGTTGTAATCACCGGAATCTCCGGTTCCGGCAAATCCTCGCTCGCCTTCGATACCATCTACGCCGAAGGTCAGAGGCGCTACGTCGAGTCGCTGTCCGCCTACGCGCGCCAGTTCCTGGAGCAGATGGAGAAGCCCGAGATCGACTCGATCGAGGGACTGTCGCCGGCGATTTCGATCGAACAGAAAACCACGTCGCGCAATCCCCGCTCCACGGTCGGCACTATCACCGAGATTTACGACTACCTGCGGCTGCTGTTCGCCCGCGCCGGTCATCCGTTCTGCTACAACTGCGGGCGCGAAATCGCCACCCAGAGCGTGCAGCAAATCGTCGATCAGATCATGAGCTGGCCCGAAGCCACCCGCATCCACGTGCTGGCGCCGATCGTGCGCGACCGCAAGGGCGAGTATCGCAAGGAGCTGCGCGAGCTGCGCCGCGCCGGCTTCGTGCGGGTCAAGGTCGACGGCAAGATGCGCGAGTTGGCCGAGGAGATCGAGCTCAACAAGACCCATCGCCACACCATCGAGGTGGTCGTCGATCGCCTCGCGATTCATCGCGGGATCGAAAAGCGGCTGGCCGACTCGCTGGAAGTGGCGTTCAAGTACGGGCAGGACCTGCTCAAGATCGAGCGGCTGGACGACGCAGGCGCCGGGATCTATTTCAGCCAGCGTTTTGCCTGCGTGGAGTGCGGCATCTCCTATCCGGAGATCGCGCCGCGCATGTTCTCCTTCAACAGCCCCCACGGCGCCTGTCCCACCTGCTCGGGCGTCGGCTCGACGATGTACTTCGATCCGGAACTGGTGATCCAGAACGAGGACCTGTCGCTGGCCGACGGGGCGATCGCTCCGTGGGCGGCGCAAAGCTACATGCAGCCGGTGCTGGAAGCGCTGGGCCGCCATTACGGGTTCAGTCTCGACACGCCGTGGAGGAACCTGCCGGCCAAGGTACGCAAGGCGATCCTCAGCGGCTCTGGCACCGAGGAGGTGGAGTTCTCCTACCGGGGCGAGAGCCGCCACGGATACGCTCGCCCTTTCGAGGGAGTGCTGGAATGGCTGGACCAGCGCTACCGCGAGACCGAGTCGCAGAGCGTGCGCGACATGCTGCAGGGATACATGAACATGCGTCCCTGCCCCACCTGCAACGGCGGCCGGCTCAAGAAGGAAAGTCTGCACGTCCGCTTCAGCGGCAAATCGATCGCCGAGGTGACCGCGATGTCGGTCAAGGAGGCGTTGGAGTTTTTCGCCTCGCCCACGATGAGCCGCCAGGAAGCCGAGATCGCCCGTCTGATCCTCAAGGAAATCCGCGAACGGCTGAGCTTCATGGCCAACGTCGGACTGGACTATCTGACCTTGGAGCGGGCCTCCGCCACGCTGTCGGGCGGCGAAGGTCAGCGGATTCGCCTGGCCACCCAAATCGGTTCCAGCCTGGTCGGGGTGCTCTACATCCTGGATGAACCGTCCATCGGGCTGCATCAGCGCGACAATCAGCGCCTGCTGGCGACACTCAAGCGGCTGCGCGACCTGGGCAATACGGTGCTGGTGGTGGAGCACGATCGCGACACCATGATGGAAGCCGATCATCTGATCGACATGGGGCCCGGTGCGGGAATCCAGGGCGGCTACGTGGTGGCGCAGGGCACGCCGCGCGAGGTGATGCGCAATCCCAACTCGCTGACCGGTAAGTACCTGGCCGGCGAGCGGGAGATCGCGGTGCCCTCGCGCCGCCGTCCGCTCACTGGGCGATGGCGGACGATCAAGGGCGCGTCCGAGAACAACCTCCGCAATATCAACGTGTCCGTTCCCTTGGGCGTGATCACCTGCGTTACGGGGGTGTCAGGATCGGGCAAGTCCACGCTGGTGCTGGACACGCTCTACCGGGCGATGGCGCAGCGGCTTAATCGCAGCCATGAGCGATCGGGTGCGTACAAGACTATTGACGGGCTGGCCTACCTCGATCGCGTCGTCCACGTCGATCAGAGCCCAATCGGGCGCACGCCGCGATCCAATCCGGCAACGTATACCGGCCTGTTCACCCATATCCGCGACCTGTTCGCGCTGCTTCCCGAGGCGAAAATGCGCGGTTACGGACCGGGGCGGTTTTCCTTCAACGTCAAGGGCGGGCGCTGCGAGGCCTGTCAGGGCGATGGCATCATCACGATCGAGATGCATTTCCTGCCCGACGTGTTCGTTACCTGCGAGGTATGCGGCGGCAAGCGCTATAATCGCGACACGTTGGAAATCCAGTACAAGGGCAAGAATATCGCCGAGGTGCTGGACATGACGGTGGCGGACGCGATGGGTTTTCTGTCCAGCGTTCCGCCGATCCGCCAGAAGCTGGAAACGCTGCGCGACGTCGGGCTGGATTACATCCATCTGGGCCAGTCGGCGACCACCCTTTCGGGCGGCGAGGCGCAGCGCATCAAGCTAACCAAGGAGTTGGCGCGCCGGGCCACCGGGCGAACGCTGTATATTCTCGACGAACCCACCACGGGACTGCATTTCGAGGACATCAAGCGGCTGCTCGAAGTGCTGGGACGGTTGGCGGACAACGGCAACACGGTGATCATCATCGAGCACAGTCTCGAAGTGATTAAGACCGCCGACTACATCATCGACCTGGGACCGGAGGGCGGAGACCGCGGCGGGGAGGTGGTGGCCGTGGGGACTCCGGAAGAAGTCGCGGCGGCTACCCATTCTTACACCGGCCAGTTCCTGCGCCAGGTGCTGCCGCAGCGCGCCGCCGCCTGACGGCTTTTGATCCAACAAGTTGAACTGGAGTAAGGAGTTCCCATGGCGGGATTACTGCAAGACAAGATCGCGATTGTAACCGGCGTGGCGTCGGGTATCGGGCGGGCCGCGGCGATTCTCTTCGCGCGCGAGGGCGCCGCCGTGGTGGCCCGGGACTGAAGACCCTGGAGTTGGCCTGTTGCAATGGTAGGAGCCCGGAACAGTTCGGATAATTGACCATGCAGCGAAGCAAACTAGCTGAGATAAATGCGGCCAGGTTCGCGTCGGCTCCCTTGGTTGCGGAGTGCGTTTTTCTGAATCCGGCATTCTTGGATGGCAACATAGAGCGAGAGGTCTGTGATCTTCTCCTCGTGCTTCGAGATCAGGCCTTGGTTGTCCAGATGAAGTCACAGGACAAGCCACATAGCGGTGAAAAGCTAACCAGGTGGATCGAAAAGGAAACGAGAAAAGCCGCGAGTCAAATTAAAGGCACCATTAGGACCCTGCGCGACCGCCCCATATGGTGCAACCACGTGCGGCGGGGTCAAGTGGAGTTCCACGCTGGGTACCTGAAACCATTACAAGCCCTAGTGATCGTGGAGACCCAGGTCTCTGCCGCGATCCCTAACGATCTGCCCAACGTTTGCACCGGAATTCCGATTTCGTATCTCTCGTTGAATGACTTCCTGAACTTGGTGAACGAACTGCGAGCGTTCCCCGAGATCGCCCTGTACCTGGCGCAACGCGCCGCATTTGCTGAGAGTGCACAAATCCCGCTGGGTGCCGAGCGAATTGTATATGCGGGGTATCTTGCAAATGAGGGTGGCTTCGGGGAGTACCCGTCTTATGACGAAATGGCGCAATCCCTGGTGGGACTTTCGGTCAACGAACTGCTTCATGAGAAGCACGCGGCGGATCGGCCAGCCCATGTCGTCGAAAATTTTGTCGATTCGCTTGCGGCGCGGATCGCACATTGGGATGAGGGACTCACGCCCGACTTGACCTGCAGATTCGATCCGACTGAGGGGCGCAGCAATTATCTCCGGATACAGGAAGAGTTCTGCGACCTGCAATTATGCGACAGACGCGCGCTCGGGCGTCAGCTTTCGGAACTACGTTCGATGCTTGACGGCGCTCAATTGAACGAAATGGCTTATGCGTCGGCACGTTCCGACAATAAGCCAGACATGCTCTACATAGTTGCAGCCAGCCGAGGAATTGCCAGAGTTGAACTCCTTAGGCGAGCAGACCACCTGCTCGCCGCAGGCCTCGCATTCTACAAAAAACAGCTGGAGTGATAGTCACTGATCGCGACCGCGAAGGCTTCGAGTTCATTATGGTCCAAAATTTTCAAGCGTCGCCCGAACACCTAGCGCTGGGTGAACGCCTTTTCGGTAAGCTCCGAACGTTCTCCTTCATCGGTTCGGTCGCATCCGCTTTCATAAGGACTCAAGGCGTTAGACCGATTGCGCCCATTAGATAGGGGAATCGAACAGATATACAGGCCGTAGCATACTAATATTCATTTCGATCATACCGCGAGCGGAGATCTCTGCTTAGAGCGAGGAATTACATGATTCTCGATGAAGCGTACGGCCTTTCGCGGGAGACACTCAACGTGTTGGCCGGCAATTCGCTCCAGAAAACACACTGAGCGATGCTTATTTATCCCGACAGTAGTGATCTCATCGATCTTTGTCGAGGCGGTGCGGGGGTCAAAATTTCCGGTCTTGCGCAGAAACTCTTTGCAAAATCGCATAGAATTGCCCTTTCGTTTGACACCCTCATCGAAGTTGCAGCTCCATTGCGAGATGGCCGCGCGCTCGAAGTGCGAAGGGATCTCAATCAGCTAGAGGAGCTACCCCATGTTTTCGTGAATGAGGGCAGGATTCTGGATACGGAGATTCGCGAAGCTCTCAGCGCCTTCGAGCAGCAACGCGAGTACAACGTCGCCGCGGTTGCTCCATTCGCCTCTCGGCTAGACACTGCGATTGACTTACACGGAGCACCTCAATATGTGGTCGAACACATGGGTTCGCGTCCTATACGCGTTCAGACAGAAATGATTGTGAACTTCCGAATCTGGGAGATCATTCAATACGTTTGGAATCGCGATCCGGAGGCGTTCAACGTTCAAAGAAGGCGAGAGCCTGAATGGATTTCATTGTTAGAAAGCGACCGCGCGATGGCGAGGCCCCCGACATTGCGGGACCACTTTGTTACCGTGATGAGCCAGAATCTGAAGAGACATGGCATCCGGCCACCTGCGGCAGGTGCCGAACCGTTCGCTCGCTGGGTTTACGAATCACCCCTGCGGTGCCCCGGCGTTCGCCTAGTATATGAGACCTATCACCGGTTTCGCAGAAATCGGGCTGCGCGGCCGCGCGCTTCCGATCTCGTCGATCTGACTCGCCTCGCTTCGGTTCCGTACGTCGACTTCTTCGTTACGGATGCTGCGATGATGGACTACTGCAAACAGGCCGCCGCGGAGATTGGGCGTCCCTATCAACAGCTTCTCGGAAATTTTCGAACTGTTATGTCGCACCTGAGCATCGGGTAGACGCCGGAATTCAGGCTGGTAGTTCATGGGCTGAAACCTAAAGCGACGAGCCCGATGTAGGCAAAATCAGAATCTCAATAGGAGTTCCAATGGCGGGATTACTGCAAGACAAGATCGCGATTGTAACCGGCGTGGCGTCGGGTATCGGGCGGGCTGCGGCGATTCTCTTCGCGCGCGAGGGCGCCAGCGTGGTGGCCGCGGACGTTACGGTGGATCAAGGCGAGGCGGTGGTTAAGCAGGTCAAGGACGGCGGCGGCAAAGCCATCTTCGTGCGTTGCGACATCTCCCGAGCCAGCGACGTCGAAGCGCTGGTCGCCGCCGCGGTCAAGGCCTATGGGCGAATTGACTGCGCGTTCAACAACGCTGGCATCATCGGCAAGCTGGCGCGCACCGCGGAGGAGACCGAGGAGAACTTCGACCGCATCATTACGATAGACCTGAAAGGCCCCTGGCTCTGCATGAAGTATGAGATCCTCCAGATGCTCAAGCAGGGCAAGGGTGGAGCGATCGTCAATACCGCGTCGGCGGCGGGATTGGTGGGATCGCACGGGATGCCGACTTACACCGCGGCCAAGCATGGCGTGGTCGGACTGACGCGCACCGCCGCGCTGGAGTACGCCAAGGCGGGAATCAGGATCAACGCGGTCTGTCCGGGAGTAGTGGACACGCCGATGACCCAGGGCATCATGGCGCAGCATCCGCGGATGGCGCAGGCCACCGGCATCATGCCGCTAGGCCGCGAATGCCGTCCCGAAGAAATCGCCGAAGCCGCCGCCTGGCTATGCTCCGAGCACGCATCGTTCGTAACCGGCCACGCAATGGCGGTCGACGGCGGATTGACGGCGCATTGATTTGCACCCTGCGTGGTCCCCCGCTTCACCCTTCGGTGCCCTCCGCCAGGAAAGCGTCGAGAAGGGGTGGCGGGGGGATGAGAAGGATTGGTTACTGTCACCCCGCTCCAGGTAAAGCCTTCGTGCAGATCTTCGGATAAAAGCAGCCGACAGCCGGCTTCAGCCGCCGTTGCGAGGACGACAGAGTCCCAGATGCCAAGACGATGTTCACCGGCGAGATCCAACGCCGCTATCATCACTGCCTCCGTAGTCTCACGGATGAGGGGAAAGGCATCATGCCAACTCATAATCCTGCGGCGGGCTCTGTTTGCCGGCTGCTTGTCCTTTCGCACCAGGACATTGAAGAGATCACCGAGGGTCTGCACGGACAAAACCGTGCGGTCTGGAGGGAGTCTTTGGGTGAGCGCAAGCGCCGCATCTCTCATCGCCGCGCCGTTGACTCCTTCCGCATAGGCCAGGATGTTGGTATCCAATGCCACTCTCACCGATCGTCCTCGTATAGCTCGTCACGAGTCCAGCGGCCGACATTGTGAACAGGTTGAGAGCGCAATCGAGCGAAAAGAATTCTTCGTGCCGCGGACACTACCTTGTCGTGTTTTCCAATGGGCACAATCTTCGCGACCGGCTTCCCATGAACCGTCACGACATAACTGCGCCCCTCTCGAACGGAACGCAGAAGTTGGGAGAACTTGCGGTTCGCATCGGCTGCGGACACAGCTTCCTCCATGACACCCTCCATGTAGTGAGATTACCTACACTCCTCAGAACTTCGCAAGAACCCGCAATTGATCGCCACACTTTCGAGCAGGCGTTGACAACGCTCCCGCGCGCGGCGCTTTCGTCGCGCCGCCATGGCGGGTCAAGGCTCGATGGAGGCCTGTCCCACGGGGCAAAGAAAGCCGCTAAGCTTGGTACTGTCGATGGGACCGGTCGAATACATATCGCGCATCAGGCGGCAGTACTCGAACCTCGGGTACAAGCCTTACCAATGAGTAACCAATCCCGAACCGTCCGCGTGGCAGCCGCTACACAAGCCGCTGGCGCTCGCGGTTGGCGGTGCTGAATTCCTAATCGCTCGCCTCGGAAGGCGAGCTGAGAAAGGACCCTCTCTGGGCGCCGCAGCGGCGCCCATCTCCCCCTGTCAGGGGGGAGAGAATCAATCACAGCAACTTTAGCGGAGCTACCCATGCGGGGCTCCGCAGACGTATTCTGAGCGCGTTGTTCGATCAACTACGGGTAAAAAGCTCAGGGAGTATACAGGCATGTCGATCAAATTCGAGGATTACGCCAACAAGTACAAGCACATCAAACTGGAGCGGCGCAATGGAATTTTGCAAGTGACGCTGCATACCGATGGCAAGGACCTGGTCTGGGGCGCCGAACCCCATGACGAACTGTCATTTCTGTTCGGAGAGATTGCCCGCGACCCGGAGAACCGGGTGGTGATTCTCACCGGCACCGGCGAGACCTTTGCCGCCAACCCCGCGCCCAGCCATGGCGGTAAAAAGCTGGCCAGCGCCGATTGGGAGCATGGCTTTAACGCCGGCAAGCATCTGCTGATGAACCATCTCGCGATCGAGGCGCCGATGATCGCGGCGATCAACGGACCGGCCCTGCGCCATGCGGAACTGGCGGTGCTTTGCGACATCGTACTGGCGTCGGAGACCGCCTGCTTCCAGGACTCCGGCCACTTCATCAACGGGGTCATTCCCGGCGATGGCATGCACGTGGTCTGGCCCTTGCTGCTCGGCCCCAATCGCGGTCGCTACTTTCTGTTTACCGGGCAGAAGCTGTCGGCGCACGAAGCGCTGGCGCTGGGCGTCGTCGGCGAGGTGTTGCCGCGCGAGCGCTTGCTCGCCCGCGCCTGGGAACTGGCCGAACAGATTGCCGCGCAGCCCAGGCTCACCACCCGCTACACCCGTGTGCTGGTAACGCAAACGCTGCGCCGCATGATGAACGACAACCTTGGCTACGGACTGGCGCTGGAGGGGTTGGGCTTCGGCGATCACTTCCCCGACTACGGCCCGGACTTCGACGCGTTGTCACGCGGGCGGCGCTAGGCGCTAACCGTCGAGACTCCAGAACGGCGACAGCTCTTTGCAGACCTTGTCCAGCAGCCATCGCTCGCGGTCGGACGATGTCGTCGCGATGGGTTCGTCCGGGTCGCGGCCCAACTCTTCGATCACATCGCGCGCCGAGGAGGCCAGCGCCTGAAGGTCGTAGCCGCCTTCCAGCGCCAGCGCCATCCGCCCCTGGCAGCATTCGGCGGCCAGCCGCTTTAACTGGCGCGCCATCGCGACGAAGCCCTGCTCCGTCACCCGCATGTCGGCCAGCGGATCGCGGAAATGGCAGTCGAAGCCGGCCGAGACGAGGAGGAAGTCGGGTTGGAACTGGCGTCCGATAGGCAGGATCACGCGGTCGAATGCGCTCAAGTACTCGGGGTCGCCGAAAGTGGCAGGCAGCGGCAGGTTGACCGTGTAGCCCCGTCCTTCGTCGACGCCGATCTCGCGCACCGATCCGGTGCCGGGGTAATGGGGAAATTGATGGAGTGAGCAGTACAGCACCTGCGGCGAGTTGTAAAAGATTTCCTGAGTGCCGTTGCCATGATGCACGTCCCAATCGAGGATCATCACCCGCTTAAGCCCCTTGACCTGGGTCAGATAGGCGGCCGCGATGGCAACGTTGTTGAAGATGCAAAATCCCATCGCGTGGTCGGGCAGCGCGTGATGGCCGGGCGGACGAACGATGGCAAAACCGTTGTCCGCCGCTCCCTCCAGGACTGCTTCGACCGCCGTCAGGATACCGCCCGCCGCCAGCAGCGAGGTTTGGTAGGTTGCGGGCGAGGCGTGGGTATCGGGGTCGAAATCGTAGGAGGCGCGCGCCGCCGTCTGGCGCACCAGAGCGACGTAGAGGTGATCGTGGCACAGCTCGATTTCGGCGCTGGTTGCCTCGCGCGGCCCGATCCGCTCCAGCCGCTCGCGATGCAGTCCGTCGGCCATATCGAGCAGCACCTTGACCCGTTCGGGGCGCTCGGGATGGCCGCGGCCGGCAAAATGGTCGAGGTAATGGCGATCGGTTACGAGCGCGGTCTTAAGCATAGTTGACACCCCCCGCGGCGATGCGAATTAATGGTGACTCAGCACAACGGCGCTTGTTGCGCCGCATAACGGCCAAGTCTCAGTTCCGCATTGGGCTTATTCGAGATCATCATAATCCTCGCCGTGGCGCTAATCGTGCTCGGTCCCGAGCGCATGCCCGAGGTGATCCGCCTGGCGGTGCAAATCCTGCGCGAGGTGCGGACCGCGGCTCACGAGGCGATGCGGGAGATAACCGACGCGATCGAGCAGGAAAACCCTCCCACGCCGCACGATGTGGAGCCTCCACCACCCCCGGTCGAGTATCCACCCGCTCCGCCGTCGGATAAAGACCAGTCCTGAGCCAGGTGGACGAACAGCCCAACATCGAATCCGAGCATCCGGGCGAGGACGGCCGGATGCCCCTGATGGAGCATCTCAAGGAGCTGCGCTCCAGGCTGATCCGTTCGCTAATCGCAATCGCGGTCGGTTTCGCGGTCGCGTATGGATTCGTCGATCAGATTTTCGCGCTGCTGACGATGCCCTTGCGCGAAGTTTCCCATAACAAGGTTTTACTGATTGGGACCGGGATCGGCGAGGCGTTTTTCACCAAGATCAAGGTCGCGCTGGTCGCCGCACTGTTTGTCGCCAGTCCCGCTGTGCTGTACGAGGTTTGGCGCTTCATCGCCCCGGGATTGTACGAGCCGGAGCGCAAGATGGCCAAGCCGTTTGTGCTGTTTACCACGCTTTTCTTCATATCGGGCGGGTATTTCTGCTGGGCCGTCGTGCTCAAGATCGGCTATGCCTTTTTCCTGAGCCAGTACGCCAGCATCGGCGTGACCCCCACGCTCAGAATCAGCGAGTACCTGAATTTTTCCGCCAAGCTGCTGCTGGCGTTTGCGATCACGTTCGAGATGCCGGTGCTGGCGTTTTTCCTGACCCGTTTCGGAATCGTCGACTACCGTTGGATGCTGCGGCAGTTCCGCTACGCAATCCTGGTGATATTCGTGATTGCGGCCGCGCTGACGCCCCCTGATTTCATCTCCCAGTTTCTCCTCGCAATACCGTTGTTGCTGCTTTATGGCCTGAGCATCGCGGTTTCCTACTTCTTCCGCCAGGAAGCGCGGGAAGTTCCGGCCGGCAGCGATGCGCCGCCGCCTTAAGGCGCGGCTGGCGGCCCATCAGGAGTACCGCGCCGTCCACGCCCTTCAGCTCAGCCGCCGCCAGGCTTTACTATTGAGCGCGACCGTTACAAGTTGTTTTCGCCAGGTATTTTTGGCGTAGGTGCTAGTGGGTCTGGAGGGCAAGGATGGCGATAATTTACAATTCGCGGCCGGCAACCGGCGGTCCGGGCATCGCGCCGCGATGGACGCGGGGCGCCAAGGACGCGGTGGGCACCGCCTATTCGGTCGCCTCCAGCATCTGGTTCACGCTGTCGGCTGGAATCGTCAACGAGGTCTATTACCCCACCATCGACCGGCCCCAGGTTCGCGACCTGCAGTTTTTGGTGACTGACGGCAAAACTTTTTTTCGCCCCGAACGCAGGATGGCGCACAAGATCGATTACATCGAAGCGCACGCGCTGGGATTGAAGCTCATCAACTCCGATGCCGAGCGCGGCTATAAGATCGTCAAGGAGGTAATCGCCGACCCTCACCAGGAATGTGTACTGATCAACGCCCGTCTGGAGGGCAAGCCGGAAGTGCTCGAGCAGCTCCATTTGTACGTGCTGTTAGCCCCTCACCTGGAGGGCGGTGGGGCCAACAACAACGGCAATGTGGTCCAGACCTCGGGCCGTGAGATCCTGACTGCTCACAAGAACAACACCTGGCTGGCGCTGGACGTGACCAGCGGGTTCGTGCGCCGCTCCTGCGGCTACGCCGGGACGACCGACGGATGGCAGGAGTTGTCCGACAACTTTCAGCTCGACAATGAATTCGATTCCGCCATGGACGGCAACATCGCGCTGATCGGCGAAATCAACCTCGGGCGTGGATACGAATTCACCCTGGGACTGGCCTTCGGCGACAGTCTGCATCGCGCGGTAACCACTTTGTTCCAATCGCTGGGCGTGCCCTATCAGGAGGCGCGCGCCCGCTTCATCCTGCAATGGACGCGGGCCTGCGACCACGTGCTTCCCTTGGACGACACATCGGGCGACGGCGGCAAGCTCTATCACTCCAGCCACAGCCTGATCATGGCGCACGAAGATAAGACCTACCCGGGGGCGTTAATCGCCTCGATGAGTATCCCGTGGGGCGAGGTCAAGGGCGACGAGGACCTGGGCGGATACCATTTGGTCTGGACCCGCGACATGGTCAACAGCGCCACCGGCCTGATGGCCAGCGGCAACGAAACTTTGGCGCTGCGGGCGCTCATTTACCTGGCCGCAACCCAGCTTGACGACGGCGGCTTTTACCAGAACTTCTGGATCAATGGCGAGCCCTATTGGAAGGGGACCCAACTGGACGAGGTCGCCTTTCCGATCGTGCTGGCCTGGCGCCTGCTCGATATGGGCGGGCTCAAGAACTTCGACCCGATGCCGATGGTGGAGCGGGCGGCGAAGTTCCTGATCCTCAACGGTCCGGCCACCGGCCAGGAGCGATGGGAGGAGAATGCCGGCTACTCGCCTTCGACATTGGCGGTCGTGATCGCGGCGCTGGTCTGCGCCTCGCAGATGCTGCGCCGGATGGAAGGGCGCAAGGGCGACTTCCTGCTCGATTATGCCGATTTTCTGGAATCGCATCTGGAAGACTGGACCGTAACCACAGACGGCGCGCTGGTGCCCGGCATCAAGCGCCATTTCATCCGTATCCTTCCGGTCGACCCCTCCGACCCGCGCGCCCCCGAGGACCCCGACCATGCGATAATCCAAATCAAGAACCGCCCGCCCGGCGCGCAGTACGAATTTCCCGCCAAGGATGTGGTGGACGGCGGGTTTCTCGAACTGGTCCGCTACGGCGTCAGGGCCCCCGGCGATCCTTTGATCGAAGACTCTCTGCGCGTGGTGGACGCGTGTCTGAAGGCCGACTTTCCCCAGGGCCCATGCTGGCGCCGGTACAACCATGACGGCTACGGGCAGCAGGCCGACGGCAGCGCCTGGCACGGCTCCGGCGTGGGCCGGCCATGGCCGCTACTCACCGGCGAGCGGGCGCATTACGAACTCGCCGCCGGACGCGACGTGCGTCCGTATATCAGGGCGATGGAACGTTTTGCTTCCGCGACCGGGCTGCTTCCCGAGCAGGTGTGGGACCAACCGGATGTGCCCAAAAGGCTGATGTATCGCGGCAGACCGACAGGCGCGGCGATGCCGCTGATGTGGGCGCATGCAGAGTACATCAAGCTGCTGCGCTCCACGCGCGACGGCAAGGTCTTCGACCTCATTCCCGAGGTGGCCAGCCACTTCCGCAGCGGCCGGCGCCGCGCCCTGCTGGAGGTGTGGAAACGCAATCGTCAGGTCAGCGCCATCCGACCGGGGGTTACGCTGCGAATCCTGGCCGACAAGGATTTCGCGCTCCATTGGTCCCTTGACGACTGGAACAACAACAACGACACCAATTCGAAGTCAACCGTGATCGGACTGAATTGTGTGGATATCAGCGTCCCCGAGGCGCAGCGCGCTCCGCTGAAGTTCACCTTCCGATGGCTGGACGACAACCGCTGGGAAGGCCACGACTTCGAGGTCGCGATGAAGGGGGTTTGATTGCCGTCGAGGCTGCGCCATCCCGCAACGCCGAAGGTTGGTCCGAACCGAGGTGACCACGTCGGCTTGTCGAGTTGAGGCGCGCGCCGTAAACCGAACGACATGAGTGGTCTTCGAGCCCGCGTCGAGAACGGTAGGCTGATACTCGATGAACCAACGAATCTGCCCGAGGGCACCGTCGTCGAGCTGGTCGTGGATGATGAAGGCGACGATCTCGAGGAGGAACGCCGCCGGCTTCATGACGCGCTCTCGGCGTCCTGGAAATCAGCCGAAGCGGGTCGTCTTCGCCCAGCCTCCGCGATTATTGAGGAACTGCGTCGGCGCCGGTGAGCCTTGCGCGAGAGCGGCGATTTAACCGTTCGTCCCTTTACCGTATTGATCTGATCTGGCGTAGGGGCGGTTCGTGAACCGCCCGTTCTGCCATATATCAACCCGCAAAATTGTCAGCCTCCGCGACCACGACCCACGTATCGCTATCCGAAGCCGTCCGTATTCGCGCTTGAGATCACAATTAACCGGCGCGCTTGAGAGATGGCGCACAACGTGGTGCAATCGCCGCAGCCTGATGCTTTAGGAGAATCGACATGAAGTTCGGCCTTTTCGTCGCTCCCTTCCATAAGATGGGCGAGAATCCCACGCTTTGTTATGAACGCGATCTGGAAACTGTCGAATGGGCGGAGCGGCTGGGCTTCGACGAGGTCTTTGTCGGCGAGCATCATTCCGCGGGATGGGAAATCATCCCCTCGCCCGAGTTGTTCATCGCCAACGCCGCGGCGCGCACCAAAAGGATCAGGCTCGGGACCGGCGTGGTGAGCATCCCCTATCATCATCCACTCAACGTCGCCGCCCGCATCGCGTTTCTCGACCATCTCACCCGCGGGCGGATTATCTTCGGCGTCGGACCGGGGCTGCTTCCAGGCGACGCCTACATGCGCGGAATCGAGCCCACAGAGCAGCGGCCCAGGATGATCGAGGGTGTCAAGGCGATCATTCGCCTGTTCACCGAGGACAAGGTCACGCTGGACGGCTCGTGGTTCAAACTGGTCGATGCCCATCTGCAGGTAAAGCCCTTCCAGAGGCCGTACCCGCCGATGGTCACGGCCAGCACCTTCACCCCTTCCGGGTTCATGGCGGCGGGGCAGCTCGGCACCGGTATCATGACGTTTTTCACCGGAGGATTAACCGACCTCAACGCCCGTTGGAAGCTGGCCGAGGAGGTCGCCGCCAACAACGGCCGCAAGCTCAGCCGGCACGAGTGGCGGATGGTGCTGCCGATACACCTGGCGGAATCGCGTCCGGAAGCGATGCGCCAGATTCGCGACTGGGGCAATGAATACTTCCGCGAGTACGCTATCAGCACGACCGGACTGGCGCAGAAGGACTCACCCGATCAACCGCTGAGCGAAGTCACTATCGACGGCTTGGTCAACGCCGGCGCGATGCTGATTGGGACCCCGGATGACGCCATAGCAAAGATTCGCGAGATGAACGAGGCCGCCGGTGGAATTGGCGGCGTGCTTAACATGCTGATGGACTGGGGCACACGCGAGCAGCAACTGCGCTCCCACGAACTGATGGCGCGCTACGTGATGCCCGTGTTCCAGGGCTCGGCGGACTCGATCGTGTACTCCAACCAATGGTCGCGCGAGCGGCGCGACGTCCTGACGGAAAAGGCCGCGGTCGGTGTAGCAGCGGCGTTCGCCGCCGCCGGCCAAAGCGCGCAAGAAGTCGGCGCAGGCGAACGCGTCGCGACTCATCCCGCATCGGCGACCAAAGCCGCGAATGGAGGCAAGGCCGCCAAGTAACGTTCCGGTTCCGGCCTTTCGCGCCCACTATCCGTGCTTAAATCACCCTGAAGTGAGCTGACACCTAGGGGCGAGAGAGGTCTGATTAACCTCAGTGTTGGGAGGCTTCGCGATTCGAGAGAAACCTTTCGCGCTCGGTGTCTGACAGGCGGGACGCGCCTTCAGGCGTTACGCCAAACAACTTTACAAAATCGTCACGACCCAAGACCACTTCGCCTTTGGCGGCTGACTCAGCGAGCAGTGCCGAGAGAGTATTCAGGTAGTGCTCCCGCGAGATGTGGCCCGTGGAAAGGTCACTTGCGAGGCTTCGCTGTTTCAACCGATAGCTAGCCTGCATTCGGGCAACGGTATCAACTTTGTCTCGGTCGTAGTTATGTCCGAGTTTTTCGGACGCCAGAGCCTCAAGTTCAGCACGAACCATCGCGAGCGTTTGTTCTTCCACGCCGCCAACCGAAGACCATGTTGATAGGAGGCCTTTGTAAGCGTCCCAAACCTTCTGGAAAAGGCCGCCCGACTGTTTATTCGCACCCACAGATCCGGACCCCTGTTGCGTGATCGTCCCGACGCCTTGAAGTTTACCACACTGTTCCAGAACAGGCCAAGGACTGGGGTCGGTTCCGTAGGGCCCAAACAAAGCATAGGACCAGCCATAGCCACCCGCCTGCTTTTGCCGACGCCGCTTTTCTTGGAGAGAATGGTGAGGTTCATTGCCCATCAGACTATATATACTGACTATATATACTGACTATATATACTGACTATATATACTGACTATATATACTGATGATACTATGCAACGCTCTTTACTGCATAGACTCATCAGTTCGATACGGAGTGTTTGTTTTTTTTTGCGTTTCGTGAACTGACCCCAGGTCGGTCACTTTAGGCCGCGCCAGGCATTCCGGAAGGATTGCGGGCCGCATGACGCACGGCATGAATGATGATTTCGGTTTCCGTGGCCTCATAAAAAACGAGATAGGGATAAGGTGGCGTTGGCAGGCGGCGGATCGCCGGATTATCCGTGTGGGTGCCGATGTCGGGATGCAGCGACAGGAGGTCGATGATGGCCTGAATACGAGCCTGAACGTGCTTGGCTCCCTGCGGTGAATGTGCGGCGATATAGTTGAGGATTGAGCTCAGATCGGCAAGGGCTGGAAGGGTATAGCGAAGCTTCACAGCCCGTGTTTGCGCCACACGGCCCGCACCTGTTCGTCAGTCGCAAATTCGCCGCGGGCGGCGGCGCCCTGAGAGGCTGCGACGGCGGCGCGTTCCTCTGGCGAGAGCACCACAGGCGATGCCTCGTCATCTGTTCCGGCAAGCCGGAGAACAACGCGGGCGATATCGTCCTGAGCGTCCGGCGAAAGACTACGTGCGGCTTCAACTGCTCGGTCGAGAAGTTTTGTCATGGCCGATTGTAAAACCCGCGATGCCTAAAAACAACACCAAAATAGGGCGCACTGCTAGGGTAACTGACCGGGGGGCGGCAAGGTAGATCCGTCTCAATCTCAAGGTTCGGTGGTCGCTTCCGCAGCCTGGGCGTCGCTTTTATCGAGGTCGAGGGCCGCGTTGAGCTGGGCTTGGCGCGCCAGCAATTCCTTCAGCCGCGCCTGGGGCTCGAAGGGCCGCTGGGCCTGGGCCTGATAGTCGGGAGGGTTTTGTCGAGCCTCTGCACCTGCTGTTGTTCGTCCGCGGCGGCGCGATCGAGGACGCGCAGCGTGTGCTCGATGCTCTGCATGGTGCCGATCGGATTGTCGGCGTTCAGCAGGCTGCGGATAAAGGATTTCCGCCGCCTGCTCCCTCACTCTTGTCTCTCCCAAGGAAGAGAAGATTAGGAAGGAAAGCCAGTTTTTATGCAGGGTGCTCGATCTACCGGCGCCTCAACCTGTTCGATATGGGTCTTTCAGCACCTGCAAGGTGCGCGCTGTAGGTTCCCCGTGCCCCGGATGAAAAGGTCAGGCACGGGCGCGGCGGGTTGACCGCGGCTCAGGATTTCGAAGCCCTTGAAGGCGGCGTGTTCGCGCAGCGGGTGGTCATCGCGGCGCGGGACAGCGCGGCGGGGACCAGCCTAGGCTGCCTCTTCGCGAGCACCCTTTCCGGAAAACACTTGCTCGCCTACGGTCATCGTGAATTCCTCACCCTCATGCGTGTCGCGGGTGACGATGTCCGCCTGCAGACGCTCCTGCCATAGATGCGCGAGCAAAAAATCTCGCGCGCCATTGGCAGCAGGGACGCCTGCCCCACTATACCTGTCTCGCCAACTTTCTGAGGAAACTTCTGCGCGTGCCTACCAGCGCACGATCTGTTCGTAGATCTTGGGCAGTTGCTTGGGTAGCGCGGTGATGTCGTCGATCACCAGGTAGCGCGAGGGCTGGCACATCTGGCGCAAGTAGTCATGGCCGGTGCGATCGACCGTGATGCAGAACGGCATCACGCCCGCCATCTCCAGTTCCTTGAGTGCCACCATCGTGTCCTGGATGCCGTAGGCGTTGGAGCGCCGGTCCTGGCCGTAATCGAAATCCTGCGGAAAGCCGTCACTCAGCAGGATCATGTGCTTGGCCCGTGACGCGACGTCCTTGAACTTCTCGCGCGCATGGCGAATGGCGGTGCCCATCCGGGTCGAGCGCTTGGGCTCCACCGAGCCGACCCGCGCCTTGACCTCGTTGGACAGTTCGCGATCGAACTCCTTGATCACGTAAAACTCCACGTTGTCGCGGCCATGGCCGGAAAATCCCATGATCGCGTAGGCGTCGCCGATTTCCTCCAGCGCCTGAGCCATGATCACCAGGGCTTCCTTGTTGACGTCGATGATCCGGCGCGGGCGCTGGCGCGGGCCGCCGTGGCGCTGCCAGACCTTGAACCAGTCATCGGCGTCGTCGGAGTCGGTGAAGCGGCGATTGTCCTGATGGATCGGCTCGTCGGTGGAGGCGGACATGTCGAGCAGGAACAGCGTCGCGACGTCGCGGGCTTCCTTCTTGCGCGCCTTGTAAACGCGCGGATCGGGTGAGTTGCCCATCGATCGCGCCACCCGATGCTCGACGGCGCGGTCGAGGTCGAAGTCGTCGCCGTCTTCCAGCCCGCGCACCATCCGGTAGGAGGCAGGTCGGATGCGTTGGAAGTGGCGACGAATTTGCGGCAGCATCTCCGCGTATTGCCGCAGCGTGCGGGAATAGAACTCGCCGTCGTCGCCCTCCGGAACGATCTCGCGCAACCGGCACCAGTTGCGCCGGTAATCGTTCATCGCGTAGTCCCATTCATCATAGGAGTAATAGGCGTCGTGAGAGCGCGCCCCGACGATCAGCCGCCCGTGGCTGCCAAAGGACGCAGCCTCGGAAAGCTGATCCTGCAATTCGGCCAGCGCCTGGGCCTGCTTGTCATCCAGTTGGGTCAGGTACATGCCTTCGCCGCCCTCGCCCGATCCGTCGGACTCAGAGGGTTTGATCTGCGCACCGCGCTCGAGCAGCCGGCGCAGTTCTTCGGGACTGATCGGTCGGCCGTTGCGCCCTTTGCCGCGCTTTCCCGAGACCTGCATCCTGACATCCTGGTTGGGCTCTCCGCTCTCGCCGTCGTCGCCCTCCTGATCCATGCCTTCGAGGCCGTCGCTTTCACCCTCACCGAGGCTTTGGGTCAGGTCGTTGAGCATCTTTTTGGCGTTCTCGTCCAGCAGCTCGGACTCGCCCGCTTGCGCCGCTTCGATCAGCGCGATCAGCCATTGGTAGAGTTCGGCGCTCTGGCGCAGGCTCAGGTTGATGTCGGCCGAGGGATCGTGCAGGGGGGCGAAATATTCGCGCGCCTGACCCATGAAGGCCTGTTCGATTGGCTCCGCTGCGGGAATGATATTGGCCGCCGCCTTGAATAGCATCGTGCTGAGCGCCATCTGCGGCATCTCCGCGCACAGCCTGCGGTTGACTGCGGCGATATCGGGCGTCAATCCGCGGTAGCGGCGGGACAGCGCGGCGTCGATGCGCACCGACTCGCACAGCCGCAGCATCGCGCCCGCCAGCTTGGGGTCGGCAAACGTCGCCAGGTAGGCCTGCAACGCTTCCAGCCCGGTCTCTCCCCGTTCGTCAAAGCCGGGCAGGTCGCTCAGCTTTAGCGCGAAACTGCCGAACTCGTGGCGCGCCGCCAGATGCGCCGTGATCACCTTGTAATAGCTGAAAGCGTCCTCGCGGCTGGCGAAGGTGTCCGAGCGCTGGGGCAGATAGATTACTTCGCCGGCAAGCAGCGGATAGCGGAACGCCGCCGATACCGCCCCCTCGGCGCTGATTCCGTCCAGTCGGAACTCGAGCGGAAACAGCATGCGCATGAATTTGGTAAGCACACCTTTGATTTCGTGCAGCTCCAGGACGTGCGAGGGCGCCGTGTTGGTGGTCATAGAGGAACCTTGTTTTGGAACATTAGCAAGGTGGCAGGCCAGCAGGCAATTTCATCCAGACTGGTGAAAGCGCCCTAATTACGGTGGCGGATAGGTTCCGCGCAGCGCTGCTCAAGTCAATTGACACCGCGACGTCTGGGAAGGAAGACCCGGTGAAAGGTCTATATTCATCAGGCGCGCGCTCTCCCAGAACTGAACAATATGTAATTGAAAGAAGTCAGCCCGCCCCAACAGGTTCTCGCCATCGGCCTGAACCGAGAAATCTGCGAAGGCGCCCCGGAACGGAAAACGCTGATTTCCGAATTGCAATTCAATCTTTGCGTTGGGCCAGTGCAAACAATCGAGCTGAGCCCCGGTGGCGGCGGTAGCCTTTATGACTTTCGCGTCATGCCGCTTGAGACCAAGCAGATCGGCATAACCGGCATCGAACAAGCAAGCGTCAGCGCCAGAGTCGACCAAGGCTAGCAGGCGCACTCTGGAAGAGCCCTGCAACAGCCTGACCCGGAGGAGAGGATCCCGACCACGTCCTCAAGCACGTCCATTCGCGATTGAATCACCCCGCAGCGATTCGCCTTGCCTCCTTGACTACGGCGCATCCCGCGGACTTAAACTTAGATGATAGCCATGCAAAACATTATTCTTCGTTGTAGCCGCGCGGGCCTGAGCCGGGCCCTGATGCTGACCGTATTGGTGTGCGTGGGCGGGGCGGCCCACGCCGGGATGACCGATGGGGTCAAAAAGGTCGTACTGCCCAACGGTCTGACTATCCTGGTGCTGGAGAACCACAAGGCCCCGGTGTCCAACTTCAACGTCATCTATCGGGTCGGGTCGCGCAATGAGCAGATGGGTAAGACCGGGGTCTCCCACCTGGTCGAACATCTGATGTTTCGCGGCACCAAGAAGCTCAAGCCCGAGGAGTTCTCCAACATCATCCAGGAAAACGGCGGCGAGGATAACGCCTTTACCGAGGAGGATCTGACCGCCTACTTCGAGCTCATCAACCGCGACCATCTTGACGTGCCGATCGCGCTGGAAGCCGACCGGATGGCCAACTTCGAGCCCAAGGGTTTTGATTCCGAAAAGGCCGTGGTGATTGAAGAACGGCGCATGAGAACCGAGGACAATCCTCAGGACGCGTTGGCCGAGGTCACGCAGGCGCAGGCCTACGTGGCGCATCCGTACCACTGGCCGGTAATCGGTTGGATGCATGACGTGCAGGGTCTGACCCTTCAAGACACGCTGGACTACCATCGCATCTATTATTCGCCGCAAAACGCCCTGATCGTGGCGGTGGGCGACTTCAAAGCCGACGACGTAATCAAGCAGATAACCGAGACTTTCTCCGCTATCAGCAACGGCCCCAAGCCGCCGCCAGTGACCGCGCAGGAACCGCCGCAGGAAGGGGCGCGCGGGGCGATGCTGAAGCATGCCGCGCAGCTGCCCGCATTCGGAGAGGCCTTTCACGTGCCGGCTCACGAATCACCGGACTGTTTCGCGCTCGAGCTGGCCTCGGTAATCATGTCGGGCGGCAAGAGCTCGCGGTTTTACAAGAAGCTGGTGATCGAGAAGCGGATGGTGGTGGACATTGACGCCAGCTACGACCTGCTGTCCTTCGACCCGACCCTGTTCTGGGTCACGGCCCAGATGCGCCCCAGCGTCAAAGCCGACGACGTGATCAATGTGGTTGACGGCGAAATCAAGCAGCTGGCCTCCAAGCCGGTTGATCCGCAGGAGTTGCAAAAAGCCAAAAACCAGGAGTTGGCCGAATTCGTCTTCAGCCAGGACTCCATCTTCAGGGAGGCGATGATGCTGGGTCAGTACGAGCTGATCGGCGGCTACAAGCAACTCGACCAGTATATCCCGTCGATCGACAAAGTGACGCCGGCCGATGTGCAGCGGGTCGTGGCCAAGTACCTGGTTACATCAAATCGCACGCTGGGCACGCTGGTGCCCACCGGCCTGCTGCCCCATCCCGGGGGCGGACTCGGCGGCGGCGCGGTGCGCCATGCCCCGTGGGGGATGCCATCATGAGGCGGCCCGCGGCTCTGTACGGGATGCTTTTCGCCGCCGCGATCGTTGCCACGGGGTTGCCGGCGGGCTGGGCGCACGCGCTCGAAATAAAACGCGTCAAGCTCGACAACGGGATGATTGTGCTGATCTCGCCGCAACACAACCTGCCGATGGTTACCGCCGCGATTGCCTTTGACGCCGGCGCGCGGCGCGACCCCAAGGGCAAGGAAGGGTTGGCTCATCTGAGCGCCGCCTCCCTGATGGAAGGGACCCGCACGATGAGCGCCGACGAACTCAACCGCAAGGTCGATTTTCTGGGCAGCGCGATGGACATCGACGCGGGCAGCGACTACGCCACCGCCTCGTTCACCTCACTCAAACGCTACTGGCGCGATACTTTGAAACTGCTGGCCGGAGTGCTGATCGATCCGGGGCTGCGCGACGATGACATCTCGCGCAAGCAGGCGGAGCAGGTGGCCGGGCTCAAGGCAGCGGAAGAAGAACCAGGCTATGTCGCCCAGATTGCGTTTTTGAAGCAAGTGTTCGGCGAAGACGCCCCTTACGGTCATCTGCCCGATGGCACGGTCGATGCGGTGCAAAAGCTTTCCGTAAAGGACGTGCGCGACTTCTATCATCTGTTCTACAAGCCCGAGGCGGCGGTTGCCGCCGTGGTTGGCGACGTCGATCCGGACGAGGTGGTCAAGGCGTTGAACGAAGAATTGGCTTCGCTCAAGGGTCCGGTGCCGGCCCAGATGCCGCAACCATCGCCGCCGATCGGCCCCGGTGCGCATGTGGCCGCGATCAACCGCGACGTCGCGCAGGCCAATATCATCCTGGGTTTTGACGGAGTCGCGCGTTCCGATCCCGACTACTACAAGCTCCAGGTGATGAACTACATCCTGGGCGGCGGCGGCTTCGCCTCGCGCCTGGTCAAAGAGGTGCGCAGCAAGGCCGGTCTGGCGTACTCGGTAGCCAGCTATTTTCAGGCCGCGCTCTTCCCCGGCTCCTTCCAGGTGGTGCTGGAAACCAAGAACAAGAGCGCCAACGAGGCCATTGCGCTGGTGCTGCAGCAGATGCGCCGGATCCAGGAGTCGCCGGTCAGCGACGCCGAAATGGAATCAGCCAAAAAATTCCTGATCGGAAGCTTTCCGCTCAAGCTGGATACTCAGAACTCGATCGTTCAGTTCATCCTGCAGGTGCAGATCTATGGATTGGGGCTGGATTATATCGACCGCTATCCCGGATATATTCGCGCGGTGACCAAGGAAGACGTGCAAAAGGTCGCGCGCCAATACCTCCATCCCGACAGCTATGTCCTGGTCGCGGTGGCCAATCAGAGCGAGGCCGGCATCAAGGTCGCGACCAGTGCGGCATCCAGCGGAAAGCAATGAGCCGGGCGAGATTTTCACCCTCGGCCATTCGACCCATCCGCTGGAGCGATTGCTGGAAGTGCTGGGGGCCCATCGGATAGCGGCGCTGGCCGACGTACGCTCGTTTCCAAGCTCGCGGCGCTGGCCCCATTTCAATCAGCCCGCGCTGCGCGAGTCCATGGAGCGCGCCGGCATTGAATACCACTGGATCCAAAAATTAGGCGGACGCCGACATGGAGTGCGGCCCGATTCTCCGCACACAGCGTGGCAGCTTCCCGCGTTTCGCTCCTACGCCGATTATGCCGACGGCAAAGAGTTCCAGCAGGGACTCGACCAACTGACCGCGCTGGCCCGGCGCGCGCGCACCGCCTACATGTGCTCGGAGGGCCTGTGGTGGCGATGCCATCGGCGGCTAATCTCCGACCGCCTGCTACTCCTGGGATGGCGCGTCACGCACATCCTGCCCGACGGCAAGCTGTCCGAGCATTCGCTGCCCGATTTCGCCAGGGTCGTGGATGGGCGATTGGTTTACGACAAATCCGCTGAACACGACTAATCGGGCAGTAGTGCCGATGGGGCCGCAAAGCGGGATTTGCCGCTCCGTCTCATATCACTCGGGTTTTCTCAAACAGCTTGGGCAGAATGTCGCTGTGCCCGATCAGTACCAGATAATGCAGCGGTCCAGCGTCAGCGACGACCAACCGGCCCGGCATCAGAAGCCTCCGCGGTTTAGATCCCGCCGGTCTTGCTCGAGATCTTCGAGCGTGTAGTCGACGCTTACGCCGTGATCCTTCAGACAACCATCCAGTGCCGCGCGTGTCGCGAAGCCCAACAGGCGGCGCAGTTCCCCCGGTGCTGAGATGGCCAAGCCTGTATTCATCAAGCGCGAGCGCTTCGAACGCGCGGCGCGATAACGCCTCCCGCCGCCTTCAGCCGCGTCGCGAACCGTCGGGGATGTGCACCGTTACGTCCATGAAGACATTGTATCCGGCAAAGCCGAAATGACAAAGGCGAACGAAGCCTCCGGCCGCTCTCGCGTCAGTTGTTGCCCTGGTTAGGCCGCCTCTCACCACCATGTTGCGCCGGGTTATGTCCCGGCTTATGTTTGCAGGAGGCATTTGGGACGAACGTTCCGGTTCCCATCGCTGGTGTCGTCCCGCACGGAATGCCCGGATAAATCGTTGTCGGCTTCGGAGGGTGTGATATGCGTAACACAGGGCGCTACGCCACAGTCGAGACGGATCGCGGATCCATCGTTATTGAGCTCTACCCCGAAGTTGCGCCGAAAACGGTTGAGAATTTCGAAAAACTGGTCACCCAGGGCTTCTATAACAATCTGACCTTTCATCGGGTGGTGCCCGGCTTTGTCGTGCAGGGCGGGGACCCCTCGGGCAACGGCACCGGCGGCCCGGGTTACGACGTCGAGGGCGAAATCAAAGCTGGCGAAAAGCATCTGCGCGGCTCGGTTGCCACCGCCCGCACCGGTGACGAGGTCAATCCGAAGCGCAGGAGCAGCGGCAGCCAGTTCTATATCTGCCTGGAGCCGCAGCCCGGACTGGACGGCCAGTACGCGATCTTTGGCTGCGTGGTCAGCGGCATGGAAGTGGTGGACAAGATCCAGCGCGGCGACCGCATGAAAAAGGTCGCCCTTTCCGACAAGCCCGCGGCATAGTTAACAGGACAACGGCGATCGTCGCCTTGGAAAGCGAAAAGAAAATATGAAGATCAGACCCTGGCTGGCGTTGGTATTGGCCGTGTTGGCGTTCGCGGTAGTGGGTGGCGGACTGGCGCAAGCGGAATCGGACGGCCTGCCCCCGCGCAAGACCAGCCACTACGCTATCATCGAAACGGAGCGCGGCAATATCGTGGTCGAGCTCTATCCGCAGGTCGCGCCCAAGACGGTGGCGAACTTCGAAAAGCTCGTCAACAAGGGTTTTTATAACGGCCTGACCTTCCATCGCGTGGAGGCAGGCTTTGTGGTCCAGGGTGGGGACCCAAGCGGTGACGGCAGCGGCGGTCCCGGCTATGAAATCGAGGCCGAGATCAAGCCGGGTGAAAAGCACCTGCGTGGCAGTCTCGCCACGGCACGCACCGGTGACGAGGTCAATCCCGACCGCAAAAGCAGCGGCAGCCAGTTCTATATCTGCCTGGAGCCGCAGCCCGGATTGGACGGCCAGTACACGATCTTCGGCGGCGTGGTGAAGGGAATGAACGTGGTGGACCAGATTAAGGTGGGCGATCACATGAAGAAGATCACGCTCGCGAGCAAGTTGCCGGCCTAGAAGACTTTTGGGGAAAACAACAAACGGCGGCTTTCCGCCAACCGGAAGGTAAAGGAAACCTCATGGCGTCATTCGGAAGCGGGCACCAAAGCGGGCCCTACTTCACCATTGACCTTCATCTGCATACCAGCCGCGGCAGTTCGGATTCCAATGTGGCGCCGCGCCAGGTTATCGAGCGGGCGCGAGAGATCGGAATCAGCGCGGTCTGCATCACCGAACACGACCATATCTGGGACTTGCAGGAGGTCCAGGAATTTGCCGCGGAGGTGGGCGTCGTGCTGCTGCGCGGCATGGAAGTGACCACCGAGATCGGACACGTCGGCGCGTTTGGGCTGGATCGCTACGTGGGCGGCATCTACCGCCTGAAGGAATTGCGCCGGGTCGCGGATGACTGCGGTGGATTGCTGATCGCGAATCATCCCTTCCGCTACAAACTCGACCCCAAGCTTTCCTTCTTCAACAACCACGACGCGGCGTTTGACCCCGATGACGTGCAAAAGGCCGCCGAGCAGGTCATCTTTTCGATGGTCGACGCGGTCGAAGTGTTAAACGGCTGCTGCTCGGAGGAAGAAAACCGCTTCGCTCTGCAGGTGGCGCGCGCACTCAATCTGGCCGAAGTGGCGGGTTCGGACTCCCATTCGGTCGATTCCGTGGGATGCGTCTGCACCGTGCTGGAAGCGCCGGCATTGACCGAGCGGGCTTTAATCGACGCGGTCAAGGCCGCGCGATGCCGCGCCGGACGGGGGCTGCTGCACGACGACGGCACGGTCACCTTGTTTGGTACCCCAAGTTAGGACGGCTTGCGGCTCGAGCGTGCCGCGGCTTATGTCGCTCGGTTGTCAGATCAGGCGGGTTACGGTAAGATTGCATTCCCCTTGATGGATCGCCGATGGCAGGAACCGACGGGCGCTTAGAATTAATCGAAAATATTTCATCCCTTGCCGGAGCAACTTCGGATCTCCGGGAGGCGTTGGATGCGTTCGTAAAGGCGATCGCATCCGGGATGGAGACCGAAGTCTGCTCGTTGTACCTGTTTGATCCGACTCAGCAGCGCCTGGTGCTGCGCGCCACGGTGGGCTTGGATCGCGACTCGGTGGGCAAGGTTTCGATGAAGCTGAGCGAGGGGCTGGTGGGGATGGTGATCGAAACGATGCAGCCGGTCGCGGTAGTCGACGCTATCAGCCATGCGCGCTACAAATATTTTCCCGAAACCGGCGAGGAGCGCTATCACTCTTTCCTTGGCGTTCCGGTGCAGAGCAGTCACGGCGACCCGATCGGCGTGCTGGTCACGCAGACCCTGCGCAAGCGCAAGTTTACCGCCAGCGAAATCCGCCTTCTACGCGCCGCCGCCAATCAGTTGGCGCAAATGCTCGACCATTTCCGGCTGCGCCAGACCCTGGTCACAAAAGAAAAAGAGCGCGACGAGTACCGCCGGCGGATGATCGAGGCCAACCGCCAGCTCAAGGACTATGAGAAAGTCGGCGGCAAGACGCGGCTGGCCGCACCGGTCAAGATCCGCCGTCCGCGGCTGGTGGGGCTGGGTGCGGCGCCCGGATTCGGCCACGGTATCGCGCACCTGGTCGGCACCTTCTTGAACACCATCGACATGAACCTGCGCGCCGACGATCGCGTCGAAGAGCTTCGCCGCCTGAACGAAAGCCTGGCCAAGGCGCGCGCTGAGCTGACCGCACTCAAGGCGCGGATGGCCAGCCTGATGCCCGAGGGCGAGCTGAAAATCTTCGACGCCCACCGGCTGATCCTTGAGGACGAGGAGTTCATCGGACGGATTCGCGTGGCGGTCGAATCCGGCTATGCTGCCGAGAGTGCGCTGTTCCGAGTGATTGACGAATTAAGCGCGTCGATGCTGGCGATGGCTGACGGCTATCTGCGCGAGCGCGCCGGCGACTTCCGCGACGTTGGGCATCGCCTGCTGCGCCATCTGCGGCGCGAGGACAGCCGCAGTCCCTTCGTTCATCCGACCATCCTGGTGGCGGAGGAACTGACGCTGTCGCAACTGACCCTGCTCTCCCACGAAAACCTGGCCGGTATCGCGCTGCAATCAGGGGGAGTGACCTCGCACGCCGCGATTTTGGCGCGTTCCTTCGAAATTCCCACCGTGGTCGGCATCGAACACCTGATGGATTCGGTGGGCGAGGGCGACGACCTGATTCTGGACGGCAATTCAGGAATTCTCTACATCAAGCCCAGCATTGAAGTGCAGCGCGAATATGATCGGCTGTCGCGCCAATACAACGCGTTCCGGCGCGAGCTGATGGCTCATCCGACCGAAGTCGCCGTCACCCACGACGGGCATCGCGTGCACCTGCTGGCCAATATCGCGCTCCAAAACGACATCGAAATCGCGCTTAAGTACGGGGCCGAAGGGGTCGGTTTGTTCCGTTCCGAGTTCTCCTTCCTGACCTACGAGGATTTTCCCGATGAGAACGAGCAGGTGGCGCTTTACAATCGCCTGCTCAAACCAGTGGGCAACCGGCCGGTGACGATCCGCACGCTCGATATCGGCGCCGACAAATACCCCTCCTACATGCGGGTGCCGCGCGAGGACAACCCGTTTTTGGGCTGGCGATCGATCCGGGTTTCGCTTGAAATGCCGTCGCTGTTCAAGTTGCAGTTGCGGGCGATTTTGCGCTCGGCGGCGCGCCACAATGTCCGTGTCCTGTTCCCGATGATTTCCAACATCGAGGAGCTGCGCAACGCGCGCGAGCTGCTGGCCGAAGCCAAGGCGGAACTGTATCGCGAAGGAATCGAACACAATCCCAATATTTTAGTGGGCGCCATGATCGAGGTTCCCGCCGCGGTGTGGCTGGCTTCGCGTCTGATCAAGGAGGTGGACTTCTTCTCGATCGGCACCAACGATTTAATTCAGTTCCTGCTCGCCGTTGACCGCAACAATCCAAAGGTGGCGCCACTGTACGAAGCGCTCCATCCGGCCGTTCTGGCGGCCATTTCGCAGGTCTTCAACGCCGCCAGGGACGCCGGCAAGCCGGTCTGTATCTGCGGCGAGATGGCCAGCGATCCGATGGCGACCCTGATCCTGATTGGGATGGGGTTGACGGAATTGAGCCTCAGCCCGTTATTCATTCCGGTGGTGCGCGAGGTGGTCCGGCACGTCAACTATGGAACCGCTCGCCTGATCGCCAAGGACGTACTTGAAATGAGCACCGTCCAGCAGATCAAGGGCTACCTGGTGGAGCGCTACCGGGACCTGGGGCTGATCAATCTGGTCGAAATGTATCGCTGAGCGGCGTCTTCCGTGCATGGTCGCGGAGGCGCGACCTGTTTCAGGAAAAGGTTGACTCGGCTATCTTAGATGCTGTACCAAATAGTCGACTTGACCAGTCGGTTAGGAATGTAACTGGCGTGGAGTCGGAGAGAGGTTGAAGAGGATTTTTCGATGGGTTTTTTAACGATACTTGCGGCCATCTTGTTAACCGCAGCCGGACTCTTTTACCTGATCCTGGGCCGGAACCGCTATGGCCTCACGTCGCGCAATCGCAAGCAGATAACGGCTGGCCCTGGCGCTCTGGAGCCGGCGGTGCTGAAGCCCGAACCCTGCCGTACCATCAGAGTGTATTTCATCAAGCCCTCTCGCTACGACGATGAGGGTTACGTTCAGTTTTACCGCTGGGGTGTGCAGCCGGTTAACACCCTGACGGTCTTGGCCGCCCTCAACGACACGTTTAACAAGCAGTATGGGGCCCAGCGCAACGTCTTCCTGGAGACGATCATCTGGGACGAGGTGTGCGACGGCGCCATTGGTCCGGAGACCATCACCGCAATAAAAGACCGGGCGCGCGAGGACGGTGTCGAGCTCTTGATTGGGCTTGCTGGCGTACAGTCCAACCAATATCCGCGAGGGCGCGACCTGGCCATGCAATTCGTGACCCACGGGATGCCCACGATTATGGGTGGCTTCCACGTTAGCGGCTATCCGCAGTCGCGCGAGTTCCTGCACAGTTGCGGGGTCTCCACGGCGGTGGGCGAGGCGGAGAATTTCTGGGGCCAGATCATCGAAGACTTCCTGGACGGAAACCTCAAGCCTGAGTACTCCGTCAATGAGGGAATTCGGGCCAAAACCGGGACCGGCGATATCCTGGTGCCGGTTATCACCGACGCCCAGTTGCCGATGATCAATGACCGCTACCTGACCCGGTTTTTCAACGACACCCAGACTACCCTGGATACCTCGCGCGGATGCCCATTTACCTGCTCGTACTGCTCGGTCAAGAACGTGATGGGCCGCACGATGCGCTCGCGCGACCCGAACTCGGTGGTGCAATGGGTGCGCGACGCGGTCTTCAATCACGGCATCGAGTCGCTGTTCCTGGTCGACGACGACTTCTTCCGCAGCCCGCGCTGGGACGAGATTCTTACCGGGATGGTGCAGGTGCGCAAAGAGTTTCCCAAGCTTTCCTTCATGATGCAGGTCGATGTGGACGCGTCGTGCTACGCCAACGTGGCGGAGGGCGAGAAGGCCGGCGCCAAGCACAGCCGCAGCCAGCGCTTCGTTGACCTGGCCGCCGCGGCCGGATGCTACCAGGCTTTTGTCGGTATCGAATCGCTTAACCCCGACAACCTCAATTACGCCACCAAGTATCAGAATACCGACGACCGTAACCATCGCATGGTGCTGGAGGAGGCGCGCGCGCGGGTGATGAGCAAGTACCGGCGTGTGGTCGAAAACTGGCATCGGGTGGGCATCTCGGTCCATGCCGGCTATATGCTGGGCTTCCCTTTCGACGGTCCCGACTGCGGCCGTATCGCCGGCAAGACGCTGCGCCAACTCGGGTTCGATATCGTGTCCTTTTTCATCATGACCCCGCTGCCGGGTACTGAGGACCAAATCCGCTACGCCAAAGAGGGCCAGATCATCGACTGGGACTTCAATAACCTCGATTCCCAGCATGTCACGCTCAAGCACGACAAGATGGACAAGTACATGTGGATGCGCGCCTACACGGACGCGTTCAAGATCTTCTACTCGCCCTGGCGCCTGCTGCACACGGTCCTCACGGTTGCCAGCGGCCGTGGATTGTCGGCTGAGGCGCGCCGCTCCGTGGTGCGTCAGTTCGTATACTATTTCTTCAGCTATCGGCAGGGACGCCATCCGATGGTCGGCGGCGTGTGGCAGATCCGGCGGCGCGACTTGCGACGGGCGGCGGTGACCGACGAGGAGGCGCAGCGGTTTTACCTGGGCGATCGCCGCTTCAATGCGATCCTGCACGGCTCCCAGGGCGAGTTCGCCGGGGCTCCCGCGTAGTCGCGCCATACTTTCGCAACAACCTGATTTCCTGCAAGTCAGTGGGACGCCCGCCCCACTGACTTGGTTTTGGCTGGACTTGGGATTGAACCTGTCCTACAAGGGAATGGCAGCACGCTCTGCCGGGATCGTTCCCTTGCGGTGCGCCTCTGACACAACTTATGCCGGTACGCGAACAGGAAATTGACTCTTTAGCGCGGCATTTTGTCGAAAGTATGAAAGCCGGCGGGGCGATCGTGCCCAAAGCCGACATGGAGGCGCTGATCGCCTGCGTGGTCGAATTGATGTCGGCCAACTTCGAGCAGGAAAATCAGATCGACGAAGAAGCCGATCGCATGGCCGAAGAAGAGGCGCGCAAGCATCCTGGCGTGGACGAGACCCGTCTGCGCAGCCTGATCAGGCAACGTATCGCCCAGCGCAAGGACTTTACCCTGTAGCAGGCTGGAGCATTGGCCATGAAGCTGAGCGAGGCCCGGATTCTGTTTTTAGCCCGTGAGTCGCTAAACCGCCTTCGCGCAGAGGGACTGGCCGATATCCCCAACTTTCCCCTGGCGCTCCGCCAGGGCCGCGAAGTAATCGCCCAATGGCTCGACAAAGGCGACCAGGTCGACGCCATAGTGCGCAGAAAAATCGCCTCTCTCAAGCGCGGCGTGGTTGAGGGAAGCGGCGAATGGCAAATTCTCTACCGGCGATATCGGGAAGAGGAACTGCGCAAGAAGGGCCCCAGATAAGCCGCGACGGCATGTTCTCAATTTTGGGGGGAATCCTGGGTTCGTTTAATTTTCGTCTGAAAATATCCCAAATTCTTTTTCAGCCCTCTTTAAAAGCCAATCACTATGCGCTAGATTTACTTTGGCACTCTGAGCCAAAGAGTGCCAGTTGATAATCCGCGCAGGCAGTGATTAGGCTTTGCGCGGGTATTAATCCCAAATCGAGAACAATTTTAGGAGGTGGTTCCACAGCCATGAAAAGCATCAGGCCGCTAGGTGATCGGGTCTTGGTCAAGCGGATCCAGGAAGAGGAAAAGACCAAGGGCGGAATAATCATTCCCGATACCGCTAAGGAAAAGCCCCAGGAAGGGTTGGTGGTAGCGGTCGGCAAGGGCAAGACGACCGAGGAGGGCAAGCTTATCGCCCCCGACGTCAAGAAGGGCGATCGGATTCTGTTCGGGAAGTATTCCGGGACTGAAATCAAGATCGAAGGCGATGAGCATCTGATCCTGCGTGAAGACGAGATCGTGGGCGTGCTCGAGTAGCCGAACCGAACAAAATTCCAAAATTATTGACGTGAAGGAGTAAGGAACTATGCCTGCCAAACTTGTTCGCTTTGGCCAGGAGTCCCGCGAAAAAATTCAGAAAGGGGTCAACACCCTGGCTGACGCGGTGACGGTAACGCTTGGTCCCAAGGGCCGCAACGTGGTGCTGGAAAAAAGCTTCGGTGCACCGACCGTAACCAAAGACGGCGTCACCGTGGCCAAGGAGATCGAGCTCGAAGACAAGTTCGAGAATATGGGCGCGCAGATGGTCAAAGAGGTCGCCTCCAAGACCTCCGACGTGGCCGGCGACGGCACCACCACCGCCACCGTTCTGGCGCGTTCGATTTTCAACGAAGGTATCAAGATGGTCGCCGCCGGCCATGACCCGATGTCGATCAAGCGCGGCATTGACCGTGCCGTCGAGGCGATCGTGGGCGAGCTTAAGACCCTGTCCAAGCCCACCAAGGATCGCCGCGAAATCGCGCAAGTCGGTACCATTTCCGCCAACAACGACTCCACCATCGGCGACATAATCGCCGAAGCGATGGAGAAGGTCGGCAAAGAGGGCGTGATCACGGTCGAGGAAGCCAAGGGGCTGGAAACCACCCTGGAAGTGGTCGAGGGCATGCAGTTTGACCGCGGCTATCTGTCGCCCTACTTCGTGACGGACCCCGAGCGGATGGAAGCCAAGCTCGAGGACGCCTATCTGCTGATCAACGAGAAGAAGATCTCGGCGATGAAGGATCTGCTGCCGATCCTCGAAGCTATCGCCAAGACCGGCAAGCCGTTCCTGATGATCGCAGAAGACATCGAGGGCGAGGCCCTAGCGACGCTGGTGGTTAATAAGATCCGCGGCACGCTGAACTGCTGCGCGGTGAAGGCGCCGGGCTTCGGCGATCGGCGCAAATCGATGCTCGAGGATATCGCGATTCTCACCGGCGGAAAGGTGATCGCGGAAGAACTCGGCATCAAGCTTGAGAACGTAACGCTGCAGGATCTCGGCCGCGCCAAGCGGATCGTGGTCGACAAGGACAACAGCACGATTATCGACGGCGCCGGCAAGAAGGCCGACATCGAAGCGCGCATCAAGCAAATCCGCGCGCAAATCGAAGAGACCACTTCCGACTATGATCGCGAGAAGCTGCAGGAGCGGCTGGCCAAGCTGGTCGGCGGCGTGGCGGTCATCCGGGTTGGTGCGGCGACCGAAATCGAGATGAAAGAGAAGAAGGCCCGCGTCGAGGACGCGCTGCATGCGACTCGCGCCGCGGTTGAGGAAGGCGTGGTGCCGGGAGGCGGCGTCGCCCTGATTCGCGCCTCTTCCGCGCTCGACAGCCTGCGCATCGGCGACGAGGAGAAGGTCGGCGTCAATATCATCCGCAAGTCGCTCGAAGACCCCGCCCGCTGGATCGCTCAGAACGCCGGTTGGGAAGGGTCGATCGTGGTCGACAAGATCAAGAACAACAAGGGCAGCTTCGGTTTCAACGCCTCCAGCGAGGAGTTCGAAGACCTGATGAAGGCCGGGATCATCGACCCGACCAAGGTCGTGCGCAGCGCGCTGCAAAACGCCTCATCGGTAGCCGGTCTGCTGCTCACCACGGAGTGCATGGTGGCCGAGAAGCCCGACGACAAGGGCGGTCCCCAAGGCGGCGGCGGTATGCCTCCAGGCGGCATGATGTAAGGTCTGTAGGCGTAACAACGACGCAAAACAAAAACGGCGGCCCCTTTCGGAGCCGCCGTTTTTTTATTGTTTTTTACGAACGACGGCACCTATGGATCTTTTGACATTGACCCAACTGATTACCCTCACCCTTTCCCTGGTCAGGCAGAAGGAATTAAATTGAATATGGGCCAGGGAACAGAAAAACGGCGCGCTAATTGAGGGTGAGGTACAGGTACACTTCGAGCAACCGAGCTCTCTGGTTCAGCTGAGGTTTTGGTCTAAGTCTGCTCGAAGGGAGCGGGCGATTTACTCGCTAACCGCCACCGCCAGCCGCTCCAACTCGATTCCCACACCGGGCTCAAAGCGCACATGAGCTACCCAGCCTGCCTCCTGGTAGAGCGGCGCGGGCGTGCCGCAGTAGGCGGCGCGAGTGGCGCCGCGCGAGCAGTCGGTAAAGACGTGAATATGCCCCAAGGCGATGTAGTCGTAGCCGCTGCCCTCGATATCGACCGGATTAATCGGCGAGGATCGGTCGAACTCCCCCTCCTCCATGAAGAAGCCGTGCGCCAACGCGATGTTCCATAACCCGTCAACCGCAGGTGCGATTCCGGCCAAAGGCCGATAGTCCGGGGTATGCTCTATCAAGGCGCGTCCCCAAACCCGCGTCTGAAGCTCGGGAAAATCCAAGGTCGATCCCTCGGGCTCCAGCAGCATATGGAGATTTCGCGGCATCTCGGAGGGCGGCAGTTTGACCCAGATGGAGCGCTCGTCGTGAGCGTCATGGTTGCCCGGGGTCATAACCACCGGCATCTTGGCGCGCGCGATCTGGCTCAGAGCAAAGGACAGGGCCTCGTCGGTAATCCGGCTGGAGTCGAACAGGTCGCCGACAATCAGTAGCATGTCGGCCTGCAACCGGTTGGCGGTTGAGACTACCTGGCTGAACGCGCCGCGGATGGAGTCGCGCAGCTTCCTGCCCTGTTCGCCGTGTCCGAAAGTGTCGCTCTCCAAATGCACGTCGGAAGTGTGGAGCAGCCGCAGGGGGCGGTCAGGATGGGCGCGCCGTTGATGAACAGGCACCGCAGATGGCATGATCAAGCTACTCACTACAACATTCCAATGAGAAGGATACTCAAACTCTAGTAGTTCTATCAAGATGAGTCGACCCGGCGCCAGCAAATACGCTGCGTGCTGCCCCATTAGAGGCACTGGGGCTGGGTATAAACGAATGACCACCGCTTAAGCCGCCAGGGAAGGAAGAATAACGTGATCGTAGTCATGAAAGCACACGCCAAACCGGCCGAAATTCAGGCCGTGGTCGAGCGCGTGGAAAAGGCCGGTTTCCAGGCCCACAAAATAGTCGGCGTAGAACGCACGGTGGTGGCCTGCGTGGGCGAGGAACGCGGCAAGGACGAACTGGCGCAGCTTGAGTTCTTCTCCGGCGTTGACAGCGTGATGCCGATTCTAAAGCCCTACAAACTCGCCAGCCGCGAGTTGCATCCCGGGGGCTCCGTGGTCAAGGTCGGCAAGGTCGAGATCGGCGCCCAGCGGCTGGTCGTGATGGCCGGTCCCTGTGCGATCGAAAGCGCGGCGCAGATGCAAGGCGCGGCGCAAGCCGTCAAGGCATCCGGCGCGCACATGCTGCGCGGCGGTGCCTTCAAGCCGCGCACCTCGCCCTATTCGTTCCAGGGCATGGAATATGATGGTCTGCTGCTGCTGGAGCGGGCCGGGCACGAGGTGGGATTGCCGGTCGTCACGGAAGTGATGGACGCGCACGATATCGAGCAGATAGCGGAGCATGCGGACATGTTGCAGGTGGGCGCCCGCAACGCGCAGAACTTCTCGCTCCTGCGCCGCCTGGGCAAAGTCAACAAGCCCATCCTGCTCAAACGCGGCATGTCCACCAAGCTCGACGAATTCCTGATGGCGGCGGAATATATCCTCTCCGCCGGCAATACCAACGTGGTGCTGTGCGAGCGCGGCATCCGCACCTTCGAGACCGCGACCCGCAACACGCTGGATCTCAACGCCATCCCGGTGCTCAAGGAATGGACTCACTTGCCGATAATCGTGGATCCCAGCCATGGCACCGGCGCCGAGTCGCTGGTGATTCCGATGGCGTTGGCGGCGATCGCGGCGGGCGCCGACGGCTTGATGATCGAGGTCCATCCCGAACCCGAAAAGGCGCTTTCCGATGGCCCGCAGCAGTTGCGTCCGGCGCGTTTTGCCGACTTGATGCGCTCGCTGCGGCGGGTGGCGGAGGCGGTCGATCGCACGGTGTGAGTAATTTTCGGTCGATCGTGCGATTGCTTGCGGCAATGCGCGCGGCTTCGTGATAGCCTGACTTCGTCAGTGACTTCCAGCTCTCGAATCAAACCTCCGCCACTAAAGGCCGGCGACACGGTGGGCGTCGTTGCGCCGGCCGCCGCCGTCGATGGCGAATATCTCGACCGCGGCGTGCAGGAATTGGTGCGCCAGGGTTATCGGGTCAAAGTATCGGAGCGCGCCCTGGCCCGCGACCGGATCCTGGCCGGCACCGACGAGGAGCGAGCATCGGAGCTGATGCGGTTTTTCCGCGATCCGGAAGTGAGCGCGATTTTCGCGGCGCGCGGCGGCTATGGTGCCGGACGCCTGCTACCACTGATCGATTTCGACCTGCTGCGGCGCAACCCCAAAATATTCGTGGGCTTTTCCGATCAAACCTTCCTGCTCAACGTGATGGTGCAGTCGGGCGCGATGGTCTGCTTCCATGGACCGATGGTGGCCAAGGACCTGGCCGGCGGTCTCAGCGCGCGCTCGATGCTCCATCTGCGGCGCCTGCTCGCGGGCGAATTGGACGGCTTCGACCTGCCAGGCACCGAGGCAATTCATCCGGGCATGGCGCAGGGCGAGGTGATCGGTGGATGTCTGTCGATACTGGTGGCGATGCTCGGAACCCCGTACGTTCCGGATTTCACGGGCAAGATCCTGTTTCTGGAAGACACCGGCGAAAAGGCCTACCGGGTCGATCGGATGCTGGTGCAGCTTCGTCATAGCGGCGCGTTGGCCCGGGTCGCGGGCGTGGTTTTCGGCGGGATGCGCAGCCCGGGCGACACCGATTCCGAGCAGCGCCTGATTCGTCAATTCGCCGCTGAGCAGACGGCGGGGTTGGGAGTGCCCGTGCTATGGGGGATCGAAGCCGGGCACGGGACCGAAAATTTCACGCTCCCGATGGGCGTCCGCGCGCGCCTTGATGCGGGCGCCCGTCGCCTCAGTTTTATCGAACAAGCCGTAAGCTAGCAGGCTGTTAAAAAGTGAACTGGACTCGGGTCGAACAGGCGTTTAACGACGCAATTGAGCGGGGCGTGATGCCGGGCGCCACCGTGGTTGTCCGCAAAGGCCCCGATGTGGTGTTCGAGGGCGGTTTTGGCTGGCGGCAGAACGTTCCGGAGCGTCATCCGATGCAATTGGAGACGGTCTTCGACCTCTCTTCCCTGACCAAGGCTTTGGCCACCAGCGTCGCGATCATGATGCTCATCCGCGAGGGCAAGGTCAGGCTGGATGACCGCGTGACCCGGTACTTCCACAATTTCGGCGTTCACGGCAAAACCTACATCACCTTCCGCCATCTACTGGGCCATTACTCGGGACTGGCGGGGTGGCGGCCGTATTACGAGCAGATCGTTCAGATCGAGCGCAATGGGCGGGTCAATTTCATGGCCAGCCGCGGCGCCAAGGAATACGTCTACGAGCAGATCCATCGCGAGAAGCTCGAGGCGCCGGCGGCCACGCGCGCAATTTATTCGGACCTTAATTTCATGCTGCTGGGCGAAGTCGTGGAGCAGATAACCGGCCTCGGGCTGCATCGCTTCTGCCGCGACCGCATCTTTCGGCCGCTGGGGCTGCGCGCCACCGACTTCGTCGATATCTCCCTGGTTCGCAGCCGGCGGCTGGAACCGGTGCCGGAGATGTTCGCCGCCACCGAGGTTTGTCCCTCGCGCAAGCGCCTGCTGGTGGGTGAAGTGCATGACGAGAACGCCTACGCGATGGGCGGCGTGGCGGGCCATGCGGGGTTGTTTGGCCCGGCTAAAGAAGTGGATCGAATAGCAGCCGAGCTGATCGCGTGTTATCACGGCCGCTCCGATCTGGTACCGCGCCCGATAATCGCCGAGTTCTGGAAACGCAACGGTGTCGTCAACGGCTCGACCTGGGCGCTGGGATGGGACACTCCCACGGCCGGCCAGTCCAGCGCTGGCTCCCACTTTTCGCCCGCCGCAGTTGGCCATCTGGGCTTTACCGGCACCTCGATCTGGATCGAACCCGAACGCGAAATCGCGGTGACCATCCTGACCAACCGCGTTCATCCCCGGCGCGACAACGAAGCGATCAGGGATTTCCGCCCCCTGATTCACGATCGCATCATGGAAGTACTTAATGGATCCGACTGATTCCGCCGTCCGTCTGTCGAAGGTTCCAGCAGCTTGCAAACGCATTCATCTGATGGGCGTCGGCGGCACCGCGATGGCGGCGCTGGCCGGGATGCTCAAGGAGCGAGGCTTTGCCGTCAGCGGCTCCGACAACGAGCTTTACGAGCCCACCGCCTCGTTGCTGCGGCGTCTTAACATTGACGCCAAACACGGCTTTGCGCCGGCCAACCTCGAGCCGCCTCCCGACCTGGTCGTGTTCGGCAACGTTATCACCCGCAACAACCCTGAAGCGGTCGCGTTGATGCAAAGCGCGATTCCGTATCTCTCGATGCCCGAGGCGCTGTGGCGCTATTTCCTGAGTGACCGATGCCCGCTGATGGTCTGCGGCACGCACGGCAAGACCACGTCCACCTCCCTGATGGCGCAGGTGTTGATCGACGCGGGACGCGATCCGGGCGTGCTGATTGGCGGCGTGAGCCTCAACCTGGGCTCCAACTATTACCTCGGCGCGGGCCGCTATTTCGCGATCGAGGGCGACGAATACGACACCGCATTTTTCGATAAGGGGCCGAAGTTTCTCCACTACCGCGCCCAGGGCGCGATCCTCACTTCGCTGGAGTTCGACCACGCCGACATCTACCGCGACCTGGCGCACGTCAAGGCGGCGTTCGAAGCGATGGTCCTGGGGCAGGACAAATCGGCGGTGCTGGCGGTATGCGCCGATTATCCGGCTGCGCTCGAGGTTGCCGCGGCGTCCCAAGCGCGGCGGCTTGACTTTGGGCTGCGCGCCGGTGAGTTTCGCGCCGCCGCCATCCGGGCCGATGAGGAGGGAACGCACTTCAGCGTGATGCGCCGCGATCGGATCATCGCGCGCGATCTGCTGATGCCGCTGTGGGGAATAATGAACGTCGCCAACGCGCTGGGCGTCTATGTGCTGCTCCGCGAGTTCGGCCTTGAGGATGCGGAAATCGGGCACGGCCTGGCCTCATTCAAGGGCGTCGCGCGGCGCCAGGAACTGGTGGGCGAGGCCGGCGGCGTAACCGTGATCGACGACTTCGCGCACCATCCCACGGCGATCGCGGCCACGCTGGCAGCGCTGGCGGATCGTTATCCGGGCCGCCGCATCCTCGCCGCCTTCGAACCGCGTTCCAACACCAGCCGCCGCAACGTGTTTCAGTCGCAATTCGCCCGCGCCTTCGCCCGCGCCGCGCGCGTCTATTTAGCCCCCGTCTATTTCAAGGAAAACGACCAGATCCCGCCCAACGACCGCCTGGCAACCGACGTACTGGCCCGCGAGATAACCAGCCACGGCCCCGCCGCGACAGCCTGCACCTCCAATCAGGAATTGCTCGAGTCGCTAATCACCGACGCCAAGCCAGGCGACGTGATAGCGGTAATGTCCAACGGCCCCTTCGACAACTTGAAAACGCGTCTGCTGGAGCAACTGCGGCAACGGAGCTGATCAACAAACGGAGCCTACACCTCGGAAACAAGGCTCGGCTCGAGTGGGTCCGCGCTGAAGGTACATAAAATAGTGGGACAGGCGTCCCCGCCTGTCGATGACGCGCGAGACTCTTTTCCTCGCGCCTCCTTTTAAGTTCTCTTAGCAGTTACGGCCTAGCCGCGCGTACTGTGAACCTCCGGCCAAATTCGGTAGCGCGAGCCAAAAAAAGCTCGCGCATCATCGACAGGCGGGGACGCCTGTCCCACAAATTTTTAAGCACACCCGCGCCGCCGCCACAAATTGCCTGGAGTATCAAAGGGAACATTCCATCAAGCCGCAGTCTTGGCGGCGTTGAGCGCGGTTTGTAGCTTGGCTTCGTCCTCGTTGGATAGCGAGGTTTGGATAATTTTGCCGCCCATTCCCTGGAGTTGCAGCAGGACTTTGTCCGTGGTCATTTTGCGCACCAGTACGAACAGGGCCGAGCTTCCAGGCGCGAGCGTGCTGGCCAATTCCTTCATGAAATTGTCGTCGATTCCGATGTCGCTCAGCGCGCCGCCGACCGCGCCGGCTCCGGCGCCGATCGCGGCGCCCAGAATCGGGCTCAGGAACAAGATTCCGATAAGCGCGCCCCAGAAACCGCCTGAAATCGCTCCCGCCGCGGTCAGGTTGTGGATCTGGTGCAGCTTGACGCCGCCGTCTTTCCCGCGCACCGCCACGACCGCGTCTTCGAGGTCCACCAGGTATTCGTGCTGCATCTTGATCAGCTTCTGCCGCACGTCTTCGGCCTGGTGTTCGTTGTTAAAGCCCACCACTATCAGGTCGCTCATGGATCCGCCTCCGGCTTCGATTGCGAGCTATCCGATGAGTCTTGCACAATTTTACGCCGAGGTTGAGAGGCAAAAGATGCCTGGCGCAGCATTGGCGCGGATAGCTGGAAGTCGCCGCCGACATTCCTGATTACGATCGCGTTCGAGCGCGGGCCGGCATCGCGGATAAGCCGGCGCAACGGTTCGTCCATCGGCTCTTTGGAAAGGCGGAAAGTGCCCCAATGGATCGGAACCAGGTAGCGGGCGCCGCTTTCCCGGAACATTTCCCATACTTGTTCGGGGTTCGCATGATTGCGGATCCATGGATCATACGCGCCGATTGAAAACGCCGCGATCAAGGGCGGATCGTCGTGCAGTTGCGAGAACAGCGGGGTGAATGCCGAGTCGCACGCGATCAGCATCCGGATGCCGTCTTTCTCGATCACATAGCTGTTGTAACCGCGGTCCGCCTCCCAGGGCCATCGGCGGCCCCAATGGCGCGCGCCCATCGCCGTTATCTTGAGCCCGTGCACGACGGTGCTCTCACCCCACTTAAGCGGCCTTACATCGGTGTAGCCCAACGGTTCGATCAGGTCACGGCATCCGGCGCAGCTCACGACCGTTGCGTTTTTGGGCAGCGCCCGCAGCGAGGGGAGATCGAGATGGTCCATGTGCGCGTGGGTGATCAGGATCAGGTCCAGCGGCGGGATGGCCGCGGGCTCGAGTGGAACGGGCGCGTGACGCACGGGCCCCACCGTGAACAGATGGCCGACATCCAGCCCCACACGATGAAAGAAGGTGGGATCGCTGATCACGCGCACGCCCAGATAGTCGATCAGTAAAGTCGCGTGGCCCAGGTAGCCGACGGTGATTGCGTTGGAGGGCCATGAGGCGGGCCGCAGTTGGCCGGAGACGGGCGGCGGGCCGGACGCGGTCGCGCCGGTCTTCACGCCCCAGCGCAATCCAATCAGAGCTAGTATCGCGCCGGCGGCCACAGCGCCCAGGAACCATCCGGCTGGCCCGGGCCGCGGGGCATGACCGCGGATGGCCGGCTCAGTCACAGTGCTGGTTGAAAGCATGGAAGCTTTTCCACCCATGCGTAGCGATAATTGCGGCCGTCGATACTTAGCACACCCGGACCGGACACGAAGGAGCCAAGGAAGGCGACGAGCTGGTTGTTCTCCCGGTCATTTTGCGGCTGCGCCGCAGCGTAGGCGAGGAAGTTGCGCTTTTTGGGGTCGTCTCCGGCAGCGGAAAGCGGCGGCGTAAACTGCAACGAGGCGACGCTGGTGACCGTGGTGGACAGGAACCATTTCGATTTGCCGTCCTGCTCGCCCAGGATCAGGCCGCGCACCGCCTCGCCGTTCCCGGTGCGAATCAACTCGCCCATATACGGCGGCGTGGTGGCCAGCGCCTCGCATCGTTCGGCGGTATCCTCTTCATCTTCGGTCGGCTCTCTGCCGGTGACTGCGCTGCCGACGCTGACGCCGGCGAACGTGGCCGCCTGAAACGCCAAGGGCACAAGCTGCGTGGCCGCCGCCGCGGCGCATCCGCCGCAGTAAACCGCCATCAGCAGCAGGACTCCCATTTCCGCGGCGCTCCACCGCCGGATATTTTTCGAATGGCCGCTCAAGTGCAATGAATAGACGTAAGGGAGGAGAAATGAGGTGAGAGAGACGGCGCTTTCCTCTTCTCCTTCTCACTCCTCACTTCTCTCCCCTCACTTCTCTCCTCACATGGGCCGTTACCACCGAGGAGCTGAACGGGGGCGATGGCAGCGCCTGGCGGTGGATATCGTTAAAGCCGGCTTCGTTCAGCCATTGCGCGACCTCGTCGAAGCTGTAATCGCGTCCGGCGTGGTCAGTAGAAGATACAGCGAAAAGAGCGCACCCGCGGCAGGCTCGGTCAGGCCGGCGTTCATTATGTGATCCTTGATTATCACAATACCGCCCGGTTGAAGCCCCCGATAGCACCTCTGGAGCAGCGCGCGATTGGTCGGCGCGTCTTCGCTGTGGATGATGTTGGAAAGAAAAATCGCGTCGAAACCCGCCGGCAACTCCTCGCGGCGATAGTCGTACTCGACCAGCTCGATGCGGGCGGCGAGGCCAGCGTCGCGCTCATCGAGGAGCTGCTGGGCGACCGCCAGGGTCGCGGGCAGGTCCAAAATCGCGCCTTTCAATGCGGGAAACCGGCGCATGAACTCGATCAGATAAGTGCCCGGACCACCGCCGACGTCCGCGATCGCGCCGATTCCCGACAGATCGACGTTTTCCGCCGTCCAAACGGCGTCGCCGCGCGCCCTGACCAGGCTATCCATCGCACGGATGAAGAGCGCGGTCTCCTCATGGCGGCGCTGGAACATATCCGGCGTGCGCGCGGGCGTCCCCGAACGGATCGAATCCTCCAGGCGCGACCACAACGGAAAGATCGCCTCGTCGAACAGGATCATTGCGCCCAGGTATTCGGGCGAGGCGACCAGCAGAAAGCGGCGCGACGCTGGGGTGAGGCTGAGGCGGTCAGCGCGTTTATCCAAAAGGCCCATCGCCACCATCGCGTTGGCTATCAGGGCGGTGGCGTGCGGATCGCAACCGATCGACGCCGCCAGTTCGGATGCGTCCAGCGAGCGCCCGGCGAGCGCCTCGAATAGCCTCAGTTTGAGCGCTACCTGAATCGCCCGCGCCCCGGCGTGGGCGCCGGCAAGATCGGCCAACTCGGAGAAATCCATCGCTCCTCACTTCCGGATGAAGTCCTGAGTGATGTAAGTGGTGCCGTCCGCCGCCCGCGCGATACCGACGCCGGTTTCATCAAACAGCGGTGACAGCATGTTCTTGCGATGGCTCGGGCTGCCCATCCATGCCGCGATGGCGCGCTCCGGCATCCGCTCGCGATCGGGGAAATCTTCTTCGTAAATATTTTCGCCCATCTCGGCGTACTCGATTCCCGATCCGCGGATGCGCTGCTCGGGAGCGATCCCATCGGGACTCAGATGCGAGAAATAGTGGCGCAAGGCCATGTCGTAGCTGTGCCCGCGCGCCACTACCGCCAGACGCCCGAATAATTTCAGGGGCGCCACACCCGCCTTGGCGCGCTCGCGGTTAACCAGCTCCAAAATCAGTGTTTCCTCGGCACTGACTCCCGCGACCTGCTCCGTGCTTAGCGGGCGGCTTGCCAAGTAGACCCGCCCAACGATCGCGGCAGCGAGAAGAAGGCCCAGCGATATCATCGCCAGCCGTACGGAACGGCGTCGGCGCACCACCTTTGGAGTGGGCATCGGGATCACTTTGCCGCGCGGTTTCAGCGGCGGCGGTTGACTGCGTCCAGAAGCGGGAAATTCACGCATCAGCGATTCACCGGAGCAGCAAATTGAACCCAGCGGCTGGGCGGAGAGAACCCCTCCCTGCCGGCTGCTCGCCTTTCGTTTCGTGCAGCTTGCCGCGATCGAGCATATTTCACCGTTCGGCCAGCATCAAAGCCGGAGCAGCATTTTGAGAAGTAACCCTGATTGACGGGCCGCTTTCCTTCATCAGCTGGCTTGCGCGCCCGACGCTTAAGATTTCAAGACAAATTGTGGGATTCATCAGCGCTCCCTCTGCTAAGATGCTTTCTTCGATGCGCAGATTTTGTATCAGTCTCGCCCTAGCCGCCTTGCTCAGCGTTACCGTGGGGCTGCCTGGCGCCGCCGCGCGCGGTGCCGGTGCGCCGGTAAACGCCGCCGCCAAGGTTCCCGAAGAGCTTCCGGCCGGCGCCTTGCAGGACGCCTCCAGCGTTTATCTGCGTCAAGCCGCCGGTCAGCAGGTCCGATGGCAGCCTTACAGCGCCGACAGCTTCGCGCTGGCGAGGCGGATGAACCGGCCCGTACTGATCGACATCGGTGCCATGTGGTGTCATTGGTGCCACGTGATGGACGAAAAGACCTACGGCGACCCGCAGGTCGCGGCGCTCATCAATCAACTCTTAGTGCCGATCAAGGTCGATCGCGACCAGCGGCCTGACGTCGACCAATATTACCAGGCTGCCGCCGCAGAGCTTTCGGACAACGGCGGATGGCCTCTGACCTGCTTCACCATGCCCGACGGCACGCTGTTTGCCGCCTTCGGTTTTCTGCCGCCCCGCAAGAGTACGCCGGGCCATGATTCCGGGATGGAGACGGCGCTCGAACAGGCGTCCAAAGCCTACCAGACCCAGCGCAAGCAAGTGGAGGCGGTGGCTACGGAGCTGAGCGACAAGTTGAAAAAGTCGCCTGTACAGAAGGTGCAGACCGATGACAAGGCGGCGATAGTCGAGCTGCTGGCCGGTCTCAGCAACGCCTACGATCACACCAACGGCGGATTCAGTTTCGGCGAGGGACCCAAGTTCTATGAATTTCCCGGCCTGGAGTTCGCGATGGCGGCCGGCTTTTACGGCCATCAGGAGTTCACCCCGATGGCGCTCGATACCCTGCGCAAGATGGCGCGGGGCGGCGTTTACGATCAGTTGGGCGGCGGCTTCCATCGCTACTCCACCGATCAGGCATGGCAGGTGCCGCATTTCGAAAAGATGAGCTACGATCAGGCGCTGGCGCTGTCGGCCTATGCGCGCGCCTTTGAGATCAGCGGCGACCCGGAATTCAGGCAGGTCGCGCTCAGCGTGGCGGGTTACGTCGAAACCTCGCTGCTCAATCCCACCAACCAAACCTTCTACTCTAGCCAGGACGCGGACGCATACGCCGGCGATGACGGCGCCTATTACACCTGGAGCAAACAGGAGATCGCGGACCTGCTTAAAGGGACCGAGTTCAAGGCCGCCGTTTTGTATTTCGGCCTGGACAATCATCCCGCCACCGGTCCCGACGAACGACTGGTGCTGCGCCGCGTGCTGGACGCCGCGCAAGTCGGCGCGCAGTTGAAGATTCCGGCTGACCGGGCGCAAAAGCTGATCGACACGGCGACCGGCAAATTGCGCGCCGCGCGCAGCCGCCGCCGCGTACCGGCGGTCGATCCCGCGGTACTGGTCGATCGCAACGCCCTGATGGACAGTGGATTGATTGCCGCCGGACAGGCTTTTCAGGATCCGCATCTGGAGCGGATCGCACTGGACAACCTCGACTATCTTTATGCGCACGCCCGTCTGCCAGACGGCAGCTACTGCCACGTCGTGAGTAAGAGCGGTTCATGCGTGCATGGATTGGCGGCCGACCAGGTTTACATCCTCGACGCGCTGCTGGCCGCCTACCAGGTTTCAGGGCAAAGCCGCGAACTGGCGCGCGCCGGGGAAGCCGCGCAGGCGATTTTGAAGCAGTTTCGGGACGCGGAAACCGGCGTGATCAAAAACGCCAAAGCGCCGGAAAACGATACTGCCGCGGGTCGATGGCTCGACGGGGTGGAAGCCTACTACGACGGCGAGACGCCCTCGGTTCAGGGCGTGGCCGCGCGCGACTTTGCGATTTTGGACGCGCTCGCGCCCGATCACGGCTACGGTCAGCAATCGGCGGCGCTGTTGGCCCATGCCCCGGTCAGCGTCGGCGCGGCACTGATGATGGCGACAGTAGGCCGCGCGATCGCGCAGCGTGTGCATAGCGATGTGCTGGTCGTGGTGGACGGATCGCCCAACGACGCACAGACGCTGCCGCTGCTCAACGCGGCGCAAAGCAGCTATCGTCCAGGCAAGGTGCTGGCCTGGCTGGATCCGTCGCAATCGAGTCCTGGAATCGGTCCATTGGCCGCGTCCCAGCTTCTGGCACCCGACCCCGAGCGGCACGACGCCTTTGCCTTTGTGTGTACGGCCAACGTATGCACGGACCGAGTCAGCACGCCCAAGGAGCTCAGCGGCCTGATCAACACCTTCGGCCTGCCCAAGCCCGGCAACCAATAGATACCTCGTCGAGATTCTCCACTTTTCTCCCTGAAGGGGGATCTGGGCGCCGCTGCGGCGCCCAGAGAGGGTCCTTTCTCAGCGCGCATTCTCCTGCGCGCGATTCAAGAATGAATGAAAGTCTGCAGGAACCGCGTGCGACCGCATTTTGAGTTCCGCTGCTGCTCATCAAGGGATTCGGCACGCCGCGGCCCTTTTGCGCGGGTGCAGCCTTCCCCGGAACTTATGAATCGCGCGCAGAAAAATGCGCGCTGAATAAGGACCCTCTCTCGGCGCCCAGAAAAATGGGCGCCGTTCTCCCCCTGTCCGGGGGAGAATGGTCTGGACCGAAAGCCGCGGATAATATTGCATTAGAGCATGCTCGATCTGGTCATTTTCGACGCTGACGGAGTGTTATTTGAATCAGGCGATTCGAACACCGCTTATTACAATGCGATTTTCAAGGCGCTGGGGGAGCCGCCGCTGAGCCCCGAGGAGGAGAGGTTGGGGGTTTTTCTGTCGGCCAAACAGGTCTTCGAGCATCGCGCCGGCGCTGACCTGGAACGGATCCGGCGGATGCACGAGGTTGGCGCCCAAATCGACTTCACACCATTTTTTCATCTGCTCAACCCGCCCTTCGAGCTGCGCCCCTTTCTGCTCGACATCAAAACCCGCCACAAGATTGGGCTGGCGACCAACCGCTCGGTGACGGTTCCCCGCCTGCTCGACCATCTGAACCTGGCGGGCGTGTTCGACGCGATCGCGTGTACATCGGACAATGTCAGGCCCAAGCCCGCGCCGGACATCGTGAACCTGTGCATCGAGCGGGCGGGTGTGAGGAAGGATGCGGCGATTTACGTGGGCGACAGCGAGATTGACTATATCGCCGCCCAAACCGCCGGCGTTAAATTCATCGGCCTGGGCGATCGGGTCCAGTCGCCCACCGTGATCGAGCGGCTCCACGACCTGCCGGCGGCGCTGGAACGCGTCGCGGCGCTCTGATCCAGGAGAACCTGCTAGCTCAACTTGTACGCGCGGGAGACATTCTGGCCCAGGATGCCGCGGGCCATGTCATCGGGCATTCCTTCCACCAACTCGCGCACCTCTTCCATGTAGTTGGGCGGATGGTCGACGTGCGGAAAGTCGCTAGCCCAGAAGAACTTGTCGATTCCCACGTAAGGCATGATGTGGCGCAGGCATTTTTCGTCCGGGTCTCCCGAGATGAAGCATTGGCGCTTGAAATAGTTCGAAGGCTTTTCGCTCAGCGGCACCCCGCCGCCGAACAGCGTGCCGTCGTAAATCGCGTCCGCCCGATCCAGGTACCATCCGATCCAGCCCGCCCCCGATTCCAGCACCACAAAGCGCAGCTTGGGGAACTTTTCGAACACGCCGTAGGCGAACATGGTCGAAAACGCCATCATCGGCCCCTGATTGACGTGCATGTCCCCATACCACAATTTGGCCGGACCTTTGATCGGCTCAAAGCGCGTATGAATCGTGGTGTCTTGCGGCTCCAGACTGGGATGGACCGCGACCGGCAGGTCGAGGTCCTGTGCGGCGGCGAACAATGGGTCGTGGTCGGGATGCCCATGGGGCTTGCGGTCGGCGGTGAACGACGCGATAAAGGCGCCCTTGCATCCGTCCTCCTTGACCGCGCGCTCCAGTTCGCGCGCCGCCTCGCGCGCGTCAAGCACCGACACGTGCGCGATCGGCACCAGCCGGCCGCCCGAGTCGCGACAGAAGTCGCCGATCCATCGATTATAAGCCCGGCAGTATGCGGCGGTGATTTCCGGATCGTGGCGGACGTCGCCTTCCCACGCCAGACCCAGCGTCGGATAGAGCACGGATTTGGCCAATCCCTCCTGGTCCATCCGCTCCAGCCGCTCCTTGGGGAACATCGTGCCGTGGCCCGCGCTGTTGGTATAGGTCTCTTCCCGGGTCACCGGAATAAAGGGGGTCGGTCCCTTCTTCCCGTTGGCGATCCATGCCTTGCGCCGATCGCGCATCTCCTGCACGAACCTCCCCATGCTGCTTAGGCGGGGCAGGTTGTATTTATCGATGCAGGTGGCGGGTTTGCCGTCGACCTCGGCATACTCCCAGCCCTCGTCGTCCTTTTTGATCCGGATCGCGCGCGGCTTGAATCTGGCCTCCAGGTATTTTTCCCACAAATCGGGTGGTTCCAGGATATGCCCGTCGGCGTCGATGATCATCGGATCTTTGCGTTTGGTGTCGGCCATCGGTAGATCTCTCTCCAAGGGGGTCGCGGCAACTATACACGATTTCACCACTGGGCAGAACAGTTGTTCAACTTCGCGCCAGCGCGCCGTGCGGGACTCAACCGGCGTAAAGATTTCCCGCACCGTGCTCTTCACATTGGGCCGCCGGCGGGGTTCTAAACGGATATGGGGCGCGAACAACTGCACCTGCCGCCGCCCTTCGAGGAGCTGATGCGGCGCCACGAACAGGAGATTATGCGCTTTTTGCTGCGCGCGACCGGCGATCGCGAGGACGCCGGCGACCTCTTCCAGGAGACCTGGCTGCGAGCTTACCGCGCCTACCCGCGGCTTGCTCCCGACGCCGACGCGCGCCCGTGGTTGTATGCGATCGCGGCCAACCTGTGGCGCAATCGAGCCCGCGACCGCGCGCGCCGCGCCCGCGTCATCGTGGCGCAGATGCCCGAGCACCTGGCGCCGGCGAGAACAAAATCGGGCCGCGCGGCCCATGAGAACGACGGTTACGCGGCCATCCATTTGCGCCAGTTGATTTCGGCGCTGCCACGCAAGCAGCGCGAGGCGCTTTATCTGCGCTACTTTGCCGGTCTTGACTACGCGGAGATCGGCGCGGCGATGCAGTGTTCGGCGCAAGCCGCGCGCGCCAACGTTTCGCAAGCCGCCAGGAAACTCAAGGCCGGCCGGTGGGACCAATGAAAATCCAAGCAGCTATTGATTCAGTCGGGCGTCAATTCGGCGATGACCAGGTTGAGGAACTGCTGCGCGCCGCGCGCCGCGGCTTTAACCAGGCCTTTGACCTCATTCGCCGTCCGCAAGCCGCCCTCGGAGTGGTCAAGTCACCCTTGGGCGATCTGCTGGTCGCGGCGTCATCGCGTGGAGTTGTGCTCAACCATTACGTGCGCGACGGCGCCGACCTGGCGGCGACCATCGGCCGTTTGCGGCTTTACTTCGACCCGGTCGATGACCGCAGCACCGCCGAGGAAATTGGCCAGGAGGTTCGCGGTTACCTGGCCGGAGACGCCAAGGCGCTGCGCCACAAGGTGGACCTGACGCTGGCGCAAAGCGAGTTCCAGAAAATGGTCCTGGCCAAGCTGCGCGCGGTGCCGCGGGGTGCGGTGCTGAGCTACCGGGCCCTGAGTGCGGTCACGGGGTCACCCAACGCCGCCAGGGCGGTGGGCAACGCGCTGCATAACAATCCCGTGCCGGTGTACGTTCCGTGTCATCGCGTGATCGCCCACGACGGGGGAATCGGCGGCTATGGCGGCGGCCTGCCGTCCAAGCTGCAACTGCTGCGCGCCGAGGGCTTCACAGTGGACAATACCGGCGCGAGGATTTCCGACCACACGGTTTGGGGCAACAAGGGGACCAGGATCTACTGCCGGCCGCAGTGCCGCACGACCGCGCGCGTTGACCGTACGCACGTGCTGTTCTTTGCCGATTCCAAACAGGCGCAGCGAGCAGGGATGCGTCCGTGCAAGCTCTGCCGCCCGAGCTGAGTCATCGCAGCAGCACGCTCGCGTCGCCGGTCTCCCATGTGCAGGTGAGCGTCCATTTGCGGATCTTCCATCCCGCCGGGGTGCGGACCAGGAGGTGCCGGTAATAACCGCCGACTTCATAGGGCGCGCTGCCCGGAAATTGCGTGCCGCTGAAATGCATCGCGCGCAGGTAGCAGGTCAAATGCGCCTCGTCCCCGATGATCTCGATAAGGTGATTGCCAATCAGATGCTGGGTGACCGGCAGCGCCGCCATGCCCCCGCCAAGCATCTTGACCCATTGAGTGCCTCCAAGCTTCAGGCCCGTTGAAAAACCAACCTGCTTGAAGAGTTCGTTCAGGCGCCCGGAGGATGAAGCCTGAACTTCAACCTCATCCGCAAAGCAGCCGCGCAACAGTTCCGAATTCCGGGTATCGATGCCGATCGCATAGCGCGTCACCACCTCGGCGATATCAAGCCGGTCGCGTACCGCTCTCAATTCCGATTCATTCATTGGCCGCCTCCTCAGCGCAGATGATACCGCTCGATATACTCCGCGAACTGTTTCCGGATCGCGTCCTCCATCAGACCGAAGTCCTCGGCCTTATAGCGATGGAATCCCGGTTTGGCCTCCGCGTGCTCGTTCAGCCATTTTTTCATCGCCGCCTCGACCTCGCCCTGCAGCGTCAGGTCGAAACGCTGATAGATGCCGCGGATGACGCCGATCGGATCCTCGACGAAATCGGCCATGAATACGTCGTGGAAATTTTCCGGATGCTGGTCGTGCGCCGCCATCGCGCGTTTGGCGCCGATGCTCCACAGCAGGTTTTCGCGCGGCCCGTCGTCCAGCGGGTTGGCGTCAGGGATGATCGACTTGCGGATCATCATGATCAGGCTGCAAATCGAGGGGATCGCCTTAAGCGGATCGCGATGGGTCTGGACGATGCACGCGTCGGGATACACCTTCAGCAAGGGTTCGATTCCCAGGATGTGGCCCGGATTTTTCAGCAGCCAACGTTTGTCTCGGTCGCGATAGCCAATCAGGCGCAGGTTGTCGCGATGGCGATAATATGCGGCGGTCTCGTCCTGCGCCATCCACCATTTGTCGTAGCTCGGAATATCGAGTTGCGAGGCGAACATGTTGCTGATGAAGCTCTGGCGCATGATGTTGAGGCATTCGTCGGCCTCATCCGCCGCCATTTGATGAATCGCACCGATCATCGGATTGGCCCGCAGCATCGCGTTCAGGTTGGTCTCCGCAATCTCGTATAGCGGATAGCTGCGCCACCGGCGCCGCGGCGGCCGCACCATCGGCGTATCGGCCAGCCAATACTCCAGCCCCTGGAACTGCGGATCCAGCGCCAGCACCTTTTGCAACGGGGTCGTGCCGCTGCGGATGATCCCGGTGATGATCAGCGGCCGGCGGATTTCCGTCTTGAGGCAGTCGGGAATTTCATGGAATCCCTTTTGCGAAAACAGCCGGCTGATCAAGGCGCCCAGGATCATGCCGAACACGCGCTCGCGGACGGGCCCGCTCAGGTCGAGGTCGGTGTCGATCGCGCCCAGCAGCGCGCGCAGCCCGGCCAGGTAATCGTCGGGGCCAAAGTCGCTGAACCCTACCTCCGCCATCGCCATGTCATGCAGCATGCCTTCGGCTTCCATGAAGCTTTTAGGTATAGCCAGTGCCATCAGGGATATACCTCAAAAATCAATTGCAGTTTTCGATTCTAATGCGGGTCTTCATCCTGAAGCGAAAATAATCGTGGGATCCCAATTGCCTGACGGCTCATCTCTTATCTTCTCTCATTTCTCATTTCTCTTTTCTCACTTCTTGCTTCCGCCCCCCACTCCCTCGCCCGCTCAGTTGCGGGAGGCGGCAAGCGGCGCGGCTGTTGCGTTTTTTTCGCAACAGCCGTGACGCGCGGGTGAGGGTGCAGGAGACCGTCGCAATCCCTAACTGCCGGTGAACATTATTCTTAATACTCAACACGTACTAATCGATTTCTCCGCTGGCGCGAAGCTCCGCCACGTGCGGTTCCTCGACCAGTATTCCAGCCGCAGTCAGCGCCTCGATTCGGCTTTTGGGAAATCCGAGAATCTCCGAAAGTACAGCCGCGTTATGCTCACCCAGCATTGGCGCGCGGCGGGGAATCGATGGAGGAGTTTGCGAGAAGTGAAAAGGAGTTTTGGGAATACCGACCGGACCGGCGCCCGGATGGGCCACTTCCTGGATAAAACCGCGCACCTTGGTCTGCTCGCGATTAATCACCTCGGCGGTATCTGCCACCGGAGTGCTGAGGATGTGCGCGCGCTCCAGAATCGCCAGCGGCTCCTCGCGGTTGGCAAAGGATTGCAGCCAGCTTTCGACGATCTCGAGGACCACGCGCTGATTCTCCATCCGCCGCTGCGGTGTGTTGAAACGCGGATCGTCGGCCAGTTCGGACTTGCCGATTGCGTTGGCGAAGACACCCCATTGATACCCCAGCACCGAGATCGCGACGTAGCCGCCGGTAGCCTTGAAGATGCCGAAAGGCGCCAGCCCCGTGGAATGACCCCCCGAGCGGGTTTGCTTGTAGGCGCCCTGGGTCAGACTTGTGGCGACCATGCCCAGGCTGTTCAGATAGGCCAGGCACTCGACCAGTGAGATGTCGATGAATTGGCCAATGCCGGTACGCTCGCGATACAGCAGCGCGGCGGTTACGGCGGCGAACGCACTGAGTCCGCCGGTGCAGTCGCCGATGTTGACTCCGGGATAAAGCGGCGGTCCGTCGGGATTGCCGACCAGGTTTAACAGGCCGCCCGCCGCCTGCGCGATCAGATCGTTGCCGGGCTTGTGCGCGTCGGGCCCGTTCTGGCCGAAGCCGGAAATCGAACACATGATCAGGCGCGGGTTGAGCGCGCGCAGCGCTTCGTAACTCAGTCCGTATTTGGCGACCACGCCGGGAGTGAAATTTTCCATGAACACGTCCGCCCGCGCGATCAGTTCGCGCGCGATCGCGGCGCCCTCGGCCTGCTTGACATTGAGGCAAACGCTCCTCTTGCCGCGATTCTCGCTGATGAAGCCCGCGCCCCATCCGCCCCTGGTCACCGGAACCCGCATATTATCGCCGGCCGGAGGAAGCTCCAGCTTAATCACCTCAGCCCCCAAGTCGGCCATAATCTTCGCCATCATGGGCCCCGCCACCCACTGGCTGAACTCGATCATCGTGATGCCCGCAAAGATTCCACCATTATCCGCCATTTGGAGTGCTCCTCCACACTTGTCTTTCGCCGGAAAGTTTCCCTCGGCCACTGTTATCCCAGATCCCGGCTTCTGCGCTAGAATCTCCGTACAAAGGAATGCAAGATGAGCACGCCCTCACCAGTTGTCCACAGCGACCCCGAGATTCTCGGGGGCACGCCGGTTTTTGTTGGAACGCGCGTACCGTTGCGCAACCTTATCGACTACCTGGAGGACGGGTACAGCCTCGATGAGTTTCTCGACGATTTTCCGAGCGTCTCGCGTGAACAGGCGATTGCGGCGCTTGAAGCGGCTCACGAGGCGCTGATCGCCGATGCGCGTGTTGCTCGATGAGCAACTGCCGCTCCGTCTCGCTCGCGAGCTGATCGGTCATGATGTGCGTATGTGCGCCAGCAGGGTTGGACCGGTGTGACGAACGGAGAACTTCTCAGGCGGGCGGCAGCGGATGGTTTCGAAGTGTTGCTCACCGCCGATCGGGGCCTTCAGTTTCAGCAAAATCTGACAAACTCGCCGCTCGCTGTGGTTGTCCTGGTAGCGCCCAGGAACTCGCTCAGGCATCTCCTGGCTCTCATGCCCGGTGCGCTTGCGGCTATCGGCTCAAGCAGACCGGGGCAAGTCGTGCGCGTTACCGCCTGATCCCTCCGCTTCGCACGCGGAGGCGTTCCCTCTCAGCCGCGCTGGTGTACCTCATCGAAGTGCGAGTAGTCCATCAGCCAGCCGCCGCCCTCGCGCGGCCGGATGAGGTCCACGAAAAGGGCATCCCACCGGATGTCCTGAGCCTGGTACGTATGATTTGCGTGAACGGTCTGAGAGAGCCCCTCATCGATGCCGGTCAAAGACACCACCAGCTCCGCGTGGTCCCGGCGCAGCGAATCGGATGCGGCGTCGCGTATCGGGCTGCGGTCATCGATAGGATGGACCACCAACCAGGAGTAGGACAGGAACGCGTGACGATCGCGGACCAACTCGATGTCGTGCACGCGGATAAAAAATCCGCCGCCCTCCTCAGACTCCATGCGCAGCAGGACCACGTAAAGCTGGGGCTGAATGATGCGCTCGTCGCGCTCGTTCGCCATCCGGAACATCAGGCATTTGCGTCCCTGGAAATCACCGATTACCGCCACCTTGCTGAACCTGACCCGCGAAGTCGGGCGCGAGAATTTCGCAAACACCAGCCCGGTCATCAGCGCCAGTCCGATCCCGCCGGTCAGCGCCTGCAGGGTGACCAGCAGGTTGGCCGCGGACGACTGCGGCGTCATCACGCCGTATCCGATTGTCGCCATGGTCTGAACGCTGAAAAAAAAGGCGTCGCTGAAAGATCCCGGACGCGCGTTGGCGACCCCGCCAATCGCCATATAACCCAGAGCGAACAGCACATTGGCGACCCCGAACGCCCCCGCGATGAACAGCAAAATCACGGGCCAGGGCGCGTTCACCAGGTAATGGTAGGTATCATTGAAGAGGCTCCTCCGAAGGCCTTGTAGCGTTAATGGGGAGTAGTCGCCCGAACCCGGCAGTCCGCCCGCCGGAATCTCGCTCTTGTCCACCTTGTGTGAAGCTGTCATGCGTCCCTCCGCCGGCTGAATTTCCAAGCGTCATCACCCGCGCATCCGCCCGTCGCAATTCGCAGCCGCGTGCCTTGCAGGATGCGGAAAAAGCTTTCCAAATCCCCGGCTCATGTCGCCGACGCCTCGACAAGCGAACCGGCCGCGACACTGAACCTCGAGGGAGAATGCGGAGACCGGGAATCCGCGGAGCATCGGCTCGATAAGATAAACCTGAGGCTGACGCGGATCTCGTCGGGAAGCTTAAGCAAAACGCAGGGAGAAGCATACGACCGGGTAAACGCCTCGCCAATCGCGCGCGCCACGCCTTCAGCGATGACGACTGTGCCGCCGGATCGAATTTGACGTCGAAAGCGCTGACACTGGCAGCCGGGTATGGGTATATCCGAATTTTGATCCAGTTCCAAAACCGGATTCGGAACCCGTTTTGCGCACCCTGCTAGGGCCGCGGGATATCGCCAGGTCCGAGCAGCGGGGGAGCCACTTCCATCATCGCGATGATCTTCAATTGGTTGCCTTCACGGCGCAGCGTGTAGCAGGCGCGGCCGCGCATCAGCACACTGCCGTCGCTGCGGTAACGCAAGAAATCCGACATCAGCAGACCCATATCGGGAGCGGTGGGCCATGCGTACGTCTTCTCGATAGCCGTGCGGGCCCAACCCTTACTTTTCATGATCGCTTTTGTGTTCGCCATCATGGTAACCCACGAGGCGGCGTCGTTGACGACGATCACTGCCTGCTTGCCCCCAAGCAGGACGCAGGGAAACGAGAAGTTCGCGACATAGGCGGCCTGATCGTCGCCGTTGAAGGAATCGATGTAGCGCGGATAGAAGGCATGCATCTCCGCGGTTAATTGCTCGGCGTTTGCCATCGTGGTTGCTCCCTTCGAAAACCAATCGGTGGAGTGTAGCAGAACCCTCACCCCCTCACGCTAACGCTCTCCCAATTTCCGCGGCCGCGCGTCGCCTACCTCGCCTGCTTCGCAAGTGCCGCTGCGCTAAATTGGTAGACCGTGAACGCAAGCTACACGGCGCCGGCAAACCGGGAGCCGATTCGGAATTGAAAGAAGGAGCCATCCTCATGCCAGTGGTTGACCCGCAGCTCAAGCCGATTCTCGATCAGCTGCTCAAACTGCCGCGATTCGAGACCCTGTCCGTCGAGCAGGCGCGCGCTCTTGCTACGGAATACAACGCCGCCGGTAAGTTGCCCCCGCTGCCGGTCGCGTCCGTGGTCAATCGGGTAATCCCCGGACCGGGCGGCGAGCTGCCGATTCGCATCTACACGCCCGACGGTACGGGGCCGTTCCCCCTGATGATGTATTTTCATGGAAGCGGTTTCGTCATGTGCAGTCTCGACACGCACGACAGAGGTTGCCGCAATTTGTGCAATGCGGCGGGATGCGTGGTGGTGTCGGTCGATTACCGCCTGGCGCCCGAACACAAGTTTCCGGCGGGCCCCGAGGACTGTTACGCGGCCACCAAGTGGGCTGCGGCACATGCCGGTGAGCTTAAGGCCGACGCGGCGCATATCGTTTTGGCCGGAGACAGCGCGGGCGGAAATATGGTCGCGGTGACCGCGTTAATGGCCCGTGACCGCGGAGTCCCGGCTTTATGCGGCCAGCTGATGATCGTTCCGGTCATCGATTATCCCAAACCTGCCTATCCCTCTTATGTGGAGAACGGCCAGGGTTACGGGCTCACGGCGGCGGGGATGAGATGGTATTGGGGACATTACCTCAATAATGAAGCCGAAGCGGATAATCCCTACGCGTCGCCGGGGCGCGCCAGCAATTTGACTGGGCTGCCTCCCGCGTTGATCATCACCGCCGAATTGGACGTCCTGCGTGACGAAGGGGAGCATTACGGCAAACGCCTGGCCCAAGCAGGCGTGCCCGCCCAAGTCACGCGCTACGACGGCGTGCATCACGGGTTCTTCGGAATGCAAGCGGTCCTGGACAAATCCAAAAAGGCGATGGAGGAAGTGACCGCCTGGCTCAAGCAACGCTTCGGTTCCTGATCGCACCAGGAGAGCGATGGCCATGCGGCAGCTTCTTTGGTTGAACCATCCCTTGGCGGCAAAATTCTACTTGGTTCCTCGGCTTTTCGGAGTCACTCCTTAGCGGCCGCTTTCACTTTTCGCCTTTTGGAAACGCTCAGCGACGCATTCAATCGAATAGAGAACTTCTCACCGCAATGGGCAGACTCCAGCCCCTGCTAGCGGAGATCGTATTCGTTGGCGGTTGTACCACCGGGCTTCTGGGCACCAACCCCGCCGCCTCTCCGGTGCGGGCAACCGTCGATGTCGACGTGATTGTCGAAGTTGCCTCCTGCGCGGAGTATTCGCGGTTCTCCAAGAGACTATGCTTCAATTCCTCTGGGTGACACTTGGCCGGTTGATCTTTCGTTCTTCAGCAACCTGCTAAGGGATATTCGGTGCGTACTCCGTACCGATATGACCCTGGGCTTCCAGCTCCTGGTACTCTTGATCCGAGTATCCGAGCAGTTTCTTGTAGATATACTCATTATGCTCGCCCAGACGCACGGGCGGATGTCGCATCTCGATTGGGGTCGCCGACAACTTCCAGGGCGGGCCCGGATAAAGATGATCTCCGCAGTCGGCCTGGCTGAGGCGGACGAAGAAGCCGCGTGCCCGCAGATGCGGATCCTCGTAGGCATCGGCATCGTCTAGCACAGGACCCGCGGGAACGCCGTGGCTTTGCAGGATAGCGGCCGCCTCGCGATGCTCATGTTGCAAAGTCCAGCTCTCGATCAGGGGATCAAGTGCGTCCTGATTACGGATGCGGCCGCACACCGTGCTAAAGCGCGGATCGTAACACCAGGCCGGATTCCCCGCCGCATTCCTGAAGCCGCGCCAATGTTCGTCGGTCGCGATTGTGAGTGCGATCCAGCGGTCGTCGCCGCGGCAGCGATAGGCGCCCTGGACCGCGTCGGGGTCGCGATTACCCAGACTTTCCTGAACTCGGCCGTTCATCGTGTAGTCCATCACGATATGGCCGATGTCATTGAGGAAAGTCTCGACCATCGAGACGTCTACCAGTTCCCCTCGCCCCGTGCGCCGGCGTCGAATGAGCGCCATCATGCAACCCATCGCGGCCGACAAGCCGCCCGCATGGTCCGAGGGCACCGCCCAGGAATTGTGGCTCGGGTCGCGATCACGATAGCGGCGCAACAGGTCATGACCGCAAAATGATTCGGTCTGAAGACCAAAGGCGCGGTAGTCGCGGCAGGGCCCGGTCTGCCCAAAGGAGGACAGACGAACGAACACGATGTCAGGTTTGATGCCGCGCAGCCATTCGTACGTGATCCCCATCCGCTCCAGCGAACTGGGCGTGTTGTTTTCCATTACGGCGTCACTGATCCGGACTAGGCGGCCGAACACCTCAATTCCTGAAGGCTTGCGCAGATCGATAGTCATTCCCAGTTTGTTGCGGGCCATGTAGTTGAAAAATGGATAGCGGTTCCAGGGGCGCTCGCCGGGATCGCGGTTGGGGTATCCACCGGCGGTTGTTATCCATTGCCGTGCCATTTCCCGGGTGGGCCGTGCGAGCACCCCACGGGTTTGATTGGGAAAAACCTGGGTGGTCTCGACGCGGATAACCTCGGCGCCCATATCCGCCAGCACCATCGTGCAGTAGGGCATCGCCGCGACCAACCCGAGGTCAAGAATCCGAATTCCTTCCAGCGGCATCGAAGTCATTTGAAATCCTCACCCTCGCCCTCTCCCTGGTCAGGGAGAGGGGACAGCCGTCGGATCAAATCACCGCGGTAGCGCTCAGCGCCGCAAGATCCGCCGCGCCGTAACCCAGTTCGCCGAGAATTTCCGCGTTGTGCTGCCCGAGCAGGGGAGCCGGGCGGCGGATCACATAAGACGGCTCATTCATTTTAAATGGCGCCCCCGGATACGTAAGCGGACCCGCAACCGGATGGTCAATCCCGACGAAAAACTTTCGATGCGTCAGCTGTTCATCGTCGACCAAATCAGCGACTGTGTTGAGCGGCGCGCAGGGCAGACCCCCGAGCTGGAAGCGGTCGGTGATCTCGCGCTTGGTGCGGGCCATACACCATGGGGCCCAATAACTGTTGAAGCGCTCACTTATCGCGCGCTCACGCAGCGGTGGTCGGAAGCTGGGATCCTTAATCCACTCTTCACCGACCGCCTGAACAAACTCGTCCCAACGATTTATGCCGACTGAGATCTCAAACAAGCCGTCCGCGCATGAATTCAAAAAGGGCGGCGGATCGATACCCTGGGCGGCCGGCTTACGGCCCAGCCGATCTCCGCAGTATTGATAGGCAACCAGCGCCACGCCCCGTCGATCAGGCGCGGCAGCCAATACCTCCATGATCGACAAATCGATCTGCTGGCCGGCGCCGGCAAGCTGTGCGCCGTAATAGACGCATAGCGTGGCCACACAGGCAGCCTGGCCAGCTATGTGCAGATTCAGCTTGTTAGCAACGGTGGCAGGCTCGGCATCGGGCGCTCCGGTGCCCCACATCTCGTGGCCCATCGCATAAAGCACCAGCTCCGAGGCGCTCCAGTCCCGGTATGGCCCGGTCTGACCGAAGTTGCTGATCGAGGTCATCACCAGCCCCGGATTAATCTCCTTGAGCCGCGCGTAATCGAGGCCGAACGAGCGCATCACACCTGCGCGAAAGTTCTCGACCAGGATGTCCGCCGAGCGCACCAGTTTCAGCAAGATGGCCCGGCCCGTATCGCAGTGGAGATTCAAGCTGAGGCTTCGCTTGTTGGTATTGAGATGCAAAAACAACCCGCTGCGCTCGGGATGGGGAACCTTACCGGCAAACGGTCCAAACCGGCGGGCGGGATCACCGCAACCGGGCTGCTCGATCTTTATGACATCGGCACCGTAGTCGCCGAGAAGCTTGGTGCAGAGCGGCCCAGCCACGTGACGGGTCAAGTCAAGGACTCGGACTCCTTCGAGCGCCTGGGTTGCCATATCCAGGATCATGCCCCTCGTGAGGCCGCGCAAATTACCAAACAAGCGGCCGTCGGCTCCTTTGTATCGCAGTTCCACCACCTGATACATCCGGCGATCGAAGGCACGGCGAAGTGGCCGCCTGTGCCGCCGCGCTTACCCCATCGTCTCCCAGCGGCTACGACGTGGCGACGCTAATGCCGCTATGCGCCGAAGTGGAGGGACTTCAACCGGATCGATCGAAATACGAGGAGGCGCGTCGCGACACCCTCGAAGAGTCCCACGGCGATCCGGTTATCCAAAGGACGCTTTGCAACCTTGGGATCGGTCAGGCAGATCCCCAATGCGGACACGGAATACAAACGATCCTCGACTCAGTCATGCGGACAAGCTCCCGCTGCACTGAGTAACGAACTCTTTGCGACCGTCCTATCGGTCGTAGGCCTTCGCGATGTGGACCGCGGCTTGGTGGATCGCTTCGCGCCGAGTAGAACGCAACTTCATTACGCGGTGGCTCGCCGCAACCTTTGAAAGTGCTGGCCAGCCGTGGGTCTTCGTGTGGACGAATTCGCGCAGGCTTTGGGAGCCGCTGGCCGACGCTGCCGATAGGTCAACCACTTTAGGTTGACCAAAGTACTGGAGCTGCATGAGGTGACCCGTCGCCGGGTCAGTCCAGCTTATATAACCTTCGCTCAATACCTCTCGCGGATGTGTGAGCTTGCCGGTGAAGCTGTAGCGGCTGCCCGGCGAGGGCACCGGATCATGGTAATGCGGGGTAATGAAGTCCGAGACCACGATGTCTTCAATCAGGTAGGAACAATCGGCCGATTCACATGGGTCACAAGCTTCGACCAGATACTCGACCTGCTTCACATGATTCTCAACGATTTGGCCGTTCTCCACCGTAAGTTCGGGTCCTGCGATCAGCCGGTTACCGCTCGGATCGACCAACATCTCGATAAGCTCGTGGCTCGCCGAGAGCGACCATGAGTCTCCCGCCTCTACCTCGGCGAACGGTTGCTTATGCTTGGTCCAATGAAAACCCCCTTCACCTGGCGGCAGCTTTGCGAGGACGAAAATCGGCCAGGAGCCGGCCGGCACCTGATTGGCATGGGCATACGGCATTACGGTCGCGCTGGTGCCCCAGATCGGAGCGAAGTCTCGCGACACCTGCATCGTCAGTGCGGTAGCGACGTGGGCCACCTGCTCGAAAGTCACGCCCGATGTTTTCGACACGATAGCGACTTTTATTGGTAGCATTGGCCACCCTCCCTCGACTCGCCGTTTTTGGGCGAGCAATTAACATCCAGACAAGTCAACAACTGGAAAAGGTCAATCTGTTGTTAGAAGTTGTCAAACTGTACGTAAAACCTGACCGAGAAGTCAAATTCCATTGAAGAAATAGAAAATGTGTTCGAGGTACCGGCCGTTAGGGCTTCGGGTCAAAGGCCGGTGTTGATGAAATAATCGCCGAGAAACCGCCCGAATCGTTAGTCCACAAAAATGCTGTAACTTGTTTTGATCCTGGAGCCACCCGTCGGATTCGAACCGACGACCTGCTGATTACGAATCTGGAAAAAGAAACGGATCTGCACACCCTCAGGTCTGCACGATGGTTCATTCGCTCGGCATCCAGCTTTCCGCCGTAGGTGTCGAACTTCAGCACTTCGAGGCGTACGCTTTTCACCAGACCTAAAAGGTCCGCGATTTCGCGATCGGTTGCCAGCGCCGAGGCGCAAACGGCGAGCGCGCCGGCAGCAATGGTGATCAGGAGGATGGCGACCAAGCGTACGACGCGCATTTGGTCAATTCTCAGGGGGGTGCGAACTCGTATCGTTCAATGTATGGATATCCCTCGCGCGTGCGCAGGTCGACGTACTGAATCCACTCACCCGCGGTCGCCGGGTCTTCGCCTGGCTTAGGATCGTCAAGGCGCCGTGTTTCTATGTGGAGGGTGATGCCGTTCTTCAGCCACAGGTCACCTTCCGGGCCCCGGGTCTTGCCGCCGTGGAGCTGTCGATCCTGTTCATCGCGGTAGACTTCGTGACCAGTGAGCCAGCCGTCGGTCTTGAGGCGGACGCGGAGAGCTGCGTTGGCGGCTTCCAGCTCCGCACGAGTATATTTTTTAGGCGAAGTGCCAATGTTGATCGCCTCGATATGTTCTCGGTCTCCAGCGTAGGTCGTAACGTAGTAGTAACGACAGCGATGAAAGTCGATTGCGGTTCCCGCAACCCGAAAGTCAAAAATCGCTCCACCGGCGTAGACGGCTTCGCCGGGAACGGCAGGATTGGTTTTCAAGCTCGAGCCACCAATCATTTCGGCGCTAGTCATGCCGGGTGCGGCGACCAGGGTGCCCTGAACCGGCATTCGCGCGATCTCGCGGGCCAGTTCCTGGTCGCCCGCACTCTTCGCCCCATCCGACCCACCGAGGTCGGTGAAGAAGCCGGTGCGAACCATCGTTGGGAGTGCGACCGCCAGCCCCGCGACCCATAGCAGCCAGAAACCCCAGATTACGCCTACCTGGTGGGCCTCGATGAATCTGATAGGACCCTTCTCGGAGTTGCCAATCGAAGCCTGTCCCGCAAGAAAGATCTTGACCATGGTGGGGATCAGCGAGAAGGCGAAGACGAAAGGCCGTGAAAAAGATGATCTTCGCCGGAGTTTGCAGGGCGGCGGGGTTTTTGATCAGCCCTGAAGCCTGGAGTGCGTTGCCAGCGATCGCCATCAGGATAATGAAGGCGAGCAGAGCACCCGAGATTAGCGCGTGCGTTCGAAGGCTAAACATCGTGGTCCCGCTGGTGAATTCCGCGGCGAAAAACAGCGCCGCCTGCCATGACTACTTCAGCTTCTGCTTTACCTGTTGATCCATCTGGGCCAATTGGGCCGCAGTATCCGTCACCCATTTTGCCGCGCCCTGGGGCCACGCGTTCACCCGATCGTTGTCCTTGATTCGCTGCTCCAAGGCTTCAAGGTTTTGCTGGGCGTACCTGATCCCGTCACGCGCCGCTTCCCAGTTCTGCTCGATCGCCAATTTCGCGTAGTTGTAGTTGACATAAGCTTCGCGGTAGTTGATCTCTGACCACAGGCACCCCGGCTTGAACTCGTCGCTGCGATTAGCGTTGGGATCGATCTTGGCCTGCACGGCCCGGGCTTGGGTCTGCCACTTCTTGAGGTCTTCATCGTTGGGATACTTCTTGATGAGGTCATCCAACAATTGAAGCTGCCCAATCACCGCTATCAATATGGCGCCTTCCGGCTGATGCTCCTTGATCGCATCATCCAGACGCATCGAGTTCCATTTCGCTCGCCAGTAGTCGCGGTCCAGAATCGGGCCCCTCTTAACCGTCGACGCGTCCGAATCGTAAAGCCCGGCGTTCACTGGTCCAGCGGCAAGTCCGGCGATCACGATTTCGCCGACCAGCAGTACGGCAAGCAGCGTTCGTACCATCGCGCAAAAGCTGCTGGCATAGGGTTCGGAATTGGTCATGTGGGCTGCTCCTGATTAAACATTTGATCAACCCAAAACGAAGACGGGTTCAGAGCCCGAGCCGACCTTGGGCGCGACCGCGGCAGCGAGACCGGCGGACGTCAGCCTCCGCCCGGGCCGACCAAATCGCGCAGGCGGACTCCGCGTCTGCGCGCCATGCGCACCAGGATAACTCCCGCCAGGACAGACGCCAAAAGGACGGCGTGTACGGTGACGATGGCGACGGTGAGATTGGACACGAGTCTGCCCCCTTGGACTTGACCTTCCCTATTCTCTCCATCCTGTGGTTTTCGCGCAGCGAGAACGCCCGCATTACTGCGCCGCAGTCCGAGTCGAAGCCACCGTCGTCGACAGCCCCAGGTGCAACTTCGTGACGAAGGCGTTTGTACTTGCCTGCCCCCCCGGAAGGGACTGGAACGGATGCTGAGTCGGGAAGTTGCCCGATTTGGTAATGCCGGTCACGAATGCATCGCCGCCAGGGCCAACCGCAATGCCCCTGCCCTGGTCGTCACCAGACCCGCCCAGATAAGTTGAGTAAATCAGCGAGGTGCCGTCCTTGCTGATCTTCGAGACGAATGCATCGCGACCGCCTTGAGCGGAGTCCTGAAAGGCGTCCACCACTGGGAAATCACGCGAGTCGGTAAAGCCGGTAACGTAGGCGAAGCCGTCGAAGAGATCGATCGAGTCACCGGATTGGTCAAAGCCATTGCCGAGCGCATCGCAATAGAGCAGTGAACTGCCGTCCTGGCTGAATTTCGCGATAAACACCCCGGGTACGGAATAACTAGTGGAACTAGGAACCTGTGTGATCGGGAAATTGAGGGAAGCGAAGTTCCCGATCACATATGCATGCCCGGCCCCATCGACCTTGATACTGCGACCCTCGTCACCATTATCGCCGCCCAGGAAGGTCGAGTACGCGAGCGACGCGAATCTCCCGGGCAATCTGAACTTCATGACGAAAGCGTCCGAAAAGCCGTGGCGATGCGGTTGGAAGGCATTTTTGGTCGGGAAGCTTCGCGCGTCGGTAGTGCCGGTCACCCAGATACCTGGGCTTTCGACGAGCAAGTGGTGATTGAGCGCGATCGCGTTGCTTTGAGTGAAGCCGTCGAGGGCGCCCAGATACGTCGAAAGCAACAACTGCCTTCCGCCGGGGCTGAGTTCGAAAAGGAATCCCGCTGGGTAACTGACCTCATCAGAAGACTGAAATTGAAAGGCGACCGGGAAGTGCTCCGAGCAGGTGATACCGGTGACCCAAACTTCGCTGGTGCCCACGGCTACGTCTATGCCGGTGCCCCAATCAACCCCCACGTCCCCGCGACTGCACTTTTGACGAGCGGCGCTGGCTACATAGGTCGAGAATACGAAGGACACCCCATTGCGGGTAAGTTCGCTCACGAAGGGGTGCCCGCCGCCGTCAGGGGTATCGCGCTGGAACGCATGCTCCGTCGTGGGGAAGTGCGAGGTGTCGGCGACGCCGGTGATGTAAGCATTGCGCCCGCTGACCGCGATCGCGTACGCTTCGGTGAAACCCACTCCGCCGGTTCCGCCGATGAAGGTCGCATAGATCAGCGACCCGCCGTCGGCGCTGAACTTGGCCACGAACGCGTCTTCAGAATCCCGCAACTGTCCCTGCGTGGCCGGAAAGTCGAGTGAAGCCGTGCGGCCGGTAATGTAGGCGTCGCTCTGATCATCCACCGCAATAGCGTACGCTTCGTCGAAAACGCTACCCCCGAGATAGGTTGAGTAAACGAGTTCGAGCTTGGGATCGATCACCAGCATCTGGCGGCTATCGTAGGGCGCAAGCTCGAATCGCACCTGCTGCCCGCCGCGCGCGGGGTGGTTCGCGCTCGCGATAACGTAGCGTCCGTCGATGACTCGCCGGTGTACGCCGCTACCCTGGTAAATCCGCGGCTTGAGCATCGTAACGATGCGGGAGCCGGCGGCGATGTGAAGGTTCCCATCATGATCGATCGTCAGGTCGTCGCCGCCTGTGAACTCGAGTCGAATCGATTGCGGATCGGCGCCCGGCGCCACCACAAAGTCGCTTTCGATTCGGCGCTCAGGATCGCCGTAATAAACGAGATCGATTCCCGGCCATACGCCGTGCTGCGTTACAGTTCGATAGGTCGGGATGCCGCCAAGCCAGCCGGCGGGATCGCGACCGAGAAGATAGTTCACCCGGCCGGGCAAGGGATCACGCGCGTCTATTTTCTGCGAGGGGTCGGCGTCCAGCAGCTTGATCCTGATGGCGCGCGGCTCTTCGAGCATCGAGCCGGGCCCGTGACCTTTGCGCCGCCGACTCCGCACGCCGTTGAGAGCGATGACGCTTTCGTCATCCTTGATGAAAAGTCGATAGCCACTGGCTTGCCCGAGAAATCTGACCTGCGCAGCGGTTTGGCCGCGGTTGGGTTCAAACGCAATCGGAAGATTGCCCCCGATAACGCCGGGGTCTCGAGGCGATCTAGTCGCGTGGTTGGTCGCAACTCCTCGAAAAACTGAAGGGTGGTGAAGCAGACCGAGATTCCATCCCGCGATGCTCAGCACCGTCAATCCTAAAATGATGCGGCCGGCTATCGTGCGACCCTTAGCATCCATTAGCGATCCTCCCGCACTCTTAGCTAATGTTAGCATCGGAGCTTTGTCCAGAAAGTAGTGTCGCGTGGCGAATCGATCCTTGACGCCGGAGAAGGGGTACGCCGCCGCTGCCGCCACCGTTCCCGGAGCAGCCGAGTGCGCTGGGCGCTTCAAAGCGATCGCTCCGGGCAACGCGACAAGGCAGCAGTTTGAGTAGCGCCACCGCCTGCTGATAGCTTTCTAAGGCTTCCCTAAAAGCCCGGCGCGCTTGGAACGCCTGATCTGCTTTCAACCGTTGCGCTATCGCCGCCTCGGTTTCACCCGCCTCGGTCCACTGACGCGCCAGTCAAGTCAACATCTTCGAACTAATTAATCTATAGTTAAATATTGTCAAATTGTAAGCAAATCAGCCCAAGAAGTCAAATCCATTGAAGTGTTGGAGAATGTGTACAAGACAAAGGCGGTTAGGATCTAGGGTCAATAATATGTTTGGTGGGGTAATCACCGAGGAACCGCTCGAATCGTTTATACACAAAATGCTGTAATTTGTTTTTAATTCTGGAGCCACCCGTCGGATTCGAACCGACGACCTGCTGATTACGAATCTCGCGGTCCGAGCTACAACCATCCCCGCTTGAGATCGAAAGTCCACGATTTTACACGTATTTGTTGGAGTTTGGGGGCGACCGACCACGGTCATCCACTTGCTTCTACTGCCCATCCTGCCTACACTGTGCCTACATGGCGAATCTGACCAAACAGCTGGTAGAAAAAGTTGCCCCATCGTCCGGCGGCGGGCAGGCCTTCATTCGTGACGATCAACTGACCGGGTTGGCGCTCCGAATCACGCCTAAGGGCGTAAAGAGTTTCGTTTTCGAGGGCAGGATTCGAGGCCGCATGCGGCGGATGACTCTTGGCCAATATCCCGCGATGACAGTAGCCCGGGCCCGTGACGAGGTCCTAAAGATCAAGGCTGCTGTTACCGAGGGAAAGGACCCGGCTGACCGACGCTTGGAGGAGAGAGCCGAAATCCGGTTCAAAGGGTTTGCGGACCTTTACATGGAGCGTCATGCCAAGCAGCAGAAGAGGAGCTGGAAGCGCGACATGCAGATGATTGAAGGCTATCTGTCCAAATGGCACAGCCGTAAGCTTTCCGACATCCGGCCCGAAGATGTCGCCCAACTCCATGACAAACTTGGCAGCCAGCATGGCCCCTACGCCGCCAATCGCACGCTCGCACTCCTGCGCAGTATGTTCAACCTGGCGCGCCGTTGGGGCCATTTCAAAGGAGACAACCCGGCTCAGGGAATCAAGTTCTTCCCTGAAAAGAAGCGGGAGCGGTTCCTCTCCCCGGACGAATTGAAGCGAGTCCTGGAAGGCCTTTCGGCAGAGCCGAACAAATACTGGCAGGCGTACTTCCTGCTCTGCCTTTTGCTTGGACCTCGCCGGAGTGAGCTGCTCAGCGCCCGCTGGGCGGATGTCGATCTGAAACAGCGACAGTGGAGCATTCCAACCACAAAGTCAGGTCGTTCACATCTTCTTCCCCTACCAGAGCCCGCAGTTGCTACTTTCGAGGGGCTGCAGGATGGCGACACGGGCGAGTTCGTCTTTCCCGGCCATGGAGCCAGCGGCCACCTGGTTGAGCCAAAAAAAGCATGGCAGCGCATCCGCGCACAGGCCGGTGTACCCGACGTAACGATTCACGACCTGCGCCGTACCCTCGGAAGTTGGCTTGCGGCCAGCGGGGAAAGTTTGACTCTAGTTGCGAAAGTTCTTAACCACTCGAGTATCTCTACGACCCAGGTTTATGCTCGCCTCTCGCTTGAGCCCGTGCGCAAAGCCTTGGAGGCTAATGCAACCCAGATGCTGAGCCTGCTGTCCCAGCTGGCAGATCCGCAGGAGGCGGATTCTGGAGCAGCCCGTCAAAGCGGCAACTGAATCGGAAAGAAGGTCCTGGGAATATAGTAAGCATCTGGCGGAGACTCCCAACCTCGAAGCAGGAATAACTCGGACCAAATCCTCAGCTTCATGGCAGTGGTCGTAGGCTAAGCGTGATCTCTCAGGCGCGGCGCGTACCCACTCTCTCGCCTTTCTCATAGACTAGACTAATTTCCGGTGCAAAATAGTTTAGGCGCGATTTCATGGTGGGCGGCGAGTTCTTGAGGCTCGTCTGCGCTGGGGGCGGTCCGCTGTGATCAGAACCCAGAGGTTGTTGCTGACCACGCCCAGCTCTCGAAATCGTCAGTCCGCGCGGCCACCATGGCCGCCCGCTCGATAATCTCCGCGAAGTCTCGCTCGTCGCCTGTGACAAGTGCCATAGGGAACTAGCGAAACCAAACTCACTGGCCCGGCAGCGATTCGAACAGCGGTTTTTCAGCGGGGTTTCGAATTAGGACACCCAGCCTCTCAACTTAGGAAAACTCCAGCGCGCGACCACGACGCCATCGCCAGGCCGGCCCAGGAATCGAACCTAGCAACAGTCGCCTTGACGGCCCAAACGGCTTTGCAGACCGTGGTGACTCCAATTCCCTGTACCGGCCCTCTATCATCCTTTCGGTTTGGGTTTGCGGCGCCCCCGCCCGCGTGGCTTGTTGCGGCGCTCGCCAAAAACCCTCGGTCCTCCTGACCCAAAGATCGATCAACGCGAGGGTTCCTCTTCCTCGAAACTGATGCGCCTTGTCTCATCAGCGCTCCGCGCCCGCGCCCGCGCCGCCTGAACAAGCTCATCAACGGTAAGAACCGAGTCGTGCTTTTGCTCCGTGAACAATCTGCCATCGGCGTCCACCTTGAACAGGTCAACGTCTTCGGGAGAAATCCTCCCTTTGACCAACACCTTCGGTTTTCCACTTCGACCTTTTTTGATTTCGTTCCTTTGACCCTTCTCGCTGAGTTGAACACAAATGGTGACGTTGACTTTGCGCGTCGCTGTGGTCGTGCTCTTTTTCATTGTCGCTCCCCTTGCAGATTTGTTCCCAAGCGTAATTAAAGGCACACACGTGATTTCGTCAATCCGGCCTGGCCCCTTTTGATATCCTGATTTGGCCCCACCCCCTGCGTGTTTGATAGCTCCCAGTTGCGCGTTCTAAAGATAATCCATCTTCGAGAGATCCTTACTTTCTCCCGCCAGCGGCGGCGCGGTATTAACTCTTGGTATCCGGGTTTTTGCCCTTGCGTTTTTCAAGGGTGCGGCGGAAGCGGTACGACTCGGTCCCGGTCTTGATGATATATGCTCGATCGGTGATGCGGTCGATGCGTTAGCGGGTTAGAAACACGGATGGGGCGGGACGGGAAAGGCGAGGGCCTGGTGGTGAGTTGGAAAGCGCGCGGCTCATCTACGGTAGTCTGGCCGACGTGCCGGTCGAGGTCAAATGGCTCGCCAACATCACCAATCCGAAAATGCGCCGCGCCTACCGTGCGAAATGTGTTTGCGCCACACCGCGGATCTGTTTGCCGGAGCCTAGGCTCTCGCAGTTAATGCGCCATCAAGCGTGCCCTCGCGATGGAATTTTCAGTCGAGACAGGCTACGACATCGTCGGGAGGAGCACCACCATGGCCAACACGATTTCGATCCATCCCTCCGTTGACTACGGCATCAAGCCGGCGGCGAAGGACTTCGTCGGGGGAACGCTTGGATGCAAGTGCGCGGATAGGCCGGTAAAGGTGTCGGTCAAATCGCAATCCGCCTACAATCACGCGTGTGGATGCACCAAGTGCTGGAAACCGAAGGGGGCGCTGTTCTCAGTCGTGGCGGTCGTGCCGCGCGACAAAGTAAGCGTAATAGAGAACGCCGACAAGCTCGCGATCGTTGATCCCGGGGCAGTGATCCAGCGCTACGCGTGTAAAGGTTGCGGCGTGCATATGTTCGGCCGGATCGAGAAGAAAGACCATCCGTTCTACGGGCTCGACTTTATCCACACGGAACTGTCGCCGGAATCCGGTTGGTCCGCACCCACCTTCGCCGCGTTCGTGTCTTCAATCATCGAGTCAGGCGCCGATCCGGCCAACCAGGGCGCCGTGCGGGCGAGACTCAAGGAAATTGGCCTTGAACCCTACGACTGTCTTTCGCCGGAACTGATGGATATGATCTCGATTCACGTCGCCAAAGCGTCGGGCGTGCTGAGGGCCTAATTCGTCATCCTAGATCGGCCGCGGAAAGAGGTTCGTGGCGCCGACGCCGCTCTATCGTGCGGTGATGAAAATAAAGGCTCGGGCCGGTGAAGATGCGTTCTCTGTCGAATTTCGCGACGTACCGGTTGAGGCCGAGCAAAGGTCTTGAAGGCGCTGCTCAATCGTCGCGCTCTTCTGGTGCTTCGGAGCCATGAGGACCCATCCTCCCACTCCTTTTAGTCAAGGTCATCGATTGCATCTGCGAGTGTATCGATGTTCGGCTTCACGTACCGCCAAATATACCGGTCGCTGCGGTGGCCGGAGGCCTCCTTCGCATAGTGGACACCTTTTTCCTCAGCCAGCTTCCGGAGAAAGGTATGCCGGAGGATATGCGGGGAAACCGTGATCCGCTCGCCGTCTTTGCGGTGCGCGTTGGCCTGGCCGGCAACGCGCTGAAGCACCTTGAAGAACTGCATCCTCGACAGTCGCGCTCCTGTCCTGGTTGGGAACAGGGGACCGGTCTTGACGCGGCGTTCTTCCAGCCACTCGTCGAGCACCTGGCGGGCGGCTGCTTGGACCGGAACGAAATCGCGGATCCAGCCGCCCTTGGCAACAACCTTCCGGAATCCTTTGCCCGTGTACTGTTCGCGGTTGAGGCTCAAGAGTTCTGATACCCGCAGTCCGGATCCCAGGAGCACCGCGATCGTGGCGTGGTCGCGAAGTCCCTGGTCAGTGCCGCGACTGGGTCGGACCCGCAGCGTCTGAGCGGCCGCCAGGAGGCGTATTTCATCGGCGCGGGAGAGCCCTTTCCACTTCGGCTCAGGCTCATGCGGCGGCCTGATGCCGTCAGTGGGGCAGCCGAGCGGAAACGGATGCACCTTGAAATGAATCCAGCGGGCGAAATGGCGGACGCTGGCGTAGGTACGGGCCAGCGTTGCTTCGGCAACTCGCTGCCTGGCGGTTTGCCGAAGAAACTCGCGCGTCACCGAAGCGTACCACTCCTCGGGGCGGTCGTGGCCATAGAGCTTCGCGTAGAACGTAAAGAACCGGCCAAGGTCGCGCCGCTTGGCGTCGATGGTGGCCTGCGCCTGGCCGGCGACCTCAGTTACGAAGTACGCCCGCGCGAGCGCGTGGAGACTATGCCGCCCTTGGGCCAGCAGCGTCGACACCTTATGTTGCTGATTATTTGCGGGAATAAGCCCTTGCTTTGTCATGAATCCGCCACCTCGACCGTGTCCCCTATAGCACAATCTGACACATAAGGGTGGTTAAGCGTCGGCGGTGCGGGTGGTGCAAGGAATTGACGCCGATGATTCGAAGGTCTCCGTCTCGGTACAACATTCCCGACAATCAGAAGGTCGAGCAGTCTCACGCGGCGCATGTTTCTTCGCCAGCCAGGATTTGAGATGAGCCAGGGGGTTTTGTGCCTCCTGGCTGAAGGTCACCAGTTCATTCATGACCTCAAATGGCTGTTGCTTTTGGAAACGATTGAACAGCCGGACGAAGGCAACCTGGTAGCCAGAGCCGAGCCGCTTGTGCGGACGACGGCATTTACCGATCTGCACCAAGTCTTCGTCGCTGGAGGGGGCGGCGCGCTTGAGTTGTTGCCGGGCCCTGGCACGGATGCTTGCGGTCTTCGCCGAGTTTGAGCGCGACATTCTCCGAGACCGGGTAAAAGCCGATTTGATTCAGTCGCGCAAGGGAGGCCGACCACACGGACGCCCGCCGACGGTGGTAAAGTATGCTTCGCGGGTCAGGGCCTTCGCCAGAAAGGGATTCAGCAAAGTCGCGATTCACGCCGCCTCCGCATCAGCCGGACCTCCGTGCGCTGCTGGGTGGCGGAAGCAGGGGCAGCACTTGCTTCTCCAACCGCACCCTCGGGCGATGTTAAACGCTGTAAAAGCGATCCCCCGGGGGCTCGATCAGTTGCTCTTTTTTCCCGGCGGCGTGGCCGGGGGACTTAGGAGTAGACTCGAGGTATGGGGCCATGATCAAGGCCGGGAAAGAGGTGACGAGATGGATGACAAGTCAGCACGCAAGCCGCTTGATTGTCAAACAAAAGCGGGCGGTACGGATATGTCCGATGTCCATGATACACAAACAGCAGACGACACTGAGATTTGCGAGGCGCAAATTCGCGAGCGCGCCTTTGAGATATATCTGGAGCGTGGCGGAGTCGATGGGCTTGATGAGAGCGATTGGTTTCAAGCTGAGAAGGAACTTCGCGATGGCTCGAAATCCCGTGGGCAGAAAGCGTGATGCAAATGTGCCTGACGCTTTAGCGCCAGTTAAGAATCTAACGGCAGCTAGCGCGCCGGTGATCGCGCGATGATCTGGAAGCGGAGGCCGTCTCAATTCTAGATCGCGTCAATTTTACCTTCTCCAGAAGTGCGGAGCTGCAAGCAAAACCTAACAGCTATCCTCGCTCTCCGCAGCGCACGGCGCCGTTTGGGCAGGCGCGGTCATTGGTCAAGTCGCTATTCGCATGATTGCATTTTGATCGTTGAAGGCGGGCAGACGCTCCATGAGACCGTGGAACTGACGCGGGTGGCAATCGAAACGCCCACAGATCGCATTGACAAGCGTGGCCGCCTGATGGATTCTTTTAGGGACGCCCCGATTCTGATAGCGGGCTTCCTTCTCCCTTACGACCCAAGGAATTCAGCAAATCCCGCAGCACGCAAAAGATGCGCAATTTTGTAAATGCGAGGAAGTCGGCTCCCCGAATCGGTCAAATAGGTCCCTCCGCGCGACAGAGCCGGCGTGCACAGAGATCTGGTGGGTCTCAAACGGCCGTTGCCCAAGCGGCGTGCCGACTTTGCAGAGTAGCGCTTCAACAACGAAGACTCGATGAAATAAAATTTCTTGAAGGATGCGAATCAAAAAGGCCCGCACACTCGATCTTCACGAGGCGAACGAGGGAACGAAACTCGTCTTCCGCCAGGGAGCTCGGGCCAGCTTCTCGCAAAAGGTGGAATGTTTTTCGCCTAACTTCGGAGACATCGCCGGCTGCGGAGCCGAGCCCTTGATCAATATCATCGCCACCGCCATCGCTGTCAAAAGATAGCGACCGGGAGACCGAGTCCAAGCGGCCGCACCGAGCACCGCTGCGCCACCGGGCGAGTCTTCCCAGGGAGGGACCGAGAAATCCGTAGCACTGACAGCAGGAACTATAGAGGGGACCTGTCAAACGTCATAGACGTTGCCCCAACCAACTAAGGAGAGAGGATCTCGTGATGAAGCTTTCAAGAATTTTTGCGGCGGCGTGTGCGGTGCTCAGCATCAGCCTGGCACTGGCGATGTCCATTAACCTTGCTGCGGCTCAGGAGGACAAGCCGGGCCAAAGTAACCCCGGGTATTCTCCGGGTGCCAGTGCCCCAGCCCCCGAGGCGGTTGATGATGCAACCCTGAAAGAGACCGCTAAGGCCTATGTAAAGGTGAGACAAATAGTCCAAAAAGCCCAACAAGCTCTCAGCAGCACCAGCGATGACGCCCGGAAGCAACAGATAGCGAAGCAGGCGCAGTCGGAGAAACGGACCGCTGTGAAGGCCGAAGGGTTGGAGCCGGAGCAATACAATCAAGTCTTGCAGCTGGTTCAGGCGGACCCGAACCTCAAAGAGAAGTTCTTATCCTACGTCCAGAAGGCCAACAACGTACACAACAAAACCATGTGACTATCTATTATCGGGTATCTTGCCCCAATCCTTCTCTTTCAGATATTCATCTGGCGACTCGGAATCCGATTCAGATCTGGACCGGTGGGGGTGTCTGGTGAACGGCGTTGGTGGACGAACCTTGGTTTAACCGGATCTGCGCCAATCCTGGGGAGGTTCGATTCCTCCCGCTCCCGATTCAGTAGTACGGGGAGATGTGGGGACCACATCAACACAGATTGGACCACGACGGCTCGATGCCGGCGGCTCAAAGCCCGAGCGGCAAAAGCAGGTGGCGTTGGCTCCGTTGAAGGCAGTCGCGTAGAGGGTTAGAGATATGGGCGAGCACTTGTTTAAAGGGTCCTGGGTTCTTCCGCCGCGGGCTGGAAAAATGATGGCGCGCCGACGACCATCAGAATCGGCAAAATGCGCAAGCTCCGCGCCGTGAGTTCAAACCGGCGACGCTCGTCGCAAAAGCGACAAACGGCCAGCCGCGCGGCGTCCCTTCGTCGGCTGGTCAGAGGGGGGGCGGGATAGGTGCATACTGGTACCAGTTTCGCGATCGGATTCGATGGCGCCGGCAGTCAAGCAAGCTTCAGGCGGTCCTCTGCATCTGAAGGCTGGTGCCTTTTCGGGCAAGGCTCGTTCAGCCATCTGTCGCTGACTTCGCGGGCGAGCCGAATGAAATCGAAAGCAGAGACGTTTACGGCGCAGCGCTCGCCGCTGCCGGCAACTTCGATGAAACCACCTTTTCCCCTTTTTGTCGCGCCGAGTCAACGCCGCGCATTCAAACTCGGCGATCCGCCGCGAACACGGTCATGATCAGTTTGCTAGCGTGGGTTATCGTGTCAACCCACGGTTCGGACAGCGACTCAAACCTGACGCCACCCTCGCGGATAGCTTCCATTGTTTCTAACAGATCGCGGGTGGAGCGGGCCAAACGGTCGTGCCTCCAGATGATAATGGTATCGCCGGCGCGGAGCTTCTCGAGCATGCGCTGAAACTCGGGCCGCTGCCGGCTGTCACCGGAGACCTTTTCGCGAAAGATCTTCTTGCAGCCAGCTTTTTTTGAGGGTCTGCCTTTGTAGGTCCAGGTTCCGATCCAGTGTCGAAACCCGCGTGTAGCCGACCTTCACAAACTTCGCCTCATTCCTGTCGCAGAAGTTCTTGCAAAACATTAGGCTTTCGCATCATACTTCCCCAAACAAAAAATCGGGTTCATCGAGTTTATCGAGCTCCACGTGGGGAGTTGCCGGAGCCGCCCACGATGGGGTTGTCTTTGCCGTCCACTTTGCTCGCGAAAAACGCTAATGAGCTCAGACGGCTCATCCAGCTAGGGGCCTCCATGAGCCGGAAAGCGAGAACTAGTCTCGCGCTCTCCAGCGCTGCGGTGACTGCGAAAGTCACCCGTCGTTCTGGCGGCAGGCCGGCATCGCGAAGTCAGCGAGCAAGTGGGTCCTACCGTTGCCACTGTCGCCGCTAAGGAGGACGGCTTTGCTCGCTCGATGTATTCGCCTGTGGCCAGCCCTTGAATCTCCAGCGCCGAGACCTAAGGCGTTTGTGGGTACGGCACAGCAAATGGCGCGCAATTCCGGTTCGATTGTATTGCTATCGCCACTGTTTCCACACGTGGCCAAGAAAATCATTGACGAACTCCTTCGCCGAGTGCAAGCGTTGGGATCGGGAGCCGTCTTCTTTAACAATCCTGCCGCTAAAGACGCGCTTCATTTCTGCGGGCTCAAATGTTGGCCCGCCGTTTTCCTTCGATTTATCTGAGGTGCCACATGAAACGTCTACTGGTATTAGCAGGAATGGTCGGGTTCTTGCTGGGCTCGGAGACTGTGCTATCCGCTGGTATTGTGATGTCGGAGACGGCGATCGCAAGCGGTCCGATTAGAAACGGAACGCAGCATCGAACCATCTATGTTCAGGACAACAAGCGGAAGGTCGACACCGATGGCGTCCAGACGATCACCGATCTCGACAAGGTTCTGCTCTATGTGATCGACAAGAATCGCAGAAATTTCGTCGAGGTGCCACTGAGGTCCCTGAACGAGGCGGCCCCGGCGGGGATGAACCGAGCACCGGGGCGATAGTCCTCAAGCGGACCGGAGCAAATCGTGTTGTCGCTGATGACCATTGCGACGGATACAGCGGGGACGCCGGTAACGAGCGGGTGCGGCTCACGGTGAGCGCATGCGTCTCAGGGGACGCTCCTGGCTTGGAGGAAATGGCCAGGTTCGACCCGAAATGATTTTCCGGCTGCGCGGTCTGAAGCCCAAGAGCTCTACCGAACGATCAACCGGGATCGTGATCGAGAAAAAATCCGTCATCAGCTCCGCCTTCCCGAAACCTCGCAGCACGGCTACCGATTCGCATCGCAGATCACGAACGCAGGTGACAGGGTGAGCGAAACATATGACGGTCATACTCAGCACAGGCCTCCTGATATTCCGAGACGCGCGCAACCGGCACCTCCAGCGAACAATATCGCCCATGCGGAAGAATTTCGGCCAGTTGTTTCATCAAAAGCTCGGGCTCAGGCGCACCCGATGGATGAGCGAACCCAAATAGTTCAGTTTAGGTTAAGAAGTGCAGCGGACTGGAGAACACATTTTTGTCCATTCGCTCGGAGTTTCAAGCGCGTGATGGACGAACATTTCTGGCCCGAAAGCTAGCCGAATCAATTCTGAGGGAGGGACCCGGAAGGGACCTCTGTGGCCCCTCTTGGGAGGAACGGGATTATGGATCAAGCCTTAACCAGGCAAAAACTCGATAAGCTTCGCGCGATCATCAGCGAAGGCGACCGCGTCGCGATCCTGCTCCAAGACGATCCCGACCCCGACGCGATGTCGAGCGCAATAGCGCTGCGGACCTTGCTTGGCCGCAACAAGCTTACGACACCGATCTTCGCCTTCAGCCCGGTCACGCGGCCTGAAAACCGCAGCATGATCCGTCTGCTCGACATCGAGGTCGTTCCGGCTGATACGAAGACGCTTGAGGAGTTCGACAAGATCGCGATGGTTGACGTCGAGCCGCCTTACTTCGGCGACCGGCTGCCCCGTGCCGATATCGTAATCGACCATCATCCCGGCTACGAGACTGGCATAGCGCCATTCGAGGATATCCGGGTGGGCTACGGTGCCACCGCAACCATCATGACCGAGTACCTTGTGAGCGCTGGCGTGGATGTGAGCGAACGACTTGCGACCGCGTTGTTGTACGGGATCCGCAGCGACACGCTTGCTCTCTCGCGGCGGGTGACGGAAGCGGACGTCGAAGCATTTACGCTTCTTTACCCCATCGCGAACTATAGTTTGCTCAAGCAGATCGATCGTCCCGAATTGCCGCTCAGTTTCGCGCGCATACTTTCGCGTGCAATGCCGCGATTGGCGGTCCGGAACGGGCTGATAATGCTCCATCTAGGCCGGGTTGACCGTGACGACCTTATCGTGCATATGGCGGACTTCTGCCTGCAGTTCGAATCGGTGGAATGGGCCGCGGTGTCGGGCCGGCTGGATCAAAATCTGGTCATCGCGGTGCGCAATCACGGACTTGGCCGCGCCAATGCCGGCGAGACGGTCAAGCGGCTGTTCGGCGATATCGGCAGCGCCGGAGGCCATCGCAACATGGCCAAGGCGGTCGTTCCTCTCGCAGCTTGGCGCAAGCGCGAAGGAACTACGCGGGACAAGATGATCGAAGTGCGCCTCCGCGAACTCTTCACCGCCGCGATGCCGGTCGCTCACCAAGATTCGGAACCAGTACAGCAGGACCACCGTCGGTCATAAACGGTTTCACGCCGCCTACAACCATGATCGCGGTTCTGGAAAACAGTTTTTGAAGGGTCTCTCAAAGGGCAGCAGAAAAAAGCCCCCACCGCCACAACTAAAGGGGAAGACACGAAACGGAATTTAAAGCACGTTAAGGACCGCGTCACGACACACTATGCAGCGCGATCGCGCTTGACGATGTCTCTAGAGAGTAAATTTTCGCCCAGATGCTGCCCATACCCCACTATCCGGCTAGAGATCGATGGTAAAACCCTCTTTATCCGCCTGCCTAACAAAGGCTGGCGGCGAGTAGTCGAAAAGCGCCGCAGAGGTCAGCGCAGTGGCAATTGCCAAGGCAACGTGTGGTGATGCGGCGCCGAAGAGAATGGGCAACGATCCGAGACGTGCGCGGGCGCTTTCGAGCTGAGCCGTGGCCTCGCTGAATTTGATCTGATAAGGGGTCGGATCGATCAGGAACAGCAGATCACCCTTGTGTACTATATCGCCGTCCTTGAAGCCGATCCGGGTTAGGGTCCCGCCGACTTGGGCGCGCAGGTCGACTTGCGCGCTGCGCGTCAGACAGTCTCGTTGGAACCGCTGATGCCGCCTGCCGAGAAGGGTTCCTCCGCCGTTCCGGCGAATACGAACAACCTTCTGCCTCTATCGGGCGCACGGCAGTCGATCACTAGGAGGACGATCGCGTCGCGCAGGGAAGTCGCGCGAGCAGACATGGACCACCGCCTCGCGCCGCAGACCTGTTGCGAGCTGCCCGATGTCATAACCAAGCGGAATCGGTACACGCACCCACATCGGCAAGAACCAAGGCCTATTCGCGCTGTCGATCATGATTGGATGGGTCGCCATTTCGATAACCGATGATCTGCGAACTTCGATCCTGATCCTGACGATACGAGAACGAGGATTGATGGATGTACGATCGAACTCCTAATCAAGCCTTAACGGCAAACCGCTATAACGCATGGCGGCGAGAGTGTCTCAAGTACTGCTTGCCGACCTGCGTCGCGGTCCGGCTTAGGAAAGAACCTTCTTCGCTTCCTGCTGGAGTGCGCTCATCGCGCTGATGTAAGGGATCGGACCGTAGCTGATGCGCGAGACGCCGAGGTCGGACAGGCGATCATTCGATGGTACGCCGTCCATGACCATGACGTTGACGGGCAGCGTGACGCCCTCGCAGATTCGCCCGATGAGCGCATCGTTTGCCAACCCGGGAATGAAGAAACCGGACGCGCCGGCGGCCGCGTAAGCCTTGGCCCTCTCCAGAGCTTCGCCGACAGCCTGTGCGGGGTCGCGGTTTTGCCCGAGGAATAGGTCCGTCCGCGCGTTAATGAAGAGAACCACCCCCTTCTGTTCCGCCGCCTTGCGAATGGCTACGAGCCGACGCGCCTGCCGATCGATCTTGTAGAGCCCGGAACCCTTGACGACGCGGTCCTCGAAGTTGATGCCGATTACGCCCAGTTCGAGAAGGCGTGAGATGTTAGCGGCCAGCTCTCCGTCATCTTCGCTATATCCCCCTTCGAAATCCGCACTCACAGGGACATCGATGGTCGCCGCGATCCGCGCGATGATCTGCTGAGCGAACTCGATCGGGATGGCTTCGCCGTCTCGGTAACCCTGCGCTTCCGCGACGGACCAACTGCTTGTCGCGATCGCTTGAGCGCCCGCAGCGACAATGGACTTCGCGCTACCCGCATCCCATGCGTTGAAGAGCATCAGCGGCGCGCCTTTGACGTGTAGCTCGGCAAAACGCCTGGCTTTCTCGGTCTGGTTCATTTCATCCTCCTGGTTTGATGGGGCTGGCGAACGCTCAGATTCGACACACCCTCAGTGTTAGAAGCGCAGACGCGAGATCAGCGAACTTTTCGTAATGGCTCGGGTCAGGACGCATGTCACGGCCCATCTATCTATCGATAGGTCCAAAGGTCCAATATATAGGATTGCTAAATGGCCATGTCAAGCTCTATCTATGGATAGGCAGGGTCAAGGTGGATCGCACTTGGGAACGAACGGCAGCAAACTCTGACGACGGGCGATCGCGATCGTGCCAAGACTATCGAAGGACTGCAGCCCGGTCGATCTAGCGGTAGGTCAAGCACTTTTTGTCATGAAAGCTGGCGCGGAGTTAGCGGTCACTCCCAACCCACGCCGAAGCCATTGGACGCGCCGGGCCGGCGGACGGGGGTTAGCTTGATCAAGTATGAACCGGATATCCTCAGCAGAGGCCTCGACGTGATTTTCTGCGGCCTGAATCCGGCCGCGAGTGCCGCGGCAGCCGGCCACAACTTCTCTAACCGAAGCAATCGCTTCTGGACGGTGCTGCATCTCGCCGGTTTCACGGATGTTCGTCTCCAGCCACAAGACGAGCGTCGTCTGCTCGGATATGGCTGTGGCATCACCGCGGTCGTCGGTCGGCCGACCAAACGGGCGAATGAGGTGTTGCTGGAAGAATTCAGGAAAGCTCGACTCGGGTTTGAAACCAAGATTCGGCGTTGTGCTCCTCGTTCGATCGCCTTTCTCGGAAAGCGCGCCTTGTCGAGCATGATCGGTCAGCCAGATGTCGAGTGGGGCCAGCACCCGGCGGGGTTTGCAGGCGCGATGGCTTGGGTTCTGCCCAATCCGAGCGGTCTCAATAGGGGGTTCACGCTTGATGATCTGGTGGAGGCGTATTCCGACTTTCGCGTAGCGCTGTTCGGATGCTGACGCGCATGCTGAGTTGATCGTAAAGGAGATCGATCGTCCGGTAATTCTCGAAGAGGTGCGCGTCGATCTCGGAAACTCCCCGAGGAAATTCGAGATAACAGGCAAAATATCTAGCCTCCGGAACTGCAGCAAGCTAAGATTCGCCCGCTTCCATGCGAGCGGGTCGTCGTTTATCGATGAACAGGCAGACCGAAGGTTCAGCAGAGCTCTCTGACTTGAGCACGCGCACAATGGACACGGGAAATTTTCCAAGCTTTGCCGCGGGCCGGATTGGACGCGACTCTAATCCGCCTCCACAATCCGGACAGCGCCTCGCAGCGATCGAACACGCCGTAGTCGCGAACGACGCGCACGACTTGATGGCGGAGGCCGGCAGAGGCGGGCGGGCTGAATCCCTCCGCAGATGCCCGGTCACGCCACGACGCCAGCAGCGCGTGCTTTTCTGTGTTGTAGATGCTGGCAAAGACGTCGTATTCGATTAGGTCCGCCCGAAGTTGATCGCCCGGCAGCGCCGCGGCAATAACGCCTGATTCCGGCTGGACCTCGGTCTGCGTCACAAACTTCGCGCGTCCGATCTCTGCCTCGTCGAGCCGCTGCTCGACGATTGCCGCGCCTAGCGGCGGTGCCGTGTCCCTGACGATCTCGCCCACCCGCAAATGGTAGTCCTGAAACACCTCGTCCCGGCCTCGCTGCTGGGTGTCGTGATGCTTTCCCCGCCACCTCACTACAGATTTCTCGTCGCGCCAAGTTTGAATGCGACAGGATCCAGCCCCGCCGGGCGGGTGCTCTCGAAGCGTTCGTTGTCGATGAAACCGTCTTTCCCAGGGGTCGGCTTCAAGCCTTTCGCGAGGTCGATATAGAGATCGAACTTCTCCTGCTTGGGATGATGGACTTCGAAGATGACAGAGAACATCGCCGTTGCCTCCGATCGCCAGAGCTCGTGCCGTGAGAGCGGCAGGTCCGTCTCGCCGTCGGAGGCTCGCGTGTCTGATACCAGGTCTGGCCCACAATTCTATCGGTAGATAGGATACCCGTTGTGTTTTCGAGAGGAAAGGACTATCTATCAACAGAGAGACACCATGAGTGATATTAAGGCTGCGATCATGGATGCTGCCGAACGGCGCATGCAGCAGGGCGGTTTCGGCGGCTTCAGCTTCCGGGAAATTGCCGCGGATGTGGGCATCAAAAGTTCGAGCGTCCACTACCACTTCCCGACAAAGGAGGCTCTCGCGGCGGCCGTCATTCGTCGCTGGGCGGACTATACTTCCGAATTGGTCGACAAGGAGCTGGAGAAAGACCCTGATCCCGTGCGTGTCTGGACGAAGGCCTTCCGAGGAACTGCTTACTCCGAAGCTCACATGTGCCCTTGCACAGTGCTCGGTGCTGCCTCGCAGGATCTGCCGAAACCGGTTGCGAAGGAAGTGAAGGGCTTTTTCAAGATGTGCCAGGACAAGCTAGTCGCGAAAGGGCTCTCGCCAAGCAAAGCGGCCGAAGTGCTGTCGACCATCACGGGCGCTCTGGTCATCGCCAATGCTCTCGGCGACACTGCCGAATATGACCGAGCTACAAGCGATTTGCTGCATCAGCGTGCGGCAACTTCAGCTGATCGTCACGGCCCGCGCGGACCAGGAACGAAGCGTGTTGCGAAAGTGGCGGCGAGTGATTGATGAGGCCGTTGGGCGGCGAGGCACACCCACCAGCGTGTAGAGGCACGCCGGGCAGTGGAGGGCGTCAGTCTCTATGTTGGCGGCGCTACGTTAAGCGCCGGTGTCCGTGCGGCCTCTAAATCGATTCGTTTGAAGACGAAGTTTTGAGCGGCATTTCCCCGATGCCTCGCTTGGAACTCGCACTTCAGACGAATTTCAAACGCTGTGCAACGCCTTAACAAAAGCTGGCGGCCATCTCGGCGGGGCACCAGCTCAGCTTGCTTTTGGAGGTGAGGATCTCGCCCCGGCCGGGCGGCTCTGCTCCGCGAACCCTGGGCAATCCGTGCTGCAGAGGTCTCAGACAAGTCAGGCCTCGATCCAATGAATCGGACCAAGGAAGTCCATCTTGCCAATATCGACGCCGTTGTGGCGGAGGATCGCGTAGGCCATCACGATATGGAAATACACGTTCGGGATCGTCATCTGCAGCAGGTAGTCTTCGCCGCCAAGGATCTTGCCGGGCGCCCAGGAGAGGCTGACCTTCCGTTCGGCGGCACCGGCATACTGCGCTTCCGTCACGCTCTCCGCGAATACGACTGTCTTCCGGATGCGGGCGCGCACCTCATCGATCGTCTGCTCGTTATCTTCGTGCTTGGGCGGCGTCTGACCGGAGAGCCAAGCCGCCGCCGCCTTCACGTAGTCGCATGCGCTTTGAACTTGGTAGATGAATGGCTTCATGTCGGGCGCGAGGCGGCCGGTCATCAGGACGCCGGCATCAAACGTCTTTGCGCCCGCGTACTCCTCAGCCTTGTCGAGCCAGCTTTCGAGATTCTTCAGCATCTGCGTGCACTGCGAAATGGCTTGGTAATACATCGCTTCCTTCCTTTCGTTTGATCCGATGTGTCAAAAGCCGGCGGGAAGTCCGCCCGGTTAAGACAACCCAGGCGAGACCTCCCTCACCGACGCTCAGTCAACGGACGCTTGATCGGCTTCATGCACCTCGTAAGTCGGATAGTCCGTGTAGCCACGCGCATCAAACGCGTAGAAG
>DASZGF010000186.1:0-47211 GCA_035939115.1 Binataceae bacterium (SeqCode)
CTGAAAGCCTTCACCTTGGTGGCGTTGAACACCGGCATGCGCCGCAACGAAATCTTGGCACTGACGCACCAGATGATCGACCGCGCCAACCGGTTGGTGCGGTTGACCACCACCAAGAACCACGAGGCCCGGGCTGTCCACCTCAACGACACAGCCTTTGCCGCGATCGAGTCGTTGCCGCGCCGCCTTGATGGAAAGCTGTGGCCCTGGACGCCCAATCAGGCATCCATGGCCTTTCAGCGCGCCGTGCGGCGTGCTGGCATTCCGGATTTCAGGCTGCATGATTTGAGACACACCTTCGCCAGCTATCAGGCCATGGCCGGCACGACCGGCAAGGCGCTGCAAGAACTGGTGGGCCACAAAGACGGCCGTATGACCGCGCGCTACACGCACCTGTCCGCCGATTTCCTACGTGCCGCCATCAATGCCGTCCAGCTAGGCGGCACACCCGCTAACAGCGGCGCCCAAGGTCGACGCCAAGGCGTGACGCAGACTGTGACGGTTGTGACGAAGCCGCTTTAGAACCGTCACGCGAAAAAGCCAATTAGAATAAGGCTTTCTGACGGTGTGACGGTGTGACGGTGTGACGGTGTTTTCCCTTACTCTCGGAGGGTATATACCCCCAACCCTCAACGCCCACACGCCCGCACCACACCGCGCCCGCCACAGGAACCACTAACCGCCCGATCAGAACCTTGGCGCTGCCGGCCCACCAGAGCCGTCCCGGCAGCCACTTGGCACCAGTGTGGCACCAAACCTTGATGGCGAAAGCGTCTGCGCTGAATAACCCTTGTGCTCATTGGTGATCCCAGCGGGAGTCGAACCCGCGTTACCGACGTGAGAGGCCGGTGTCCTAACCACTAGACGATGGGACCGCCTGCGGACCTATGAGAGAAGTTGGCTGAGGAGGAAGGACTCGAACCTTCAATCGCCTGATCCAGAGTCAGGTGGCTTGCCAATTAGCCGACTCCTCAGCACAGCTTTACATTTAAGTGCTCCGCGGGCGTAGGGTCAAGCAAGGGGATACCGTCACCCTACCCTCTCCCTGGTCAGGGTCTGGTCAGGGAGAGGGCGGAGAATGGCGAGCATTTTCGTGTGCGCGGGGTGGGCTAGGCCGGGGGCGGCGGGTGCGCTGAAAATCAGTGGGACAGGCGTCTCTGCCTGTCGATGACGGCGCGAGTTCTTTTCTCGCGCCACCCTTTTTATTCTCTTGGCAGGGACGGCCATAACCACAGGCCTTCAGGACCCGGTCAAATTCGGTGGCGCGAGCAAAAAAAGCTCGCGCGTCATCGACAGGCGAGACGCCTGTCCCACTATTTTGGAATTCGGCGAGAATTTCTCAGGGGAGGCTCTCGGAGAGGTAGAGAAGTGAGGGGGAGAGGAGTGATGAGTGAGAGGCAGATCTGCTGGCGATTTGCCCCTCGCACTTCTCACTCCTCTTCCCTCACTTCTCGCCTTCTTCCCCCTTCGCTCCCGCGGACTGGCGGAGCGCTTCGGCGTGACGTTCTACCAAGGCGTCGCAGCGCGTTAATAGCGTGGTGTCCTGGCAGTAGCACTCGATCATGTAGCTTAAGTCGCCGAGGTCGTGGACTAACAGGCGCTGGTAGCGCTCGTATTCGCGCTCCTGTTTGATTGCCTTTAGCAGCTCGCCTACGCGATCCTCGATTTCCGATTCCTCGATCTCCAGCGCCACCGCCAGCGCTTTTTCCATACCGAGCGCCGGTCCGGCGTTGTCCGCCGCCTGCTGCAGGACTGCGCGCAGGCGGCGGACCATCTCGTCTTCCAATGAAAAGGGACTGGCCTGCTCGAGCAGTCCCTCGCAATCCAGAACCGTCGAAACCAGAGTCAGGGCGCCGACGTGATTGGCTTCGTCGCGCGCCATCGAATACCAGAATTCCCGAAACTTGGGCTCGCCCTCGAAGACCTTGGCAAAACGGGCGTACAGGGCCATGGTCTCCTTCTCCAGGACCATCGTGGCTTCCATCACTTCACGCAACGAGGGCATCGCGGCGCCATCATATCGCGCTTTGGCGCGATCGCAAGGGTAAGACCGTTAACACTTCTGTTCTATCGCGCCAGTTCCGTGGAGCGCACCTCCCTGATCACCGTGACCTTGATCTGACCCGGATAGGCCATATCGGTCTCGATCTTGCGCGCCACGTCGCGGGCCAGCAGGACGGTATCCTCGTCGGTGACCGAATTGGGCTCGACGATGATCCTCATCTCGCGTCCGGCCTGCACCGCAAAGCACTTCTCCACGCCCTTGAACGACTTGGCGATGGTCTCCAAATCCTCCAGCCGCTTGACGTAGCTCTCCAGCACCTCGCGCCTGGCGCCGGGCCGCGCGCCCGACAGCGCGTCGGCGGCGTCCACCAGAGGCGCCAGGATGGTCTCGGCCTTGACCTCCTCATGATGGGCCGCGATGGCGTTGACGATTTTCGCCGATTCACCGTACTTGCGCGCCAATTCCGCGCCGATCAGCGCGTGCGACCCCTCCACCTCATGGGTCAACGCCTTGCCGATGTCATGCAGCAAAGCGGCACGGCGGGCCTGCTTTTCGTTAAGTCCCAGCTCCGCCGCCATCGCACCGCACAAAAACGCCGCTTCGATCGAATGCATCAGCACGTTTTGCGCGTAACTGTAGCGATACTTGAGCATCCCCAGCAGCTTGACCAGTTCGGGATGCACGCCGTGGACGCCGACTTCGAGCAGCGCCCGCTGACCGGCCTCGCGGATCGACTCCTCGACCTCCTGCTCGGCCTTGCGCACCACCTCTTCGATGCGTCCGGGATGGATGCGGCCGTCGGAAATGAGCCGCTCCAGGCCGACCCGGGCGATTTCCCGCCGGATTGGGTTGTGGCATGAGATCACGACCGCTTCTGGCGTATCGTCGATGATGATATCGACGCCGGTGGCGGCCTCGATCGCGCGGATATTGCGCCCCTCGCGGCCGATGATGCGCCCCTTCATCTCGTCGGAGGGCAGCGCCACCACGGACACGGTCCGCTCGGCGACGAACTCCCCCGCCATCCGCTCGATGGCGACGGTCAGGATTCGCTTGGCGCGCCGATCAGCCTCCTCGCGCGCCTCCTCCTCGACCAGGCGGATATGCCGGGCGGACTCGGTGCGCGCCTGTCCCACGACTTCATCGATGATCGAGCGCTTCGCTTCTTCGCGGGTCAGCCCCGCCACCGTTTCCAGCTTGTGCCGCGCCTCGTCGATCAGAGCCTGATGCTCGCCCTCCTTGTCGGCGAGATTCTTCTCGCGCGAGCGCAGACCTTGCTCGCGCCGGTTGAACTCGGCCTCGCGCCGCTCGAAACTCTCGACCCGTTTTTCGAATATCTCCTCGCGCGATTGTATTTTTGTTTCCAGGGCGGCCAGTTCGCGGCGCCGCTCGCGGACTTCCCCTTCGGCCTGCGTGCGAGCCTCCACCTGCAGGTCCTTGGCTTTCAGTTCCGCCTCTTTGATCAGAATTTCGCCCTTGGTACGTGCCTCCGTAAGAATAACGTTCGCTTCTGCGTTGGCTGTTTCAGTCCTTGAGGTCTCGGTGCGCTGCGCGGAGAAATACACCGCCACCGCCGCAACGAGACCGGCAATCAGGCCCACGATGAGCCCGATTAGTAAGTTCACTTCGAACCACCTCCTTTTTCGCGTCCATCAAGCCCGCCATTGCCCGGGGTTTCGCGCGTCGTGGACGGCGCGCTCCGTCACCACGTAATGAAGCCGCCGGTCCCAGGGCTCCTGCGGCAGACGTTCCAGAACCTGGAACGAATACGCCAGCCCGACCGCGGTTACCCCCGGCCCTGTCAAGGCCAGAAAACGATCATAAAAGCCGCCGCCCCCGCCCAACCGCTCACCGCTTGAACTAAAGGCGAGACCAGGCACAAAGACCACCGCCGCGTCGCCGCGCTGCGGCTCAAAGCGCTCGCCATCGCTCGGCTCCGGAATACCAAAGTGGCCGGAGCGCAAGTCATCGGATGAGCGCACAGCGCGGAAGTCAAGGCTGTGCGCAGCCGGATCCGCCACCGGAAAGTAAACCGGGCGGCCCGCGGAGCGCGCGTCATCGAAGATCAGGTTAGTGGCGACTTCGTTGCCGACTGCGGCGTACAGAAGCACGGCGGCGGCACACCGATAGCATTCGAGTTCCAGCGCTGTGGTCTGGACGTAACGGGAAAGAGCCCATGCCTGCTCCCGTGACAAGGCCTCGCGGCATTCGCGTATGACCTTGCGCAAACGGTGCTTTTGGTCCGCCATCGGTCTCCATGGCGGGCGCGGGGCTCAGATCATGACTTGTTCGCCCGCGGGACTTGGACCCGGTACGGGCCGGCAACTCATTAGGCAAAATCCATCGCGAGCCGGCTGCGGCAACTTTGGTGGAATTGTATGGCTTGGACCAGTCATTTTCCCTAATTTCGGCGCAAAGTTACCGCACTTTAGCGGCGCAATTTATTTCGTCGTACTCCACTGCCCCCGCCGCCCACCTTAGGTACCCGGCCGCTCCTCACAACGGCGCGCCGGGCACACAGTCATTCGCTCCCTTCAAAAGACTCAGACAGGCGCTTGTTCAGCGCGTCGATTTGCTCGAGCAATTCACGATGCTCAATACGCAGGCGCTCGAGTTCGTCGGCAAAATTGAGCGCCGTCAAAATCGCCTGCTCCACGGCCGTGATCGCGCGCGCGCGAGCGCGGATCGTTCGGCCCCGTTCATCCACCGCCCGCGCAACCGCCCTCACCCAGTCAGCGTCCGCATCACTGGCGACGACCAGATTCTGCCCCATTATCTGGACGCTGACGTTGGCCATGGCGGTTACGCCAGTTGCAAGCCGTCAAAGCGCGCCAGCAGCTTTTCGATCCGGCTTTTGACTTCCAACCGTTCGGCCTCATGCTGATGGCACTGTTCTTCGACCTGCTTGAGTTGCCCACTAACTTCCTCAAGACGGCGCCGCCCCTCCTCCAACTGCTCCGAGAGCCGGGCATTTTCCTGCCGCAACTGCTCGGTGCGCTCGATCACCGCCTTTATCCGTTCATCTAACTGCTTGAGGATTTCAAATGACATGATTATTGCATTCCGATGCTAATTTAGTTTTAGGCCTCTAACACTGTCAAGCCGCGTATGATTTTCCCGCCGGTGCGCCACCCTCGTCGGTGGCGAACAGCTCGTCGGCAAACTCCCGCCCGTCAAACGGGCGCAAATCAGCCAACTCTTCCCCAACTCCCACAAAGCGGACCGGCAGCTTGAGCCGATCCGCGATTGCCACCACCACGCCGCCCTTGGCGGTCGAATCCAGCTTCGCCAGCACCACGCCGCTGAGCGGCACCGCGTCGGCAAAAATCTTGGCCTGGCTGAGCGCGTTCTGCCCGGTGTTGGCGTCCAACACCAGCCAGGTCTCATGCGGCGCGCCGGGCATCTCGCGCCCAATCACGCGAGCAATTTTCTTGAGCTCCTCCATCAGGTTGACCTTGGTCTGCAAGCGGCCCGCCGTGTCGATGAGCAACGTTGGCACCCCGCGCGCCTTGACCGCCTTGACCGCGTCGAAGGCCACCGCAGCCGGGTCCGAACCCGCCTTCTGCTTGATGATGTCTGCGCCCACCCGCTGGCACCAGATCTCCAACTGCTCAATCGCCGCCGCGCGAAAAGTATCGGCGGCGGCAACGACCACCGGCCCGCGCTCGGCTTTGAGCATCGCGGCCAGCTTCGCCACCGTGGTCGTCTTGCCCACGCCGTTGACGCCCACCAGCATGATTACCAGTGGCGCGTCGCCCGAATCCGCGGGCGGGCGTTCCACTTTTGTCAACAGCGCGGCAATTTCTTCCTTCAACGCCTCCCGAATGCCATCGGCGGTGGCATTGCCCTTGAGCTTCGCGCGTACCGCCGTAACCAGCTTGGTGCTGGCGTCCACACCGACGTCGGCTGCGATCAGCGCTTCCTCCAGCCCCTCGTAGATCTCCTCCGCTTTGGCGCCCGAGCCGATTACGGCGCGCAAACGGCCCATGAAGTTGTCGCGGGTTTTGCGCAGTCCGAGCCTGAAGCGGGAGACTGCGGGCGCCTCCTCCGCTGGTGGCGGCGGTGCAACCGCCGCTGGTTCTGGGGGCGGAGGGGGAGCAGCGGCGACCGGGGGAGGGGGAGGAGTTGGCAGCACAGGAGCAACCGCCGGCGGAGCCGGCGGTTGCTCCTGTGCTGGGGCGGGCGTCACCGCCGCAGGCGGTGGCGACGGAGCTTCAGCCGGGGCCGCGCCAAGCGCGGCCTCGGCCGGGGGAAGCTCCAGAGCAGGCGCCGCAGCCGCAGGCTGCGGCGCCTGCTCTGGAGGCGGAGGAGGCAGCTGAGCTGCCTCCGGCTGGGGGGCTGGCTTCTGCTTGCGCAGCGCGAACTCGATCAACACGCCGATCGCGGTCATCCCCACGCCCGTCGCCAGCGCGCATCCGATCAAAATCAACAGATCGGAAATACTCATCATCTAGAAAAGACCCTCAAAATCATCAAAACACACCGGCACAAGCCGGCGGTTAATCTGCAAATCGTTGCGTTGAACAACCCATGACCCACCATATCAGCCCGCCGCCCCAGCCCAAACAGGTGCGACGGCAGGCTATGTCAGGGTTGAGCCCACAGCTTAGTTAAGAAGCGGAACGAATCAAGCGGCATTCGATGCCGGCGAGGCGGAGTCGCCGGGAACAAGGAGTACCCACGCTCAAATCACGTTTAGTTCGACCGTGCGCGTATCCGGGTCACGCAGCTTCAGGCAGCTTCAGCGAGATAATCCGCGACACGCCCGGTTGATCCATCGTGACCCCGTGGATCTGGTCGGCGGTCTGCATCGTGCGCTGGTTGTGCGTGATGATGATGAACTGGGAGCGGCCCTTTAGCTCGCGCACCAGCCCGGTAAACGCGGCCACGCTGAATTCATCCAGCGGCGCGTCCACCTCATCCAGCAGGCAGAACGGACTGGGATTGAGCAGGAACAGCGAAAACACCAAAGCCAGCGCGGAGAGCGCCTTTTCGCCGCCCGACAACAGGGAAATATCCTTGACCTTTTTGCCGGCCGGCTGAATCAGGATGTTGACGCCCGACTCCAGCAACTCTTCGGAATTGACCAACTCCAGATGTCCCTTGCCGCCGGGCAGCAGCTTGGGGAAGACCTCGGAAAAATTGCGCGCCGCCGCCTCAAAGGTCTCGGCGAAGCGTTTGCGCGCCTCGCGGTTAAGCTTCTGAACGGTCTGGCTCAGGTCGCGCATTGCTTTATCCAAATCTTCACGCTGGCCACCGAGCTCGCTTGCGCGCGCTTCGAGTTCCGCGACCTCGCTTTCCGCCGCCAAATTGACTTCGCCGATTCGCTCCAACTTGGCGCGCAGTTCGGCCAACCGGGCATCGTCGATGCCGGCGTCGCGTCCTTCCAGCGCCTGGCTCAGTTCCGCCCGCACCTCCTCGAACCCAACATGGAAGCGCTCGACAAAGCTGTGCGACAGCTCCTGGCACAAAGTGGCGGCGCGCTCATGACGCAGGCCACAATCCACCAGCTCCTGTTCCAGGTTTTCCAGTTCCAGACCGGCCGTACCGACGCTTTCGCGCTGCTCGGCCAGGCGCTGCGCCAGCACATCGCACTGCGCTTTGCGCTCCTGCGCGGCGACCGCAAGATCGGCTTCACGCAGTCTGGCGGTTTCATCCTGTTCGGCCAGTCTCAGCAGCTCCGCGGCAAATTCCGTGCGTTCCTTGCGCGCCTGGGCCAGCGCTTCGCAATCGCGCTGGATCTGGGCTTCCAATTCCTCCGCGCGCAGGCTTACCTGATGGAGTTCCTGCCCCAGTCCCTTAAGGCTTGCCTTGCGGCTTTCCACCTCGGAGGCGAGCTGAAGCATCCGCGCGCCCAGCGCCTCGGCTTCGACTTTTTCCGCTTCCAAAGCGGCCTTGAAGGCGGCCAGATGCTCTCTAGCGCCGCGTTCTTCAAGGGCCAATTCGCCCAGCCGGGCGTTGGCCGCGGGAATCTGTGCCTCGATTTCGGCCAGCCGCCGGCGCGCGCCTTCACGGCGGGCCTGCGCCACCACGTTGTTGCGCTCGATCCGCACCAGCTCCGCGCGGCGTTCTGAAACGAGCTGCTCGGCGCGCGCGGATTCATTGCGCATCGCGGCCAGCTCATTATTGGCTTGATCCCGCTTGGCACGACAACCCTCCAAGTGAGTGACGGCCGCCTGATGCTCCGCCTGATGTTTTTCCAGCGCGGCCTGGGCTTCCTCCACCGACAGCGGATGGTCGTCGATTTCCGAGGACACCTCGCCGCTGCTGCCGCCGCTGATCATACTGCCGGGCCAGATAACGTCGCCCTCGCGAGTGACGTACACGGTGCCATGGCCGTTGTTGTTTGCCGCCGCCATCGCCGCTGGTAGGCTATCCGCCAGCAGAACCTGACCAAGCATCGCCTCGACCACTGGACGGAAGCCGTCGCGCACCCCGATCATGTCGACCAGGCGGCCTGAAATCCCAGGCTCCGACCCCGCGCTGAAGCTGTGCGCGCCGGCCGATTCCGAAATGAAGCTGAGCCGCCCGCTGCGGGTCTCCTTGAGGATTTCGATCGCGCGCAGGGCAAAGGCCGGCGAATCGACGATTACGGTGCTGAGTTGCTCGCCCAGGACCGCGCGCAGGGCGGGTTCCAGCTCCCGCGGCGCGGTAATCACCTCCTGTACGAAACGCGGCGGACGATCGGGGCCATCGCCGTTGAGCGACTCCATCACCACGCGCAGCCGTTCGCCGGCGGCGCTGCGGCGCAGCCGCTCGACCCGGTTGATTGCGGCCTGGAGGGAGTCGCGCGCGTTCTTAATAGCGGCATTGACGCGGTCCACCGACGCGCGCGCCTCCAACTCGACTTCGGCGCTGGCTGACTGGGCCGCCTGCTGCTCCGCAATCCGGGCGCGAAACTGTTCGAAGGCGGTCTGGGCTTCGGCCACGGCCTCCCGCGCCAGCGTGATTCGCTGCTCTGCCGCGGCTTCTTCGTCGCCCTCGCTATGCAGGCGCTGGCCGAGTTCTTCGCGCTCGCCGGCCAGGTCTCCCAAGCGGCCCTGAATCACTGCCGCTTCCCGCATCAAATCCGAGATGTGATCCTTGATTTCCTCGCCGTGCTTTTCCTCCAGATTCAATTTCGCGACGGCAGCTTCGTGACTGCGGCGCATCTGGGTAAGCTCGCGTTCTATTCCGGCGCCAGCGTTGGTCTCGCGCGCCAGTCGCGCCGCCAGTTCGGCGCGCTCGGCGCGGGCCGCGGTGGCGCGCTTTTGCGTTTCATCGATTCTTTGTTCGAGGCTCGGGTCGAGCTTTTCGAGCGCTGGGAGGCGCCGCTCGATAAACTCTCGGGTCTGAGCCCGCTGAGCGGCGGCGGCACGGATATTTTCCAACTCGCTGAGCGCGGCAGCCAGATGGACGCGCTCGGTCTGCTCGGCCGCGCGCGTTTCCTCAAAGGCGGCGCGCAATTCAACCTGGCGGCGGCGGGCGATGTCGGTTTGCTCACGCAGGTCGACCTCGCGCCCGGATTGTTTTTCCAATTCGGCACGCTCGGCCAGCAGCCGGCGGCCTGCGGAAAGGCGCTCCAGCGTATCGGCCTCACCGCGCAGGATTTTGTAGGTTTCGGCCTTTTTAGCCTGACGGCGGGCGTAGCTGAGCTGGCGCTCGATTTCGCTCAGCACGTCGTTGAGCCGGTCGAGGTTTTCCTTGACCCGCTCCAGCTTGCGCTCGCTCATTTCACGCCGCCCCTTGAATAAGGAGAGCCCGGCGGCTTCCTCAACCAGCGAGCGCAGTTCCTCGGGCTTGGCGTGGATTATTTCCTCAATTTTGCCCTGCTCGATAATCGCGTAACCGCGGCTATGGACCTGTGATGCCAGGAAAAGCTCCGTAATGTCCTTGAGGCGGCAGGGAATCTTGTTTAGGAAATACTCCGCGTCGCCGGAGCGGAAAACCCGCCGGGTAACGCACACCTCGCTAAGGGCGGCATAGGGCTCGGGCAGACCGCTATGCTCGTCGGCCTCCAATATTAGTGAGACTTCGGCCATCCCGGCGGCGGGATTCTTGTCGTTACCAGCGTAAATCAGGTCTTCAGTGGATTTGCCCCGTAGGCGCGTCGGGGCCTGCTCGCCCAATATCCAGCGAATCGCATCGACGATATTGGACTTGCCACACCCGTTGGGACCGACGACCGCCGTGCTGCCCGACGCGAAACCGATCTGGGTGTGTTCAAGAAACGACTTGAACCCAACGACTTCAAGGGTCTTCAGATGCATACCGGCCCCGCCTCCACCACATCTTCCCCCGTAACATCCACTTCAGAATTACAACTTCCGTTTCAGACCACAAGAGGTGGGCTAATAGTTTCAAACAGCCACAATTAGGGGCATCTCACCGATTGTGGACAATGTGGATAACTCTGTGGATAAGCCGCTCCCCTCCCGCGCTTGACGGGTTTGACGCCGCATTGTGGACGCCCTTGCGAAAGCGGCCCTAATCTTGGATGAGTTCGCTATTCCAATACGCACTATCCAGCGTGCTCAGGAACGGCATCCACTCCTTATGGTGACGCAGGCTGAAATTCTCGAAGTTGAACGCGGTCCATTCGGGACGGCGGGGCTTCTTCACCAGGTGCATCCCGGCTTCTTCGGGCGTGCGGCCGCCCTTTTTTCGATTGCAGTTGTGGCAGGAGCAAACAACGTTCTCCCAAGACGAACCACCGCCGCGCGATCGCGGGATGACATGATCGAGGTTCAGTTCCGAACGCGAGAAGCGGTGGCCGCAGTATTGGCAGGTGTTGCTGTCGCGGGCATAGATGTTGAAGCGCGAAAAGCGCACGTGGCGCTTGGGCACCCGCTCGTAGGCGATCAGCAGCAACACCCTGGGAACCCGGATAAAGCCACCGACGATTCCCAGACGCTCATGATGGAGTTCGACCGCCATGTCGCGCCAACTGTCGAAGTCAAAGGTTCGGTAATGCTCGTCCACGGCGTGAGCCACGCCCTGGTAAAGCAACGCGAACGCGCGCTTGACGGAGGTGATATGCACCGGGAGGTAGGAACGGTTGAGGACCAGGACCTTGCTGTTGAGCAGGGTAATCCCGGCTGCACCCGGAATAGTATTAGCAAACGCAGCCATTTTTAAAACAGCTTTATCGATGGGCGAATCGAAGTCAAGTGGGCGCCGTTGCCGAACCGACGATCTCCGGCGCCTTGCGTCCTCTTGGCGCGATTTCCTATGATTGTCTGCGGTGAGTATGCAGGGAAGGTGGTGGCAGCCGACCGGTTCAAAGTTTGGCGGTGACGCTCGCGCCCCGGGGGGGCTTGCGTCAGCATCTCCCCTGTCCAATCCACGGGCGGACCGTGGCCCGGCCATCCGACCTGAAACGAGTCTGGTGTGAGACGCGAACTGATTATTAACGCTTGTGCGCTGGAAGTGCGAGTCGCGCTGCTGGAAGACCGCGTCCTCACCGAATTCATGGTCGAGCGCAACACCCAACGGGGCTTAGCCGGCAACGTCTACAAGGGCCGGGTGATGCGCGTATTGCCTGGAATGCAGGCCGCGTTCGTCGATATCGGGCTGGAAAAAGCCGGTTTCCTGCACGTTTCAGATTTCCTTGACGAGGTTGGGGCATTCGGCGCCCTGGCGCGCGAAATGGAAGAAGGCGACGTCGAGACCGAACCGGTTGACGGCGAAGAGCCTGATCCATCGGTGGAGTTTGCCGCAACCGAGGAGGAGCAACAGGAGTCCGACGAGACCGACGAGTCGGAGCCGGCTCCCCACCAAAAGCCGCGCCGACGCGGCGGCGCCCGGCGCAGCCGGCTGCCGATCGAACAGCAATTGAAACGCAACCAGGAGATCATCGTCCAGATAGCCAAGGAGCCGATCGGCACCAAGGGGTCGCGCCTGACCTCCTTCATCTCGCTGCCCGGCCGCCATTTGGTTTACATGCCGACCACTAACCACCTGGGGATGTCGCGGCGGATTGAAAGCGCCGAGGAGCGCAATCGCCTGCGCAGCATCGTGGGCGAGGTACGTCCGCCGCAGGGTGGTTTCATTATCCGCACGGCCTGCGAGGGGGTCTCCAAGCGTGAGATCCAGCAGGACGTAACCTTCCTGACCCGGCTGTGGGCCGATGTCGTCAGTAAGGCGGAGAACCAGCCGCCGGCCACCTTGCTGTACGCCGATCTCGATTTGGCCTTGCGCTCGATCCGCGACCTGTTCTCCAGCGACGTCGAGCGCCTGTGGTGTGACCACCCGGAGACCCACCAACGCCTCGCGCAGTTCATCCAGCAATACATGCCGCGCCTGCGCTCGCGCGTATCGCTTTATGAGGGACAGGAGCCGATCTTCGACCATTTCGGAATCGAGCCGCAGATCGAGCGCGCCTTGGAGCGCAAGGTGTGGCTCAAGTCGGGCGGCTACCTGGTCTTCGATCAGGCCGAGGCACTGACCGCAATCGACGTCAACACCGGCCGCTTCGTGGGCAAAAAGAATCAGGAAGAGACCGTACTCAAAACCAATCTGGAGGCGGTCGAGGAAGTCGCCAATCAACTGCGCTTGCGCAACATCGGCGGCATCATCATTGTCGATTTCATCGACATGACCAAGGAGAGCAACCGCAAGCGGGTCAGCGAGGCGCTCTCACAGGCGCTGCGGCGCGACAAGGCGCGGACCTCGATGTTCAAGATATCCGAATTGGGGCTGGTGCAGATGACCCGCAAACGCACGCGCGACAGCCTGCAGGCGATGCTCACCGACCAGTGCCCGCGATGCACCGGGCGCGCGGTAATAAAGTCAACTCCGACCCTGGCGGCTGAGATTCTGCGCGGCATCCAGCGCGACGCCAGCCGGCGCAATCACGGCGGGATGCTGCTGGTCAAAATCAACCCGGAGATGGCGCGCTATCTGTACGGTCCGGGTTTCAAGGCCCTGGAAGAGCTCGAGCAGCGCTTCGACGTCAAGGTGGTGCTGAAGTCAAAGGACGGGCTGGAACCCGGCGCCTTCGAGATCAGTCAAGCCCCCGCCGCCGCGTGAGAAGAGAAAATAGAAATGAGAAAATAGAGACAGAATACAAACACTGGATTCTTCCTCCTTCTCTTTTCTCTGATACTTCCCAACCCTCAACTCAACAAACCGGACATCGCTTATGCGGCGGACATCTCTAACCGTCGCTGACAGGCGCCATTTGGCTGCAGCCGCCTTTCTGGCGGGACACGGCGGGGAGGAATCTCAAAACCGCACCGTAACGGTGCCCAGCGACGCGGGCAGGCCCGACACCACAATGATTCCACCCTGACCGTCGCCCAGAACAATGGAACCCTGAGCGAGGTTTTGCACCGAACTCACCGTCGGATGGAAAGCATTGCCATTGCCGTTGCCCGAGCCGCAACCCGCAGCCCATAGGGCGGCCGCCACGATGAGGAAGATGGCGACCGAGGCAAGAACGGCGGGACGCCCCGCTAGCGCAACGGCGATCAGCATGAACACGGCGATCAGCGCGGCTGACAACGGCAGGATCGAACGTGTCCAGCCATCGCCCCGATCGCTTCGTGATTGAGTAAGCGCCGCCGCGGACGGTATGGAGGCCGCGGCAGTGGCCTGCAGAGTGAGGGTTGCGGTGCCGCCGATCGGGATTGCCACAGGCGAGGCGAACGTGAAGACCGTCTTGGCCGCGGGTACGGCCTCAACCGGCGGGGAGCTTACGCCGCCCACCGTGGCGGCCAGCGCCAGCTTCGAGAAGATGTTGGCGGAATTCAGCGTCACGCTGACCGAATCGAGCATCACCATCGCGCCAGTCGTGTTGGTGACGGTGAACTGTCCGGCGTTCGCGGTCGCGCCGGCCGCAATGGTTGCCGAGGATGGCGACACCGTCGCGCTCGCGCCCGGAAACGCGGCTACCAGCGCGGCAAAATCCGGTGTGCCCCAGCCGCTCACGAGGTCGAAGCCGGCCTGGGCGTCGTAGCCTGTGATGCCGTTGTTATCGTTGTTGCCGATAGTGATGTCGTGCAGTCCGACGGCCGGATTGATCAGATTTCCCAACTCGTACAGGCGCTGATTGATATTGCCAAGCCGCGTCACTCCCTGCGCCTGCGCGATGAGCCGGCTCAGCGCCGCCCACATCGGACTGGCGATCGAAGTCCCGCCAGAAGTGTCCCAGCAAACTTCGTCTTTGTGTTTTTCGTTACAGTGCTTGATCGTCGCGGGGCGTGTACAGGGATGTTTGTGGCAGGTGGCGATGAAGAACCCGGGGGCCCCATCTCCGTTGGCGCCCAAGGCGATATCGGGCACATCCCGGACGCCGTCGTCGGGTACGCCGAAACCCTTCTGCCACGCGGGTTTTGGAAAGAGCGTACTCTTGCCGCCTCCGGTCGCGTCCTTGATCGGACAGTGATCGGGGACGCTCCCGCCTTCGTTCCAGGCGGTTTCGAGGTTGTCGCCAATCACGCTGATGTCGTTGCCGGCGCTGTCATAGACCGGGTCGAACATGGTACCGCCCACCGACGTGAGGTAGGGGCTGGCTTCTTGCTCGTCGACGCTGGGCTGAGCGAAGGTGGCGCCCTTGTCGCCCTTGGGCATGGGGGGGCTGCCGCAATTGGACACGGTCTGGTCTCTATGAAAGGGCGGGCTTGGAACCGCCTTGCCACAGGGAAAGTTGGCGCCGTAATCGCCGGCCGCGTGAAAAACGGTCTGTCCCTGCACGACCGCCTGGGCGAGCGTTGAATTGTAACCGATGATACTCGGAACGTCCGGGCATGACTCTGAAACGGAGGCGGTGATTACCCCACAAAGATTGTCGGCGACCGCCCGCGCAACGTCGTCAAAAAGTCGCCGATATAAAAGTAGATCGGAGTTTTCGGGGCGACCGCATGGCCCCATTCGATATCGAGAAACGCCTCGCTATGATCCGCATCCAGGCCGGGATCGGTACCATCGACCAAAACCCGAGTCAGGGTGACTGGCGGCAGGCCAAACTGGTCGTTGAATGCGGCCACGGTCCCGTCGTCGACGTCGTTGTTTTCCGCCATCGCGATGCAATCCGGTGCGCCAGTGCCGCGGTTGCCGCCTGAGATCAGCGGCTTCTCGTCATAGAAGGTATAAAGATCCGATGGTGCGAAGAAGGTTCCCACCACCCCCGGGATCTTCACGTCGGGGTAGGGATCTGGTTCGCCAGCGCCCGCCGGAGCGTTTTGGCTGAAGCTGCTCAAGCCCAAAATCGCCTGGATGATCGGCGCCAGATCCGCCGGCACCAAAGGGTCGCCCAGGTTGGCATAGCTGCGGCCGTCACCGACCAGCGTGGTTTGGAACGCGCGCGCCACCGTCGCGGGATCGCCGCTGAACTCCACGCTGCGTTCGCGGATATCGCTCGCCGTCACTTGCAATCCCTGGCTCGTGAGCCATCCCGCCACCGCATGGATCTGCTGCGCGGTAGGGCCGAAGCGACTGATGAACTGATCCGTCGTTAGCCATCGATGGTAGAGGGGCGAATCGCGGTCTTGCAGGTCGGCTTCCAGTTTTGCCAGTTGATCGGTATTGCGCAGCCCGAGTATCGCCCGAAGATGAAGGACCTGCCCTGCGGGAAGCGGCCGCCAGTCGGCGGGCACAGAGGCAGGATGGTTGCCGTCGATCGGAAGGAGGACCTGACCATCCGCGCCGCCGCGCGCGGAGTTCATCAGTACCAAAGCCAACGCTGCGCCAATTACCAAGCCGCTGAACCAAATCCGAGACCCAAGACCATCGGTGCGCATTAATTACCTCTCCAAAAATCCTGCGGCAAACGACTCGGTTTTGACGGACACTGGTCTATTTTAATTAGTGTAGCTCCCAAGCACCTTGAAAAGCTTCGGGACATCCTTGCTACGCTGGATCCCTTTCAGGAAGCATGAAGGGCGAGAAATGAGAAAATCGAGAAAGAATACAGACAGCAGACTGGAATCTCATTTCTCTTTTCTATTTTCTTCCCAGGCTTTTCACTACATCGCCCAATACTTCGATCGCGTGCTGCGGATTGGTGTATTCCATTCCGCGAATCACCTTGCCGTCGCGGAAGACGAACAGGAAATGGTAGAAATTGTTGTATAGCTTGCCCGCGACCGTGTGGGCGCGGCTCTCCGCCTCCACCGCCACCCGGTCGCCCTCCGCCGTCATCCCCGCCACCGACATGTTGAACCCGCCGGGAAGGACCTGGTCGATAATTGCGCGGGCGCCGCGCAGCATCTGGTCGCGGGTCAGAGTCCGGTCGCGCGGGAAGCCCATCACCCACCATTTGCAATCCGCCGCCACCAGCCTGCCGATAGCCTCGGCGTCCCCTGCCGACAATCCCTTGATCAATTCGGCCGCCAGTGCCTTGTTTTCATCCGTGCTCATCGAACCGCCTCCTGACCGTAGCGTCTCATCCGTCAGCTCCAGCTTGCACCTTCCCAAATACCCGGATACATCGTCAATTCGGCTGGGCAGTTTTCCGGTCAGCGAGGAAGTTCAATGGTCAAAGCGATCTACCTGATCAAGCGCAAACCCACGATGGAACTCGAGGCGTTCCGCAATTACTGGCTGACCACCCACGCCGAACTGGCGCTGAAGGTTCCTGGCCTGCGTAAGTACGTGCAGAGCCACACGCTGCTTTCGGGCTATAAAAAGGGCGAGCCGGTCTTCGACGGAATTGCGGAAGTCTGGTACGACGACACCAACGTGATGCGCAAAATCGCCAAACTGCCCGAAGCCCGCGCCGTCAACGCCGACGGACACAACTTCATGGACGTGCGCGCCTCGGCCTTCCTGCTCACCCGCGAACACGTCATAAAGGACGGGCCGATCAGCCCCTCGATGGTCAAATTCGTCGCGTTCGCCAGGCGCAAGCTGGGGATGGAGGTCGAGGCGTATCAGGCGTACTGGAAAGACCATCATGGTCCGCTGGCGGCGAAGATTCCCGTCGTGCATCGCTACGTGCAAAGCCACGTGCTGCTCTCCGGCTATCGCAGCGGCCTGGCTCCGCTATGTGACGGTATCGCTGAGACCTGGTTCGACGACACCGCCGCGATGCGCGTATCGGAAACGACGCCGGAGTATACGGCGGTGCGCGCCGACGAACCAAATTTTATCGACACGGAGCGCTACGCCTTCATCATCACTAAAGAGCATGTGATGTTGTGACAGCGGCGCGCCGGCGTGAGCGCGGGAGATGATATGAAATTCGGTTTACTCTACTTGAGTGACTATCACCCTGATTCCTGCGGCGACCCGTCGCGCTACTACGGCCATATTCTGGAGCAGGTCGAGATTGCGGAACAGTTGGGGTTCTGGTCGGTGTGGTTCGGAGAGCATCACGCGGGCGGCTACGCGTTCGGCGCACCCGCGGTGATTGCCACCGCGGCCGCGGCCAGAACCAAACGGATTCGGCTGGGCACGGGAGTATCGCTGATTCCGCTCAACAATCCCATCCGCCTGGCGGAAGAGTACGCAATGCTCGACGTAATCAGCGGCGGGCGGCTCGAATACGCGATCGGCCGCGGCGTCCTCAAATATGACTACGACATCATGGGCCTGGACGAGAGTGAAAGTTACGCCCGCTTTCGTGAAGGCACGGATCTGATTCTCAAGGCGTGGACCGCCACCGGTCCGTTTTCACACGAGGGCAGATTCTGGAAGCTCACGGATTACTCGCTGTTCCCGCCGCCCGTGCAAAAACCCCATCCGCCCATCTTCAGCAGCGCCGCCGTAAGCCCCGAGAGTTACGCGTGGGCCGGCGCGATGGGCTTTAACCTGTGCGCGACTTTTTTCTTCCCGATCCCGCCCGCCGAGATGCTGCATAACATCGAACTGTATCGCGGTGCGCTGGTTGAACACGGCTTTGACCCGCACGATCGCATCATCAGCGGCGTGTACCACGCCTACTGCGGCGAGGACGCGCGCGAGGCGCGCACCGTCGGCGAAGGCCTGATCAACCGCTACTTCAGGTTTACCGGCAGGCTGGAGAAGCGCGGCGGACTCCACACCGCGGCCGATTACGAGCATTACCACGGATCGCTCGCCAGTTTTTTCAAGGGCAAGGGCTACGATGACCTGGATCGCGAGCGGCTGTTCATGATCGGCGACCCCGAAACACTGATCGAACGCATTCGCTGGGCGGCAGAGTTCTACGGCGCCAACTACCTGCTGCTCGGCTGCTTCCAGGGCGGAATCTCACACGATCAATGCATCCGCTCCCTGGAGCGCTTCGCCAAGTACGTAATGCCGGCTTTCGCCGACGATCCTGCGCAAAGCACCTCGGAGGCGTGAGTTTCTCAGTAGGGCGGGCCGCCGTGCCCGCCGGCGGGGAGTGGGACGCATTGGTGGCGCGGCACAAGGAGCAGGCCCGGATTCCCGTTTACCGATTGTACGATACTCTCCAGGACTGTTTGCCAATTCGGTTTCATTCGCTGCCCCAGTGGCGAGTATTCAGGTCTCGACGCAACACTTTGGCAGCATGCCTTACCGCAGCAGCGCCGCGACCGTCTTTTTGAACGACGGGTCGTCCGCGGCGGCGATTTCCACCCGATGCAGGTCGGCGCCGGCCTCTTCGTGCGCCGCGATGCGCTCTCGCGCTCCCCCCGCGCCGCCGCAGTAGCACATATCGTCCAGCATCCTCTTTGATACGGCGCCGGCCGCCGCCTTGGCGTCGCGCGCGTCCCACGCCTGCTTGATCTTCATCACCTCGTCGCCAAAGCCAAAGCGCGTCAGTTGTTCGGCGTAGAAAGTTCCCATCCGGCCGGCGTAAAAGGCCAGGAAGCCGGCATGGGCCGCTCGCGCGCGCTCGGGATCGTTTGTCACGACAATCGGCGCGGAGGCGCTTACCTGGACTGATTTGGGATCGCGTCCCGCCGCCTGCGCCATCGCGCGAAACTCCGCGATCGACTCCTTCATCCGGCTGCTCGGAACCATCGCGGGCAGCCATCCGTCGGCCTTGCGCGCGCTCAGTTCCAGGCTTCTCTTCTTGATCGCGCCGACAAAAATCGGGATGTGCTTGCGCAACGGTTCGAAGCGCAGCGTGAACCCGCGCTGGAGCTTGAACAGCCTGCCGTCATATTTGAGCGGCGTGCCCTGCATCAGCAGGTTGATGATATCGATGTACTCCTCCAGGCGGCGCAGCGCGGGAGCGAACTTGATACCGTGGAAATGCTCGATCACGTTGGGCCCGCTGGTGCCCAGTCCGATTATCATCCGGCCGTTGGACAGGCCGTCCAGCGTGCCAAAGTGCTGGGCCAAAGCCGCCGGGGTGCGCGAATAGATGTTGACGATATTGGTTCCGAGCAAAACTTTTTTGGTGTGCTCGGCGATCAGCGCCAGCGGCGTGAATGCGTCGCGCCCCCATGCCTCGGCCATCCAAATCGCGTGAATACCGGCTTCGTCGGCGAGCTTGCCGCGATGGATTAGGCCCTGCCAGTCGACATTCCCCTCCCATCCAATTCCGATCGTAAGTTTGGGCGCCATGTGGATTCGCTCCTTAATCTGCGCGGCGGTTTCAATCTGGAACGGAACGGAAGCTATCACAGTCAATTGAAAGGGGGCCAGCCGGCTTCCCGGGGCGTTTGGGAGCTGCAGGCCGGATGTTGTAGGCTCGCGGTATTCTGTCAGGAGTCGGCGATGCCTGAATTCGACTTGAAAGATAAAGCGGCGGTTGCGGGCGCCGGCAATTCGCCTTACGGACGCAGGCTTCACCGCAGTCCGATCGACCTGGCGGCGGAGGCGATCGCCAACGCCCTGGATGACGCGGGACTGGCGCGCGACGATCTCGACGGACTGATCGTCAGCTTCGGCTCGCCGCTGGGCGCCGACGTCGATACCCTCGCCCCGCTGCTGGGATTGAAGCTGCGCGCCTACAGCCAGACCTGGGCCCATGGCCGTTTCACCGCCAGTTGCATTCAATGGGCCGCGATGATGGTTAACGCCGGGGTCGCCAGCGCCGTCGCCTGCCTGGGGTCGTGGAGCCTCTCCCACATCCGTCGGCCCAAGTTCGGCGGCGCCGGTGACCGCGAGGGCGCGCGCGAGGCGGGCGGCGGACACGGCGAGGATCCGGTCTTCGGGATGACCTCGCCCGGTGCGGGCGCCGCGCTGGTGGCGCGCCGCTATTTCGAACGCTACGGCGCCGACAGCCGGCAATTGGCCGCTATCCCGGTGGCGTTTCGCAAACACGCCTGCCTCAATCCGAACGCGATCATGCGTCAACCAATCACGGTCGAGGACCATCAATCCTCGCGCTTCGTGTGCGAGCCGCTGCGCCTGCTGGATTACTGCCTGGTCAATGACGGCGGCGCCTGCGTGATTGTCACCACCGCCGAGCGCGCCCGCGACCTGCGCAAACCCCCGGTGTATATCAGCGGGATGCAGCCGCTGCCGGGCGGAGCCGAGGAATTCATCTGGGCCTATCCGGGATTCGGAGTAGCGCAGCAGTCAGTTTTCGATTACGACGCCGGCGTTCAGCCCGTTTACCGGATGGCGGGGGTGACACACAAAGACATCGACGCGCTGTTCACCTACGACGCCTTTTCGATTCTCCCCTGGATCGCACTGGAGCGATTTGGATTTTGCAAACCTGGAGAAGCCGCCGCCTTCACGCAGGGCGGCCGAATCGAACTGGGCGGCGAACTGCCGATGAATACCAACGGGGGCCTGCTCTCGGAGGGGCACATCCTGGGATGGGGCCATCAGGTGGAGATCGTACGGCAGTTGCGCGGCGAATGCGGCGAGCGCCAGATCGCGAACGCCGAATTAATCCAGTGGGCCAACTGCTACGGCGATTCGTTGATTTACCACAAGTAACGAACGAGAAAAGAGAAACGAGAAATGAGAAAAGAGAGAAAGAAGGTCAAAACCTCAATTTTTCTCATTTCTCATTTCTCTTTTCTGGACCTATAAGATGGCTCAATACCTCAAACCGCTGCCGACCATTACGCCGCTCAACCAACCTTATTGGGACGCGCTTAAGCGCCACGAACTGCGGATGCAGCGCTGCGAGCAATGCGGCAAGGTGTGGTACCCGTCCTCCCCGCTCTGCCCGCAATGCTGGTCGCGCAAATTCACCTGGACGGCGCTGCGCGGACGCGGCCGCGTCAGCTCCTGGGTGGTCTTCCATCAATCGTACTTCAAAGGCTTCGAAGGCGAGATTCCCTACAATGTGGCAGAGGTCGAACTGGAGGAAGGGCCGCGGCTGATGACCAATTTGGTCGGCATCGCCAACGACGACATCCGCGCCGGGATGACGGTCGAGATCGTCTATGACGACGTCAATGAGGAATTAACGCTGGCCAAGTTCAGGCCGGTCAGCGCCTGAATGCTCCTCGAAGGATATGCGCGTGGCAAAGATTCTGGAAGGCATACGCGTCTTCGACCTGACGGTCGCCGCGGTCGGACCGTGGTCAACCAAGCTTTTGGGCGCGCTGGGCGCCGACGTCATCCGGGTGGAAAGGCCCGGCGGCGACAATCTTTCGATGGGCGTGCCGCCCAAAATCAACGGCACCTCGGTTCTGCATATCTCGGCCAATCACAACAAGCGCAACATCGAACTGGACCTCAAGAAAGAATCGGACCGCGCCATCGCGCTTAAGATAATCGAGAATTGCGACGTCTTCGTGCAGAACATGCGCACCGGCACGGTGGAGCGCCTGGGGATGGGCTACGAGGATTTGGCAAAGGTCAACCCCAGGATCATTTACGTCGCCGCGTCGGCATACGGCAGGACCGGTCCGATGGCCCACTTTGGCGCGATCGATCCGGAGATCCAGGCGATGTGCGGATGGTGCAGTATCATGGGGCAGGAAGGTGGGCGCGGCGAGATGTTCCGCCATCTGGGCCACATCGACCTCACTACCGCAACCTACATCACGCAAGCGGTGTTGCAGGCGCTGCTCGCGCGCGAGCGCACCGGCAAGGGGCAGAAGATAGAAGTAGAAATGCTGCGGGCCGCGATGGCGATTCAGACCACGCGGCTGGCCGAATACCTGGCCACCGGCGAAGCGCCGAAACCATTGGGAAGCGCCAGTTCGCGGGAGGTGCCCCATCAGGCCTTCCTCTGCCAGGACCAAAGATACATCGCGGTCGGCGTGGTCCGAGAGGAACAATGGCCCGGATTCTGCCGCGCGCTTAAGCTGCCGGAGCTGATTTCGGATCCGCGCTTTGCCACCAACAGCGCGCGCCTTGAGCATCGCGGGGAGTTGATTCCCATTGTGGCCCAGCGTTTTTTGGCCAAGCCCGCGGCGTGGTGGATTATCGCCCTTACGCGCGATAAGGTTCCCAATGCTCCTTTCCTGAAATTTGAGGAATTGCGCGACCATCCGCAGGTCCGCGAAAACGGCTACATGGTCGAGCTCGACACGCCGCATTGGGGCAGGATTTGGGTCGATGGGCTGCCGTGGAAGTTTCATTCCACTCCGGCGCAACCCATTAAGCCCGCTTCGATGCACGGAGAGCACACCGCCGAGGTCTTCGCTGAGCTCGGTATCGAGCGCCGCGCCAAATGAACAACGCCGGCAGCATAGCGGGCTTTCGCGTGCTGGATCTCAGCACGGATTTATGCGGTCCGTTCTGCACGATGAATCTGGGCGACGCGGGCGCGGAGGTGATCAAGGTCGAGCTGCCCGGCGGCGATCCGGCGCGGCGGATCGGACCGATGATCGGCGACGAAAGCGCAGTGTTCCTGAGCCTCAACCGCAACAAGAAGAGCTTAGTCATCGACTATCGCACCGCTGAGGGCCGGGAGCTGGTAAAGCGCCTGGCGCGCGATGCCGATGTAATCGTGGAGGACTTCGGTCCGGGAAGAGCCGCCGAACTAGGACTCGGGTATGATGACCTGGCGCATGACAACCCTCGTCTGGTCTATTGCGCGATTAGTCACTTCGGCGAAGAGGGCCCGCTCAAGGATCTGCCGGGCGCCGAACTGACTATCCAGGCGATGGCGGAATATACCGCGTCGCTGGGGAGTATCGGCGAGCCGCCGGTGCGGGTCGGCGCCGATATCGCAAGCCTCAACACGGCGATCTTCGCTGTGCAGGCGATATTCGCCGCGCTGTTTTATCGCGAGCGCGCAGGCACCGGACAACGCGTCGCGGTAAGCCAGTTCGGGTCGCTGATGCATATGCGCGGTATCATGTGGCATGCGCTGTCCAACCCTGATGAATGGTATGGCTTTCACCTTGACAGCTATACCTACCCGCCCGAGCACGGCTATCAGACCAAAAACGGCCCGATGTATTTCATACTGCGGCACGGAAGCAGCGAGGACTGGGACCGTTTCGTAATCGAGTTGGGCATGGAAGCCTATCTTGACGATCCGAGGTTCGGGAACTACGGGCGCAGGGCAACAGGCATCGGACAGCACGCCGCCGACGTGAGGCCCATCTGGGAAGAAGCCTTCAAGGACCGCACCCGCGAGGAAATCATAGATTTGGTGCGCAGCATAGGCGGCGACGCGGTCCCGATTCTGGATTACCCTGCCCTGGTGTCGCATCCGCAGGTGCACGCGCTAGGCGCGATCACCGAGATCGATCATCCCACCGCCGGCCGCTTCGCCACGCTGGCCCCAGTCGTCCGCTTTTCGCAAACGCCGACCGAGATCCGCAGCGCGCCGCCAACGTTAGGCCAAGGTACGGACGAGGTCCTCCACTCGATAGGCCTGAACGACAGTGAAATCAGCGCCCTGCGCGCCCGCGAAATCGTCGCCTAGCCGCATGGCGCTGCGCCTTCTGGATCGACACGGCCAAGCAAGTGATCCTGCATCAAAGGCGTGAGATCGATGGGCCCATGGGTTTGATATTTTATATAACCTTATATATATTATCTAATATGGACTGGGAGCAGGACCCATCGTTTACTCCGGAAATGTGCCGCGCTGGCCGGGCTCTTGTCGGCATCACCCAAGCTGAATTATCCCGGCGGAGCCACGTCTCGCGGCTCACGATCGCTTATTTTGAGCGCGGCGAGCGCAAACCCATTCCCGCTAATCTCGCCGCCATTCGGTCGGCTCTTGAAGCGTCGCGCATTACCTTCCTCCCGGGCGGTGCCGTCCTCAGAAATGTGGCCACGACTCCGAGCACGGCCAGCTCTCAAAGAATTCCCGCGGTTCTGCAAATTCTCCGAGGCGCGGCGCTGCGGCTCCAACAGCTTGGCGTGAAACACCTATCGCTTTTCGGTTCAACGGCGCGTGGAACCGAGCGTCCCGACAGCGACATCGATGTGCTTGTCGACCTCGACGCGCAACGAAGCATGGATCTGTTCGACTACGCAGGAATAGTCGCCGAGATCCAAAAACTCTTTCCACAACGGGTCGATGTCGCTCGACGCGACAAACTCAAATCCCACGTCGCTCCCGGTGCTCTTGGAGACGAGATCCATGTCTTCTAGCGACCCCAGACGACGCCTGCGCGATATCCTCGACAACATTTCGCGGATCCGCTCCTACATGGAGGGCATCGCCGCACAACAACTCGTCGCCGATCCCAAGACACAGGATGCGGTCGAGCGGTGCTTGGAGCGGATTTGCGAAGCCGCGCGAAAACTCGGTGATACCCTCGATGCCAAATACCCGGAAGTTGAATTCGCAAAACTCCGTCAACTCGGCAGCGTCCTTCGCCACAATTACGACGATATCGACACCGACATGCTTTGGCGCTCAGTTACCGAACGTCTCGAGCCCCTTGAGCAGGCCTGTCGCCGCGAACTCGCCAACGGCTAGACGTTACACTGGTCATCGCACGCCTTCCGTATCTGGCGCCGACGATTCCTGGGGAATGCCGTTGGTTTGAACGTTGGCAAAGATGTCGAGCGGGGCAAGGGGTGGGCGGCGGCGGCGCTTTAGTTCGGCCAGTTCGGCTTGCACCTTGGTTTCGGCGTTGCGCCGGCGGATCTCTTCGAGTTTCTGATCGACCTCGGACTCGTGGATTTCGCGATTGACTCCGGCCTCGACCAGCGCCTGTTGGATCGACTCGCGGACCTCCGCCAGCGCGTGCAAATCCTCCTCGTAGGGAAGCTCCTCCAGCGCGCGCGTGATCCGTATCCGCGCCTGCGCGTTGCGCAACCGCGCCACCATCGTAACCTTCTCCGCTTTGAGCTTGTCGATTTCGCTCTTGAACGCCATCAGGTTTTGCTTGGCGCCATCGGCCTCTCTGGTGAGCTGCGTCAGGTCCTCTTTGAGCCGCGCGACTTCGCCTTCAAGTTCATGCTTGCGGCGAATCAGGATCAGAGCGCACTGATCTTCGTTAAGGTCGGCCGCCTGACCCGCCTGCTCCTCGACCTCGCTTAGCTCGCGCGATTTTTCCTTCAGTTCGCGCTCCAGCTTGGTTCGCATGTAGATCACGCCGGCGGCGGCCGTCTTGAGCTGCTGATAGCGTTTGATGCGGTCGGCGATCGCGGCCTCGTACACGGCTTCGGGATCGCGCGCTTCGCGCCGCTTGAGCCAGCGAGTAAACTTGCCTTTAAAAAGATTAGTCAACCTGGAGACAAACATTGCCGTTCTCCTTTTTCCTTTTGAATACTTGCTAAAGCCAGCGGCGGACGCGGCGTTGATAGTCCTGGTAGGTGATCCCGAAGGTGCGCTCCAGGGTCTCCTCTTCTTTGGGAATGACTACTCGATCGATAACGAGGAAAAATATAATCGGCGCCAGTACCATCACCGGCGACCAGAAGAATATGGCGCAGCCGAGCAGTATCGCCGCGGTTCCGAGATACATGGGATTGCGGGTGAACGTAAAGGGAGGAATCTTCACGAATTCGGATGGCTGCCCATGCGGATTGAGCGTGGTGTTGCGGCCCGAGAAAAGCCCCGCCGCGTAGGACGAGAACCACGCCCCGGCCGCAACCAGCAGTAGCCCCGCGAACTGATGAAAATGGACGGCGCCATGACGGTGATGGCCGCCGAGCAGATGCAGCACCAATCCGGCAATCAGCAATCCTGCGGCAAGAATAGGAGGATGAATCCTGAGGCCTCCGTCGCCGTCCCCGATATGACTTGCGGTCTCGCTCATTTGATACTCCATGGCGCTGCGCTATTCGTCGTCGGACTTAAGTCCCAGGTCCGCGACGCTGACTCCAAGCTCGCGCATCTTTTGCTGAAAGCTCTGGCGGTACATGCCGGCGCGCTCGGCCGCGCGTGAGATGTTGCCGCCAGTGGCCTTAAGCGCGCCGACGACAAAATCGCGCTCCCACTGGCCCACGAATTTCTCCTTGGCCTCGCGAAACTTGAGCTCGCCTTTACCGTCGGAAGATCCTTGCGCGGCTTGCGTCAGAGCGTCGGCGTGCGCCGCGGCGGCCGCGCCGCGCAACGGGCCTGGTTCCGCGACGCTGCCCAACAGCTCCGCGGCGGTGATCTCGGATCCGGCGGAGAGGATGACAGCCTGCTCGATCGCCGCCTTCAGCGACCGCACGTTTCCTCGCCACGGATTCTCCACACATTCGCGCATCGCCTCGGGCGCAAGCGTTTTGCGCTCGGTGCCGAAGTTTTTGCAGGCCTCGTCCAGGAAATGCATCGCCAGCGGCGCGATGTCCTCGCGGCGCTCGCGCAACGGCGGAACGCGCAGTTCGACCACCTTGATACGGTAGTAGAGGTCCTCGCGGAAGCGCCCGCTTTCGACCATCGCTTCGAGGTCCTGGTTGGTGGCCGCGATGATGCGCACGTCGACGGCCAGCGGCTGGTTGCCGCCGACGCGCTCGAAACGCTTTTCCTGGATCGCGCGCAACAGCTTGGCCTGGGTTTCCAGGCTCATGTCGCCGATCTCGTCGAGGAACAGCGTGCCGCCGTCGGCCGCCTCGAATTTGCCCTCGCGGCGCGCCACCGCGCCGGTAAAGGCGCCTTTCTCATGGCCGAACAGCTCACTTTCGACCAACTCGCGCGAGAACGACGCGCAATTGACCGCGACGAAGCTGCGATTGGCGCGCGGGCTGCGCGCGTGAAGCGCGCGCGCAACCAGTTCCTTGCCGGTGCCGGACTCGCCCCGAATAAGCACCGTGACGTCGGTGGGCGCCACCTTCTCGATAGTCTCGAACACGCGCATCATCGCGCGCGACTTTGCGATCATGCCGCCAAAGCGGCCCGAGTCGAGGTTCACCTGCTCCACCAACTGATTGTAGGCCCGGCGCAGGAGCTGCTTCTCCATCACGTTGCGCACCTTGATGCGCAGCTCGTCGTTGTCAAATGGCTTGGGCAGATAATCCTCGGCCCCGGCCTTCATCGCTTCCACCGCGATACGCTGGGTGCCGTAGGCGGTGATCATCAGCACAGCGCAGGCCGGGTCGAGCTCTCTAACCGCGCGCAGCAGGTCAATCCCGCTCATCCCCTTCATGCTCAGATCGGTGATAATCACGTGGAACAGCCCCGCCTTCACCAACTCGAGCGCCTGCTCGCCCGACTCCGCGGTTTCGACCTCGTAGCCCTCCTTGCGGAACAGACCTCCGAGCGCAAAGCGGATGCTGCGCTCGTCATCGACAATCAGCAGCCGGCCCTTCATTGGCGGACCCCATTGCTTGAGCGCAGCTCCGGCTGAGGATTAACGTCGGCGCCGTCGGCGGGCGCGACCGCGCCGTCCATCGGGCTCTGCGTCGCTTCGGGACTTCGATTGAAATCCGCCGCCGCTTCGCCCTCGGCTTGCGGGCTCACACCGGGGCGCAGCGCGTCCGAGATCGGCAGCGAGATCAGGAACTCGGTACCGGTGCCGGTCTGGCTGTGGACCTCGATGCGCCCGTTGTGGGCGTCCATGACTTTCTTCGCGATACCCATTCCAAGCCCGTTGCCGGTGGGTTTGGTGGTGTAAAACGGATTGAAGATCTTGCTCAGCTTGTCCTCGGGTATTCCGCATCCGTTGTCGCGAATCACGACCGTCGCCGCCGCCGGGCGCAGCGTGCGAATTCCGATTTCCAGGTGTCGTTCGGCCGCGTTTGACTCCATCGCGTCGATTGCGTTGTCGATCACGTTGGTGAAGACCTGGCGCAGCTTGTCGGCGTCGGCGCGGACCGTGGGACCGCCGATATAGTTGCGCGACACCGTCACGTTTTTCGCCTCCAGCTTGCCGCGCATCTGGGTAATCGCCGCGTCCACCACCGCGGCCAGATTGACGTTGTCAAAGCCGTAGTCCTCTTCCTTGGCGTATTTGAGCAGATGGGAGACGCTGCGCTCCACGCGCGCCAACTCGTCAAGCGCAACCTTGGCGTAATCAACGTTCTCGCTCGAAGTCGGGTCCTCGCCCATCTGCTGAACCAGGCTTTTCGCGGCGGCGATGGGATTGCGGATCTCATGGGCGAAGCTGGCGGTCAACTCGTCGAGCGAGGCCTGCTTCTCGGTGCGCAGGACCTCCTTTTCGAGCGTGACCTCGCGCTGCACTTCGCGCTGGACGGCCGGCTCGAACACCCGATCGTGAATCCAGCGCCATCCGTAAACGCCGCCGAAATGGCTGACCAGTCCGATACCCCATCCTACGGCGGGGAACACCCACCATTCGAAGCGCGGAGTGGTGATGAGGTTGACCAACAGGCAGGAGCCGATCACGATTCCGTACCACATCAAGTGGACGTAAAAACCGGCCTCCTGAGCGGCCCGTTTGCGCGCGCGCAGGTAGGCCTTGCGTTCCTCTTCGCTGGCAAAGCGCTCCGCTGACGAGGAAGTGGAATCCTCGGGCTCGGGCTTGGGCGCCGCATCCGGGCGCGCCTGCTCTTTGGTCGGCGCATCCGGACGCGGCTGCTGCGGAGTTTCGGGTCGACTCGAGGAAGGAGAACGACGCCGGAGCTTTTCGGCCTCGCGTCTGATCTTCGCCTGGGCCTTCGCGATGTTGTGGGCGATTTTGTCCTCGATATCCGCCGCTTGGCCGCGAGCCTCCTCCGCCCACTGCTCCCATTCCCGCCAATGCCGATTCCATTTGTCCCACTTGTCGGCTTGCCAGGCAGCGGAGTCGGCGCCCATATGCCATCGCTCCCACTCGCGCGACCAGCGGCCGCAGCCATGCATCCGGTCCAGCCGCCGGTAGCGCCGGCGCTGGTGGATAGCGAAAATAATCAATGCGAGAATTAATAAACCAAACATATAAAGGGTGTGCCCCTGTTGCGAGCGCCGGCGTGACGCCATCGCGTTGTTTCTGAAAGCTTAACCCGCCTCGCGCGCAAAAGGGAGCAAGCCCGATGCCATACTTGGAGGCGCCCAATAGAGCCGGAAATTAAGGCCTTTTCGGATCGGGGCAGTGATTCACTCGTCCGATGCAGCGCGTTTACTGCAGCCGGTAGGTTGCAGCGGCCAGCGGGGTTATAATCGGATCGAAAGCCGGAACGCTATGAAGTCTGAGCGTATCACCGCGGACCCCAAAGTGTGCACCGGAAAAGCATTGCATAAGGGGCTTACGATTTCCCGTATCACGGCTCCTGGGTCTGCTGGCCTCTGGTGAGACGCAACAATCCATTTAAAAACGTACCCCTACCTTGAACCGGCCGATATTGCCGCAGCGCTCCGGAATGCTGCCTGGCTGGCCGAGGATGTGGCTTAGGAGGCGCGCTTTGTAAAGGCTCAGCGGCGATGGTGCGGGGCGCGGCGCGGTTCGATTACGTTTACGCCGCTGGGCCTTACCTCGACCACCTGTCCCGCCTGGCTGTCGTCTTCGACGAATTTGAGCACCACCTCCGCTATCGCTTCAGGCGCCATTATCGTTCGCACCGGGGGCGCCTCGCGACCCGCCGCTTTCTCCTCGTTGGCTTGCGCTCGCGACAGCGGAGTATCGACCACACCGGGACAAACGCAATTGATCCTGATGCGCCGCTTGGACCAATACTCCAGCGAATGAGTCAGATGGATCACGCCCGCCTTGGCCGCAGCATAAACCGGATCGCCCGGGATCGGATAAACCCCAGCCATCGAAGCGGTGTTGACTATCACGCCGCCATGTTCGCGCATTAGCGGAAACGCCAGGTAGCATCCCAACACCACGCCGAGCAGATCGATATCCAGCACGCGCTTCCAGTCTTCGAACGCAATCCGGGTAAAGCCTGGCTGGAGTGTAGCGATACCGGCGTTGTTGTACACAATATCCAGCCGCCCAAAGCGCGAAACGGCTTGCTCGAACGCGTGACGCATCTGGGCTTCATCGCGCACGTCGGCGCGGACAAAAGCGGCGCGCCCGCCCTCGCCTTCGATCGACTTGACGGTTTCATCGCCCAAATTCTGGTTGACGTCGACCAGCATCAGATTGGCGCCCCTGGCAGCGAGCATCCGCGCTGTGGTTTTGCCAATCCCTGAAGCGCCGCCCGTGATAAGCGCAGTCTTACCGGATATTTCCATCTTATTGTAGCTCCGAGACAAAACTTGGCGCGGCCTTGGAGATCGATCGTGATCTCAAGGCCGCGCCGTTGGCTCAAGCGCGCGATGTTAACCCGGCGTGCCGTTCGAGGCCATCGCGCCGCGGGGAAGAAGCTGCGCTCACCCCAGGCCGTACAGGCGCACGGTATTGTCGCAGGTGATCTTCTTGATCACCGCCGGGGAGAGCGACTTCATGTGCTGCTCGACGTACTTGCGCGAATTGGGCCAGGTGCTGTCGGGATGCGGATAGTCCGACGCCCAGACCACGTTGTCCTCACCGATCTCAGGAATCAGTTTGAGGCCGACATCATCCTCTTCGAAGCTTACCCAAACGTGCTGGCGGAAAAGCTCGCTGGGCTTGGCCGACAGCTTTACAGTGTTCTTGAACAGCTTTTCGTATTCGTGGTCCATGCGGCCCAGCAGGTAGGGAACCCAGCCCAACCCCGCCTCGGCCAGAATCAGGCGCAGCTTGGGATGGGCGTCGAGCGCGCCGCAAAAGATGATCTCGCACAGCGGTTCGTCCAGTTGCATCGGCAGCGCCGACACCAGCGCCGCGATCTGTCCGCGACGGGCGTCGAAACGGGCGTTGCGCACGCCGCCGCTTAAGTGGAAGCTCAGCACCACGCCGCTGTCGGCAGCCGCGGCCCAGAGCGGCTCCCAGGCTTCGTCGAAGACCGGCTTGCAGGCGTCGAAGACGCCGAACAGCGCGCCGCGAAGGCCCAGTTTAGCCACTCGCTCGAGCTCGGCTACGGCCTCGTCCGGGTCATTCATCGGCAGTATCGCCACGCCGACGAGCCGCTGGGGCGCTTCGCCGCAGAACTCGGCCATCCACGAATTGTAGGCTCCCAGGCAGGAGCGCTGCAGCTCCCGATCCTTGAACTGCATCGGCAACGGCGGCCCATATATGACCTGCGCGTCGATACCGTCGCGGTCCATGTCTTCGAGCCGGTACCGGGCCGTCGAGGGCCGGAAGCTACCGGGTTCGGGCTCTTCCTTTACGCCGGCGCGGGGAATGGCACCCTTCAGCAGCGGGTTGTCCATCGTGCCGTAGCCGCCCATGTCCCAGGGCTTGCCTTCGCACAGCCAGCGCCGCTTACCTTCGACCTCTTCGATACGAGGCGCCAGCTCGCGATATTTGGCCGGCACGCGTTCCACCCACATCCGCGCCGGAATATAGCTCAGATCCATGTGATCATCGCCGGAGACGAAATTGTACTGCATGGGCCGACCTCCCCGATTATTGCTGAGCCCGTTATTGCACAGATCGGCGGATTTTTCTAATAGCGATAATCGCAAAAGAGTTCGCGCATCGATGGCGGGCAGGGACGCCCGCCCTACTATTCGGATGAGCCGCTCAAAAGGAGAACTGCGATGGATCTGGAAACGACCGTGCGATCGTTGGAAAAGCGCGTCGGCGAGTTGGAAGATCGGCTCGCCATCTACCAGCTCATGTTCACCTACGGTCCCGCCGCCGACAGCGGCTCCGCCCAGGCGGCGGCGCATCTATGGACCGACGACGGGGTTTATGACGTAGGCGACACGGGAAAGCTGACGGGCCATGCCGAGTTGCAAAAGATGTATGAAGGAGATGGACATCAATCGCTGATAAAGAAGGGCGCCTCGCATCTGACCGCCTCGCCCCACGTCGTCGTCAACGGCGATAGCGCCGTCGCCACCTGTTATTCGTTCGTGTTCGCCCACGACGACGGGGCCTACAAGGTCTGGCGGGTTTCCTCCAATCGATGGGAGTTGGTGCGCGAGTCCGGCCGCTGGCGCATCAAGCGGCGCAGCAACCGGCTGCTCAATGGTTCAGCCGGGGCGCGCGCGATACTGGGCCGCGCGGTCGCGGATTAGGTCCTGACACGAATAAAAAGAACCGGCACGGAGGCCGGCGCTACGCAATCCAAGGCTTCGTTTTTCTCTCCGTAGCGCCGGCCTCCGTGCCGGTTCTGTTCGATGGCTAAGCGGCGTTCACGGCAAAGGCGTAATGGCTCAGTCCTTGGGGTCCGCGAACCACGGGATGCCGAAAGCGGTTTTGCCCAGCAGTTCCAGCGTCTCGTCGCTGTCGAACGGATGGTAGAGTCCGGCGCGCACGTCGCGGAAGAAGCGTTCAAGCGGCAGCCGCTTGAAATACGAAGAACCCCCGACCGCGCGCAAGGCGAGATCCACCACGCGCACCGAATTTTCGATCGCGATCATGCGCGCCGCTACCGCCTTGCGTGACCACATGACGGATTCATCAAGGTCAACTTCCGCCGCCGCCTTCCACATCGCGGCGCGCGCGCCTTCGATCAGCATGTCCATCTCGCCCACCTTGTTATAGACGCTGGGCAGGTGGCTCATCGGATGCTTGAGCGGGAAGCGTGGGCGATCGCGCATGAAATCCACCACGAAATTGCGCGCCGCCACGGCAATGCCGATATAAGGCGCACCGATTGAAAATGGGGCCTTGGCGAAAATCTTGGTGACGCGCAGCGTCCGGCCCACGCGGTACTGGACCGCCACATCGTCGTCGGACACGAAGGCATCCTTCAGCTCGGAGCTGCGCGAAGCCGTCGCCCGCATCCCCATCACGTGCCAGTCATCCTTGAAGACCAGCCCGGGGGTTTCCCGCGGCGGAATAAAGAAGGTCAGGACCGTGGGTCCCTGCGGTCCCTCTTGCCACAGGGCCTGGGCGAAAAAATAATCCATTACGACGCTCTGGGTGCCGAAGATTTTACGCCCGTTCACGATAAATCCGCCGGCCACCCGGCGCGCGGTGGTGCGCGGGCGCAAGCTGTAGATGGCGTTATCGGGCTCGGAACCCGAACCGCCGCAGATCAGCCGCTCGGCGGCGATCTTGCGCAGCTTGGCCTCCACGTTGGGAGCCTTGAACCGATGGTAGAGGTCTATCAGCAGGCCCATCGTGTTGAAGTGCATGTTGATTGCCAGGGCGGTCGCGCCGTCGCCCTGGGCCAGACGCTCCTGCGCCTTGACGCGCTCCAGCAGGCTCGCGCCCAACCCGCCCAGTTCCTCGGGGATGGTCAGGATGCTGTAACCGCTCTCCCTCAGCCGAACATAGTTCTCAAATGGGAAGGACGCCTCTTCGTCGTGCTGGGCGGCGCGCCCCGCGAAGTCGTCGGCCAGTTCCGCTGCCAGATCGATAAAGCGCTGTTCGCGCTCGGTGTTATGCTGATTCATTGCCTTCCTCCGGCAGCGGGATACATCGCCTCAGACCTAGCGCAAGTGCGGGCAGGATGGAAAGCCAAGCAGATAGCAATAGCGGGCGTGCGGGTGCGCTTAGTTGCGGAACATGCAGGTTCCAAAGCGGCACAGGCCTTCGGGCTGATGGTTCACGGTGCGGCGCATTTGCGCCATCCGCGGCCCGTTCCAGATGTCCCAGAAATCCTCGTCATAGAGATTGCCGACGGTGGTAACGTCGAGATACATATCGCACGGTGCCACCCTGCCGTCGACGCCGATGAAGCATTCGGACCAGGCCAGGAAACATTTGCGATCCGGGTTGTTGGAGGGATGCTCGGCCATCGCCGCAATGGGACGATAGAATTCGCCAACCCTGGCTGACGCGTGCAGATTTTCGTGGATCGCGGCGCCGAACTCGCGCTCCACGGCCGGGCTGGAATTGAAGGGCGGGACGGGGCGCACCCGGATGCCAAGCGGGGTACCGGCGCGAATTGCGGCCAGCATCTGGTGGTTGGCGTAATCAGGAGTGTGCTGGAGTTTCGCCTGCTCGAGATAATCAAAGTGCTGCCCGAAATTTTGTAGCGGCAGGAATTGTACCTCGCCAATCCCGTAATGGTTTGCCCATCGCACCAGGTCCGCGAGTTGGTGGAGGTTCGACTGTTGGGCAACGCATTGAATACGCAGGTTGAAGCGCGGATTCCTGACGCTGCGATTGAGGTCGACCAGATGCCGCAGTGCGGCTACCAGCTTGTCGTATCGCGCACCCGCGCGCAGCCGTTCGAAATCCCGCGGTTCCGGGCTATCGACGGAGATGGTCAGAAAGAAGCCCCCTTCCACCAGCAGCCGCATGTTGCGTTCCGTGAACAGGCTGCCACTGGTGAGCAGGGCCGGAATAAAGCTGTAGTCGCGCGCAGTTTGTAGAATCGCTTCGACATTGGGGTGGAGCAGGGTTTCGCCGTTGCCGTTGTACTAGACCATCATCGCGCCCGGAAACAATTGCTCGGCCACTTTGCGGAACAAAAACGGCGACATGAAGTGGATCCCTGCCTTTCGCGAGTCCGGCGTCAAGTAGGCCTGGAAGCAGCTCGGACAGCGCAAATTGCACAGCCACGCCGTCTCCAGATAGAGCTTAAGCGGTGTGGACTTGACCCGGTCGAGTTGTCCGGTCCGTTCCTCGACGTTCAGTTTCGCGTTGTGCCCGGTCCGCTGGCGCAGGTCACCCTTGGGTGCAAAGTGCCTGCCGCACCCATGCCAGCTGGATTTGCCAGCATTATGCGAAAGCGTCGCTGCCGCATAGCAAATAACATCGCAATCCCTGGTCACCCGCAAGCCGAGCAATTGAATTCCGAGATTGCGCACGTCATTAGGGGCACGCCAGGTGTTTTCCAACGCAAAAGCGACGTGAGTTACTCCCGCGGACACGCCGCGAGCCGGGCGCGCCGTGACGATCTGATCTCCGACCTTGAGCACCACCGTCTGCACCGGGAAGTCATCTATCGAAACCGACAGCCTAATCTGATGATTCGAGGCGAGCACCAACGCGACCTCGCGCACCGGCGCATCCTTGACCAGAAAGCCGAAGAACCGCCGTGACCAGCGAAAGTCCCGCGCCCCATCATTTTCAATCGCATCAAAACCGTAGCTCAGGCAGGATTTTCCCTCGCGTTCTTCCAAAGCAACCGGCGGGTTCGGACGCCACTTCACCAGGGAAACAAGCATTTCAGGCCATTTCCTCATGACTTGACTCCGGCGCCGGTAGGATCTCTGCGAACGCTATTTGAAACCTGTGCTTTGTACCTGCATCGAATAATGCGCCAAGTCGTCGACCCAGGTATCGAATCCACCTTTGGCTGCGATACGAGTCTTTCCTTTTGACGGAGCCATCACCACCGTTATCCACCCGGCAGTCGGTGACACAATCCGTCGGTCGCCGGCAAGCGATATTTCAGGCTGACGCATGTAATCGCTGCTCTTGCGCAGATAATAAGGCCGGAATCCTTTATGGCGTCAACCCCTTTCGAAGCTACGACGTGAGCGGGAACTTTGTGGCCTGGGAAACCGTTAAACCTGTAGCTGGCGCGATTGCCCCAGCGTTGGCCCACAACGGCGGCTTGCGGCGGTCCTTCCGAAGTAATCCAACCCCTGATACGGGCTCGATCGTATATCACTCCACAGGAGCGAATTATGCTGCCACGTGCGTTTTTTGATGGTTCGAAGTTCTACGTGCGGATTGCGTTGGCGATTTTCGTGGTTGCGGCAGTGATCGCAACCGCAAGCGGCGGTTCGGCCCAAAACGCGACACCCGTGCATCAGATCTTTGTGGTCACAGGCGCGATGGTTACTCCCCGCCAGGCCCACACGGCAACCCTGCTCACCAATGGTATGGTCCTGATCACCGGTGGATTGAATGCGGCCGGTAGAACTATCGCGAATGCCGAACTGTTCAATCCCGCTACCGGACGCTTCCTCGCCACCGGTAGCATGAACGTCGCGCGCGTATTTCACACCGCCACTTTGCTGCGCAACGGCCAGGTGTTGGTGGTTGGCGGCGAAGGCACGAGTGACGCCGCCCTGACCAGTGCGGAGCTGTTTAATCCCCTCACGGGCAGGTTCAGCCTAACCGGCAATCTTACTTTTCGACGCTTGGCGCACAGCGCGACGCTGCTGACCAACGGTATGGTGCTGGTGGCCGGCGGAGCCAACGGCAACGGCAGCGCGCTATCCACCGCCGAACTTTTTAATCCGACCACCGGCCGGTTCACGGTGACGCACAATTTGAACGCCGCCCGGCTTTTTCACACCGCGACGATGCTCGATAACGGCCAGGTGCTGGTTGCCGGGGGCAACAACAGCGTAGCCGCATTGGCGAGCGCCGAGCGGTTTACCATCCAAAACCTGTTCGTGCCCACAGGCAGCATGAGAAGCGCGCGCACTTTCCATAGCGCCACCCTGCTGGACAGCGCGGGATTGATCGGGCAGGTGCTGGTTGCGGGAGGATTCGGTTCAGCCGCGCTGGCGAGTACCGAGATTTTCAATCCCATAACCGGCACTTTCCGCGCCGCCGCCAGTTTGAAATTCGCCCGGCTGGTTCATACAGCGACGCTCCTGAACGATGGCAGCGTGCTGATCGCCGGCGGCGAAAATAAACAAAATGGCGTGGCCCTGGCGCCCCGGAGTTGCTTGATCTCAATACCGGCAAATTTGTAGTCGCCGCGAACCTGCACTTCCCGCGTCTGTTTCATACCGCCACCAGGCTGCCCAGCGGCTTCGTCCTGATCGCCGGAGGAACGAACAACGTCACGGTCGTATCCAATGCGGAACTGTTCGTCCCGTGATGACACGTCACCCAACGCACGCGAGGGGAATGCGCTGACCGTGTCGGGCGCGGGGCGTTCCCAGTTAAGGCGCCAAACCCAGGGAAGGATCGCGGGCGAAGGCCGGGAGATTATTCACGTTCGCATACCATCCGTGGGCATGGTCATAGTTAACCGCCTCCTGGGCTTTCTGATATTTGGCTTCGGCGCGATCGCGCGCCTTTTCCAGTTCGGTCCGTTCGGCGGGTGAGCAGGAAGGGTCGTTCTGGCACAGCCGCCACGATGCGTCCACCATGTTGCGCCCGTTGGTGGCTTCCTTCAGCGAGTACCAGTCGCGGTCCGCCCGGATGTTCCCCGCCTTGACGCAGCCGCCCACGCCGATTAGAGCCGCAAGCAGCACGCGCACGCGTACACGGCTTTTTGCGGTTACTCCGTGCGGTCCCACTGCGCGGGCACCTTCTTGACCAGGACGCCCGAAGTTGTCAGCGCCGCGATGCGTTCGGGCGTAAAGCCGAGGAGCTGCGCCAGGATTGTTTCGTTATGCTCTCCGAGCGCCGGTGTCCGCCCGCGTATCGCGACTGATGCCTGGGAGAAGCGCATCGGCGCGACCGGCAGCGGCAGCGGACCGATCCCCGGATGAGGCACCTCCTGCAGCGCGTGACGCGCCTTCATCTGGGGATGGTTGGTGGCCTGGGCGACATCGAGCACCGCTCCGCTTATGACTCGATGCTCCGCCAAAATCGCCAGCGGCTCATCCCGGGTTGGAAAGGATTGCAGCCACTGCTCGATGATCTCTGCCAGCGCCAGGCGGTTCTTCGCCCGCTCCGACGCCGTGCTGAACCGCGGATCGGTCAGCAGTTCCGGTCTGCCGATAGCATTTGCGAAGGTCTCCCATTGATGCAGAAACGCGGAGATCACCACATAGCCATCGCTGGCCTTGAACGTGCCGGTCGGCGCGGTGGTGAGGTTGTGGACTCCGCAGCGCTGCGGGCTAACCTGTCCATCGCTGAGCAGATGAATCGCCAGCGGCAGGTCGAGGGTGTGGAACAAGGTCTCCATCAGGGAAATATCGATATATTGACCGCGTCCGGTGCGGCTGCGCCCGAACAGCGCTGCGCAAACAGCGGCGAACGCGTTCACGCCCGCAGTGGAATCCGCCATCGAGGTGCCAATCGGCATCGGCGGTCCGTCCGGGTCGCCGGTCAGATGCATGATACCGCTCATCGCGATCGCCAGCCGGTCGTTGCTGGGGCGCTGCGCGAATGGTCCGGTCTGGCCGAAGCCCGAGATCGAGCACATTATCAGGCCGGGATTGTCGCGGGAGAGTTCCTCGTAACCCAACCCCCGCCTGGGCAGCACTCCCGGGCTGAAGTTTTCAACGATGACATCGGCCTTGGCCGCCAGCGCCTTTACAACCGCAGCGCCGTCGGGATGATTCAGGTCAAGACAGATGCTCTGCTTACCGCGGTTCTCGAGCATGAACACGCCGCTTTGCTCGCATTTGACCGGCGGATAGTTGCGCATCAGATCGCCGCCGGGCGCGAGTTCGATTTTGATAACCTCAGCCCCAAGGTCCGCCATCATCCGCCCGGCCCGCGGTCCGGCGATAAACTGGCCCAATTCCAGCACCCTGATACCCGATAAAAGTCCTTCACCTGATTCCAAAGTCTTCCCCTGTTACGAATTGCGCTTGGCTCTTTCCGTCATCCTGAACTTTCGTAAACGACTTTCGGACTCATGACCCTACGCCGTCTGTCAGAAATCGAGCGGCGTTTCCAGGTGGTCGCGGTACATCATCTCACGATGCTCCATGAGAATCGGCCTGACCGCCGCTCGAATCACGGGGTCGGTGTTGGTGTACAGACGCCGCAAGCCGTCCTGCATCGGGTTGATCTCGTGGGGCAGCGGTTCAAGCAGCGTTGCGAACGTAGCCCAGTAGATGTCGAGCGCGGTCAGTTGATCGCCGATAAAGAACCGGCTGCCGCGCACGCGCTGAGCCTCCAGCCGGTCGGCGAGGAACCCCAGGATCTCCGCGCATCGCGCGGGCGCCCTGGCGGCGCGCTCTGGCGTGTACAGGTATTTTTTGGCGCCGCCGCCGAAACGCTCAACGGCGCGCGGGCTCGAGTTGGGACTATTGAGCACGTAATGGAACTGAAGCAGGCGCCGATTCCAGGCAAAACCGTTCTCGCCGCAGATCTCATTGGCATCGCCGAACATGATGGCGCGGTCCTCGATACGGTCGGGAATCAGCGGCGCCTGCGGGCCCAGGCGCTCGAACAGAAAGAGCTGATCGTTCCACAGGTTGCGCGGCCGCTCGTCGTTCCAAATCACCGCGGGCGCGCTGGTCTGGGCGGTCCATTCATATAGCTCGGGATTGGGACCACCTACCTCCTGGGCCACCGGGATGTAGGAGAGCTTTTTCAAATGGCAGATGGATTTGGCGGCCTCGCTCCAGGGCCCCGGCCCCCCGGGTGAGAGGACTATCCTGAGTCCTGAAACCTTTTTTGCTTCGGGCACGCTTAGGTATTCCATTGTTCAGATTCCCTCCGAACCATTATCAAGCTTCCCGATGTCTGCCGGAGGCGGGCTGGTGGTTCTCCGCCCGGGCGGCTCTCTGTTCCTGCCTGACTGTGGTTCTGGCCTCTTTCTTCCGCCGCATAATTGATGCGCGTTCCTCAATCGAAACGACGTTGTCGGGGCGCTCTTTGTGGAAGCGCTTCAAATAGAGCTCTTCCAGGAACTCGGGCAGCGGCAGTTTCCATCGCTTCTGTTTGTGATCGTCGATTTTGTCCAGGCTCTTGGGGTTCATGCCCGGTTCGCGCGCCATCTGGATTTGCGCATGGGTCAGGCGATGGCGCTTGCGCGCATCGATCCACTTTTGCAAGTCGTCGGGTATCCGTTTGCCAGCCATGACGCTGACCTTATACCTCTTGTTTTCAGTTCAGGAGGACGGGCCTTCCGGTCGCGATTCGCGCGCCGAGCCATTCGATAGCCCCTTTGGTTGTTTTCCAAGGCCTGATGAGTTCATAGGCGCACTCGGCCGCTTCGTCTTCGTCCCCCCAAGTTACGTAATCAGGGATCTCGCGCGGAATGCGCTTTTGCTCGAATAGAAAGGTAGGGACATGGGGGTTGGTTTCGAGCGCCGCGTCCAGCGCGCGGCAAGACCTGGGGTGGTCTCCGATGGAACGAAACAGCAGAATTGCCTCGGCCCACAGATGATAGGTGGAGCAATCGCCCTTATACTGATCGAGCACGACCGCCGCCTCCTTGTCCCGGTCGAGATAGAGCAGGCGCGCAGCCAATATGTGACGGATGCCTATATTGTCGTCGGGATTGAGTCTAAGCATGTTGCGCCAGATCGCGATCGCTTCATCGTACGAGCCGCGATCAAACAGGCATTCGGCCAAACCGGCGCAGCCGCGCATGTAGGGACGGGTTTCGAGGATGCCCCAGAAGTGGCCCGCGTCACGCGTGAAGGCTTCCTGGCCCAGTGCTCTTTCACCGGCCTCGACTGCCTTGCGGTAAAATTCGAACTCCTGAGCACGCGTCCTCGCCGTCTGGGCGAGAATCACATAGGCATCCCGCAATCAGGGCTGACCTTCAGGGCTTTGCGGGCCAGGGCAAGGGCCGTTCTTCTGTCCACCGCTTCCCAGGCATCGTAGATGAGGTCCTGGGCCTGTTCCAGCAGCTCTTCTCTTGTCCGTAAGTCGGGCGTTCTCGATTTTTTTCTGCCAGCCATTGCTGTCGGCTCTCCAATCCCCGCATTACCATATTTTTAACATGGGAGTCCCATGCGCGCCTCCACCGGTTCATGGAATTTTCTTAGCGCAAACCTGACATCCGTTCTTATACGACGATAACCCGCGAGGGGTCGTTGTCGGCGGGTACTTTGCGGACAATCTGACCGGTATCGCTGATGCCGGCCTGATTCAGGCGCCGCATGGCCTCGTCGATGATGTCGCGCTGTACTTCGCCGGCACGCCCCTGCGTGGTGCGGAACGTGCAGGTCAACGACAATCCTTTGCCGGAGTCGTAGCTCTCGACGAATACGGCGGGCGAGGGATTCTTCAGGACGCGGTTATCTTCATCGATCATTGTCTTGAGGATTTCACGCGCCTTATCCACCGGCGTCGAAGGGGGCAGAGTGACGGTGAAGCTGATGAGCCGGCCCGAGTTGCGGGTGTAGTTGCGCAATGCCGCATTCCATACCGAGCCATTGGGGGCGAAGACGAAGATGCCGTCGAAGTTTTCGAGATGGCAGGCGAATAATCCAATTTCCTTGACCGTGCCGCTGATGTTATTGCTCGGCACCTCGATATAGTCGCCGACATGAAATGGCCGCAGCCACAGCAGCATAATGCCGGCGGCGATATTCGTCAGCGTACCTTGCAGAGCCAGGCCGATTGCCAGGCCCGCGGCGCCGAGCACCGCGAGCAGTGATGTGGTCTGGATACCGAGTTGGCACAGCGCTGCAACCAGCACCAGAGCCAGGATCGAGTAGCGCACCGCCGCCGCAGCCACCGGTTGAACCGTGGGGTCAACGCGCCCAGTTCGCGCCAGCACCCTACGAACAGCCCGGCAAATCCAGGCGGCCAAAAGGTAACCGACGATCAGTATGATAAGGGACATTAGCAGGCGTGGAGCGAAGGTCGCCGACCAGCTCCACACCAGAGCCGCATAATCGACGTGCTTTGGCTGCATGTTGGTTTCCTTTCGGATCGAGTTTTTCGGGGATACCCGCCAGTGTACCAGCAGAGTCAAGGCGCGGCGACCAATAGGCCGCTGTCGGGGTGATAAAGCAGCGGCGCGCATGCCGCGCGCCACTGGTCAAGTTTACACAATTTTAATTTTTCTCCCCCTGACAGGGGAGATGGGCGCCGCTGCGGCGCCCAGAGAGGGTCATTTATCAGCGCGCCTTCTGTGCCGCGCGATTATTGGGCCGGCTTTTGTAATAAGACGTTCAGGAAGGGATCGATCGTGATTGTATAGCCGGCCGGACAGATCGTGGTTGAATCAGGCTCCTCGAGCACGGCCGGACCCTCCAGCCGATCGCCGTTTTGCAGGCGGCGCCGATCGTAAACATTGCACTGGACAAATTCACGCTGCTCGCCGGAGAAAACCTCGCGGCTGCCCTTGAGCGCGCGCGCCGCGTTGCCGTCGCCCGCCGGCATTCTCGCCAACTGCGGCTTGGGCACGATCCCGGTGGCGCGCACGCTGAAATTGACGAACCGGCACGGATCGTCGGTCTTGACCCGGTACAATTCGAAATACCGATCGCGAAACCGTTGCTCCGCCTGCGCGATTGCCGCCGCCGTAATCTCCCCGTTGGGAATCGCGATCGGGAGATCGTGCTGCTGATGCACGAAGCGCACCTCGACCGTACGCGCCAGCACAATATCCTTGTCCTCTATCCCTTCGGCGTAAAGCGCCTCGCGCCCGCTGCGTCCCAGGGCGCCGAAGATCTCGCGAATGCGGGGGATGTTGTCAGGCGTAGCCGGCATGATTTGAGTCGTAACGAAGTCGTAAGCGACATCGGAAACCAGCAGGCCAAAGGCGGAAGCAACCCCCGGCGAAGGCGGGATGATAATGGTCGGGATGCGGAACTGTTCGGCCACCTTCACCACGTGGATCGGCCCGGCGCCGCCGAAGGCCACCAGCGCGAATTCGCGCGGATCGATCCCCCGCTGCACGGTGATGAGCCGCAGCGCGGATCCCATCCTGGCGTTGGCGAGTTCGTAAATTCCGTGTGCCACCGCGACCGGCGCGAGATCGAGCCGCTGCGCCAGCGCTTCGATCGCTTCGCGGCTGCGCTCGGGGAAGATCTTCATCTTGCCGCCCAGGAAGTACTCGGGATTGAGATAACCCAGCACCACGTTGGCGTCGGTGACCGTAGCCTGGGTTCCGCCGAATCCGTAACAGGCCGGACCTGGCGCCGCGCCGGCGCTATGCGGGCCCACCTGCAAGAAGCCACCGGAATCGATCGACGCGATACTGCCGCCGCCGGCGCCGACCTCGACCAGGTCGATCACGGGCATCTTGATCGGCTCGCCCGTGCTGCGCGCGCCGGAACTGACCGACCCACCCACGCAGAAGTTGTGCGTGATGGTGGGCTTGCCGTCGCGGATCAGCCCGACCTTGGCCGTGGTGCCGCCCATATCGAAAGAGATCAGGTTGGCCAGGTTGCAGATACGGCCCAGATAGGCGGTGGCGATCACGCCCGCCGCCGGTCCCGATTCAAGGCTGTAGGCGGCCTTGCGCGCGGCCATCGGCGCGGTCATCACGGCGCCGCTGGACTGCATGATTTGCAGCGCCGAGCGCACGCCCGCACCGCTTAGTTCCTGCGCCAGGCGGCCCACGTAGGCCGACATCATCGGGCCGACATAGGCCGAGAGCAAGGTCGTGGCGGCGCGCTCATACTCCTGGAACTCGGGCCACACCTCGGAAGACAGCGCCACATAAGTCCCCGGCATCCGCCGGCGGATCATTTCACCCAGCTTTAGCTCATGCGCGGGGTTGGCGTAGGAGTGCAGGAGGCAGACCGCCACCGCTTCGGGACGCTTTGCGGCTAGCGCCCCGATCGCCTGCTCCGCTTGCCGCTCATCCAGCGCGACCAGCACCTCGCCCTGGGCGTTGAGCCGCTCGACGGCTTCGACCACCATCTCGCGCGGCACGAACGCGGGCGGGCGCACATATAACAAATTGTAGCGGTCCAGCCCGGTCGCGCGCTGTTTGCTGATCTGGAACATGTCGCCAAAGCCGTCGGTGGTGACAAAGCCGACCCTGGCCCCCTTGCGCTCCAGGATCAGGTTGGTGGCAAGCGTCGTGGCATGGACCACGCGCTGGATGTCGCGGGCCGACGCGCCGGCCTGGGCGAGCACCTCGCGCACTCCGCTCATCACGCCCTCAACCGGGTCGTCGGGTGTGGTCAAAGTCTTGGCGTTGTGTAGCTGATGGCTGGTTTCTTCGGCCAGCACGAGATCGGTGAAGGTGCCGCCGATATCGATTCCGAGGAAGTATTTCCCTTGTGGCACTGTGGTCTCACGCTCCATCCCCGACACCCTCACCCCAACCCTCGCCCTGGTCAGGGAGAGGGCAGAGAATGCGTGCGCCGTTCAATTTTGTGCTCCGACAAAATGCGTGCGCCGATAAATTCCTGTTTCTCTCTTTAACCTAAGGGAGTGTGGGTCTGACCCTCGGCTCACCGAAAAATGTCCGCCGCCTTTTTTTGCGACGATAACCATGAATATTCATCCACACGAGAAGACCCTCTTTTGCCCTCTCCCTGACCAGGGAGAGGGTTAAGGTGAGGATTGCGCAATCAGCACTCCCTTCTCACTTCCAGATCAGGTTCGATCATTTGTTCCTGCCGCGCAGGCGCGTGGTTGCCGCCGCGTCCACGGCGCCGCTGGTATCGACGATCGCCCCGTAATCGCGCGCGGCCGCCTCTGGCGTGACGATTCCGGCGCGCACATCCGCCGCGACCAGTTCGGGATCGCGCCCCGACGGATCGCCGAACCCGCCGCCGCCCGAGACCAGCATGACCAGGGTGTCGCCCTCATGCACATGCACGTTGGTTTTCTTAAGCGGCAGTTCCTCGACGTCGGCGCGGCCCGGGTTGAGAATCCATCCGCCGCCCTTGCCGGCCTTGCCGCCCTCCACACCCTGGGGTGGCAGCTTGCAGCGGTCGACGGCGCGCACCGTCAATTCAGCGTCGGTGAGAAACTTGAGTTCTTTGATCAGGCCGCATCCGCCGCGCCATCTGCCCGCCCCGGCCGAATCGGGAATGAAACGGAAGCGCCGGTACAGCACCGGATACTGCCATTCGTAGGACTCGATACTGCCCCAGTAGCCGGGGAACCCGAGCACCGGATGGGACAGCGCGTCGACGCCGTCGCGATCGGCGCGCCCGCCCATGGGCGCGAATTGCAAATCGAGCATGCTCCACATCTGGTTGGTGTCAGGATAGCGCCCGCTGACGGTGTAGACGTGGGGCGAGCCGCTGGCCGCCATCGCCTTTTGCGGAAACGCCGGCGCCAATGCCTGATCGATCGATTCGACCATCGCCTGCACTGTGGCCAGGCGGATATTGCAGGCGGCGGGATATTTGGGATTAACCAGCGTTCCCAGCGGCAGAACCAACTCTATCGGCCGATAAAACCCTTCGTTCATCGGCACGTCGACATCAAGGAAGCATCGCAGCGTGAACATCGCGCCCGAGATCGATTGCGAGCATGAGGAGTTGATTGCGCCACGCGCCTGCGGGTCGGTGCCGGTGAAATCCAGCTTGCAGCGCGAGCCATCGATCGTGACGGTCGCAACCACGGTGTAGGTCTTGTCGGGTTCGATGCCGTCCTCCTCCACGACGTAGGAGCCGCGATACACGCCGTCGGGCATCCGCTCGATCGCCTGGCGCGTGAGGCGCTCGGAGTAATTGAGCAGCTCCTCGATAATGACCGAAACTTCTTCGTAGCCGTACTTTTCGACCAGTTCCAGCAGCCGCGTTTCCGCCATCCCACCGCCTGCCACCAGCGCCCGAATGTCACCCAGAACCCGCTGCGGAGTGCGGCTGTTGGCCTGGATCATCCGGTGGACGGCGGGATTGGGCTCGCCGGCTTCGTAGAGCTTGACCGGCGGAATCATCAGCCCCTCGTGAAAGCATTCGGTGGCTTTGGCGGGCAATCCACCGGTGGAAACGCCGCCCAGGTCCGACACGATCATCATCGCGCCGTAATAAAACAGCGGCGCGCCCTTGCTGAAGATCGGGCGGAACACACCAACGTCGGTGGGATGGATTCCACCGCGGAAGTGGTCGTTGCAGATGATCGCGTCGCCGTCCTTCAGCGTTTCGGGCGGGTTGTCCTTGAGCACCTCGGGCAGCATGCTGTGAAGCGCCGCCACATGCATCGTGCCGCTCCCTGAATGCGCAATCAGGCGTGCGTCGCGATCGAACAGCGCGACTGCAATTTCGGACGACTGATTGACGAACGGCGAGTAGGCGCTGCGGGCGCCGAAGATTCCCGCTTCCTCCGCGATACCCATCAGCGCGTTTTGCACAATTTCGCGCAGAAACGGATCTTGCATCATCGTCCTCCTTGTCGGCCAGCGCCTAAATCCAAACGACTATCCATATATATCCCAGAGTTGCTGATGCCGGTTTTGCGCTTCGCCGTTTGTTTTAGCGTGGGGCCGGACGACGCGCTTTCCAACGCAAGTGCTACTTTGCGAAGCAGATCGGCAAGTGCATCGAGGTCTTGCCGCGCCATTCCTGCCAGCGCCGCATGCTCGGGCATTCCCCGCCAATGCGCCTGGATGGTCCTGTAACTGTCGTCCACGAAGCGCCTCCCAGGGGCTGCCAACTGCACCAGTACTCCGCGGCGGTCCTCCGGATCCCGCATGCGCTTGACGAAACCACGCTTGGCCAGACGATCGATCCAGCTTGTCATGGTGCCTGACGGGGTTAGTAATTCTTCGAGAAGACGCCGCGGGTTGAGGCGATTGGGCGGGCCCGCTCGGCGCAGCGCATCAAGCACCATTATCTCACCGGCGCCGATGCCGTATGGCGCTCCCATCCGCTCCCGCGCCCGGTCAAAAATCAGCGTCGCGCGTCTCATCCGCGCGATAATCGCGGATGGCGTCCAGTCCAGGTGGGGAGCCTGGGCTTTCCATTCCTCTACGAGGTGGTCGACAAAGTCGCCCTCAACCGGCCCGGCCAGGCCGTCCATCAATTCTCCGCGGCCGGGCGATCCACTGGCCTGTTCACGTTTCATGCAAGCGCCAGGACCTGGTGAGCAAGTTGTGTACGAGAAAATTCATTTTGTTCGTCGATCCGAAGGCGGCATACGGCGCGTTTTCACCAGGTAACCGTCTGGATTTCCATGAAATCCCTCAGACCCCATTCACCGCCCTCACGTCCAAGGCCACTGTCTTTGAAACCCCCAAAGGGTACATTGTGTCCCAGCCCGGCCATATGTCCCGAAGAACTTAGCGAGATCCACCCGGAACGCAGCCGCCGGGCAATTTCCATTCCTTTTGCGGGCTGGTTAGTTACTACGATGCCCGCCAACCCGAAATCGGAGTCGTTGGCACTGCGCACCGCCTCATCCAAATCGCTGTAAGGAATTACCGAAAGCACCGGCCCGAAGATCTCCTCGCGAGCGATCCGCATCTTATTATCGACGTCGGCGAAGATGGTCGGCCTTATGAAATACCCCTTTTTCAAGTTGGCCGGCCTCTGACCGCCGGCGATCAGCCTTGCGCCCTGCTCGCGTCCGGAATGGATATATTCCTCGATTTTCTGCCTGCGCTCCGCCCGGATAATGGGACCGACAATTACTTGCGGGTCGGCGGGATCTCCCAATGGAAGTGAGTTTACGAAATCGGCAATATTGGTCAGCACCGCCTCATAAAGTTTGCGCGGCACAAAGCATCGAGTTGCGGCGCCG
>DASZGF010000187.1:0-16093 GCA_035939115.1 Binataceae bacterium (SeqCode)
ATAGTTCGGTTCGTAAACAAACCAATCCCTCATGAAAAAGCGATCATGTTCGCCGATCTTTCCGTTGACGTCGATTTGTAAGGTTTGCCGGGCACTCGAAAGGGAGTTCTTGCTCTTGTTGTACTCGATCGCCTCCGAGTCGATGAACGTTCCAAAGGTTGAGGTGAGGAACCCGGTGACCTCGATGTTGCGCAGCAGCGAATAACCCTGGTTACCCTGCGCCTGACAGATCGAGGGAATCATCCCGCCGAGCACCAGCAACATCGTCAGGTCGACCAGAGCGTATGTCAGTAGATTCCTCTGCTTCCCCATCGCCGTCACCTCATCTGACTCTTTTTTATGGCGCGCCCTTTAATACGAAGTCGAGCCCTCAGAACCGGAACTTCTGCCAGTTTTCCCGCGAACGCAGGAAATGGGCTTGGTTTATGATTCAGCACATATCTACAGCCCAACACGATCGACGCAATCCGTCGTGTCGCGAACCAATCGCGAACGAAACAACTTCTAGATGGAACGATCTTTCATCGCGGTTTCTAACAAAAAAATTTGGAAAGTCAAGAGTCAAGACAAGCGGCCCAGCGACGGCAATGTGGTGCAGCATCGAGGGGAGAACCCAGTGCGCAAAACCATTCCAAGGTCATCCGCCTTTGAACCCCTGGGCCAACGGCCGTGGATTTGCAACCATCTTCGTGGTTGCTCTTTCGGAACCTATTTTGCCAGATCAAGCTCTACGACTCTCGTTCTATTTGCTATAAGGCCGCTCTATTTGTTGTAGTCGTTCTATTCGCTGGAAATGTGGAGGTTAAGGTATTCGTCCACGCGGATCATGTAGCCCGGCGGGCAGACGGTGGTGGAGTCAGGCTCTTCCACGATTGACGGGCCGGTCAGCAGATCGCCCGGACTTAGCCGCGCTCGATCATAAACAGAGGTGTCGGTAAAGCCGCCCGCCTCGCCGAAGTACGCTTTGCGCGTACCCTTAAGCGCGCGGCGCGAGTTGCCATCGCCCGATGCGGCCGGGCTCAGTTCCGGTTTCGACACGATTCCGGTCGCACGCACCCGGAAATTGACGAACTCGCACGGATCGTTGGGCGATACGCCGTACAGTTCATGGTATAAAGCGCGGAATCCTTCCTCTGCCGCGCTTATCGTCGCCGGGCTGATCGGCCCTTCTGGGATCGGAACAGATAGCTCATGCGACTGATGCTTGAAGCGCACGTCGAACAGCCGCTGGATTACCATGTTGGACTCGACCACTCCTTGCGCGCTGAGCGCGGCACGCCCGTTGTGCTCCAGGTTTCCCAGCAACTGCTCGATGCGCGCTACGTCAGCATCGCGCCCGTCCATCACAAAGGTTGCCACGTAATCCTCAGCCATGTCTGAAACCAGCAGGCCCAAGGCCGAGGCGAGGCCCGGCGAGACGGGGACGATCACGTTAGGAATCTCAAATTGCTCGGCAACTTTCACCGCATGCACCGGACCCGCGCCGCCAAAAGCCATCACCGCAAACTCCCGCGGGTCGATGCCGCGCTGGATAGTCACGACCCTTACCGCCGAACCCATGTGAGTGTTGGCGATCTCGTAAATGCCCTTGGCGACCTCCATTGCGTCCATGCCGAGCTTTTCGGCCAGGGGCGCCATCGCGGCCATGCTGCGGTCGGGATAAATGCGCATCCGGCCGCCCAGGAAATAGGCGGGATCGAGATAACCGAGCAGCAGATTGGCGTCCGTCACGGTGGGCTGCTCGCCGCCAAAACCATAGCAGGCCGGTCCCGGCGCGGCCCCCGCACTAAAAGGGCCGACCTGCAGCACGCCGCCGGGGTCTACCCATGCGATGCTGCCGCCCCCTGCCCCGACCTCGGCCAGATCGATCACGGGAATCTTGATCGGATACCCACCCGCCCGGAATCCGGAGCTCAGGTGGCTGCCGACGCGGAAGTCATGGGTTATGCTGGGTTTGCCATGGCGAATCAATCCGGCCTTGGCGGTGGTGCCGCCCATATCGAACGATATGATGTTGGGCTGATTACACATTTTGCCCAAATGAGCAGCCGCGATCACTCCCGCCGCGGGGCCCGACTCAACGCTATACACGGGCTTGCGCGCCACCGCTGCCGCCGACATTACACCGCCGTTGGACTGCATGATCTCGAACGAACCGCTAAGCCCCATCCGGCGCAACTCTGCGTCCAGCTCTTCCACGTAGCTGGAAATCGTCGGACCGACGTATGCGGACATTACCGTGGTCGAGGCCCGTTCGTACTCGCGAAACTCCGGCCAGACCTCGGATGAAAGCGCCACGTAGACGCCCGGTAAATGCTTGCGCACCAGCTCGGCTATCGCGCGCTCATGCGCGGGGTTGGCGTACGAATGGAAAAAGCAAATTGCCACTGATTGCGGCTTTTCGCGGGCCAGGCGTGCCAAACCTTCAGCAGCGTCCCGCTTGTTCAGCGCCACCACCACTTCGCCCAGGCGATTAACTCGTTCCTCCACCTCCAAGGTCAGGCGCAGGGAGACCAGCGGAGGCGATTTTTCCAGCAACATGTTGTAGCGATCCGCGCCAACCACCCGCTCCTTGCCGATCACAAAGAGATCGCCGAAGCCTTTGGTCGTGACATAAGCCACCCTGGAACCCTTGCGCTCCAGTATCAGGTTGGTGGCCAGTGTGGTCGCGTGCACCACGCGCTGGACGTCAGCGGGGGTCGCCTGCGCCTGGCCCAGCGCATCCTGCATCGCAGAGATCACCGCCTGTCCGGGGCTGTCGGGGGTGGTTAGCGTCTTGGCCGTGAACAGGCGATGACTAATCGACTCCGCGAGCACGACGTCGGTAAACGTTCCGCCGATATCAACCCCGATGAAGTATTGCGATTTCGCCATAAAGTTTCGTTTCTCAGGTCTGGCCCCGCCGATAGCGCACCCAAGCTGCTTTTTCCCAACAGTAGGGGCCGGTTCGCGAACCGCCCGTCGGTCTCAGCCGTTGATACCGGCGGCCGTCAATTCACCCCGGAACGCAGCATGCGGCCGGCAATTTTTCCGGTCGGTTTTCCATGTTCATAGATGACCTCGCCGTTGACCACTGTGCACTCAACCCCAGTTGCCGGCATTACGAATCTGATTCCTCCGCCGGGAAGATCTCTGCGCATCTCCTGACGTTCGGCGGAATCAATTGTGTTGTAGTCGAACACGGTAATGTCGGCCGCGAGTCCAGCGGCGAGCAGGCCACGATCCCTGATTCCCAACAGGGCGGCAGGTTCAGATGTCAGCCGTTTGACGGCCGCCTCCAGCCCGATGACCTGCTTTTTGCGTGACCATGTGCCGAGCAGGTAGGTCGGATATCCGGCATCACAGTGTTGATCGACGTGAGCGCCGCCGTCGCTGAGCGCGATGATCACCCGCGGGTCGGCAATGAACGGCGCCATCCGGCCGACATCCTGGATCATTGTGAACCAGCTTTCGAGGTTGTCCTCTATTCCGAGGTCGAGGAATGCGTCAACGGAGTCGGTCCCTCGTTGGGCGGCGATGGTCGCGATGGACTTTCCCTCCAAAGAGCTGAAGCGGGGATTTTTCGCGCGTCCGAATTCAAAACGGTCCCAGTTGATCAGCGAGCCCCGCGGTCCAGCGAGCTTTTCACGGAACTCGTTGCGGAAGGCGGTGTCGGCGTAGATTTGTTTTTGAACTTCAACCGGTTGATTGAAAACTTTGGTCCATGACGGCGCGATGCTGGGGAACACCAGGCCGGGACTGTGCAAAGTGAACTCGAACAGGGTCGGGGTGCAGCGGATTTGCGGTATTGCTCCGCGCTCCACCAGCGGCTCCACTTTGCGCAACATGTCCTCACCGTCGATTGAGATCCAGGTTATTCGCCGGCCGCTTTCGCTCAGCAGCATCTCGGTCAACGACCATTCCTCTTCGGAGATCTGCCCCCGCGTCCGGGTTAGGGCGATCTCGATGATGCCCTTACCAAGTTCTTTGAGCACTCCCGCGTAGGTCCGGAGCTCTTCGGTGCTGGCCAAGCGGCATGCCAACGGACGACCCTTATAGCCGGTGTGTTGAAGTGTATTGGTGGTGGAGAAGCCGAATGCTCCTGCCGCCAGCGCATCGCGCAGCAGCGCGCGAATCTGGGCGGTTTCTTCCGGGCGCGCCGCTCTCTCCATCGATTCCTCGCCCATCACGAAATGACGAAACGGAGTAAGGGGCGCAAAGCATCCGACATTGATGGACAGTCCACGCCGCGCGGCGGCATCCATGAAATCCGGGAAGCTCACCCAGTCCCAGGTGACACCCTTGCTCAGCACTTCGAACGGAATGCCTTCGACGTTCACCAGGTCCCAGGCAACGACCTCATGGGTGTCGGGACGGCACGGTGCGATTCCGACTCCGCAGTTGCCCGTGATGACGGTGGTTACGCCATGCCAAGACGAGCATGTCATCAGGGAGTCCCAGCACATCTGAGCATCGTAGTGAGTATGAGGGTCGATGAATCCGGGCGCCACGACCAGATCCGAAGCGTCGATGGTCCTTTTTCCGCCCTCCTTGATCCTGCCGATCTCGACGATCCTCCCGCCGCCGACGGCGAGGTCAGCGCGAAAACCGGGAGCGCCGCTGCCATCCACTATAGTTCCATTCTTAATCACTAAGTCGTAAGCCATGGTGAGTTCCTCGCGAATAGCGGGGCAGTTGTGGTTTGTGCCGGGACTGCTTCTCTTATGCGAATTTCCCGCGCCATCAATGCTTGGCGGCTGGAGTTTCCCTGAGTTTCGCTGTGGCTTGGGCCTCCACCTTGAAGTTTATCGGGTTAACGATAACAGCATAGTCGCGTGCCGCCGCTTCTATCGAAACTATCCCTTGCTCCACATCCCTGGCGACCAGTTCCGGATCTCTCTCCCGCGGATCGCCGAAGCCTCCTCCGCCGGACATGAACATGCTTAACGTATCGCCCGCATGCAGCGGCTGATTGGTCTTCTTGCTCGGCAAATCGATCTGCCCGGCGGTCCCCAAATTGATCACCCAACCTCCGCCTTTGCCCTGCTTGCCTCCCATGATTCCAAGGGGCGGGATGCGGCATCGATCGGCCGCACGAACGGTTATTTCGGCCTCCTGCAGCACCGTCACCTCCCGATGCAGGCCCACGCCACCGCGCCATTTGCCCGGGCCGCCCGAGTCGGGCCACAGGCGAAAGCGCTGGAACATCACTGGATGCTCAATCTCGTATGCCTCCATACTGGGACGGTCGTTGCCGCCAAAAAGGCTGATTGGTTGAGCGTCCACCCCATCCTTGATCGAGCGCGCACCCACCGAGCCCATTGCCGCATCCATGTAGCTCCAAATCTTGCCGGTCTCCGGATTGCTGCCGTTCATCGTATACACATGCACGTTGCCCGAGGCCGCCATCGCCTTTTTCCCGACTGCCTGGGAGAGCGCCTGGAAGATCGCGTCAATTGCGGCACAGACCGTTGCCATGCGCGCGTTGCAGGCGGCCGGAGGCCGCGGATTCACCAAAGTGCCGAACGGCAGCGTAAAGGTCAGCGGCCGGAAGCAGCCCTCGTTCATCGGAATCGAGGGCTCCAGGAAGCAGCGCAGCGCGTACATTACGCCGGAAATGGTTTGCGAAAAGGCGGCGTTGATTGCTCCACGAGCTTGCGTATCTGTGCCGGTGAAGTCGAAATGACAATCCGACCCCTTGACCGTGACTGCGACGCGCACGGTGTAGGTCTTATCTGGAACAACACCGTCCTCCTCGATCTGATAGGAGCCGTAATAGGTACCTGGGGGAATTTTGGCGATCTCGTCGCGAGTAAGCTGTTCGGTGTAGTCGATTAGTTCCCGAATCAGCCCCTCCAGTTTTTCCAGGCCATACTTGTCGATTAGCTCCAGCAAGCGCTTGGCGCCTACGATGGTGCCGCCCACCATCGACCGTATGTCGCCCATGACTTTTTCGGGAGTGCGGCTGTTGGCGGAGATTATTCTTACCAGGTCCTGGTTCAACTGCCCGCCGTCGTACAGCTTGACCGGAGGCAACATCAGGCCTTCATGGAAGTATTCCGTGGCAGTCGCCGGCAGACCACCCGCGGACAACCCGCCGAGATCCGCAACGTGGATCAGCGCCGACGTCAGAAAGCGTGGTTTGCCACCGCTGAAAACCGGCTTGAAAACCATGATGTCGTTGGAGTGGATGCCGCCGCGGAACTGGTCGTTGAAAAGAAAAACGTCCCCGTCTTTAATGGTCTCAAGGGGAAAATCCTTGATCAACTCGCGCGGCGACCAGCGCAGACTGGAAAGATGCATCAGCGGGGCGCCCAGCGATTGCGCGATAACCTGCCCATCGCAGCCGCAGATCGCGGCGCTGGCGTCGGCGGACTCTTTGACGGCCGTTGAGTACGCGCTGCGCACCGCCACGATTCCGATCTCCTCGGCAACCGTGGCCATCGCATTTTTTATGATTTCGAGCAGGACCGGATCATGCATCTTCGTTGCGGCTTTTGAATTTGTCACCCTCGGATTTTCCATTCGCTAAAAAGCAGTCGAACAGCTTTACTATTGCTTCTACATCGACTAGCTTCCACATGGAAGTAAGTTCTCTCCTAATTGCCTCATTCGTTGCGAAGTGTCAAGGGGGAGGACGAGAATGCGCCATGAACTTGCACGTGGCCAGTTCGAAAACGGTTGCGGTCCATAAAGTAAGCGCTAAAACAGAGCCGTCAACCTGAACTGAAGCAGGGGGCCCCCTGGAGATACCGCTCCAGCATGAATCGTTTGGCAGGATTTGAAGTCAATCTGAAAGAGGGCAATCATGCGCAACCAAATGAAGCTCGCGGACGCGGACGCTCATCAGGTGGAACCTGACGACCTGTGGGAGAAATACATTGACCCTCGCTTCAAGGCCGCGGCTCCACGAATAGGCAAATCGCCCGGCGGGAAGAACTCGTGGATGGTGGAGGGCGAAACTTTTATCCTTGAGAGCGGACATTACCTGATCAGTTCTCCCGAGCTGCAACAAAAAGAGCGCGAATCGATGCAGCGCAACTTCAAGCGTTTGCTCGAGTCGGGATGCAGCGCACAGGCCCGGCTGTTGGACATGGATGACCACGGCGTGGACGTGCAAATCCTTTATCCGACCCGGGGCGGGCAAATGATCGGACGCGACTTCCGCGACCCGGACCTGCTGGATGCCTGTTGCCGCGCTTACAACGACTGGTCGGCCGAGTACTGCCAGGCCGATTCCAGACGCTTGCGCTGGGCCGCGATGATTCCGCTGCAAGACGTCGGCCGCGCGATAAAGGAGGCCGAACGCGCCGCGCGCAACGGCACGGTTACGATTTACGTGCGCCCCAATCCGGTCGCCGGGCGAAACCTCTTCGATCCCGACAATGACCCGCTATGGGAGACAATCGTCAAGCTGAACCTGCCGGTATCGATCCATGATTCGGGTTCACCCCGGCAGCCCTCCTACGGCTCGCGGATGCACAACCATACCGCCGGCCACATTCTGGCGCATCCCTTCGAAGCGATGGGTACGATGGCGGGGCTCATTTACTCCGGGGTGGTCGAGCGCTTCCCAACCTTGACCTTCGTGCATGTCGAGGCCGACGCGGGCTGGGCCCCCTATTGGGTCCAGCGTATGGAGCAGCACTGGCGCTATAGCGGTACGGCTGAGGCCCCGGAGATGAAGCGATCGCCCACCGAATACTTCAAACGTAATTTCTACGTCGCCTGCCGTGCCGATGAACCCACGTTGCCCGCCGCGGTGGCTTTGTTGGGGGACGGCAACTTTGTCTGGAACACCGACTACCCGCATCCCGACGGAACGTGGGAAACCGCATTGGAGGATATCGAGCGCCAGCCGATTCCCATTCAGAGCAAGCGGAGAATCATGTGGGACAATGCGGCGCGCGCCTATCATTTGGAATAGACAAAGCCTATAAACCGCGTGAAACCGAAAGGCGCAATGGATAATTCCGCTCAGCGCAAATGGGTACTGCTGGTCTTATACCTGACGATGTTCTTCGTCATGGCCGGTACGACCAATACGATTTCGATTTTTATCACACCATTGATCAAAACCTACGGCTGGACGCATGCACGGGTCTCGGTCCTGCCAACAGCTTTCTCGCTGACTCAGGGCTGCTTTGGTTTGCTGGTCGGATGGCTGCTCGATCGCTTCGATGCCCGCTCCGTGATGGCCACGGGTGCGGTGATTGCGGCCGGTGGGCTGGCGCTGGCCGGGTCTTCGCATTCCTTCGCGCCTTTTTTCGGCGCCTATGTACTCGCAGGCATCGGCGCCTCGGCAGCGACCCAGGTACCCGGCGCCGTGGTATCAGCCAATTGGTTTGGTGACCGGCGGGGTTTGGCGCTTGGGATTACGATCGCCGGGGGTTCCAGCGGGGGCGTAGTTTTGCCGCCGATCGCCGACTACATCGTGCGCCACGTTAGCATCAGCGCCGCCTACTACGCGTTGGTCATTCCGATAATCGTGCTGGTGATGCCCTGTATCATTCTGTTCATCCGGACGCGGCCCGCGGGCACGAAGAAAGCCGGCATTTCCAAATCCGACGCCGGAGAACTGCCGGGCCTCGAATTGGGCGCAGCGTTGCGCAGCCGCCAATTCTGGACGTTGGTGCTGGTAGAAATTTTTGCCGGCGTTGGGCTGGGCGGGATTTTCTTCTTTACCGTCCCCAGCCTAATCCGCGCTGGCTTCAGCCCTGCCCATGCGGCGCTGGCGCAAAGCTGCAAGCATCTCTTCGCTGTTGCCGGCATCCTCTCAATCGGCGCCATCGCTGACCGCTTCACCGCCCGGCGCGTCATGCCATTCGCGGCTCTGGTGCTGGGCTGCTCGGGACTGTTTTTGCTCGGTGCGCGCAGCCCGGCGCTGTGGCCAATCTACCTGTTCGCCTTCATGGTAACATTCGCCGCCACCGGTGGGATCACTTCCGCCCTGATGCCGGTGGTCCTGGCCGAAGTGCTGGGACTTAAACGCTTCGGCACCCTGGCCGGCATACTCGGCCTAGCGGCGACGATTGGCATGGCGGCGGGCCCGATGGTGGTGGGCTGGGCGGTGGACCAGACTTCCGACTATTCCCTGGCCTTTGAACTATGCGCTATGTCCTGTGCAGTCGCGGCGTTTTGCGGCTTTACGCTCAGACCGGCTGAAAGCATGGAGGTTGTCGCGTTGCGCCGGGTGGCCCAGCATTAGAGCGATGGCGCAGCATTAGACCAATGGCGCACTATTGATGACGCTGCGGGAACATGTATTTGGAATCGATCTATCAGGAGGAGCCAACTGAATTATGGAAGCGCAAAAAACCATCGAGATCATTACCGCCACCGAAGAAATCAACTGGGTTGAGTTCGCCACCAGCGGTTCCGCCACCAAGATCTGCATGGATGGCAGTGGCGGACCCGAGGCGATGCTGAACCGGCTCAAGAGTGATCGAACAATCGACCCTCATTTTCACCGTACCGCGCAGTTTCAGTTACTGATCACGGGGAAGATGCGCTTTCCCGACTACCAGATCGAAGGCCTCTCAATTCACTATACCGATCACTGCGTCCCCTATGGTCCTTTCGTTCCGCAGGACCATCAAGAAATGCTGGTGGCACACGCCAGACAAGGGGGCGTAGCCTTCATGAAGGATAAAGAGGTGCGCAAGGACATTAATCGGCGCGGTCGCGAACTGCACGGCTCCGAGCATGATGTACCGTGGCAACCGATGCCGGAATGTCCCGGCGCCCGGCGCAAGGTCCTGTTCGGCTCGCCCGAGTGCCCGATGACGGAAATCTTTGAATTACCCGCAGGCGCTGAGTTGACCCGGCCGGCGGCGCCGCATGGTCGCTACGATCTGGTTTTGGATGGTTCGGGGACTATCAACGGCAAACCGCTGGCATTCAAGACGTTGCGCTTTTATCACTCCAGCCAGCCCGACGCGCCATTCGTCGCCGGTCGCCAGGGGCTGCGCGTGGTCGTGATGACCTTCGATAGTGACGCGGACCGAAGCCTGGGTGGCAGCGTCGCGGAGGACTTCAAACACTTCGGTGAATGGTCGCAGGACGGCAGTCAAGCCTGAGCGGACCGCAAATGCAGCAAGACCGTCGCAAGTGGATAGTCCTGGGGGGTTTGTTCCTCTGCCTGTTCGTGATTGTAGGTCCTTCGGTCGATTCGATCGGGGTCTATTTCACGCCGCTCTTGCACGAGCTTCATGGGACACGCACCCAGGTCTCCCTGATCTTTACGCTCTTCGCGGCGTCGCTCGGATTAAGCACCTTTTTTGTTGGCTGGATGCTGGATCGGATCGATGCGCGCCCGCTGATGATCATGGGCGCGGCGATGGTGGGCGTGACTTTCATCACCGCGGCTTATTCTCATTCACTTCCCTCCCTGCTGGCGAGCTTTCTAATCATGGGAATGGGCGTCGGCGCCTCGGGAATGGGGCCCAGCGCGGTGGTTATCGCGAAATGGTTCACCGAACGAAGGGCCCTGGCAATGGCGGTTTTGGTAGCGGGAATGTCGGCAGGTTCGGTGCTTGTTACTCCGCTGGCAGCCAAAATCCTGACGCTCTCGGGATGGCGTTTCTGTTTCAAATTGATTGCCATACCCATCTTTGTCATTGCCATTCCAATTCTCGCGCTCGTGGTCAGCAGCCCGCCTGCTCGCAACGAACACAACACGGCTATTGGGGGAATCAATACGCTGCCAGGGCTGGAACTGTCGCCTGCGCTACATAGCGATGCGTTTTGGAAACTCGCCGCAGTCACTCTTTTGACCGGAATCGGCATGTACGGGCCATTTTTTCATTTCATTCCGTTCCTGATAACCGCCGGTTACACGACGGCGAATGCCGCGTGGATCTATAGCGCCAAGTCGTTAGTGTCGATGGTATGCGGGCCGACGATGGGCAGCTTCGCTGATCGCTGGGGATGCCGCCGGGTGCTGGCGATCGGGAATATTATCACCGGCATTGGGATCCTGGTGCTCCTCGGCGCCGCCAGCCAAAATGCGCGCATTTCCGCCGCCTCGACAATTGCATTCATCTTTTTCTATGGTTCGTGTGGGGGAACGGTGGTCTCTCTGGTTCCGGCTCTGACGGCGGAGAGTCTGGGGCTGCGCCGCTTCGGCACCTTGTCGGGCATTCTGTTGGTGACGGCAACCGTCGGTCAGTCAATTGGCCCGGCACTGGTCGGCAAACTGTTCGATCTCAGCGGTAGTTATTCAGTGCCATTCGCGGCAGGCTTTGGACTGGAAATAGCGGCGGCCTTTATAACTTGGAGAATTTTTCCCGTCCGAGGTTATGACCAGGTGCCCCTGTCGCCCCCACTTCCGGTTGCGGCCGGCTACGAGTATCCCACCTGAGGAAATCATGAACATAAAAGATAGAGTGGCAATCGTGACCGGCGCCAGCCGCGGAATGGGAAAGCCAATGGCGCTGCGTCTGGCCAGTCACGGTGCCAACATGGTGGTCGCGGCGCGCACTTTGGATCCGACCCAGAGCGATCTGCCGGGTTCTCTGTCCCAAACAGCCGCTGAAATTCGTGCCCTCGGGGTCGATGTCACTGCGGTGAAATGCGACCTCACGGTCCGCACCGATGTCGAGAATCTCTGCCACACGGCGCTCGAGAAGTACGGACGTATCGATGTAGTAATAAATAATGCTCGCCTGTTCGGAAAAGGCTATATGGATCCTTTCCTGGACATTGACATAGATACGTGGGAACGACACATCTATGCCAACTTCACTTCCTGCGTGCTCATCAGTAGACTCAGTATACCCAGCATGATCAAGAACCGGTCTGGCATAATTATTAACATAACCTCGGCCGCGGCCACGCACGAAATGCCTGCCCTGCCCGGCAAGGGTTCGACCAGCGCCTGCTATCCCGCCACCAAGGCCGCACTGAACCGCTTTACCACTTCCCTCGCCAAGGAAATGCAACCCCATAGAATTCCAATTATTGCCGTAGATCCCGGCGCCACGAAAACCGAATACGCCGTCCTTGAAATACCGAAATACGGAATTGATACGAGCAGGAACCAATCCATGGATGTTCCGGCCGCCGCGGTGGAATATCTGGTCTGTAACTGCCCCGATCCGATGGCTAACACTGGTCAAGTGCTCGTGGCCAAAGATTTGGTCGAGCAGCATCATCTCCTCCAAAAATGAGCTGTTGACAATCAATGGCGCCGGGGTTACAAAGCTCGCAGTTATTCCATTTGGAACATGTTGCCGTTCGGAGCCGCACCCTCAGGTGTACACCGGAGACCGGAACGGCGGTCCGAATCAAATCCGCTGGGGATTTCGATTTGGATGATATTGAGGAGACCGACGAATGAAATACAACGTAATTTCCGCCGACTCTCACGTCAACGAGCCCCCGGGAACCTGGATCGACCGCGTCCCGCACAAATTCAAGGATGTCGCGCCGAGGGTTGTCGCCACACCTGACGGTGGCGAAGGTTGGAAGTTCCCGGACGAAGCCCACATAGCCAGCTTTGGCCTGGGTTCCGCCACGCTGCAAAAGGGCGTGGTACGCGGCCCCGAACAGTACATCGCCAGTGGCCTTAAGTTCGAAGATGTTGCCAAAGGCTCCTGGGATCCTAAGCAGCACCTCGAGGACATGAGAACCGACGGGTGCGATGCCTCGGTTCTGTATATCGGCGTCGCGGCCAGCGTCTATAACATCAAGGATCGTGAACTGCGGCTGGCGTGCTTTCAGGCCTTCAATGACTGGCTGGGCGAGTTCTGCTCCTACGACCCGGCTCGTTTGATCGGTCCTCCGCTGCTCCCGGTGGAAGAGGAGAGCATTCAAGACGCTATCGACGAACTCGATCGCAACATCAAGCGATGGAAAGTCAGGACCGCTCAGATCCCGATTTTTCCGTGGAAACGTTACTTCGACAAGTTCTATGATCCCCTTTGGGCTGGCGCCGAGGAGATGGGCCTGTCCCTGGCTTTTCATCGAGGGCTCAACCGGCCTTTCGCCTTCGGCAACTCCAGTCAGGGGGGCCCGTTCATGGCCAATCAGGTGATGCGCGACTTTTCCTATTGCATGCCCTTTGCAGATCTGATTTTTGGCGGGGTTTTTGACCGCTTTCCCAATTTGAAAGTGGTTTCGGGCGAAGGACGCACGGGTTGGCTGGTTCATTTTGTTCAACGTGCTGACGAAAGCATCAGGCGCCACGGCCCCTGGTCCGGGATTAAGCTTAATCGGCTGCCGAGTGAGTGCGTCAAGCAGAATCTCTATTCCACATTCATCGAGGATCGCGTAGGTATCCTGATGCGTGAATTGATCGGTGTGGAGACCCAGATGTGGAGTTCGGATTATCCGCACAGTGACAGCACCTGGCCCAATTCCATGAAGTTACTAGATGAGCAGTTCGCCGGAGTTCCAGCCGGCGACAGATATAAAATGGTTGCCGGAAACGCGATTCGCCTCTACAAACTGAACTAAACCATCGAGTTAATGAGGGCAGGTCATATCCATGAAGCTGCCTTCATTCGCTTTTTTGAAGTGAGAAGGCAGAATCGAAGCTGCTGCGGTTCAAAAGCAAGAGCACATGAGGTGTCCGAGCCAAAGCGTTACACGGTTGAAGCTCGCGCGTAGGTGATGTACCCCCGCTAAACGCGCGTCTGGCGGCCTTCTGGGCCCAACGGCCGGACGGCCATACCCCCCGTCCGGCCGTCGATTTGTCCTCCGTGCAGAATCGGCTCAGCAGCAAATACAAAAAGGTGCCGCGTTTCGGTGATAGTGCCGCGGTTGCGCCCAGGGGCGGCATTTACAAGTCAAAGGAGACTCGAGTATGAATCCAATCAGATTCAATCTTAACTGCGGGACCTGGGACTGGAATCAAACCAGGCAAAACGCGTTGCTGGCTGACCAACTGGGCTTCTATTCCCTCTCGATCGCGGACCATCTTTATTTTGTCGGCGCCGATCGCACTGCAACCACCCCCAGCCTGGAGTGTTACGCAACCCTGAGCGCCGTGACGGCGCTGACTGAGCGCGTCAGGCTTCTTACTTCGGTAACTCCCATCGGCTTCCGCAACCCGGCCTTGTTGGCCAAGATCATTACGACCGTGGATACCATCAGCAATGGCCGCCTGACGGTCGGTTTGGGGACCGGGGCGCTGCGCCAGGAGTACGAAGCCTTCGACTACCCGTTTCCATCCCCCGCCGAGCGCATCCGGCAACTGGACGAAGGCATTCAACTCCTCAAAACCATGTGGACTCAGGACGAACCTACTTATCACGGCCGGTATTACCGGATAGACAAAGGATACTGCTATCCCAAGCCGGTTCAGAAGCCCCATCCGCCGATTTTGCTGGGCGGTTCGGGCAAGCTGCTGATTAAACTCGCGGGACGGGAAGCGAACGCTATTAACTTGGTGCCGCCAAATGAGAAAGGCGCCTTTGACGCGTCACACGTGATGGGCTTCCAGGTCATCGATATCCGTGACCGCATCAACCTGCTATTTGAGGCCGCCAAGGCCGCAGGCCGCGATCCCAACGCGATAGAAGTGTCGACCTTCTCTTACATTTTCCTTTCCAGGGACAAGGGCGAAGCCGACTCGATGCTGGCAAAGACAGCCGCATCCTACAAGGTCGAACCCGAGCGGATTCGACATGCGATGATGGTCATGGGCGGCACCCCGGAAGAGGTCAAGCGCGAACTGCGCGAACGGATCGAGAAGGTTGGAATCACCTATTTCTCGCTTGGGTTCACCGACGCTGACGCGGTTCGCCTTTTTGCCCGTGAGGTGATGCCCGAATTTCATGATCAGCCGTCGCCAGAGCGACACGCACCCTGACCCAACATCATGCACGCGAATGAATTGAAATTTTTCTAACCGCGAGTACCACATCAGGAGGAGAATGCCATGGCTAAGCTGCGTTTGGCATCGGCCGATCCTCACTTCGTTGAGCCCGCGGATCTCTGGACCAGGCGAATTGACCGCAAATTCGCCGATTCGGCCCCAAAGTCGTCAAGGCTGAGGATCGGCCGGGCTACTTCCTGGTCGCCCCGGGTGTTCGTTTCGGTTTCGGCTTTGCCAGCGGGGTCAACAAGACCGGCAACGAATTGAAGGAGCATCAGACCAAGGGCTACGAAGCCGCCCGGCCTGGCGGATGGGACCCGATGGAAAGGCTCAAAGACCAGGATGCCGATGGGGTGGAAGCCGAGGTTATCTACAGCAGTCTGGGCCTACCGCTATTTGCTCTGGACGATCCCAAACTGCAATGCGCCAGTTTCAGGGCCTACAATGATTGGATCGCCGAGTTCGCATCACACGATCGGAAGCGATTGTATCCGGTGCCGCTGATTTCGCTCGAAGACGTTTCGCAAGGCGTCAAAGAACTGAAACGATGCGCCAAAATGGGGCTGCGTGGCGCAATGATTTGGGCGGATCCGCCCGCTGACAAGCAATACGACGATCCGGTTTACGACCCCTTCTGGGAGGCCGCCCAGGAACTCGAGATGCCGCTGACGCTGCACATCATCACCGAACGCAAGCGCGGCCGGCCCAGGCTCAAACCACGGGCTTCGCCTGTATTCTGAAGTCCAACATGCGCGGTATCCAGGATGTCCAGAGTTCGCTCAGCACAATGATAGTGGGCCACGTGTTCGATCGTTTTACCCGGCTTAGGATCGTATCGGCCGAAAACGACTGTGGCTGGGTTCCACACTTCATGTACCGGCAGGATCATTTCTTCCATAAGTACACATCCAGCGAAGATAAGCTGCTCGAAAAGAAGCCCAGTGATTATATCCGGCGGCATTTTTGGGCAACCTTTCAGGACGACATCGTTGGTCCGATGACCTGTCGTTATTTCGGTGAGGATAACTACATGTGGGCTTCGGACTTCCCCCACGGTGATTCAACCTGGCCCAACTCCCGCAAAGTGGTCGAGCAGGATTTCAATGGAGTGCCCCAGACCATTACGCAGAAGATAGTTCATAGCAATGTGGTCAAGCTCTATAAAATGGATCTTCACGAGTTATAGCGAAAAATCGTGAAAATTAAATCAGGCCAACAATCCGCACATTTGCCGCACGCGCGGCTTTTAAACAGAGCCTATTGAATCTGGCAAAAGCCAAGAAGTGCGTGCTT
>DASZGF010000188.1:0-4117 GCA_035939115.1 Binataceae bacterium (SeqCode)
AAAGAGAACGGAGGCCGCTGCGAACCGTGGGCTGATCATCGACGATGAGGACGTGAACAGTCATGGCGTCTTTCGCCCAGGATCACATGGACGATGAAGGACAAACTCCGGAACCGTCAAGCCTGCTTGGGTGGAAGTGAAAACAGAACCCCGAGCCTGCAAACATTCATATATACAGACCCTCAATCATGTGGGTATATACATTGTTCACCTTACAGGCCGACTGTGCGGGATGGGAAACGCGCGTCGGACGCCTAGGCCCAGACGCCCTCGTCTGGGCGGCCGGGCGCCAGCCCGGCGGCAGCTTGCTTCGAGACAGCCGGCTCCGCCTTGGCAAGTAGTTATAATTCCTATCTGTTTTCCGTCCATTGCGGCACGGTTGGTGGGAGATAACTCCTAAAGCCGAGCTCGCTCGGCTGGGCAGACGGGGCGTCTGCCCCTACGCGAAGCTCAAAGCCGTGCCCAGGCCGAGCTTGGACCGGCCACCCACGATCTACAAACCCGTCTAGTTCTTAGTTCTTTGCGTCTCCGAGCTGTTTCAGTTTCTGTTCCGCACTCTGCTTGATGTTGTTGCGCAGCTGCTCGGGGTCCTTGGTGTCGGAGGCGAGCAACTCGATAGCTTTTTGGGCATTCTGGCGGGCGAGATCTTTCTGGCCGTCGGCCAGATAGGCGTCGGAAAGGCTGTCGTAGACGTTGGGCGAGTTGGGGTATGCGGCGGCGTTCAGCTTCAGGATGTCGATGGCAGTTTTGGTGTCGCCAGATTGAAGGTGCTCGTATCCCATCGCGTTGACCAGCGCCTCCGGGAACAGAGTCGCGTTGGGATCGCGGCGACGGGCTTCTTCCAGTTGCGAGGTGACCTTGGCAGCGCCACCAGGTTGGTCGATGGCGTTCAGGAGGTGAACATCGGCGGGGACAGTGGGAGGGTTCGGGTCCGCGGGTGCGTGTCCCGGAGTCTTGATGAGCGTGGTGACATACCAGTCGACGATCAGGCCTGGCAGTTCAGGATGAACGGGAAACATGTCGGCGCCATGTCCGCCCTTGGCGTAGTGAACAAGCTTCTTTCCGGGGTTAGCGTCGATGGTATAGAGCCACTCGATGGTCTGCATGCTGAATTGGTCGTCGTCGGCAGCGGCGAGGAATACGGGCAAGTGGGCGGAGTCGCGCAGAAAATTACGACCGTCCATATCACTGCTGCCGGAAAGTAAGACGAGGGACTTGACTTCAGGATGACGGCGCGCGGTTTGCACGGAATTCTGAACCCCGCAACTGGCACCGCCGACGCCGATGATGTCGCGCTTCACGCCGGCTTGGGATTGCAGGTATGCGAAGGCAACGTCGATGTCGCCGGGCCATTTTTCATTTTGTATGCGGGCAGCTTCCTGGGGCGGGAGCTTGTCGAAACGATCGCCGCCGCTTTCACCATAGCCGCGGTAATCGAGCGTGAGAACATTGATCCCGGCGGATGCAAGCTGCTGGGCGAGGCCGTCCCAGATTTTGCGCTGGCGATTGCACTGATGCAGAAGAAGGACCCCGGGGCCCGGCTTGGCAGCCGCGAAAAATGTAGCCTTCAGCTTGGTGCCGTCGGTGGCGGTGAGGTCAATGACGCGCTCGGCGGCGAAGGATGTCGATGCGAAGATGAGCGCAACCAGGACGAGGAGACAGAAGTAGCCACGCTTCATGGAGGCCTCCGGGGACGGACCTATGATAGACGTTTGGCGCGTGGCCCGCAGGCGGGAGCCGCGGCACAAATCGCCGCGGCCGGACAGACGAGGGCGTCTGTCCCTACGCGGCTGTGTAGGATGCGCGACAATGCTGGTTTCGGCTCTTGACGCCTGTTCCTGACATCTATATCGTTTAACGAGATATTCCCTTCCCATGCAGTTAATTCAGTGGTTTTCGCGACCCCAAGGCCCGGTCTATGTGTGCATCTCGCGATTGGTTCTGGTTTGCATCCTGCCTCTCGTCAGTTACGCTCAGCAACTTCCACCTCAGCCCGAACAGTGCACCTTTTCCTCGCCTGGACGGTGCGCGGCCCAGTTTTCCAAGGATCAAAAAGGGATTCTGACCAGCCCGCTGCGTTTGCGTAAGAAAGATCTGGTCTGGCTGGCGCCCGTGGCAGCGGCCACCAGTGCGGCTTTTATATTCGACCGCAGCGCCCTGGACCATGTCAGCACTGACCCTTCACCAGTAAACGGCTTCCGCACGGCGTCGGATTTTACAGGGATTTACATCCCGGTGGCAGCGGCTGGGGCGGCCTTGCTGGGCGGTACGATCCGGCACGATGAGCATTTGCGCGAGACCGGTGCGCTGGCCATGACGGCGATGATCGATACCCAGTTGCTGACGACCTTCATCAAGTACAGCACGGACCGCGCGCGGCCGAGTGCAACTGGGGCAACACCCAGTTCACGCACGTTCTGGCCCAATGGACATTCCTTTGCCGCCGACTCGTTTCCTTCCGGGCATACGGCCAATGCGTTTGCGGTGGCGCACGTAATCGCGGACGAGTATCCCGGATGGAAAGTGAAGCTCGCGGTTTACAGTCTGGCCGCGGCGACTGGATTTGAACGCGTTGCAGGACGCGAACACTTTCCCAGCGATGTGCTAGTTGGCGGGGCCTTGGGTTATCTGGTGGGAGGATACGTTTTCAACCATCATTCCACGCGCTCGAAGACCCACGTCGCATTTGCGCCGATGTTCGGACATGGCGGAGGCGGCGTTTCGCTGCAGATCTCGCGCTCACCGAATTAGGGGCCGTCGCTGGCGTTGGCCAAGGCATGATTTTGGTCGACGGGCGAGGACGCCCGTCGCTCCAAAAGCCAGATGAAAGCTTCACGTTCTCGCGGACAGGCCCCGCGTGCCCGCTAGATATTCTGCTGCTTCCAGCGGCCACGGCGGAAGAGCAGGATGCCTGCCAGCGCAATCGAGCCTTCCGCGATCACAATCGAGAAAAAGACTCCCTTTGAGCGAAGGTTCATGGGGATCGCCAGCCAGTAGGCGAGCGGGATTTCCAGGAACCAGAAGCCGAACAGGTTCACCCAGGTGGGCGTGATGGTGTCGCCCGCGCCGTTGAAGGCTTGCAGCATAACCATTCCGTAGGCATAACCAATGTTGCCGTAGCTGAGAATGCGCAGGCAAGATGCGGCCAGCGGAATCACCTCAGGATCGTGCGTGAAGAGGCGCACGGTGGGCTCGGCGAACATGATCAGGATCACGCCCACCCCTCCAAGAAAAAGCATGTTGTAAAACCCGGTGCGCCAGACCGAAGTTTCAGCGCGGTCCGGCTTCCCTGCTCCGAGATTCTGACCCACGAGGGTGGCGGCGGCGTTGCTTAGTCCCCAGGAGGGCAGAATGACAAAGACCACGATGCGGATGGCAATGGTGTAGCCAGCAAGCGCGGCCGCGCCGAAGGTGCTCACGATGCGCACGAGGCCGATCCAACTGGTATGGGCGATCGCGAATTGCAGAATTCCGGTGATCGAGACGCGGAAGAGGCGCCAGAGAACTTTAAGATTGACGCGCAGGTGGCGGGCAAGACTGGGCAGACGCTCGGTGCCACGGCCCAGCCGGTAGAACTGATAGAGAACGCCGATGCTGCGGCCAGTAAAGGTCGCGAGTGCGGCGCCGGTCACGCCCAGGCGCGGGAATGGGCCAAGGCCGAAGATCAGACAGGGGTCGAGAATCAGATTGATGATGTTCGATATCCAGAGCAAACGCATGGCGATAGCGGCATCGCCGGCTCCACGAAAGATGGCATTGTTGAGGAACAACATCAGGATGGCGCCGGAGCCTCCCAGTGCGATACGGGCATAACCGGATCCTGTCGCCACGATGTCGGGAGATGCTCCCATCAACTGCAACAGGCGCGGTGCGAAGATGAAGCTGGGAATCCCGACCGCGAGTGAGACAGTCAATCCCAGGATGACGGCTTGCACCCCGGCGATGGACGCGTCCTCGGGATCTTTTCGCCAATGCGGCGCGCGACCATGGCGGTGATCGACATGCTGAGGCCGATCGCGACCGCGAAGATGAGGCTGAGCAGAGATTCGGTGAGGCCGACGGTAGCGACGGCGTCTGCGCCGAGACGGCCGACGAAGAAAACGTCAACCACAGCGAA
>DASZGF010000189.1:0-4541 GCA_035939115.1 Binataceae bacterium (SeqCode)
ACCTTGCGGTGTTCGCGGAGGGTGCGGGCGGTGCCCACCTCGTCGGTGCCCATGAGCCGCGAGTAACCGGCCACGTCAGCCGCGACGATGGCCGCCAACCTGCGTCCGACCCTGCCTGGATGCGCTTTGGCCATGGAGCACACGCGATCCCGTTCGCGGAGGTATTATGCACGATGGAACCCTCTTGCGCCACAGCGCGAACCGCCGCCTGTCGCCCGATTGTTTCCCGCCCTAGTCTGGTCTGATTGGCTGCGCGGACGCCGGTGGCTTGAGCGTATTGGCGGCGCACAACCGAAGTAATAGGGTCCTCGGGCGGCAACTAAAATCACAGAAATCACAGCGAGTAGGAACGAGCGGCAGCTATACAAGGGAGGATAGCATGTTCTTCTTTCAAGAAGGCTTCACCTATCGAAATTTCCTGATGGATATGATAGCGGTATTCGCATTTGTCGTATGGTTCTGGCTTCTCATTGTAATCTACGGCGACCTGTTCCGGCGTCACGACATCTCCGGTTGGGGGAAAGCGCTATGGGTGCTAGCGCTGGTTCTAACCTCCTATTTCGGCATCTTTGTCTACCTGATCACCCAAGGGAGAGGCATGGCCGAGCGTAACGCTCAGCAGGCTCAACAAGCACGCGATGAATTACGACGCGTCGTCGGCTTTAGTGTCGCAGACGAAATTACTAAGCTTGATCAGCTAAAAAAGTCGGGATCGATAACTGACGCCGAGTACGGACGTCTTCGCGCCAAGCTGGTCGCGTAGGGATGGACCTGATGGTTTTGCCATCGGCGTAGACGAGTTGCCGACTCGTGAACAGCGGTGTCCCAAGGACGGCCACGGAAAGCCGGGGCGACACCGCGTCCGCCTGATGTCGGCTCCGGGCCCAACAGGTGACATTCGCGAATGAAAGAGGCCGCCAACTGAGGGTGCCTTATTGATCTCCATCCCACACCAGCCGACCGCACTTGCATTTGTAGATGCGGACGATCCTGCCAGTTCTCGGGTTTAAGAATGAGGCGATGACTGTGGTGGCTTGGCGGCCACACGATCCGCAAACGGGATGCACATCCAGCTTGAGATTGTTATTATCTGACATGCTGCGCTCCCTTCTCCAGGCGGGAGCGCGATTGGTCTCTCGGTCACCGACGCCCGTGAAGGTCGTTGCCGGTGATGGGGGACAATGGGCCAAGGCCGACGACGTTCCCATTGTGGAGACGGAAAATGAGGACGTTCGCTGGGCGGCATTTGGGCCGAACGGGTACCTTAGCGCACCTACCGTCTAGCCGACCCTGCGGAGTCCACTGGTAGCCGTTTGGGCCGGCGCTACGGCGGTAGCCGGAGGGAGCCCGAAAGCGACTCCAGAGTCACCGCTGCACCTTACAGCTCACCCACAGGGCGGCCCGGTCATGCGGGCATTCTCGGCGTATCTATTCGTCCTCATCAGCCCACGCGGTTCGCAGGTTCACCACGGGATGAGGCAGGGGTTGTCCTTCTGATTGCCCATGGAGATCCTACCCCGAAGGGCTGACCCGTCGGATTGCCGCCGACTCCAGTCAGATTTTGAGGTTTCATCGCTGGAAAGGCCGGATCGAAATGAATGTCGCCAGTTGGTCCGAATGCGAAGTCTGGCGGAAAGTCTGCTTGTCGGGATAGCCGCTTAGGAACGTCGTCGCCGCCGAGCGGCAGCTCAACCATGATCAGGTGGAGGGCGTGGCGGAGAAGGTCGCCCAGCAGCTCTCTTTTTTCGTTAGAAGTGCCTCGCCTTCTTCGGCTTATCGATCGCCGCTCCGCGACAAAGGTCACCGAGAGGCTTGCAGTATCTCACGCCCGCGATGCGGTCGACTCCAAGCACCACGAGATCGGCATTGCTTGAGCGGACTTCCTGCAGGATGGCCTGCTCTGGGGCGCTGCCGGTCGGGTCAGCGGTCGCGTCGATGCTGGGGCGTTAGCCCGGATATCTCACACACCCAGGTTTTTTATGCCCGGATTTGGTTGCGGGCGGGCATTTTGACGCCGATTGTCGCTGGGTGGCAGTGAGGTGAGCCAGTGAGTTCGCCGAGAGCGAGTCTTGGCTCGACGGCACACGGCATGAGGGTGAAGGCGGGCGAGCGGCAGCGTCGCCCGGACCAAACTGCGGCTATATCGGAGAGGCACGCTCGGCTCAGCTGGTGTCGGCGGCGGCCGCGACAAGGGCGCGATGCGCGGTCGCAAATATGGCCTTGTAGGGACAGCCGGACGCCATGGCGAGTTTGACGCGGCGAACGCTGATGGTGACGATCGCGCCGATCTTGAGCAGCTTGCAGCGGATGGTGCCGCAGCTGGCGTTGGCCAGGTCGGTCGCCTGCAGGGCGATGCGGCGCAGGCTATCAAGCAGCACGTAAGCCATCGAGGCGAAGTAAAGCCGCAGCTGGTTGGCCTTCATGGTGGCGGTGGAGGTGCGATCGGCGAACAGGTCCATCTGACATTCTTTGATCCGGTTCTCCATCTCGCCGCGGGCGCAATAAATTGATTCATAGAGATAGCGGCCGCCGCCATCGGCCAGTGTCAGCGAGGTGACGATGAACCGGGGGTTTGCCTCGCCCTTCGTCCACTCCGCCTTGGCGATGACCCGTCGCTCGCGGCTCCAGCTTTTGCGGGTCGTCCAGATCAGCTCCTTGAAGCGGCGCGCCGGCTGGTCGGTCGCCCGGCTTTCCTCACGCGCCTCGGCCAGTTCGGCCCCGATCGCGCGCACGAGACGCACGTTCCTGGCCAGCCCGAAGATGAAGTCGATACCATTGGCCTCGCACCATGCCATCAGCGCGTCGCGCGCGAAGCCTGAATCGGCGCGCAGGATGATGCGCGTTTGCGGCCAGCGCGCGCGTATCTGCGCCACGATCCGCGCGATCTCATCGAGCGACCCCGCCGAAGCATCGATGTTGGCGGGCCGCAGCTTCGCCGCCAGCAAGTGACGTCCGCAGAAGATGTACAGCGGCAGATAGCAGTAGCTATCGTAATAGCCGTGAAAGAACCGCCCTTCCTGATGCCCATGCAGCGGATCGTCCGTGGCATCGAGATCAATCACGATTTCCCTAGGCGGCGTCTTGTGCGCATCTAGGAACAGCGTGACAAACAATGCTTCAATCGCCACCGGATCGTGCGCGATCTTGTGGTAACGCGTCGCAACATCCCGGCTCAGCTCCAGCCGGTTCAGCGTCGACTTGCCGGCCACCGGCGCACAGTCCCCCCGCCGGGCTTGTAGCTTGCCCGCCAGCACCGCTATCACCGGATCGTGCCGCAGCTCGTCGTGGTCGTTGAGGTCCTCGTAACCGAGCGCAATCCCGAATATCCGCTGCCCGACCAGTGTCGGCACAAGATGCTCGACAAGCTCGGGCCGCCGCCGATCGATGAAGCATTCGGCAAATCGGCCAACCAGCCCGATCGCCCGATCCGCCGCGCCCAACAGCAAAGCCCCGGCATCCGACGTGATTGCTCCACCGTCAAATCCCGCCACTACCGCGCGCCCTTCCACAGCACCAAAATCAAACAGTTCGGCGCGGACCGGTTCTGCGCTACACTCTGTCGGCATCGGGGCACTCCTCGAATCGTCCGAAAGTCCTTCTCGCAAAAGAACTTTCGCTGATTCGCAGCCCCGATGCGCTTAATCGCGTGAGATATCCGGGTTAGGCCAACGGCAACTGCAAAACGGCTCGGCGCCGGCGAATTGATATTGGCCGCGCAGCACGCCATCGACCTGTTGCGCGGCAAGGCGTGCGACCTCGATGCGCCAGCGCAGCTTGGCGAGGTCGACGAGAGCGCGGAACGCGGCAAATAGATACAAGCGGGGCGCTACTAACGATGCTAACCTACGGCTTGAATCTAAGCCCCGGATTTTTCTAAGGTCGCTGATCGAAAAAAAGCTCGCCGTATGAGTTATGCGGGTGGGCTTCCTTGATTCCGATGTGTCGCGGTACGCGTAACAAATCCGCGACGGATCGATGAGGCCGCAGGCTGGTTGAAATCCCGTTACCGCCTCAGCGTTTGGTAGCTCCACTTTCCTTCGGGCCGCGCTTCGATCCTTTTTGGATTACGTCCTCATCGCTTTCAGTCGTCTTCGGCCGCGGAGGGGGCTTCGGCATGCCAGCCTGACCGCCATGTTTGCCGCCCTGATCTTGTGCGCCTTCGAGATCATTTTCCTTGGGCAAAGCGTGCTCCCTTTTCTCAGTTATTCGCCATAGGACAGGACCTAGCGCTTGGCGGGCGGCCCGCTCTTGTTTCCGGTCATTCCCTTGACGTTCGCCGGGTCCTGCTCTTGCACTGGCAAACTCTGAGAGGCCGAGCCAACGGTGCCTTTGCCAGCCGCTGGACCGTTCTTGCCGCCTGGAGCGCCGCTAATGCCCGCGCCTTAGTTTTGAGCGCTTGGAGACGTTGCGAGCCCCTCCAGTATCCGTGCGATTGGGCTCACCCGGAGGATGAGCTGCAGCTTGCGACTGCCTACATGAAGGTTTTTTGACCTCATCATGGGTCGATCAGTTTTCAGCAACTTAAAATAGTCGCATTCGCC
>DASZGF010000190.1:0-114053 GCA_035939115.1 Binataceae bacterium (SeqCode)
AGCCGGGGAGTTGTCCATGCCGGCGCAGGCAAAGCTGCTCCGCGTACTCACGGACGGACTGGTCACGCGAGTCGGCTCGATCCGGCCGCGCCGGGTCGATGTCAGGCTCGTCGTCGCGACCCATCGGGATCTGAAACGCCGCGTACAGGATGGTCTCTTTCGCGACGACTTATATTACCGGCTTGCGGTCGTGCCGCTGGAGGTCCCCCCACTGCGCGAGCGCAGAGAAGATATACCCGCACTGTGCGACCTTTTTCTGATGCACGCGGCGCGTGATCTCAAGGTGCCGCTGCGGACCATCAGCGCGGAGGCGATGCGCACGCTGATGAACTATGACTTCCCGGGTAATATTCGCGAACTTAGGAATCTCATTGAGCGCGCTTGTATTCTCTCGGCCGCGGATGAGATCATAGCGGAGAATTTTCCCGTGGCGGCGCAGATCCGCGGGGCCGCCGTTGCCGCCGGCCGCCCAAGCCCGACCGCTCCCCAAAGGCCGATAACTCCCGATGAAGTCGCCGAAATGATGCCCGAGACCCTGGAACTGCGCGAGTTTCTGTCTTCACTCGAAAGCGCGCTGATTCAACGAGCGCTTAGAACCACTGGCGGAGCGCAGGCCGAGGCTTCACGCAGACTTGGCCTTTCGCGAAGTGACATTTCCTACAAGTTGGGAAAACATAACATCAGAAGAACTGCTGCGGACTGAGTCCCCACTGGTGATGCAGCCTGTCCCTGTCCCGGGTGAGTTATAGCAATGCCCCGATTCTTGATGATAGCTTATACCAGTTATATTTATGACGCGCGCGTCAAGCGCCATGCCGAGGCGCTCGCCGCGCGAGGCGATCACGTGGACCTGATTAGCCTTGCCAGCACCCCGGCGCAAGCCCACAACGGAGTAAACTTGATTGGCGTCGCGATGCCGCGATATCGTGGGTCCCGCCGGACTGCGTATCTCCGCAGCTATGTGCGATTCTTTGCTGGCGCAATGGCTATTGCTCTACGTCTGCATCGCGCGAATCGCTACGATGCGGTGATTGTTTGTTCCATGCCGGACGCAGTGGTGCTCTGTGCGCTGCCGTTGAAAATGTTCGGCACCCCGCCCATGCTCGACATACACGACACGATGCCCGAGCTTTATAGCGACAAATTCGGCGGCCGAAAGGGCGCTGTTGGGGCGCGCCTTTTGATGCTTGAAGAGCGTGCGAGCGCGCGCTTGCCGACCGCGTGCTGGCGGTTCATGACCTTCATCGGAGCCGTCTGGAAGCGGCCGGAATTCCGTCGCGCAAGATCCGAGTCGTTCTGAACTCTCCCGACCCCAGAATCTTTTCTCAGCTAGCAAGGAGCCTGCCCACGCAACGAACGGGCGAGGAAAAGTTTACTATCATTTGTCACGGCACTATCGCCCGAAGGCTGGGTCTCGACGTGGCGTTCGATGCGATGGATCTGCTTCGCGAACGGTTGCCCGGGGCACGTCTGGAGATTCTCGGCAGCGGGGATTATCTGGCAACCGCCAGGACTCGCGTGGACGCCATGAAACTTCAACAGCGGGTAAGTTTCCTTCCCCCGGTGCTCATCGAGGCGCTTCCCGCCGCGCTCAAGCATGCCGACGTGGGCCTGGTGCCGAATTTGCCGAGTGCTGCGACGCATCTGATGCTGCCGGTCAAGATGCTCGAATTTGCGACCCTCGGGATCCCCATAATCGCGGCGCGGCGGCGCGCGATCGAGCATTACTTCGGAGCGTCCGCGGCACGCTTCTTCGAAGCGGGGAATTCCGCTGATCTTGCCGCGGCCATAGTAGATCTCTCTACTAACGCCCGGCGCCGCGCTCAGCTGGCCTGCCGTGCATCTGAGATCGCTGAAGCTCTGAGCTGGCCGCGACAGCTGCAACTATATTTCGACGCCGTCGATTCATTGCTCAGCGGTGGCGTGGCGGAGCGCCGAAAAATATGATTTTACTTCAGACAATCTAAAGAGGAGTCGGGATTTTCAACGTTCATGCCCAGCCCTACGCTGATTGAAGCCGCACACCTTCGGAAAAGTTACGGCGCTCGTTTAGCTCTCGATGATGTGACTTTCAGCGTCAATGCCGGTGAAGTTGTCGGTTTGCTTGGTCCCAACGGCGCCGGCAAGACCACTGCCCTGTCGATCCTGGCGACGCTTAACCCACCCGATAGCGGCGAGGTTCGGATTGCCGGGTTCGATTCGCGTGTGGCGCCTGACAGCCTGCGGCGAAAGCTCGGCTTTGTTCCGCAGTCTATAGCTCTCTACCCGCCACTTAGCGCAATGCAAAATGTGAAAATCTTCGCCCGCATCCATGGGCTGGCTCGCCGGCTGGCGGAAACCCGGAGCATCGAAGCGCTGGATGCCGTAGGACTTTGCGATCGCGCCGATGATTCCGTCCGGACGCTGTCGGGCGGAATGAAGCGGCGGCTCAATCTCGCTTGCGCTCTGGTGCATCGGCCGCAGGCGCTGCTCCTCGATGAACCGAGCGTGGGCGTGGATCCGCAGTCGCGCGAACGCATCTTCGTGACGATTCGCGCCGCCGCGGATTCCGGCGTTGCGGTGCTCTACAGCACGCATTACATGGAGGAGGTCGAACGCATGTGCGACCGCGCCTTCCTGATCGACCGGGGCAGGTTGATCGCCCAGGGCACCGTCGCCCAACTGATCGAGCTGGGCGGTCGCCACCCGCGCATGGAAATTACGTTCGAAAAGCCGCCACGGCCCGGATGGTACGACGGGATGGCCGGGGTGAAGGAGCTGGGGCTTCCGGGTATAAAGGAACTGGCGTCCGCGACCGCCACAACCACAGTCGCATTGGAACTCACAAACCTCAGGCAGGTCAGCGAATTGCTGGAGCGGGCGGACAATGCCGGATGCCAGCGGCTGGAATTCGCGGTGCATAGTCCCAACTTGTCCGACGCTTTTATCGCGTTGACCGGCCACGCGCTGCGCGATACCGCGACCGAGATTTAACGAGGATTCGCCATGCTTCGCACCGCCTGGATCGTATTTCAGAACGAATTTCGCCTTCTTGCACACGATCGCGCCGCGGTGTTCATGCTGTTTCTCGGCCCCCTGGTAATCATCACTGTGGCGGGACTCTCACTCGCCAATATCTATGGCGCTCGGCCTGGGTCGGAACCATATTCCATCATAGTGGTGGACAGCGATCACGGATGGCTCGCGCGTGCGATCGTTGATGCGTTGCGCAGTGACCATTCGGTGTCGGTTGTGCAGGTGGCGAATTTAGATGACGCGCGCACTCTCGTCCGTGGGCGGCCGCGCGCGCCGCTTTGTATCGTGATCCCGTCAGAAACAACCGCTGCGTTCCAGGCCGGGCGCGACGTCCACCTGACGCTATACATCGATCCCGTAAAACGGCTGGAAGCCGGCGCAATCGAGCTTGATCTCGACCGCCTGTGCCGCGAGGTCACAACTCGCGCTCACGACCTTGCGCGCAAACAAATGGCGCAGCAGGCATCTCATCTCCGTGATCAGCTCGCACGTTCCTCGGGTCAGATGAAAGCCGCGGCGGCCCAACTGGATCATCTTCGCAAGCAATTCGAACGCGCCCGCGCCACTGCTCAATCGGAAATGACCGAGCGAGCCCGCCAGGCAATCGACCGAATCAGGGCCGAAACCAGTTCGGAGGTTTCTCGCGCCCTCGCGCAGACCAGGACTGACGTCGAGCACAATCTTGCCGCCCGGCACGACGCGCTGGTTGCCGTCAGTCGCTATCTCGAACAACTCCAGGCAAGCCAGCGCGACTTCGAAACGTGGCTGGCTAAGCTCAAGGTGGCCGCCGGCTCTTACGCGGGCCAGATTCCCGCTCCACCGCAGTGGCCAACGCCACCCAGCCAAGCCCAGTTGGCCGAACTCTCAAAGCCACTCGATTTCAACCCGCCGCGCGTCGATGCGGCGTCATCCGCGGCGCTTCCCAACATAGCGATCCGGTTTCCGCCTCTACCGGTGCTTCCTGACCTCCGCTCGATTCCCGATCCTGCTTACCCAGTTTCCCAAACGGCACCGCAACTGCCGGGAATCCTTGGATGGCGCGAGCGCTCGATCACCGGGGGTGATGCCAGGGTGAATACGTTCGATCAGTATGTGCCGGGGTTCGGAATCACCTTCCTGCTGGTCGATATGCTGTGGGGCGTCGGCGTGGGACTGATCGATGAACGTGACTGGGGAACCCTTGCGCGGCTGCGCGTCAGCGGCGCTTCGGCCTCCGGAATGATGATCGGAAAACTGATGGCGCGTTTTCTAATCGGGCTCGGCCAGATGATCCTGCTGTTTGGCGCCGGTTGGGTTCTGTTCGGAATATCGCTGGGACGCAACTCGTGGGCTTTGTTGTTCCCCGCGGCGGCGATTTCCCTGGCGGCCGCCGCCTTCAGTCTCGTTATCGCCTGCGTCGCCAACACTCGCGACGCCGTGCTGCCGATCGGCGCGATGGCCGCGCTGGCAATGTCCGCGATTGGCGGATGCTGGTGGCCGTTGGACTTCGAGCCTTATTGGATGCGCGCCGTCGCACTTGTCCTGCCCACGACGTGGACCATGGAGGCGTTCAACAACCTGATGATTCGCGGACTCGGCCCGTCAAGTGTAGCGTTGCCCACGGCGGTTACGTTTGCAATCGGTATGGTCTTTCTTGCGGTGGGAATTCTTAGCTCCTCGCGAATCTATCTTCAGGCGGGTCAATGAGCCGGGAGAAGTTTTTGCTGAGTGGTCCACTGAAGCACGAGTCTCTTTTGCTCGTCGTCCAGCTTGGCCGACGGATGAAAAAATACGTAATCTCCGGGCGGCATGGAGCCGCTTTCCACGACGGCTCCAATCAAGGAGGCCATCGTGTTGCGCTGCTTCGCATCCGCAGCCGCCCAGTTCGAGAAATTCAGCGCGTCCCGTCCTTTGTTCTCGCCGAAGAGATACGAGGGGGCAAGTTTCGCGCTCAAGGATCCGCTGCCGCGGTCCGAATGGCAGTCGAAGCACGAATTAGCAAGAATTTCGTCGACTTGATGGTCTGCTGCGAGACTATCGGCCGGCCCATGTCGCTCCGTCGCCGTCGAGGTGCTACTACTGGAACATCCCACGAGCGCTATGGCGGCCCCAAGAGAAGCGCCAATACAGACCGCAAACAGACGGTGACGCCAAATTCCAGCGGTACCGGAAATCAGACTATGCATCGTGAGCTTTCCTTAAATGAGAAGTGTGGCATGCATCACAACGAGTGCCATGCGGTATAGCGCTTTCAGAGTCTCGACCATCCTTACCATCCGAACGCCGCTTAACCAAACAATAACTCGTCTGGCTGCGACGAGAAGGATTTAACATGGCAAGTTCTCTGCCTGCTCACTACCCCGTAGAGCGAATGGAACTCTACGAAAAGTATGTAAATCCGCAATGGGTCCGATTGCTCGAAGTGTTGCAAATGAAGGCGCGGTACAGCCGCTGCATTGGCGCCGAACTACACACCGAAGACGGCCGTCTCATTCTTGATTTTAATTCAGGCTACTGCGTTCACAACGCTGGCCATAATCATCCCCGGATTAAGGCGGCGATTATAGCGGAACTCCAATGCGATGGCGCCGCGATGCTCCAGACCGGCGTACCGGAACTGGCGGGAGTGCTAGGCGCGCAGCTCTGCGAGTTGGCCGGAGGAAAGCTCACCAAAGCGTTCTTCGCCAGTTCCGGCAGCGAGGGAGTCGAGGCAGCGATCAAATTCTCCCGGGCCCATACCGGTCGCGTCGCGATGCTTTCGGCCAAGGGCGCCTTCCATGGACTCACTTGCGGAGCACTCTCGCTCATGTCTGATGCGTTCTGGAAGGATGGATTCGGTCCGATGCTTGCGGACGTCGAGATGGTCACCTTTGGCGCACCTCAGGAGCTTGCGGCCAAGCTTGCGTCCAAACGCTTTGCTGCTTTCATCGTGGAGCCGATACAGGTTGAGGCCGGAATGCGTATCCCCGACCGTGAATACCTGAAACAGGCGCAGGCCCTGTGCCGGCGCTATGGCACTTTGTTCGTGCTGGATGAAGTGCAGACCGGATTTTACCGCACCGGACCATTCCTTGCGGCGCATCATTTCGGAGTCGAGCCTGACATGATCATTCTCGCCAAGGCGCTCAGCGGAGGCCTGATACCGGTCGGAGCGGTGCTCATGACCGACGCGGTGTACAAGTCGACTTACAGCTCCTTCAAGCGCTCAATCGTTCACACTTCGACATTCAGCGAGAATCCGCTAGCGATGCGCGCGGGTCTGGCGACCCTCGAAGTGCTGCAACAGGAGCGGTTAGGCGAGCGCGCGACGAGATTGGGACAACAGTTGCGGCAGATGCTTTCCACGCGGCTGGCCGATTACGAAATGATCAGCGAGATTCGCGGCATCGGAATGCTGAGCGCGGTCGAGTTCCGCGCGCCCAAGCGGCTTCGACTCAGAATCCCGTTCGAAGCTTTTGCCCGGATCCATCCGGCAATGTTCGGCCAGGCCCTGGTGATGCGCCTGTTCCGCGACCACGACATTCTCAGTCAAATCTGCGGCAACAACTTCATGGTCCTCAAAGTGGCGCCGCCGCTGATGATTGAAGAGGCGCAGCTTGAGCATTTCGTCTCCGCCATTGGGCAAATCGTCGAGTTGATGCACACCTCGGCCAGCTTCTGGACCGAGGCGCTCGGAATGGCTCGCCGTGTTATCAACTCCATTTGAAGGCTGACATGTTGATTGAGAATGGGTCCGGGTCCTGCGCGGTGAATCAGACACCAAATGAATCCGATGTGGTGATCGTCGGCGGCGGTCCGGCCGGACTGGCCGCCGCAATCGCGGCCCGCCGCCGCGGGCTTAGCGTCACGCTTGCCGACGCAGCCCGGATGCCGGTTGACAAGGCATGCGGCGAGGGGCTGATGCCCGAAGGTGCCGAGGCGCTGCGCAATCTGGGAATTACGGCGGGCGCGCAAGAGAGCTTTGCCTTTCGCGGCATCCGCTTCATCGACGGCAAACTGTCCGCGCAGGCGCTCTTTGCGGGAGTTACCGGTGTCGGCGTGCGCCGCACTGTGCTGCATCGGCTGCTGGCGCAACGCGCGCGCGAACTGGGCGTCGCGATTCATTGGGGCAGGCCGGTGACGTGGCTGAGCGCCGAAGGGGTTCGAATCGGCGATCAAATAGTGCGCGCTCGATGGATTGTCGGCGCGGACGGCCAGCATTCCCGGATTCGGCGCTGGGCGCGATTGGATAACGCCTGGAGCTCCACGCCGCGTATCGGTCTCCGCGCGCATTTCCGCTGCGACCCTTGGACCGACCTGGTTGAAGTGTACTGGCACAAACACTGTCAGGTCTGTGTGACCCCGGTCGCGCCCAATGAGGTGTGCGTGGCGCTGTTCGGTGATCGGAAGGCGCCACCGGGCATGGCGGACCTGCCTGTGCTCTTTCCCGCACTCGCCGGCCGCCTGAAGGACGCGCTACCGACCGATTCGGTGAAAGGCGCCATCTGCGTATCAACCAGGCTGCGTGGCGTGGCCAGCGGACCCGTGGCTCTGATCGGCGACGCGTCGGGCTCGGTCGACGCGATAACGGGAGAGGGTCTCTCGATGGCGCTGCGCCAGGCGCTTGCGCTGGGTGACGCGCTGGCCGATGGCGATCTCGTGCCCTACGGGGTTGCGCATCGGCGGATCACGCGGATGCCCCGGCTGATGGCGCGCCTGATGCTGACGATGGACGGCCGCACGGCGCTGCGTCAGGCCGCGTTGCACGCACTGGCGGCGCGGCCCCATCTGTTCTCGCGGCTGCTCGCGGCTCATGTGGGCGCGGTCGCGCCCTCGGCCGCGCTGCTTGACGTCGCCGGCCTCGCAGGCTGGACGCTGGTTTCGGGAGCGTTCGCCATCCTCGGATCGCTTTAGCCCAAAGCCTCGGCGCGGCTTCGACCGTCTGGTGTCTTGCGGCAAACGAATCCGTATGGCTTCGTGAATACCCCTTTTTGGACGCAGCGATACTTGGCCAAATGGCGTATTCTTGATAGCCAGGAGGCCACCTATATGGAGTCTGCAGTTATTGCGGAGGTTCTGGGCGGCCGCAAGGTGCTGGGCAAGACCGTAAAAAATTCAGACGACCTGGCACAACTGGTTCGCAAGGAGCTGCCGGCGAGTTCAGTGAAAGCGCTCGCTGAGAAGCTCGCGTTAGGCAATGCCGTTCTCTCGCGCAAACTCGGCATTGCGCAGCGCACAATGACTCGCCGCCTGAGCCAGCGCTCCCGCCTGACGGTAGCGGAGTCGGATCGCACGGTTCGCCTCGCGCGGGTCTATGCCAATGCGGTCGAGATGATCGGCGACGAAGAAAAGGCCGTCGAGTGGCTCCGCACACCAAATCGAGCATTGGGTGGCGAACGCCCTCTGGATCAGTTGGACACCGACGTCGGCGCTCGCGAGGTTGAGGACATCCTGGGCCGGATCGCTTATGGCGTCTACAGCTGATGCGGTTTTGGAGGATATGCCGGCGTCGGTCCGCTGCTCAGGCGGCAACCGGCGAAGGTGCTCGACTGTACGGGGGCGGCTGGAACAGTCGCGGACTACGCGTGCTCTATGCCTCAACCTCTCTGGCGCTGGCGGCGGTTGAGACTTTCGTAAACCTTGAGCCAAATCTTCAGCCCAAAGACCTGGTCTGGATCGAAGGCGAGATCCCGGACGAGCTTGAAATCGGGCGAATCGACCCGCGGAGTCTGTCGTCAAATTGGCACGAAACGAGAAACGAAACTTTGCGTCGGTTCGGGGACGAATGGATTCGAGCTGGACAGACTGTATCCCTGCTCGTACCGTCGGCGGCAATCCGCGGCGAATGGAATGTCCTGTCGAACCCGGCTCACATTCATTTCCGTAGAATCAAATTCGAGAAAGCGGCCCGGTTCAAATTTGACGCGCGGATGTTTCGCCGCTCCTGAAATAAGCACGAGACGAACCTGTCTGCACAAATTTTCGTCACAGTAATCCATCAATGTACCGATTTCACCATACCGTTTGACTTGGCGTTTTCCAGGGCCTTTCTGACCCGCGCGAGCGCTTCGTCTATGGTGCGGTATTGAACGTCGGTCATCTGGGTGCCGCGAATATCAGTACGATAGACCTTTCTGATGGCTGCCCAGATGGCTGAGGCGAGTTGCTCCTCCGATGGGTCTCGTAGAGCCATAGCTGCTATTTCATCACACCCGGAGCTGTTTGGATTCCGCGGGGCTACGCGGCGCACTCGCCGTCTTTGGTTTCACCCGTAAAGGCGTGATCCTCGCCGATATCGATGTAATCCTCCGGCAGCGCGTCGGCGGCCGAAATCGTGCACAGGTCGGCCAGCAGCGCTTCAATATCTTTCAGATGGGCGCGGGCGAAAAAGTGTGACGCGGTCTCCTGATGATGGCGGTGGTCGCGATACCACTCCAGCAGCCGCTCAAGTGCCTGCGTCACGCGCCGCGCGGGAATCTTGCTGCTGCGGTGGCCAAAATGCGCGGCCTCGCCCTCGACCCGTCCACCCACCATTAACTGGTACTGCGGAATGACGCCCTTGCCGGGAAGGCGGCGCATTCCACCCTGGAAACCGAAGGTTGCCACATGATGCTGGGCGCAGCCGTTGGGACAGCCGCTAATCTTGATCGAAGCATCAGAAGCGAGCGCAGCCAGGTCCGGGCGCGATTGAAGGAAAAGGGTGAGCTCGCGGCCAAGCCCGCGCGACTGGGTGACCGCCAGGCGGCACGATTCGGCACCGGGGCACGAGGTCACGTCAGCTATCGTACCTGCGCCGCCGCGTCCCAGGCCCATCGCCGCAAGCCGCCGGTAAAGTTCAGGCAGCTCCTCGCGCCTGACCCAGTGCAGCATCACATTCTGCTCCTGCGTGGCGCGCACGCTGCCATCGCCGTACGCGAGCGCCAGGTCCGCCAGCACTCTGAACTGCGGCCCCGTCAGATCGCCCATCGGCACATGGACCGTTACCGCGAGGTAACCCGCCTGACGCTGCGCGCGCACGTTAGTGCGACAGAAATCCGCGAAGTCAGCGGTTGACGTTGACGGCGGCGTCGCCGCGACGACCTCCGGTACGATTCCAGGGCCTTGCAATCGTGCCCCGGCCGCGCGCTGCGCGACCTCGCTCTGATCCGGAGCCTGGGGGCGGCGCTCCCGGGAAGGGGGCTCTTCAAGGGGAGGATTGTGCGGATCGAATGGGAGCCGTGCTCCGCCGTCGGCGCACACTGCCTCGTATTGCAGGTCGTAGAGACTCTTCCAGGCCTCCCAGCCGATCTTGCGGATCAGATACTTCATCCGCGCGTTGGCTTTGCTTGACCGGTTGCCGTGCGCATGGAACACGCGCAGAACCGACTCAGCTACATTGAGAATCTGGCCGGCCGGAAGAAAGTCGTACAAAAGCCATCCCGACTGGCAAAGTGTGGCGGTCCCCCCGCCAACCGTCACCCGAAAACCGCGCTCCGCGCTTGCGTTGATGTTACGCACGCGCGCGTGAAAGCCGATGTCGTTGAACGCTCCTCCTGCGCAATCGGGCTCGCATCCACCGAAAGCGATCTTGAACTTGCGGGGCAGCGAAGAGCTGAGCGGATGGCGCAAGAGATAGCGGGTCACCGCCTCCGCATATGGCGACACGCCGAAGGCCTCGGTTGGGCACACGCCGGCAAAAGGGCAGCCCACAATATTGCGCACCGAGTTTCCGCAGGCCTCGCGCGTAGTAACGCCAGCCTGGGCCAGCCGGCGCATGCACGCTTCGGTATCGGCCAATTTCATGAAATGCAGCTGGATGTTCTGGCGCGTCGTGATATGACCAAAGCCGCGCGACCAATTCTCGCAGGCGTCGGCGAGCGCTCGCAGCGCGTCGGCCGAGAGAATGCCTTGGGGGACTTTGACCCGAAACATCTGTACGTCGTCCTGGCGTTGGCCATATACCCCGCGCACCAGCCGGAAAGCGCGCCACTGATCCGCCGTCAGCTCACCGGCTTCATAGCGTTCCAGCGTCTCGACGAACTCGGCGATATCCGACTCGCTGGCGAAATTGAGCCGCGCGCGCCCCAAACTCGAACCGGGGCCATTTTCCGCATCTCTGATGAGGTCCATGTCACTCATTGCTTCGACGGTGCATCCTGTGTCCAGGCTTTGGCTGGCAGTCCAAAGGGTATTCTATAAAAAGTGACTTCCATGGCTACACAAGTCAACTATGGCACCCAATGGCCCTGGCGAGCCAGCCAACGTCAACCGTACATCCTCGTATGGCGGACGCTTTCCGGCGACCCTGCAGTCCAGGTGCGGGGCCTGCTCACGGCGGTCGGAGCGATGTTGCTTCTTCTGGCGCCACCTTATTGCGCAGCCAAGTAAATTCTTGTTAAGCTAAAAGAATTGAAGGCTAACAGGAGGATCTCAAACTGGATGGACCGTGGGTTTTCGGCAGGACCATACCCCGACTACAAGCAGCCCATTGATGTCAATGAGCTTTCCTTAAAACGAGATCTTCGATCCGAGACGAAACCGGGAGAGAGCCTATGTTGAGTAGAAGGGGCGCGCGGGGTGATCAGAATCTTCGCCGCACGCCCGAAGAAGAGCGATTAACTCGCAATTCTGACCAGCCTGAAGAAGTTCGGGAGTTTTACACGGTCAGTCAACTTGCAGATCTTCTGCAACTGACTGAGATGACCATTTACCGGATGGTGAACCGGAGGGAATTGCCCTGTTACGCGATTGGCCGCGTGAAGCGCTTCCGGACCCGTGACGTCGAGGAGTTCCTTGACGCCTGCCGGGTTCCCGCAGCAATAAAGACTCCTCGAGAACCCGACTGAACGGGATCCGAGAGTTGCGGGCCAATTGCCCAAGCGGCGCTGCCGGCGGCGCTCCGTACCAAATGCGGGCAGTTCAGCACCCTGAAGAATGGACCGCGGTCAGCCGCCCGTGGGAATGGCGGCGCCCCTGCCGGGTTCCGCAGTGGTCAGCTTGTAATAGTCGAAGCCTTTCACACGCCGGACCCGGGTTCCGATTCCGGCCAGATGAAAACTACAATCCTCGGCGACCTTGATCGAGGCCCGGTTGACGTCTCCGACCACGTACCAAATGCCGCGGCCCGGCTCCGACAAAAGATCGAGCAGGCGGTGAAGAGATTGTTTTGCCAACCCCCGGCCCCGAAATGATGGTTCCGTCCAGGTGTCTCCTACCTGGAGGTCGCGCATGGTCAGGAATGGAAAGCGCCAATAACGTGGTGTAAACGCGGAATAGTGCACCACGCGCGTGTCCGCGTAGATCAGAATCGCCCCGCTTTCGCGCGAGCGAAAAATCCCGCTGAAGTGAAGCAGGGTACGGAACAGAAAGTGTAGCTTTTTATCCCGCGCTATACCGCGCGGCCAGGGTGCCCGCGGGGAGGGCTTCCAGATCTCCATGCTGAAATTCGGGTTGTCCTGCCATTCGCTGGACCGAGACGCGGGCATCGTGTCGAAGCGGTAGAACAGGTAGCGATCCGCCTGGGCAACGGTTGAGAACTCCATAGATTTGCTTATGGTTTCATCCCTGGGGACTCCTCGCAAGGCCGGCCGCCGACAGCAGGGTGCTCGCAAAGTGGGACCTTAGGAAATTGCGCCAATCATTACTTTAAAAGAACTACGGCAAATAATCTTGCCAAGCACTGCTTCCGTCCCGCATCAGGTGAAGCGGCACATGTTATACCCTGTGGCAGGTCTAATCCTGGTAATTCCTCCACCCACGCTTCGCCAATTCCTCGCGCACCCTTTGGATGTAGGTCAGAGCCTTGGCGTCGTACCATTCCCCGCTGTACCAATCGCCGACGCAGCCCCACAACATCTGCTCGCCTGAACCGTTGGGATAGGACGGAAAACCGGGCAGCGGGACGTCTTTACGCAGCCATTCATTTCCGCCTTCCATGCAGGCGCGCTGGTATGCGAGCTTGTAATCAACGTTGAACGCGGTGCTCTCGCGGCTCATCGGCCAGGTCCCGGGAAATGAGCGGTGCTTGATCTGGAGCAGCCCGTAACTCTGGTAACATCCGTTCCCGCTGATGGTTCCCGGCGGACAGAAGCTGGTGTCGGTCGTCCAGTCTCCCACGTCCGCCTGCCGCCAATGAGACTCGTCCGTGGCGATGGCGCGCACGAGGTCTTCGTCGAAACCCCATTTGCAGGCGCCCCATTGGATAATTTCGTCGGTCGTGCCGCTGAAGTTGCCGTCAACCCGGGCAAAGAAACGCGTTGGGACTCCACCATTGCGGACGCTTGAGTGCATTCTTGCGAGTTCATCGGCGCTCGGAAACCGATGGTTCGCGGCGCTGTTCTCCGGGCGCGCTTCCCATGACGATCGCCGCACGCGCGCCGCGCATTGCGCGCCGCTGGGGAGCGGCGAGCCGGGTGGCAGGGTCACAAACTTTGCCGCTTCCCCGCCAAAGGCGGGAGTGGCGCAGAACATACCGTAGCCTGTATCGGCGGCGCTGCCCGCGGAGTTCAGACACGATCGGCCGGGCCCCGAACCGATCAACAAACCCAACGACAAGGCCAGCGCGATGTACACAACTCGCCGCGACCCGCATGCCGCAAGCCGTGCACCTATACGAATGCCATACCTCGTATGCATAGCCATTGGGATCAAGCCATCACTACCGAATGCGACGGCTTGCGGTAGGGCGCCGTGGCGTTGCGAGTATCAACCACCAGTTTGGAATGCCGGAGGATCATCTCGTAATCGATATTGGTATGATCGGTGACGATGACTACCGCGTCGCAGGACTCGATGACCTCGCGAGAAAGCGGTTCTGAGAGCAAGGCCCGTTCCAGATGGCGGGTTTCCAGACGCGGTACGTGGGGGTCGTGGTAACTTACTTGCGCCAGACGTTGCTCAAGCAGTTGGATGATCCGGATTGCGGGGGATTCGCGAACGTCTTCGACGTTGCGCTTGTAGGCCGCGCCGATCAACAGAATTCTGGCGCCGTTCAGGGCTTTTCCCAGCAGGTTTAGTCCCTGGGTCAGGCGTTCGACCACATGCTGAGGCATGCTTGAGTTGATCTCGCCGGCCAGTTCGATGAAACGGGTGCTGAAGTCGTACTGCCGCGCCTTCCAGGTCAGATAGAACGGATCCACTGGAATGCAATGGCCGCCCAAACCGGGACCGGGATAGAAGGGCGTGAAGCCGAAGGGTTTGGTCGCCGAGGCCTGGATGACCTCCCAAACATCTATATCCATTCGCTCGAACAGGAGTTTGAGTTCGTTGATCATCGCGATGTTGACGCAGCGGTAGATGTTCTCGAGCAGCTTTGCGGCTTCCGCAACCCGCGCCGAGGAAACCGGAACCACACGCTCAACCAGTTCGCCATAGGCGGCGACCGCGATCGCGCCGCAATGAGCGGTAATACCGCCCACCATTTTGGGGATCGTTTGGGTGCTGTAGTTGGCGTTGGCTGGATCTTCGCGCTCCGGCGAGAATGCCAGAAAATAATCCTCGCCGACTTTGAGCCCGGAACGCTCGAACAGCGGCAGCAAAACCTCGTCGGTCGTGCCCGGATAGGTGGTGCTCTCGAGGACCACCAGCTGACCGGGATGCAAAAATTCGGCAACCGTCTCGGCGGTTTTGACGACGTAGGACAGGTCGGGTGTTCGACCCTCTCCCAAAGGGGTCGGAACACAAATGATGGCGGCATCGCAATCGCGCAGCAGCGAGAAGTCGGAGCTTGGACGCAGACCTCCAGCCTGGACCAGGCGGGCAATCCGTTCCGAGGGAATGTGACCGATATAGCTTTGTCCCGCCGCCAGCTTCTGAATCTTGAACTGGTCCACATCAAACCCGATGGTCTCGAAACCCGCCTCCGCGAAGCAGCAGGTTAACGGTAGGCCCGCATAACCCAAACCCAGGACGCCCACTCGCGCACGGTGATTCTTGAACTTCTGTTCCGCGTCCTTCCAAAGCCCGCTCATTCTGTAAAGTCTCCTTGCACCCCGTCCCGGATAACCAACAGCATCTTCGCCGTCGTCATCATGCAGGCGCTGATCGATAGGGTCATCGTGGGGAAATCGATGCGTCGTCCGTGTTCAAGCCAAGGAATTTGAGCAGGGGTGGCAGAGGAACCGTAGCGGCCGCGGCTGCCTGCGCCAGTTGCCTGGCCACCTGTTCGCTGCTGGCCATCCGGGGGGATGGCGAATTCTCAACAAAGAATAGCGGTTCATCCGGCAAAGGATTTCGGCCGAAGGCGCGCTGGAAGGCCGTAAACCGATGTTGAATGACCATCATCAGCGAGCAGCGCACACAGGCTTTTCGCGCCGAACAGGAATGATCGATTGTACGCGTGGCGGCGTTCCTACTGCTTCGATGCCGATGTTTATCAGTGAGGTGTCTTGTCTTCATCATGGATTACAACCTGCGAATATGCTTGGTGTTTTTGTTGTTATCGTTTCGTTTGTTAGACAGCACTTTCAATGCGAACGGGAATTTTGCGCCGGAGTCTCCGGAACGAGCGGCAAAAATTTGCCATCCCAGGTTTATTTCCGAAAAGGTGCCAAACGAACGGGACCCAATATTGAGACCAGGGTGCGAAGATTTGTACCCACCGATCGAACCACGCCCTGTGAAATTTCCGCAGCGCTCTAAACCGCCACTATATTTCTGCTTGTATAATAACTCGCTACGGACGGCGGGCAGCTCATCACGCACTGTATCCATTGGAAACAGCCCAATTGTTTTTGTCTGTTTTATCCGGTTGCTCTTATCCTCGATATGTATAGTTATCTATACTCCGTAAAGTCGGTTAATATATAACTACCATGGCGTGTATTGTGAGATTTCGACCCGAATGCTAATCTTGATAAGAGTGGGGTTCGATTCGGACAGACCGCGATCTGAAAGACCAGCAGCCTGCATCCACGCCGAATCAGCGGGGATTTACGAATGGTAGCGCCTTCACAGCAAGCATGGAGCGATGCTTCAGTACGTCGGCCTTCCGATCACGGAGAACCGGTGACTGCCGAAGGCGCGGACCAGCGCCAGCTAGAGGTTGAGCTTTATCGGCCCGCGACGTTGGGCCGCTGGCTTCTGAGGAGCGCCGGCGCCCGGAAAGGGGTCATGTTGCGCGAGGAGGGAGAAGGCATCCGGGTCGAGGCGTTGGCCTCGGTAGACTGCGACGAGGTCAAGTTCCCTGCGCGCCTGTGGCTGGATTCGTGCCGTAATATTTCCCAGGAAGTCGTCCGATATGTCAGCCGCACCGGTGAGACCTTAGTTCTTGGCGACGCCCGTTGTGACCAGCGCTTTAGTGGCGATCCATACCTCAGACGCGATCAGCCCCTGGCGATTGTTTGTACGCCAATCCTCCAACTCGGCCGCCGCCTGGGAATCCTTTACCTCGAGAACGACGAGGTAGCCGATGCTTTCTCCGGAAATAAACTCGCCGAGGTGGCGGTGGTTTCGTCCTATGCCGCTACGGCAATCGAGAATGCGCGCTTGCGTCACGCATTGGTGGACTCGGAGAAGTTCCTGCTGGAGGTGATCGACGCGCTGCCATTGAATCTCGCCATCCTGGACCCTTGCGGTACCATCATCAGGGTTAATAGTGCCTGGCGGCGCTTCGCAAACGCCAATGGCTTTGCGGGTCCTGAGTATGGCCTCGGCATGAATTACCTGGAAGTTTGCGACCGCGCCTCAACGACCTGTGCTGAGGCGAAGGTAGCCGCGGACGGGATCAGAGCGGTCGCTGAACGCCGGCGCGATGACTTTTTCCAAGAATACTCCTGCCACAGCTCGACTGAGAAAAGATGGTTCCAAATGTGTGTGACCCGGTTTCGGGATCGCCATGCGGAGCGCCTGTTGTTGGTGCATCAACCGATTACGGAAATTGAGCTGGCGCAGGAGGAGTTGAAGGGGGCGTTGGAGGAAATCGCTCAACTTAAAGATCACCTGCAGGCTGAAAATCTCTATCTTCACGAAGAGCTCAGGGATTTCGCCGACTTTAAGGAAATCGTGGGGACCAGCCCGGTGTTGCGCGCCGTGTTCCATAAGCTGGAGCGGGTGGCTCCCACTGACGCGACCGTGCTGATCCTCGGTGAGACTGGAACCGGCAAGGAGCTTATTGCACGGGCCATTCATAACCGCAGCCGGCGCACTGAGCATACGCTGGTCAGAGTAAATTGCGCCTCCCTGCCGGCGACCTTGATCGAGAGCGAGCTGTTCGGCCACGAGAAGGGCGCGTTTACCGGGGCCGTGATCCAGAGAATCGGACGATTCGAGCTGGCCGACAAGGGAACGATCTTTCTTGATGAGATCGGCGACCTGCCGCTGGAACTGCAGGCGAAGCTGTTGCGAGTGATCCAGGAAGGCGAGTTCGAACGTCTGGGCTCCAGCATGACGATTAAGGTCGATGTCCGCGTAATCGCCGCCACCAACCGCAACCTCGAACAAGCGGTGGGCGAGGGAAAATTCCGCGCCGATCTCTATTACCGGCTCAAGGTCTTTCCGATCGTGGTCCCGCCGCTGAGAGAACGGCTCGAGGACATCCCGCTGCTGGTTTGGTACTTCATCGCGAAGAAGCAGACGCGGTTGAGCAAGAGTATCAAGACAGTTCCGAAAAATGTGATTGACGCGTTGATGAGCTATTCCTGGCCGGGGAACATACGAGAGCTCGAAAACGTGGTCGAGCGCGCCCTTATCATCTCGCCGGGGTCGGCTCTCACCGTGGATGAACCGCTGGGGAATCTGGTAACGACGGCCGCCCACGGCGAGGCGGGCGCCCGCGGCGAATCAAATGATGAGAGCCTCAGCGAGGCCGAACGTTCCCACGTGGTTAAGGTTCTGGAGGCGTGCAATTGGAAGGTCAAGGGCAGGGGCAACGCGGCTGAGCGTTTGGGATTGCACCCGAATACCCTTCGTTATCGAATTAAGAAGCTTGGCATCAAAGCTCCAAGCTCGTAACCTTGTTCGGTCGAACCGAGACCCAAACTCAGTCCGATCGCCGCTGGTTTGGTCACATGTGCGGAGTTCTTGACGGACGTTAACTAATCCACCCTCACCCCAACCCTCTCTTGGGTCAGGGAGAGGGGATTAATACCTCGCCCGCGCCGGAAAGTTATATGCTGCCCTGACTCTCGCGCATCCACCGTTCGAGCGCATCCCAGGTAAGCCGCCAGCTACCGCCAAGCCGAAAAGCGGGAATCTCGCCGCGCTTGACCAGACGGTAAAGGGTGGATGTGTGGCAATGCAGAAATGCGGCCGCATCGCGAATGGTCATAACGGCATGCGCGCTCGGGGCTGGCGTCATGCGGTGCTTGCGGTCCATTTGTATAGCTTTCAATTTATTTTCCTTTCTGAAGTCATTGATTCGGACATTGATCGTCCCGGACCACGACCCGGTTTCAAGTCGAGGCCGCAATCGGGGATGAAACGTGCAATTATCAGACGGATTTAACGAATTTGAAGGCATGTTCGATATAGCATGTATATTTCCCCCTTATTCCTATTTTTGCTGTCGTGATCATCGCCGTCAAGCAGCCTCTTCTATCTCGGTGCCAAAGCCAGCAACGCACCGGCGTTGGCTGCCGCGGTAGCCGCGGTTGCGATCTGGTTGCCGGTCCCGCCCGCCGAACCGAGTTGCAGGTCCGATGCCGCCACGCCGATACCGCCGCCGGTTGCATGGAAGCTCCATCGCTGAACCATGCCCGCGGGGACGGTCACGCTTGAACTGTTGGCGATCGAGAAAATTCCGATCAACAAATCCGAAGTATCAAGCGCTGGTATTGTCGTGGAGGGTGCGGTGATGCTGGTGGAACTGGCGTTGCCCTGCCCATTACTCGCGTCAATCGGTGTCACAGTTGATGCTCCCACGTAGGCAAGGATTCCTCCGGCGGCGTCATTGGCAGTGCTGAAAGTCCAGGTGTAGCTGGAAGGCTCCGGCGGCGAGTTCGGCACGACGTGCTGGTAGATCGCTTGAGCAACCGAGGACGATGAATCGTCACGCCTTACCAGGGTCCAGGCCGAAGGCGCCGTAATCGCCAGTCTGCTGCCGCCGCGAACGGCAATCTCGGCGATTAACAAATCGTTGGCTTGCACCCCGGTCGGAACGCCAATCGCCAGCTGAGTGCTGAGCGCGGCGGTGCTGGCTGTCAGGCTCGATCGCAATGTGATCGGGATGGACGTTGGTGCCGGGCTCGGTGTCGCGGTCGCCGTTGAGGTCGCCGCGGCCGTGGCGCTTGCGGTTGGAGACGGCGAAGCGGTCGGCGGCGGCGTAATGATGACCGAGGCGGTTGGCGACGGCGTCGCGGTCGGAGTATCGGTCGGCAGCGCGGTTGGTGTCGGCGTCGCAGTGTTGGTCGGCGTGGCAGTCGGCGACGGCGTCACGGTCGGAGTATTGGTCGGCACCGCGGTTGGTGTCGGCGTCGCAGTGTTGGTCGATGTGGCAGTTGCCGACGCTGTTGCACCAGGCGTTCCGCTCGCAGTTGGAGCTGCGGTTGGCGTTGGCGTCGGAGCGCCGGTTTGCGCCGGTAACAACGCTACCAGCGCTCCCACGTTGTTGGCCGCGCTGCCAGCCGCGGCAATCAGGTTTCCGGTTGGTCCCGAGGACCCGAGCTGCTGGTCGGAGGCCGCCACTCCAATTCCACCTCCGGTGGCATGAAAGCTCCAGCGTGCCGTGGATGCTGGTGCAACCGTGACGGCCGAACTGTTGGCAATCGCGAACAACCCCAGCAGCAGGTCCTGGTTGTCGCCGGCCGGCACCGCAATTGACGGCGCCGTGATGCTGGTCGAACTGGAGTTGCCTTGACCGTTGCTGGCGTCCACCGGTGTCGCGACGCTGGCGCCGAAATATGCGGCGATCCCTCCCGCAGCATCGTTGGAACCGCTGAAATTCCAAATGTAACTCGCGGGCTCGGAAGGCGAAGCGGGGACCAGGTGGCTGTAGATCGCCTGGGCAATGGTGGTGGAGAAATTGTCGCGCCGCACCAGGTTCCATCCCGAAGGCGGCGTGATCGCGATGCCGGTTCCGCCCCGCACCGCGATCTGCGCGATCATCAGGTCGTTGGGCTGGACGCCGCCGGGCACCTTAACGATCAGTTGCGTGCTGACTGCGGCGGTGCTGCCGGTCCCCACGCCACGCAGCGACACCAGGCGTGTGGTCGCCGTCGCGGTTGGCGCCGGCGTCGCAATGGGAGTCGCGGCTGGCGTCAAAGTCGATGCCGTGGTCGGTATCGGCGTGTTGCCGGGTGTCGGCGTGGCGCCGCCGGGAGTGGCTGCTGGCGTGACCGACACCGTAGCGCCCGCGGTCGGCGTCGGCGCTGCAGCCGATTGCGGCAGCAAAGCGATTAGCGCACCGATATTGGGGGCGGCGTTGGTCGCGGTCGCGATTTCGTTGCCGGTAGTCCCGTCACTGTTAAGCAGCAAATCGGACGCGGCGACCCCGATTCCGCCGCTGCTGGCGCCAAAACTCCACCTCGGCAAAGTCGGTGTTGGCAGGGTGAATCCTGTGGCGGTGGCGGTGGAAAAGAACGCCACCAGCAGGTCTCCGGTATCGCCGCCGGGCACTACCAGCGCGGGCGCCGTGATTTTGGTCGAGCTGGCGTTTCCCTGCCCGCCGCTGATATCGACCGGCGCCACGTTGCTGACCCCGTAGTACGCGATGATTGCGCCCGCCGCGTTATTGGAACTGCTGAAATTCCACGCGTAGCTGGACGGCTCGGCCGTGGGATCGGATACCACATGGCTGTAGATAGCCTGGGCGATCGAGGTGCCCTGGTTGTCGAGTCGAACCAGGTTCCATCCGGCGGGGGCCGTAATGCCGGTGTTGGTCCCGCCGCGCACAGCTACTTGTGCGAGCATCACGTCGTTGGCCACCAAACCGGCCGGCGCGCCGACGTTCAGTCGGCTGCTGGCGGTCGAGGTGCTGGCGGTGGCGGCGCCCCGCAACCCGACGTACGCACTGGGCGGAGTCGGCGGCGTAATCAGGCGGGCCAGCATATTGGTCATCATCCGCCGGGCGGCGGGACTGACGAACGACGTTGACTGGACACCCTGCGCGAGCCCCCAGTTCCACTGCATCGAGCCGGTGGCGAAAACCGCGGCGCCGCTTTTGGCCTGGTAAAGCGTGATGTCCGAGAAGTTAAGCGTCCCGTCGGTGAAGGTATATGGCGAATGGGTGATCTGTTGGGTGCCGACCGGCGCGTTGAAATACAGCTGATCGGCCTCGTAACCAACCAGGTTGGTCAGGTGATCGCCGGGGGAAAGCCCGGTGCCGTTGAAAATGGAGTTCGTGGTGTTGCCGATCACCACGTCAACACTCATCGGCTCCTTCTCGTTATACATCTCGCCGATTAAGGCATCCTCGGGCAGGCCCGGCAGGCTGGCGTTACTGTCGCGCAAGCGGTTGGTGATCAGGTAATAGGTCGAGATTGGCCGCCATCGGATCCATCGGCCAGCTATCCTTGTAGCCGACGACGGTGCGGTTGGCGTCGCCGGTAATCGGACTGGGCTCCAGGCGTATCTGCCAGTAGATGTCGTTGGCTCCGAAGAATCCCAGGTTGACGCCCAGGTCCCGCGCGCCGGTTATCTGCTGACGCATCTCCCACGACCAGTACTCGTCGTGGGCGACCGACAGGAAACCCTTGTGCGGCAGCAACAACAGCGGACTGGTGTGAGTGTCAACGCTGCCGCTGTAGGAGACGTCATAGCTCTGCTGTTCCAGGAATTGCAGCAGCGAGTAGGCATAGTCGAAAAAATCGCCGGCGCCGTTCCAGCGGTCGGCCGCGTACGGGCGATTGAATGACACCTTTACCGCGGGAGCGGCGTTGGTGCTGTTGAAGTCATAGAGCGACTTGCCGCCCCATTCGTTGTAAGCCTCGAAGGTCGTGACTGGCAGCTGGTAGAGCAGATCGGTGGCGCGTGAATCGTCGCGCACCACAAAGATGATCCAACTGCTCTTGCCCGAATCCAGGCCGGTGAGCTTGGCCAGGTAGACTCCGCTCACCCAGTCGGTCGGGTCCGAAGGATTGCTGGTGGTCAAAGTGAATTGGCTGGTCCAGTTGCATTCGACCATGCCGGTGACCGGATCGGGAGCGGGCATCGGCTGCGCGATTCCCGGCAAAGTGACCGGCTGGGTCTCCCGGCGCCCGCCCAGACCGCCATACCAGCCCATCCGGAATACTTCAATCGTGTACGCGGAATCGGCGGTGTTGACGTAAAAATTGATCGAACCGCCACGGTTGACGCTGGTCAGATTTGCGTAACCCTCGATCTCCTGATTATCGGCGGAGTTACCGAGACGCCATTGCGTGGTTCCGGCGCGGGCGTTTTCCATCTGTACCGGATTTTGAGCTTGCTGGGCCCGCGCTTGCCAAACGAGCCCGATGACCACGCATGCGCCAAGCACAAATAATAAAGCCAGGTGTGGTCCATTTCGCCCACCTGGAGCGTTTCCAGACACGGTCAGTTTCTGCGGTGAGATAGACATAACGTCAAACTGTTTACTACGCTAGATAAGTAGAATCAAGGAAAATTAAAAACAAGCATATGCCGTAGGTTGCCGCCGCGGGACGACAAACCGGCTTTCAAAACCGGATTCAGCGTTCCCGTCCGAGCGTGGGTGCGTCCATTCAGGGGCAAAATGTCAAGCAAGACATTTACAGCTATATCAAGTCGTGTTAAAAAGAATCTAGTCATGGTGTTTGTCTCGACTGGGAAAATCGAAAGGTTTCAGCCAGCCGGCATCTTAAAGGAGGCTAATTCGTGGCATCGGGTCCGCGCATCATCGTTGTAACCGGTCATTGGATGGGGCGGCTTACCGTCCCGGCATGGATGGCAGCCGCTGTGCTACTTGGAATGGCAGCGATCTTCGCTCCGGTCCGCGCCTGGGGGCAGGCGTGGGTGGCGTCTTCCTACCCGGCCGCGTCGATGGCGAAGCGGCAAGCTCGCTTGCAGACAGACATAAATGACTGCAGCCAATGGGCCACAACCCAAACCGGCTTCAACCCGGGTTCAAACAAGCTGCCCTCGTGGGATAAGCCCAGGCCGCCGTCCAACAGCGCCCAGGCCCATTACAATCATTGGATGGGTTCGTGTCTGGGCCAGCGCGAATCGCAGGCGAACTAGGGTGGCCCGACACCTCTGGCGCAGTTGCCGGGAACAAAAAACACTATGACAGCTCGCGCAGGAGTTGCGCGCTGTCCCGCCGGGGAGGAGCGCTGTCAAAGACTCGGGTGGCCGCGGCGGCATTGCTGGCCGTCCTCTTCGTTCACGCCATCATGTGCGCCATCGCCGCGGTGGGTTCGGCGCCCGCCTTCGGGTTACCCGCCGAAGTTGCGCTGGGCGAGCGACTGTTTCTGGAAACGCGATTCTCCCAGCCATTTTCTGCCCATCAACGCGCCAGCGGGTCCGGCGCAAGTTTGGCCGATGCCGAAACTTCGACCGATCCCGCGTCGCCGCCGCGCGACTTGCGGGCCATCAGCTGCCGGACCTGTCATCTGGTTGACGAGTTACAAAACGCCCAACACGGTGGGGTGCGTTCCTACACCGATTTCTCCGCGCGCAGCCCGATTCCCGCCCGCGGGGATGGCGTGTCAACCACCGTACGCAATTCGCCGACAATGGTTGACGCCACGGTGCCGCGCCATGTGCCGCTGATGCTGCACTACGACGGTGAGTTCGCCTCGCGCGAGGACCTGGTTGTGGCCACGCTCACCGGACGCAATCTCGGCTGGCTGGCGGCCGAACAGGAAATCGCCGTCGCGCAGATTGCGGCCGTAATCCGCGAGGACGACGGCCAGGGCGATCTCGCCCGTCTATATGGAGCAATCTCATACCGCCAGGCACTTGACGGGGCCGCTGCTGGCATTCCGCCCCAATTCCGGCTGGAGCGAAGGTTCCGTCTTGATACCGCCGCCGCCAGCGACCGCCAGATTCTCGACGCCGTCGCCCGGCTGATCGCCGCCTACATGGATTCATTGCGCTTTTCGACCGATGCATCGGGGCACTACAGCGGCTCGCCCTATGATGTGTTCCTGGCCAGGAACCAGCTGCCCCAGGCGCCTGCGCCCGGTGAAAGCGACCCCGCATACGGCCGGCGCCTGCGCGCGTTGCTCGATGCCCTCGCCGCGCCGCGCTTCGTTTCCAACCTCGACGGCAGATTCCGCCTTCATGCCCAGGATTTTCGATTCGGTCCCCGGGAACTCGCGGGCCTCAAGATTTTTCTGACCCAGTCCGCCGGTGCCGGAGGGGCGGGAAACTGCGTCAGTTGCCATCCCCCGCCGCACTTTACCGATTTCCGTTTTCACAACACCGGCGTTTCACAGCTCGAATACGATGCGATCCACGGCCCCGGCGCGTTTGAGAAGCTGTGGATTCCCGATCTCGCGCGCCGCAACGCCGACCCGCAGCGGTTCCTTCCGTCATCGCCCGCGCATCCCTCGGCCAGCGGTCCTTATCGCTCGGCGCCCGCGGCGGGGCGTCCGGAGCTTGCCGATCTCGGAGTATGGAACGTGCTGGGCAATCCGGACCTGCCCGCGCCACAAAGGGCGCTGCGCGAGATCCTGTGCGCTCAATTTCGTGTCGAGCGATGTTCCGCTGCGGCCTTGTTGCCGCGAACGGCAGCGATGTTCAAAACCCCGACTCTGCGCGATCTCGGCCAATCCGGCCCTTATCTGCATACCGGCTCGATGGCCAGCATCGAGGCGGTCCTGAACTTCTATCCGCTGGCCTCCACCATGGCGCGGCGCGGACGTTTGAGAAACGCAGATCCCGAGCTGTCCCGTATCAGGCTGCGCGAGGTCGACATCACGCCCCTGGCGGCATTCCTAAAGTCGCTGAACGAGGACTACTACAGGGAGGTTCGCGGCGCCCGCAATCTGGCTGCCAGGAGGCTGCTGTGGTACGGACCGCAAAGCGCCACCCCCGGCCTCATCGCGGCTTTGTCGCGGCTGGAAGTCCAGGTGACCACGGTTTCATCGAGCGAGAGGGGCGGCGGACGAGGTGGCGAGCGGAAACTTCGCCTGGGTGGTGATCGATTTCAGAGGACAAGCCGTGAGCCACTCGGCGCTGCGCGAGGCGGTGCGCAAATTGCGCAACACCCACGTCGAGATTCCAATAGTGGTTTTCAGCGACGCTCGCTCCGCGCCACAACTCGGGAGAGATGCGGCGCAGTTCGGCCTGACGCTGGCCTCCGCGCCAGGCGTGCTGATCTCGGATCTTATCGCCGTGCGCGGCGAGCGTTAACCCCAATGCGAAAATAATGTCACCGTTCCGAGTGTAGGAACATATTGGCGCAGAGGTTCTTTCTGTCCCTTCTCCTTATCCTGGAGAGGGCGAAGAAGAGGTTACACGCCCCCGGCCCTTGATGCACGTTTCGCGCTCAGCCGACGGCTTTTCGCCAAAAAATCGGCTCAGAATTATCTCGCTTTGAGGCTAATTCCTGCGCTTGTGGGAATCCGAAGGGTCGGTGCCGCCGTTGGCCACCCAGTCGTCCACGACGCGCATGTCAAAGCGCAGATCGCGTCCGACGCGGATGGCCGGAAGGTTCCCCGCTTTCACCAGCCGATAAACCGTGCCCCGATGAACCCACAGATAGTGCGCGACCTCGCGCAGTGTCAGTAGCCGGACGCGATTGTTCTCGAGCTCCGCCGCTTCGCCTGGCGCCCGCCGGGGTCGGCCCCGCCTGCCACGCGTGGGCTCCAATTGCGGCGCACAGAGAAGGGCCGGTGCCGGTGCAAGTTTGATTTCACTCATGGTTGCGTTTTTTCCATTTTGCTTGGGTCCTGCGCTTGATGCCGGAACGGGCCAAAGCGGTTTGCGCGCAGAAGGCCGGCTCCGGATCGAATGTATCAAATCAAGACCATACCATTAGAGTTAAGTCAAGATGGTTAAAAATAATTTAGCCGCGGGCGGATCCGTGTGCCGGGCTCGCAAGGACATCGGCCTGTCACCTTTATTTTTCGCATTAAACGCGCCGCGCCCGGACCGAATCCAGCCGCAGCGGGTTAACTTGAAACAATTTTCGTATACGAGCTTGACTCTGGTTCCTATCAAGCATACAAGAATGATAACGCACCTGTTCACTTAACTTGACTTAACTTTAATTGCACGGCGGCAAAACTCATGAAACGACGGAATTTCTCCTCCATAACCTTATTGTGTTGCGCACTGATGTGCGCCGGATGCGCGGCGGGTGCCGCCGGCACCGACGTTGCCGGCGCCCGCAGCCCGGGTGCGCATCGCATGCGTCCTGATTGCCTGGCCGCGGCGGTGGAGGATGACACCGTTTATCGCATCCAGGTCGGCGACAAGCTTCACCTCAGTTTTTATCTGAATACGGAATTCGACACCGACGCGGTCGTACGGCCCGACGGCAGGATCGAGTTGGCCGCGGTGGGAGGCGTCCCGGTGGCGGGACTGACGCCGGTTGAGGTCGAAAACAAACTCAACCAGCTCTATACCACCGAACTGCGCAGCCCCGGCGCCACCGTGCGGGTCGATCAGACTCCGGGCCGTTTGGTCTTTGTGGAAGGCGAGGTTCAGCATCCCGGAACCATACCGATGCAACCCGGCATGACGGCGCTGCAGGCGATCACGGCCGCGGGCGGACTGACCGATTCGGCCGGACCTGCCGATGTGGTGCTGGTCAGGCACGACGCCTGCGGCGACGCGCGTGACGAGCCGCTCAATATCGCCAAGGCACTCAACCGCAAGGGACATGAAGATGACGTTGTGCTGGCACCCAGCGACGTGCTGATCGTGCCGCGCAGCGGTATCGCCAGCGTCGACCTCGTCGTCAAGCAGTACTTCCGGGATCTGGTCCCGGTCACTATCACCGCACCGATGTTTTAGGTTCGCGACGCTGCAAAAGGGGAAAAACCGATGGGAACTCAAACACTGGAATTTTGGATCGAGATGCTCTGCCGGCGCTGGGTCGTGGCGTTGCAGACGGGCTTGCTGGTCTTGGGGATGGTGGCTCTGGGCTCCCTCCTGCTGCCGCCGACCTACCAATCGGTGGCCAAGGTCCTGGTTGAATCCAACCGCGCCCAACTGCTGGTTTCGCCCGGCTTGCAGCAGGATTCTCCCAACCAGCCCTCCGCTTTGACCAGTCCGGTCAGCGAGCAGGACCTCAACTCCGAGGTCGAGCTGTTAAGCAGCCCCTTGCTGGTTGCGGGCGCGCTCGAAGGCGTTCCGGATGAGAGGCGCACCGGTCTGCTAGTCAGCGGGATAAACGGGGTGCGGTCGTTGTTGTCCTTGCCGGGAGCCGGATATCACGCGCTGCACGATCTCCCGCAAATGACCCCGCGCGATGAATGGGCCAGGAAGATCGAAGCCGATCTATCCACCTCCGTGATCAAGCGCTCCAACGTGATCGAAGTGGAGTTTCGCGCTCACGATCCGAAGTGGAGCGCTGAGTTCCTGAGCCGGCTTTTGAGCCGTTACCTCGACCTTCACGCCCGTATCTCGCACGACACCCAGGTCGAGAAGTTCTTTGAAACGCAGCGCCGCTTGCTCGAAGATCGCCTCGAGCGGGCCCGGCAAAACCTGCGCGGCGCGCAACTGCAGACCGGCATCACCGAGGTCGGCGCGCAGCAGCAGGCATTGATCACGCAGCTCTATGCGGCGCAGGCGGATTATCGCAAGACCACCGCGTCACTGGATGCCGACGACAGCCTGGTCGCAAACCTGCAAGCGCAACTGGCCCACACTCCGCAGCGCCTGGCCAAGGAGTCCAAGGTCGTCCAGAACATGGCACTGCAGCAGCTCAAACCGCAGGTCCTCCAGTTGGAGTCGGAGCGCGCCGAACTGCTCAGCCGGTACCAGCCCACCAGCGCGCGCATCCGCGAAATCGACGCCAAGCTCGGCGCCGCGCAAGATTCTGGAGCGCGAAAACCATCGCGAAGTCCAGGAGAGCACCACCGACATCAATGCCACCTGGGCCACGCTGGATTCCGACCTGGCCGATGCGCGCAGCGAGGCCGCCTCGCTTAAGGCTACCCAGGCGACGCAAGCCAAACAGGTCGCGGCGTTGGAGCAGCAGCTCAAGAACCTGGCCGGCGATGGGGTGGAGATTGAGCGCCTCCAGCTTCAGGTTGACACCGATAAGCAGGCCTACCTGTCATACGTCCGCAAGGGCGAGGAGGCGCGCGCGGGGGAGGCGCTCAACCGCAGCAGGATTCTGAACGTCACAATAGTGCAGGAGCCGGTGGCGCCGCTGGAGCCGATATTCCCCAAGCTGCAGGTCAATCTGCTGGCGGGCTTTCTGATCGCGCTGGTTTTCGGGATAGGCGCCGCCTACTGGGACGAGACGCGCGATCCGCGGATCTCCTCGACGGTTGCGATTTCAAAGATTAGCGGCCTGCCCACGGTAGCGGTCCTCAGCGATAGGCTGTAACAACTATGTACTACAAGTATTTTGGCCTGAGCGGCCCGCCTTTCGCCCTTGCCGGTTCGCCCGCGACGCTGTTTTTAGGCGCGGACACCGCGAGGGGCTGGCGGCGCTCCAATGGGGCCTGCGTGAACCCAGCGGCTTCACCATGCTGGTGGGTGAGATCGGCACCGGCAAAACGACGCTGGTCCACTCGCTGCTGGCCAATGGCTGCGAAGGTGTCCGCATCGCTTTCGTCACCAACCCAACGCTGGCTTTCGAGGAAATCCTGCGTCTGATTGCCGGCCAACTCGGTTTCAAACCCGAGCGCATCGGCAAGCTGGAGCTGATCCAGGCCCTGGATTCATTTCTGAATGCGCTGCCTCCACACGAATCCGTGTCGCTGATTTTCGATGAGGCGCAGGACTTAAGCGATCAAACACTGGAAGAATTGCGCCTGCTGTCCAATTCGCAGGGGTCGGTTAGCAAGCCTCTGCAAATCGTACTGGTGGGTCAGCTCGAGCTGGCGCGCCGGCTGCAACGTCCCGAGTTGCGCCAGTTAAACCAGCGGATCGGAGCGCGCGCGCTGCTGCCCACATTGCGGCCCGGCGAGGTCGGCGAGTATGCGGATTATCGGCTGCGGGCGCAGGGCGGAGACCTGCGCCGGCTGTTTCGGCGCGGCGCGCTGGTGGAGTTGGTGCGGCACAGCGGCGGCATTCCCCGGCGCATCAATATGCTCTGCCACAACGCACTGCTGCTGGCGTATGCCCAGCAGGCGCGGTGCGTCGGCGCCAATCATATGCGCGAAGCGGCCCGCGACTATGACCATCTCCTGGAGGGCCCCCCGGCTTCTTCGGATGGCCAAAAGCGGCGTTGGAAAGCGTTAATCAAAACCGCCGCCGCGCTGTCCACAGGAATTGCGGCCCTGGGACTATCCTATCTTTTCGCCCCCAGGGCCCTCGGCACGATCGAGACCGCGATGCGCCCGAAGGTTGCGGCGCCGCCATCGCTTGTGCGCCGTCAGCAGGTGTCCGAGGCCGCGCCGAACGCCCGCCACAATTCAGACGCGATTGCGAAGGAGCCGCAACGTTCAACTATCGATGTCGCAATGGTGGCGAATGCAACCGTGCCTGACTCCGCGGCGGCGCGCCCGTCCGTATCTGCTTTAACCAAGGCGCCGCCGGCCTCCGCGTCTCAAGCTCCGGCGCCGGCGCCTGCGGCGCCGTTGGCCGCAGAGGCGCAAGTCGCCGGGGTGGCGGACATATCAATCGGCAAGGCCCAAGGCGCTCCCGCAGCACCCGTTTCCGCCGCTGCAACCCCGCCGCCCGCGGTGCCCGAGCAGACCACCGTGGTGGTTCAGCGTGGAGATACGCTCAGCAAAATCGCGCTGCGGCACAAGGGGAACGCGGCGCCCGCAGCACTGCGCATCACGGTTGCGATGCTGATTAAGTCCAATCCCGAAATAGTCGATGCGAACCATATTTATCCAGGTCAGATCATTCGTTTAAAGGAGGCCTCGAAGGTGAACCTCGGGGATGTCTCGAAATGAGCAAATATTTTCAGGCGACACAGCGCGGTGTGACAACCGTGGTGCGCCCAAACATCTCCACCGAGGTTCTGCCTCCGCTGGAGGATGCCAACGGGCCGCTGCGTCCGGTCGCGGCGACGCCGATCGCATTCGTGGAGCGGGGCGATCTGGCACACGATCCTTCCTTGTGCCGGCTCAGCGAACAGTTGGCCGCGCTGGGGACGGTGGAGAATCCGGTCCGGTTGCTGGTCAGCGGATGCCGGCCCGGTGACGGCGCATCCACGATCGCGGCCGCGCTGGCGCTCGACCTCAGTCAGCGCCTGGCGATGCGGACAATCCTGGTCGACGGCCATCTGCGCCATCCCGCGCTGCGCAGCATGCTGGCGCGCTCGGGCCCGCTGCCGGCCGAGTTGACCTCCGCGATCTCTCTTAATGTGCAGCGCACCGTCTGGCCACGGCTGGAGCTGATTTCGCGCGCGCCGGTGGATCTTTCCAAACCGGTGCTCGACGACCTCGAGGGGTTGCTGCGGCGCTTTCCCATCGCCGTGATCGATTTGGGCGTAATCCGCCTGGAGCCGCGAATGCTGGCGCTGGCCCGGCCCGCGGACCCGATTTTGATCGTCTCCCGATATCAGCACACGGAGCGGCAGGAACTTCTGACCACCGCCGGCGTGCTGCGCGCAACCAATCATACCGTCAGCGGCGTGATTCTAAACGGCTACAAGTCGCCGGTGCCTGGCTTCATCCGCCGGTACCTGGGTTTTGGAGGATGATGGTGACACCACCTGCAGTAAATATTAACGGTGCGGCGGCCCGCACCATGGACATCGCGAGCGACCGCGCGCCAAAGCTGGGCGGCGTGGCAATTGTCGGCCTGGGGTACTGGGGTCCGAACTGGGCCCGCAACCTCTACCAGATGCAGTGTGCCGAACGGCTGATCTGTTGCGACTTCAGCCAGCAGCGCTTGCAACACGTCAGGGAACTTTACCCGGCCATTGAAACCACCAGCGAGCTCGATGAGGTGCTGGCCGATCCCGAGATTGAAGCGATGATCGTGGCGACTCCCGTAAGCACGCATTTCGATATCGCCAGCCGCTGCCTGGCAGCGGGCAAATCCGTCTTGGTGGAAAAGCCACTGGCCACTTCGGCGCGATCCGCACGCCGGCTGCGCACGCTGGCAAAAGAACGCGGCCTGACGCTGATGGTTGGCCACACATTCGAGTACAGCGCGCCGGTGCTCAAGATCCGCGAGATCATCAAGAGCGGCGAGCTGGGCGATATTTTCTACGTCAGCTCGGTGCGCGCCAACCTCGGCCTGTTCCAGCGCGACGTCAACGTCACCTGGGACCTGGCGACTCACGACATCTCGATCATCCTGATGCTGCTGGAGCAGATGCCGGTCGAAGTGAGCTGCCACGCCCAAAGCCACTATCGCAACAACGTGGAGGACGTGGCGATGCTCACGCTGCGCTTTCCCAATAACCTCATCGCCTTTGTGCACGTGAGCTGGCTCGATCCCAACAAGATCCGGCGCTCCACGATCGTGGGCTAGCGCAAGATGCTGGTCTACGACGACACCGCCCTGCAGGAAAAGATCCGCGTGTACGACAAGGGCGTGACGATGAATCCGTACTACGACACCTACGGCGATTTCCAGATGTCGTACCGCTACGGCGACGTCCATATCCCGCGCATCGAAGAGCCCGAACCGCTGAAGGTGGAGTGCGAGCACTTCGTGGACTGCATCCTCAAGGGCCGCACGCCCAAGACCGACGTGGAAAACGGCCTGCGCGTGGTGTCGGTGCTCGAAGCGTGCGAGCGCTCGCTGCGCAACGGCGGCACTTTCGTACCGATGATAGCGGAGGTGAAGGACTGAGATGGCCGAACTACCCAACGTATGCGTGGCCGCCGACGTCAAACTCGGCGCCGGAGTGCGGCTCGCCCCGTTCGTGAATCTGTACGGCTGCGAGATCGGAGACGACACCCGGCTGGGAACCTTCGTCGAGATCCAGCGCGACGCGCGCATCGGCGCGCGCTGCAAGATTTCCAGCCACACCTTTATCTGCTCCGGAGTTGAGATCGAGGACGAGGTGTTCATCGGCCATGGCGTGATGTTCATCAACGACCGCCATCCCAGGGCGGTCAATCCCGATGGATCGCCCCAGCGTGAAAGCGATTGGACCCTGGAAAAAACGGTGATCAGGCGCGGCGCCTCCATCGGCAGCGGCGCCGTCATCATGTGCGGGGTTGAAATCGGCGCCGGCGCGCTGGTCGCGGCGGGCGCCCTGGTCACCCGCGATGTACCGGCTGACGCGACCGTCGCGGGCGTTCCCGCCAGGTTGCACCGGCCCGTTCGGCAACTAAGCGAGGTGCGGGCATGAAGATCAAATTTATCGATTTGGCACAGCAGAATCGCGAAATCCGTGAGCGCGTGGAACGCGAGTTCGCGGAGATCCACGAACGCACCGCATACGTGGCGGTCCCCAGGTGGCGGCCTTCGAGTCGGAGATCGCAGACTTCCTGGGAGTGCGCCGCGTGGTCGGCGTGGGCAGCGGCACCGACGCTTTGCGCCTGTCCCTGATAGCGCTGGGCATCGGCGCGGGCGATGAGGTGATCACGGTACCCATGACCTTCATCGCCACCGCCGAGGCGATCGTGCAGACCGGCGCGCGTCCGGTGTTCGTGGACGTCGACCCCGCCACCGGGAACATGAGCGTGCCCGCGCTGGAAGCCTACCTGCGCGAAGGGCACTTCAAGGCCCCCAACGGGCCAGGGGCAATCGTTCCCGTCCACCTTTATGGTTTACCCGCCCCGCTCATTGAGCTGCGCCGGATCGCCGACGCGTACGGACTCAAACTGGTCGAAGACGCCTGCCAGGCGCACGGCGCGCGCATCAGCGACGGCAGCCGCTGGATGCGGGCGGGAACGGTGGGCGAGGCGGGATGCTTCAGCTTTTATCCGGGAAAGAATCTCGGCGCCTGGGGCGACGGCGGCGCGGTAGCGACCAACGACGATGAACTGGCCGCCACGGTTCAGCAATTGCGCGACCATGGCCGCCTGTCCCATTACGCCCATCAGTCATACGGCTACAATGCGCGCCTGGACACGATGCAGGCGGCGGTGCTGCGGGCCAAGCTGGAACGGCTGGATGACTGGAACGCCCGCCGGCGCAGGATCGCGTCCTGTTACCGCGAGCAGCTGCAGCATGTCGGGATCGAATTCCTCAACGAGCCCGAGGGGATGGAGTCCTGTTATCACCTGTTCGTGATCCGCAGTCCGCGGCGCGATGTGATTCGAACCACCCTGCTGAATGCTCAGATCGAATGCGGAATTCACTACCCGCTGCCGCTTCATTTGCAACCCGCCTGCCGTTACCTGGGCTACCAGCCGGGAGACTTTCCGGCCGCCGAGGCAATCGCCGACTCGGTGCTGTCCTTGCCGATGCATCCGCACCTGAAGGCGGCTGAAGTCCGGCAGGTCAGCCGCACGATCGAACTTGCGATGGCGAGGGGCTGAAGCCAGTGCTCGACGGAGAACTGCGGCGCCAGCAGGCGCTCTATGCCTCAGCGGACGCGACCGCGATGCTCTTTGCGGTCGGCCTGGCCTGGTTTGCGCACAAACCCTTTGGGGACTTCTGCCCGCTCAAACCGGCTCAATGGACCGCGACGCTGGCGGGAGCGATCGTGCTGATCTCAATTTGGCTTGTATCGGCTCGGGCGATGGGTCTTTACCGGCCGCTTCAGGGCCGCCTGCACGAGTTGCTCGCGATCGTCAGGGCGGCGTGCGTCACCTGGCTGGTAGCCCTCGTATTCGGTTTTTTTGCCCATTTGGAGGTCTCCCGGCTGACCGTCGCGATGGCCTTCGGCTTGAGCATCGCGATGGTGGCTGCGGGGCGCGCCTTTACCCGCCGCTGCATCAAATATTTGTACGCACATCCCGAGGTGACCGTGCCGCTGGTCGTGGTTGGGGCAAACCCGATCGGCCGTTACGTGCGCGATCGCATCGTGGAAGAGCTCAGCCAGTATGAATTTCTGGGTTTCGTTGACGACGATCCGCAAGCGCTGGAGCGCTGCGGCGATGAACTGCTTGGCGGGGTGAATCAAATCGCCGTCCTGGCCGCGTCGCGCCGCAACCTGGAGGCGGCCATCGTGCTGCCGGAATGCGATCCGGATCGCGTTAAGGAAATCATCGAGCTTTGCGAGCGCAAGCATGTTCGCTGGCGGGTGATGCCGTGGGTTGTCCAGGCGCATGCCGGGGCGCTGCGCATCGAGATGGTCGGAACGGTCCCGCTGATCGGCCCGCGCAATACCAACATCGAGGGGCTCAACTGGATCATCAAGCGCGGCTTCGATATCGCCGCCGCCTCGGCGCTGCTGGCTATATCGTCGCCCATTCTCCTCATCTCCGCGATGGCGATCTGGCTGTTCGAAGGCCGGCCGCTGTTATTCCGGCAAACCCGGATTGGAACCCGCGGCAAGGAATTTGAAGTGCTCAAGCTCCGCACCATGCGCACAGGAATCACCGAGCAGGTGCATCGCGAATACGTCAAGGACTGGATCGGCCAGAACGGCGCCGCGCCCGATAAGCGCAATGGCAACGCAATTTACAAGCTCGACAACGACCCCCGGATTACGCGGATCGGGACCTGGCTGCGAAGGTTCAGCTTCGATGAATTACCCCAGTTGATCAACGTGCTGCGCGGCGAGATGAGCCTAATCGGACCGCGCCCGGCGCTGCCATACGAACTGGAGCTGTATCAGGACTGGCATCGCCATCGCCTCGACGCGCCACCCGGAATCACGGGCCTGTGGCAGGTCAGCGGGCGCAACCGCTTGTCCTTCGATGAGATGGTGCAGCTTGACATCGAGTACGTGGAAGACTGGTCGCTTTATCGGGACCTGGAAATTCTGGTGCGGACGCTGCCGGCTATGTTCGGAGGAAGCGGACTATGAATCCATCGCACGCTGAGCGGCCGGAGAGCGGGATCTGGCAGGCGTTTGCGCGCGGGGTGCGCAACAACATCCTGGGCGAAATCGGCGTCCAGTTGGTCCGCATCGGCGGCATGGTGATGCTGGCGCGCGCCCTGGCGCCGTCTGACTTCGGCTTGTTCCGGGTGCTGATCACCATCACCACGATCGTGATAATCATCAACGAGTTCGGCGTGCCCGATACGCTGGTGCAGCGTCACGACTTGCGCGCCGATCACGAAAGCACCGCGGCATGGGCCAATCTGGCAATTACCATGTGCACCGCAGGCCTGCTCTACGCGGGTGCGCCGCTGATTGCCCGGGCGATGGCGATGCAGGCCTTGCCGCCGGCGCTGCGGCTGTTGTGCATTCCGTTGGCGTTTGAGGGGTTCGCTTCGGTCTCGACGGCGCGCCTGACCCGGCGGCTGGATTTCGCCCGGCTGGCGATGGCTGAGGTGAGCGCGGAACTGGCCTTCGTGGCGGCCGCGATCGCCTTGCTGGTCATGGGGTTGCCGCGCTGGAGCCTGGCCGGGGGACTGGCTGCGCGGCTGTGCGCTCATGCCTTGACCCTGTATAGCGCCGAACCCTACCTGCCTCACGGCAAGCCCAGCCGCCGCGCGCTTTCTGCGCGGCTTTGCCGGCGGTGTAGTGACCGGAAGGCTGCTGGTCAGCATCTCCAATAACGCTGATTACCTGCTGGTCGGAAGGCTGCTCGGAAGCTCGGCGCTGGGTTTTTACGGGATGGCCTGGGACCTGCTTCGCTTCGTTCCCGACCGTCTCTACAAAGTGGCGGGACGCGTCACGGTTCCAGCCTTTTGCCGCATGCAGGACCGGCCCGCGGAAATGCGCAAGGCGTTCCTCAGCTTCCTGGGTTACGTGAGCCGCGTGGTCCTGCCCATCCTGGTCTGTATCGCGGTGGCGGCGCCCGAATTACTGCGCGACATCTACGGCGCCAAATGGATTCCAGCCGCCTTGCCGATGCGAATCCTCTGTCTGGGCCTGATCGGTATCGGGCTGCGCGCCGGAATGGGAGCGGTTTACTACGCCAAAGGCCGTCCATCGATGGACGTCTATCTTCATAGTTTGCGCCTCCTGCTGATCGTGGTCGCAATTTTTTCGGTCGCGCGCGGCGGCCTGGTGGCAGTGAGTATCGCAATGAGTCAGATCGAGCTGACTATCAGCGGGATAGGCCAGCTAATCGCCTGCCGCATGGTCCAAACCAGCCTTTCCAGCGTGATGGCGGCCGTGGTTCCGAGCTTTAAGACCGCCGGACTTTGCGCGGCCGGGGTGCTGATCGGCAAGATCCTGTCCACCAGCTTGCAACTCCACGGGCTGCCAGCCCTGGGCGCGATGGCGCTCCCCGCGGCTGTGGCCTTCCTGTGGCTCGAAGCGGGCACCGCCCGTGAACTGGTGAGCAACGCCTTTGGGGCAGTGCGCAGAGTCGAACTCGCCCATGCACAAGGAGAAAGAGCTTGAGTAACTCAGCAGCGAAATTAGCTCCGCCCGAAGGCGGACAACTGGTAGTGCGGCCATGGGCTGCCTGCCGCCCGGCGTGGCGAGATCTCGCCACGCGGGCCAACGGCGCCACGCTCTACCATGATGACCGATGGCTCAGCCTGCTCGAACAGGTCTATGGCTTTAAAATCGTCGTGGCGGGAATTCATTCCCGTTCGGGACTGGGCGCCGCGTGCCTGTTGGCGCGCACCAAAAATCCCTTCAAAGCCCGCTTGGTCGGGCTGCCGTTCTCGGATACCTGCCCGCCGCTGCCCGCGGACTCCGCGCTGATGCCGCTGTTGGGCGACGCTTTGACCGCGGAGCCGATGCCCCGTGGAGGATGTGAAATCCGTGGATTGGCGCTACCCGATCCGTGGCAGGTGGTGAACTGCTTCGGTGAATGGAGCGTGGATCTCACTCGCCCGATAGCGGAGCTCTCGCGCGCCACTGCCTCGCATTTTCGCAGGCAGGTGCGCCGCGCCGTGGAAAACGGCTTATCGGTGCGCTGCGGTTCAAGTATCGACGACCTTTATGGCTTCTATCAACTGATGGCGGAAACCCGCCATCGCAAAGGCCTTCCAGTGCAGTCGTTGCGGTTCTTCAAACGCGCGCATGAACTGTTCAGTCCGATCGGCGACATCGAGATTCTGGTCGGTGGCCGACAAGGGCAGGATGATCGCCGCGGGCTTGATGCTGCGATCCTTCGACAGCCTGCACTACAAGTGGAGCGCGCGCCATGACGATAGCGCCGCCGGCGCCGCTCAACTGTTGATCTGGAGCGTGATCGAACGCCACGCCGGCGTCACCCGATCGTTAAACCTTGGCCGGACTGACACGCGCAACTCCGGGCTGGTCCGCTTCAAGAAAGAGGCCGGCGCGCAATCTTCCGCGCTGCCCTACAGCTTTTATCCCGATGCTCCGAGCCAGGTGAGCGCCGAGGTTCTGTCCGGACCGATGCTGCTACTGTCCCAGGGCTGGCGGCGGCTGCCGAGAATTGCCTCTCGCGCACTTAGTTCGGCGCTCTACAGGTACATGGCATGAACATCGTTATGACGCCGCCCGAGATCGCGCATCAGTCCGTGCGCCCCATGGCCGGAGTGACCGCCAATGATGCCTTTTCATTCTGGAAGCTGCCCGAGGACTGGCGCGCCGGCCTGGGGCCCAACACCGTGGAATACTCGCGGATGATATCGGAGTGGTACCTGCTGGAGCGCTATGGGATGAGCGAAAACGAAGACGCGCGGCTCAGCATGAGTCTGTACTACGCGATCAAGGACTTTATTCCGGTCGGCGCGCGCCATTTGGCCAGATCGCTGTTGTTTCGGCTGCGGCGGCAACCGGGATTTCCCAAGTGGCCGTGCGAAGACGCGCTGATAGTCTTCCAGCGCGATTGGGTGGCGCGCGCGTTGGAGATAGTTGGCGCACGCGAGGCATGGCACGTCGGCTTTTGGCCGGAAAACCACACCTGCTGCGTCGTTCTGACTCACGATGTGGAAAGCCCGGCGGGCTTTGACCGGATGGCAGCGATAGCGGAGTTGGAGGAGCGCTTGGGTTTTCGCTCGGCCTGGAACCTGCCGTTGGATCAATATCCGATTGACTGGAAGCGGGTTGAGCCGTTGCGTGCCCGCGGCTTTGAGTTCGGCGCGCATGGGCTGCGTCACGACGGGATGCTCTTTCGCAGCCATCAACACTTCCTCGCGCTGGCGCCGCGCGTGGAAAGCCTGGCTCGCGAGCATGGCTTGCGCGGCTTCCGCTCGCCTTCGACTTTGCGCAACGCGCGCTGGCTTAGCCAGATGGATTTCGACTTCGATTCCAGCTTCGCCGACACCGATCCGTTCGAGCCGCAACCGGGCGGTTCGTGCTCGATTTTCCCGTATTTCATCGGTGACATGGTGGAATTGCCTTACACGCTGGCGCAGGATCACACGCTGATCAACCTGTTGCGCCGCGATCCGCTGCCCATCTGGATCGAAAAGTCGAACTGGCTGGCGCAACGCGGCGGTATGATTCTCACCCTGACCCATCCCGATTACCTGGGCAAAGGCGGCGGGTTGCGGGCCTATACCGAACTGCTCAAACGGCTCGCGGACTTGCCGTCGGCCTGGCGCGCGCTGCCCTCGGAAGTGAGTTCATGGTGTCGGCGCCGCGCTGCGATGCACCTTCAGCTTCGCGCCGGACGCCCCGAGATCGCCGGACCACAGACGCACGGCGCGGTCGCCCGCCGGCTTTGCACCGAAACTTTGACTGGTGGGAGGTAATCGTGACACGCGTTCTGATCATCGCATACACAACTTACGCGCACGACGGGCGGGTCAAACGCCAGGCCGAGGCGCTCAGCAGCCGAGGCGATTCGGTCGACGTAATCTGCCTCTCCTCCGGACCCGTCAGCGATGCTCGCGGTGTCACCATTGTTGGAATTGAAATTCCGCGATACCGGGGCGGCAGCCGCGCCAGCTATGTGCTAAGTTATCTGAAATTTTTCGCCCGTGCCGGCGCGATCGCGCTGCGCCGCAGCTACACCGGGCCCTATGACGTGGTGATCGTATGCACCATGCCCGACGAGGCAATTCTCAGCGCGCTGCCGTGCCGTCTGTTCGGATCCCGGACCGTGCTCGACATCCACGACACCATGCCTGAACTGTACCTGGACAAATTCGACGATCAGCGCGGCCGCTTCGGCGCGCGCCTGCTGATGGCCGGGGAGCGGATGAGTGCCTGGTTCGCGGACCGGGTCTTGGCAGTGCATAACCTGCATGCTGAGCGCCTGTGCCAGGCCGGCATTCCGGCCCATAAGATCGTGGTGGTAACCAACGGTCCCGACCCCCGCATCTTCAAGCCCGCCAAGCTCGATGGTTTTACCAACGGCAGCGGCGCGGCCGCGCCGCAGAGTCCCTTTACTTTGGTTTGCCACGGCACGGTGACGCACCGGCTGGGGCTGGATACCGCAGTGGAGGCGATGGCGCTGGTGCGCCATAGTCTGGCGGACGTGCGGCTGCGCATCATCGGGGCCGGCGACTATCTGGGCGAGATCAAGGCGCTGTGCCGGCGGCTTGAGCTGGACTCGATGGTTACCTTCGAAGATCCGGTTCCGATCCATCAACTGCCGGGCCGGCTGTCCAGCGCGGCGGTGGGCCTGGTGCCCAACCACGCCACCAGCGCCACGCAGCTTATGCTGCCAGTCAAACTGTTGGAATTCGCTACACTTGGTATTCCAGCGATCGCCTCGCGCCTGCGCACTATCGAGCATTATTTCGACGATAGCGCGGTACGTTACTTCACCCCGGGTGACAGCCGGGACCTGGCCCAGGCGATCGAGGATCTCTACCACAACCCGCAGCGGCGATCGGCGCTTTCGCGGCGCGCGGCTCTTGAAGTCAGCAAGCTCAGTTGGGCGCGGCAATCGCGCCGCTACTTTGAGGCCGTGGATTCGCTTTTAGTTAATCGTAAGGAGCAGCTCTGTGCAGAAAAAAGGTAAAACTCTGGTAGTAGGATTGGGAGAAGTCGGCGGCGCTCTGGCTGAAGTGCTGGAACGGACCGGCCCGGTGCTCAAACACGACCTTGAGCCGCGCGACTTCAGCGACCCCGTTGAGGTCATGCACCTGTGCGTTCCATTCACGCGCCAGGACCAGTTCGAGGAAATCGCGCTCTCCTATATAGAGCGCTTCAAACCGGCGCTCACCATCATCAACAGTACTGTGCTCCCCGGAACCACCCGGGCGATCGCCCAGCGCTCAGGGCGGCCGACCGCCTACTGTCCGGTGCGCGGCAAGCACGTGCGCATGGTGCTGGACCTGTTGCACTACAAAAAGTTCGTGGCCGCCTGCGACCTGGAGACCGCGCGCCGGGCGCAGGAACATTTCCGTCAGGCCGCCATTCAAACCGAGCGTATGGATCAGCCGGAGACCCTGGAACTGGCCAAGCTCGCGGAGACGACCTATTTCGGCGTTGCTGATCGCTTTCGCCCAGGAGGTCAACCGCTACGCCGGCGCGGTGGGGGCTGACTACGAGCAGGCCGTGCGCTTCTTTCAAGAAGTCGACTTCCTGCCGCACACGCCCTATTTCCCCGGCTTTATCGGCGGCCATTGCGTGATTCCCAACATCAATCTGCTGCGCCGTATCGCGGATTCGCCCCTGCTCGAAGCGGTGCTCGATTCCAATCGCCGCCGCGCCGAGGAACTGCGATGGGTCGAGCGGCCGCATCAGGCCGCTAACGGGAGGCCATGAACTTGCCGGCTCCGCTATCGGTGCTGATCGCCGATTCGCGCGAGACGATCGCCGCTCTTCTTCGGCTAGTGAACCGATGGACGTTCCCATCACCGCGGAGGGATTCGACATTGCAATCTGAACAAGTCTTGACGCGCACCGACTCCGGCGCGCTTGCGATCTTTGCCGTGGCAGTAATCGCCGGACTGGGGCTGCTGCTGGCGCTCAATTCGATGGCGATCGCCGCCGCGGCCGCGCTGGCTGCCGGCGCAGTCTTTATTCTGTGGGCAGCCTGGCGAGTACAAGGTTGACGGGGCCCATTTGCTATGCGCGCTGGTGATGCTTGAACTGCTGTGCTCCGCAACCGTACTCCCGGTCACCGAGGAGCAGCGTTTCGTCATCAGGTACCCGCTGCTGCTCCTGTTTTGCGTGCCCGCGGCAATCGGGGCAATGCGCAATGCCCTGCTTTGGCGCGGGGGTTTCCGCGATTACCTGCTCTATCTCGGTTGGGGCGCGGTCAGTATCACCTACTCGCTGCTGCCGGGGTACTCATTGGCCCGCGTTACGGCGGCGATTCTGATCTACGTGGTGACGGTCAAAATCGCCACCGATGTAAAGGACCGCCGCGACATGGAGCGCCTGTTCAAATGGTTTCTGGTCGGTCTGGGCGTTGTCTGGGTGGGACTGGCCGCCACCTTGGTCGCGGTGCCGCACGAACTCGCGTGGAGCGAAGAAGAAATCATCGGCATGCTGCGCTTCCGCGGCTTTTTCGGTTCTCCCAATCAGGTTGGCGAAGTGACGCTGGCCACCGTTGGCGCGGCGGCAATCGTGTGGAACTCGATATCGCGGCGGCAAAAGATCTGGCTCGGTTTGGAAGTCGCGGTGGCAATTGCACTGGGAGCGATGGCCGATTCGCGCTCGCCCTTTGTGGGCCTGGCAATCGGCGCGCTGGCCTACGTGTTGTGGCGATACCGTCTGCGCGCCGTGCCGCTTTGCCTGGCGGGCGGGGTGCTGATGTTCGCCGTCGCGACCCAGGTCGCGCCGTATTATTTCACCCGCGGAGAGGTCTCGACCCTGACCGGCCGCACCGATGTATGGAAGTTCGCGGTGCAGGAAATCAAGCAGCGCCCGCTGCTTGGATATGGCTTCGAAGTCGAGGGCCAGATCCTGCAGAGCAAGTATTTCCCGGTTTGGTGGGGACCGTGGGAGGAAGGCCCTCACAGCTCCCTTCACAACGGCTATCTGTCGCGAGCAGTTGGAGTCGGGGTGCCGGCGCTGCTCTTCTGGTTCTTCTTCATGCGGCCCTGGGTATGGATCCTAAGCCGCAAGCAGGACCCCTGGCAGTTGAAGCGGATGTTCCTGCTCGTGGTGGTGCCAATTTTGATTCTCAACATGGTCGAGACCACCGCCGGCGACTGCCGCTACTCAGTCGGGCTGCTGGCGACGCTGTGCTGGGGACTCGCGGAGCGGCAACGGCTCGAATATCGAGACGCCCAACAAAAGCTGAAGCAGGCCCCGGCCCTTGCGCCCTCTGCATCCCCTTGTTTGCCCCTCTTCCACTCCTTTGTGGGAAAGGGTGAGGGAGAGGGTGACTGAAAGGAATCGAAATGAACAAGAGTTACATAGTAATCACACCGGCCAGAGATGAGGAACGCTTTCTCCCTTTCCTGATCGAATCGATAGTGCGCCAGACCATCAAGCCGCGGCGCTGGATCATCATCGATGACGGATCGGCCGATGCGACCGCGCTGCTCGCCGATGCCGCCGCTAAGGAGCATCCATTCATCCAGGTGCATCACCTCAAGCGCGATCGTGTTCGCAAGCGCGGCGGCGCCTCGATCGTGATGCGCTATCTGCCCCGCGAAGTGTGGCAAGACGCCGATTTCATTTTGCGCCTGGACGCCGATATCAGCTTCGGGCCGGCCGTGATCCAGTCGCTGATGGCGGAGTTCGAACGTGACCCGGCGCTGGGCATCGCCGGCGCGACTTTGCTGGAGCGTCGTGGCCGGGCACTCGGATACAATCCAATCCCGGATTTTCATGTGCGCGGCGACACCAAGATGTACTCACGCGCCTGCTTCGAAGCTATTCGCGGCCTGGAGGCCGGCCCCGGCTGGGACACTATCGATGAGACTCGGGCGATGATGCGCGGCTTCAGGACCAGGAGTTTCACCCACATCAACGCTATCCATCATCGGCCCCTGGGCGCCGCCGACGGGCAATGGCGCGTGCTGCTCGCGGGCGGGCGGGCGGCATACCACGCTGGATATTCACCGCTCTTCCTCGCCGCCCGCGCCGCCCGCCGCTCTTTATCGGCGCCGGTAGGCCTGGCCGGAATACTGCTTATGTACGGTTACCTTGGAGCCTGGCTGCGCCGCGAACCAAGAACCGCTGAACTCGACCTGGTCAGGTTCGTGCGAAAGCAGCAACGGCGCAGACTGCTTATGATGGAGACGGTCTGGAAGTAAGTAACATCATGAACAACAACGACACTACCCATCTTCCGATCCTGATGTACCACGGAATCCAGCACTCCACCGCTGAGCAGCTCCCGGCCGGATGGAGCCGGCCGCATGCGATCGATGCGCGCTCGTTTGCTGCGCAGTTGGACGCGATCGTCGCCGGCGGTCTGCAAACGGTCAGTCTGGCGGCTCTGGATCAGCCTGATGCGGCGCGGCGGCCGATAGTCATCACATTCGATGACGGTCACAGCAGCGATTACCTGATCGTGGCGCCTGAGCTCGAAGGTCGGGGACTCACGGCGACGTTCTTCATCACCTCCTCCTTCCTGGACCGTCCTGGTTATCTGCGACGCGAACAGGTCTGCGAACTCCGAGCCGCGTCATTCGAAATCGGTTCGCATGGCTTGACGCACAAACGGCTGGCCGAGGTCGGCCCGGCGGAGCTTTGGCGTGAGGCATTGGATTCAAAGCGCAGACTCGAGGACCTCATCGGCGAGGAGGTCAGCAATTTTGCCTTGCCTTCGGGCTCTTACAACGATGCCGTGCTGCAAGCTTTATGGGCCGCGGGTTACCGCCGCATCATGACCTCCGACTTCGGATACGCCAGGCGCGAACACAGCGTGATGCACCGGATGGGCGTGATAGCGGAAACCGGGGCGCACGAGTTTCAAAGATTTCTGACGGCGAGCCCCTCATGGGCGACCCGCCACCGGCTGATCCAGGGAGTCAGGAGACGTCTGCGGCTCGCACTCCCGCGCCCCGTCCGATCCCCGTTTTTTAAGTCGACGCTACAAGCAGCCGCTTCCTGGTTTACGGAGTCCGATGCTTGACCGCGGACCTTTCATCGAGCAGGCGTCTGGCCGCGTCTGAAAGAAAAGCGCTGCGGTTTTTGCATACCGCATCGATCTTTGACAGCAAGCGCTCGTCAAGCGTGATTTGAACTCGCAAGCTACGGCCTTCAGGTGGCAGAAGGGGAACCGTCGCAACGATAGCTCCTCCCCACTCAATCCAATCCTCACCGTGCTCTTGAACTTGCTCGAGGGTCCTGGGCTTGGGCACCTTTTGCCCATCCTCACGCATACCCTCGACGTGAAAAGCGAGCGCCTCCGCCGCTTCCCGCAAAGCAGTTTCAAGATCATCGCCGATAGCGATACAGCCCGGAAAATCCGGAAAGCTGACGCCATAGCCCTTGCGGCGCCGTTTATGTAATAGAGCGATATACTGTGTCATCTTCGCATGTTTAGATGTCAGACTCTTTGAGGCCCGTTTCTTAACGCCTTGATAATTGTCGCACTGCGGAACGACTCATCTCCCCGCCTTCGGTGTGTATAAACATACACAATGAATACCGCCGCCGGCAAGTGAACAGATAGACTTCCGTCAAAGCGGGGCAAGACTCCGACCCTTCTGATGACCACCCAATTCGGAGGCCGCTGTTTCCGACCGATCGCTTAGTGCGATAAATCTTGACGCCGACGGAAGAGAAAGGGGCCCGGTGGCCCACCGGTCTTCAAAACCGGCCTGGCAGCCATTGCGGTTGCCGGAGGTTTCGACTCCCTCCCCCCTCCGCCCATCTATCAAGGCGGCCGGTCAGAAGACGCGGCGGTGGTTAGGAGCGTCCCCGGCTACTCAGCACGATAATCGCGCTGCGCGATTCTCATCGGTATTTGCAAACGCTTGCCGTCGCGCAATACCGTCACATAAATGATGTCATCAAACCGGGTGTCGGAAATCGGAGCCCGTGGAGCCTGCTTTCCACCTTTACATCCCGGATGCCATATCCGCTTTGCCGGTTTTCAAGTCGACGGGCACCGAGATGTGCTGATCAATGATCTTCCACTGGCCGTGGGTCTTGCGCAAAAGATCGGTCTGCCGAAAAGTTGTATCGAACGGTTTGCCGTCGGGACCCATGGCGGTAAGATGTTGCACACTGCGGGCCAAGGCGAGCTTGCCGTCGCTGATCACCTTCAATTCGACGAAATCGATCTTGACGTCCTTAAACTGGCCCAAGATGTCCGCGAAATGGTCGCGGATGGCCTTGTGGCCTGCGAACTCGCGCGGCGGACCCATCATGTCGAAGATCTCAACATCATCGCCCGGGCCATAGTACTTGAGCGCTTCATCGGTGGTGGTTGCGGCGGCGAGCTTGTGCTCGACACTGGATACCGCCTGCTTATCATCGGCATGTACCGCAGCCGCCGATCCCCAGATTAATCCCACCAGAAGAACAAGCGAGCCAACGGCTAACTTGAAATTTTTCATATTGACTTTGCTTGTCCGCTCCTTTTGAGGTTCCTATTCTTTCGATCTGAATCCGATATTTAGCTTCTAAATCCGCATCATCTAACAACATGGTGGCCCACCGTCAAAGCGCCTCTCCCATTGCGATATGACGCGATAGTTATGGGCAGCGGGTTACCGCCGTATCATGACGTCCGATTTCGGATTGGCCAGGCGCGAACACAGCGTGATGCACTGGATGGGCGTGATGGCGGAAACCGGGGCGCGCGAGTTTCAAACATTTCTGACGGCGAGTCCCTCATGGGCGACCCGCCACCGGCTGATCCAGGGAGTCAGGAGACGTTTGCGGCTCGCCCTCCCGATTTGGTGAGTTTGTCAGTCAAGACCCATCCGATAGACGGCGTTTTCGAAAACGATCTTGCGCTTTATTCGTTCGGGGACGTCGGCAAAATCGTGGGCGATTACCTGGAGCGAATTGGGCCAGGTCGAATCGCTGTGCGGAAAGTCCGACGCCCACATGAAGTTGTCCTCGCCGAATAGCGTGGTGGTCACCGGGCCGGCCGGGTCGTCCTGAAAAGTGGCCCACACCTGGCGGCGGAGGTATTCGCTCGGCTTCATCGGCAGCGCGGTCTTTTCCGACATGGTATCGAACTTGTCGTAGAAATGGTCGAGTCGCTACATGAAATGGGCGACCCAGCCACTGTCGTTCTCGGCCGAGACGATCTTGAGCGACGGAAAACGGTCGAGCACCCGGCCGAAGATCAGGCTGCACAGCGTCTGCTGGATGGAATGGATCGCGGTCATCGAGATGCTGGAAATGGCGCCGCCCCCAGCGAGCTTGACCTCCTTGCTCTGGTTCTTTTCGGTAATTACGTGCAGCGAAACGGGAACGCCTAAATCCTGCGCCGCCGCCCAGAACTGATCATATATGGAACTGGGGTAGGGACGGTCGGCAGGCGGCTCGCCCCAGACCATCGCGCCCTTCAGGCCGAGCTTCACTGCCCGTTCCAGCTCCCGCGCGCCTTGCGCAACGTCCTCCAGCGATATCAGCGCGATTGGGTGCAGGCGTTTGCGATCGTAGGAAGCGTACTCGGCTAGCCAGTCGTTGAAGGCCCTAAAACACGCCTGCTGAAGTTCGACATCATCCAGGGCGAACAGGGGCATCCCCAGCGTCGCGTAGAGGACCTCGGCGGCAACCCCGTCAATTTCCTGGTCCTTGATCCGTTCGGCCGGATCCCAACCGCTGGGACGGGCCGCTTCGTAGCCCTTGGTCAGTTGCTGCGCCAATTCCTTGCCGCTCTTGCCCAGACCCCAACCGGTGGCGACGGGGAACGGGCGAATACCCGGCGCGACGAACGAGTATCCGGGTCCGTCCTGCTTCCTGACGACCCTTGGCGCTCGGTCTTTAAAGCGGTTGTCGAGCCGCGCGGTCCACAGGTCGGCGGGTACCAGCACATGCGAATCGGCGGATACAACTGACGAAGCCATAATGCTCCTCGAGGCCCGCATCGGGCAAAATTCGGACCCGCGTTTGCGCGATCGCTTAGGCGCAGAAATCCGACCGCGTTACAATCGGGGGATCATCGCAGTTTCCTGTTAACACAATGAGCGACCGACGGCCAAATCGACGCCGCGGCGCTCGCCGGCGCCGTTTCCAATCTTGACTCCGAAGGGCGATAGCGCGTAAGGGAAACAGCAAGGCCGCCCCGCAACATTAATCTGAGACCGGGCTGAAAACGGCCCGCGCAGGAGACAACGTGAACCTAACCAAGGATTCGATCGATCTCGGAATCGTGATAACTGACCCCGCCAAGTCGCTGGCCTTTTATCGCGACATGATCGGAATGAAGGACGCGGGTGAAATGGAAGTCCGGGGCGGACGAATGTATCGGCTGATGTGCGGTACGAGCCTGATCAAGCTGGTCAAGATGGATCGCGAGCCGGAAGGCAAGCCGGTGGGAGGCGGACCTGGGCGCGGCCTGGGCATACGTTACTTTACGATTCACGTCGGCGACCTGCGCGCCATCGTTGCGCAAATGGAAAGCAAGGGAATCAAGCCGCTGGTACCGCCGACCGAAGGCCGGCCCGGGGTCATCATGGCGATGGTCAATGATCCGGACGGCAACATCGTCGAATTCCTGCAGGGTGGATGAGCCGGGAGCGGTCCTGCGTCCCCGGTAGTCACTCGCGCCTGTGGATCGGATCGATCCAGAGTACCGTCTCAGGCTTCTCAATCGGCTCGATGTCGAGGTCGACCACTGCCTCGTTGTCGGAACGTACGAGCACGCATTCCAGAGGCTCGCTGTCCGACGCGTTTATCTCCTGATGCGGCACGTAGGGCGGGATGTAGATGAAGTCGCCGACACCGGCCTCCGCCTGGTATTCGAGCTGCTCGCCCCACCGCATGCGTGCCCGGCCTCGCAAAACGTAGATGACGCTCTCCAGCGCTCCGTGATGATGGACGCCGGTCCTGGCGTTGGGCAGTACGCTGACGGTGCCCGCCCAGATTTTCTGCGCTCCAACACGGGCATGGTTGATAGCCGCCGCGCGGCTCATTCCGGGCGTCTGCGGAGTATTGCCGTCCAGCGAGTCCGCCGGAATCACTTTGACACCGTTTGCCTTCCAATCGATCGCTTCGGACTTTGACATGACCACCCCTGGCGCTGCTTTGGGTTACCAGCGACCCTGCGGCACAATTTGTTCTGAAGCAACCATAAAAGCCACGGGCTCGGAGTCCAAATCGCAACCGCTGGCGTTGCCAGGCGGCTCAGGATAACAACAATTTATCCGAGCCAAAGGTCAGCGAGGCGACCAGGGATCGACGCGGAGCGATCTCCTCAAAGAAAAATATTGGCGGTTGAGTGTCAATCACAAACCAGGGAGGGCAACACGAACATGGAAGCTACAGGTCCGCTTAAGGGAATCAAGATCGTGGAGCTTGCGATGTGGGCGGCAGGGCCGATGGTGGCGGGGATTCTGTCGGACTGGGGTGCCGACGTGATCAAGATTGAAGCGCCTGACGGCGACCCCTACCGGGCCCTGAATGTCCATCCCGGAGTGCAGCCCACCGATATCACCAATCCCAACTTCAACGTCAACAATCGCAATAAGCGCGGCATCGTGCTCAACCTCAAAACCGAAGAGGGCCGCTCGCTGGCGCGCAAGCTCATAATTGGCGCCGACGTTTTTCTCACCAACATGCGGCCTGGCGCCCTGGAACGTTTGGGACTTGACTACGAAGCGATGCATCGGCTCAGCGCGCGACTGATTTACTGCCACGTGACGGGTTACGGCGCGGAGGGTGAATGGCGCGATCGGGCGGGCTACGACGCCGGTGCTTTCTTTGCCCGTGCGGGTGTGTGGTCCGCATTGCTGCCGCAGGGCGACTTTCCGATGATGCGATGCGGCGCATTCGGAGATTACTACACGGCGCTGGCCGCGGCAGGTGGAATTTGCGCGGCGCTGGTCGGACGCCAGGCAACCGGCAAGGGGCAAAGGGTGCTGGCTTCGCTGCTGCGGACGGGAGCCTATGCGATAAGCAGCGCGCTGGACCAGGCTCTGCTCGGTTATCCGGTCCGTTCCAACGCCAGCCGCACTCCGTCATTCAATCCGCTGATCAACTGCTACAAGGACCGCGACGGCAAATGGTTCTGGCTGCTGTGTCTGCAGGGCGATCGTTTCTGGCCGGGAGTGACGCGGGCGATAGGCCGTCCTGACCTGCTGGGCGATCCGCGCTTTGATTCGTTGGCTAATCGCGGCCGCAATTCAGTGCCGCTGATGGAGATCCTTGACGAGATCTTCAAAACCCGGACGATCGAAGAGTGGGGACCGACCTTCGATCGCGAGGACGTGTGGTATACGCCCGCCAACGACATTCCCAGCGTACTGAAAGATGCCCAGATGCGAGTGGCAGGATGTTTCACCACGATGCCGACCACGCGCGGCGATACCGAGGTGGTGCCGGCTCCAATCGATTTTAGCGAGACTCCCTGGAATATCCGCGAAGCCGCTCCCGAATTGGGACAGCATACCGAAGAGATCCTGCTGGAAATGGGTCACAGCTGGGATGAAATCGCAAAGTTCAAAGAACGCGGTACGATCTCGTGAGCTCTTCCGGAACTGGGGGCGAATTCCTGCCCGCGCGTTCGCCGTTGGGACGTAACGCCAGCAGCGCTGCGAATTTGCCTGCTAATAACAGAATGCCAGCAATGGATGCGCCGCCCTAATTGAGAACTTGGTTCACATTCGGACCGCTAGTGGACAGAGACACTTTGCCGTCAAAGAGGACGCTCCAGTGCCAGGGCGGATACGCATAAATCGCTTCCCGGACGGCGCCTCCCGTCAATAAGCTCTCAAGCAGACAAGCCCGCGGCGGGTCTTCGCCGCTTCGGTCTTTTTTTTGGCAGGGAGGTTCGTCGCATGCGTGTACTTTCGGCAGATTCGCACACGGTGGAACCGGGCGATCTCTGGACCTCGCGGCTTGACCGCAAATTCAGGGACACCGCGCCTCATATCGAGATGCGGGGTTCGACGGCGCTCCTGTTTGCTTCGGGTATCAGACCGTTTGCTGTGGGCGGCATAAGCTCACGCTTAAGCCGAGCGAATATTTCAAGCGGCAAGTTTGGGCTACCTTTTAGATGACCCGGTTGGCCCCGCCACCTTCAAGTTCTTTGGCGAGGACAATTACATGTGGGGCTCCGATTTTCCGCACTCCGATTCCACCTGGCCGCGTTCCCGCGAGGTGATCAAGGCGGACTTCGAAGGAGTGCCGGAGAAGGTTACCCGTAAAATGGTATTCGACAACGCAGCCCGGCTTTATCACTTGGGAACATAGGTTGCCGCCGCCTGACGAGGTCCGGCGGAAATTCCTCTAGAACAACTGCCCGGCTTTACGATATCTGATTACGCCGAAGCAAAAGCGGCGGCCGTCAAAGGACGGACCGCCGCTTTAATCAACTATGTTGTCAATTAGCTAGTTTATAGAGCTTTGCCGCCGTGTCGCGCACGATCTTACGGCGCTCCGGTTCGGCGACTTTGCTCAGATGCTCGGCGACGTATTCCTGCGAGTGCGGGAAGGTAGCCTGGCCATGGGGATAGTCGGACGACCACATGGTGTTATCAGCGGGATACCAGTCGAGCAGATTCATGAAGACCGGGTCGTTAATGAAGGTCGCGTAAACCTGCCGCTTGATGTATTCGCTCGGCTTGAGCGACAGTCTGGAGTTGTTTCCCCGCGCCCCGTATTTATCGACTCGATACATGAAGAACGGGATCCACGCGACGTCGTTCTCAGCGGACACGATCTTGAGGCGTGGGAATCGTTCAAAAACGCCGCCGAAGATCAACGCGGTCAGCGAGCGCTCGATTGGATGAATCATCGAGATGACGCCGGTAATGAAATCGAGCCCTTTCATGTTGGGATTCAGCACTTTACTGGCGTGCCCCGCGGTGCCTTTGGCTCCTGTAAGGATGTGCAGCGAGATCGGCATCTCGAGTTCCTGCGCGGCGGCCCAGAACGGATCGTAATCCGCACGCGAGTAGGGCCGGTCGGGGGGAGCCTCGCCCCAGATCATCGCGCCGGCCATTCCGCGCCGCTTAATCCGCTCAAGCTCCGCGACTGCCGCCGGTATATCTTCTAAGGTGATCAGCCCGAGCGGAATCAGCCGTTTGAGATCGTAAGTGCAATAGTCGGTCGCCCAGTCGTTGAAGGCGCGGAAGCAGGCGGCTCGAAATTCGGCATCCTCGATGCCGAACAATGGCATTCCCATCGAGGTGTAGATCACTTCCGCATCTACTCCGTCGCGATCTTGATCTTTGATGCGCTCGGCAGGATCGTGAACCGCCTTGGGCGCCTCGTCGAAACCCCGTTTCATAAATTCGGGAAACTCTTTCGGCGAAACTCCCGCACTGAAGAAAGACGCCACCGGCGCCGGCGCCATATCTTCGCATACCAGGAACTCGCCGGGTTTTCCCTCGAGCTTCTCGGCATGCGGCGCACGATCGCGAAAACGGCGATCAATGCGCTCAGCCCACATCCTGGGCGGCTCGACAAAATGCGAATCGGCAGAAATCAGTCGATAGTCCGACATAGTGGTCCGTCCTCCCCAAGGGCAGTTTGGATGCCGCCCCAGACTAGTTCTCTAGTTCGGAAGCTGGCAAAAATATCAGTGACAAACAAGCCCGCTCGGACGCAGGGTCTTGGCCAGATTCGCTTCGGCCCTTATCACCTTCCCGCGCAGCACCGGTCACAATCGTGCCCTGGCCGCATTCGGCGTCGGCGAGCACTTCTGCATGGGCGCACTCGTCGCGCGCGTCGAGCTCGAGACGATTTTCCGCCATTTGCTCGCGCGCCTGGAGTGGTTCGAGGTGTCGGGACCGGTGGGCGCCTGCGCTCGGCCGTCAACGGAGGCATCAGTCACCTGCCGCTCCGCTACCGCATGGCATCAAGAAGCTTCTGAGCCTATTTTGGTCGCGATGCCTGCTTTTGGTCGCGATGCCTGCCGGCCTGCCGCTAACAGCCTCGCCCGCTTAGTTTGCGAGAAGGGGCAGGCTGCGGGTGAGTGTAGAAAACGCCCGCAATCGCTAAACTGCAAAGAGGAGCGAACGCTGAAGATGAAGAAACTGGTGCCGCTGCTTGGCCTTGTAATGTGCCTGGTTCTCGAGGCCAGGATAGTTCCTGCGTCTGCGCAACTAATCGATCGCGCTCAATTGCCAATACCCGACACGCAGTACAAGTATCCCGGCAAAGTTCCGCTGGACGCGCGCGACGCGAAGTTTCCGCCGATCGAGCCGCTCCGCCCGCCCAAGGATGCGCCCAACGTGGTCGTAATCCTGCTCGATGATATCGGCTTTGGCGCGCCCGGTACGTTCGGCGGCGGCATCAACATGGCGACAATGGATTCGCTCGCCAAGCAGGGGCTGCGCTACACGCAGTTCCACACGGCGGCCCTTTGCTCGCCGACTCGTCAGGCTTTGCTCACCGGGCGCAACCATCATTCGGTGGGGATGGGATCGATCACCGAACTCGCGACCAGCGCGCCCGGCTACTCGTCGATCAGGCCGAACGAGACTGCCACGATCGCGCAAATTCTCCGCATGAACGGGTACAACACGGCGGCCTTCGGCAAGATGCATCAGACCCCGGCGTGGGAGGTCAGCGTTTCAGGACCATTCACACACTGGCCGATCGGCGATGGATTCGAGAAGTTCTACGGGTTCCTTGGCGGTGAGACGAACCAGTGGGCGCCGCTCATCTACGATGGCACCACACACGTCGAGCCCGCTCATTATCCGGGCTACAACTTCATGACCGACATGACGAACAAGGCAATTGCCTGGATTCGCTTCCAACATACTATGACGCCCGACAAGCCGTTCTTCGTCTACTTCGCACCGGGCGCGCTTCATGCGCCGCATCACACCCCCAAGGAATGGCGCGACAAGTACGCCGGCAAATTCGATGAGGGTTGGGACAAGTACCGGGAGCAGACGCTCGCGCGGCAGAAGCAGTTGGGCGTGGTGCCCCAAACAACCCAGCTCGCTCCGTGGGCGCCCGGCGTCAAGGACTGGGATGAGCTCAGCGCCGACGAGAAGCGCGTGGCGTCGCGCCTGATGGAGAACTACGCCGGATTTGGTGAATACACTGACCATGAAGTTGGCAGGCTGCTGGATAGTCTCAAAAGTATCGGTGTATCCGACAACACCGTCGTCATTTATATCGCCGGCGACAATGGGATGAGCGCCGAGGGCGGACTGGCGGGCACGCTCAACGAGATCGCTACTCTTAACGGTGCTCCCGACACGACCGAGAACGTCATAAAGCACCTCGACGAGATTGGCGGCCCCATGACGTTTCCACATATCCCGGTGGGGTGGGCTCTGGCGGGCGACACCCCCTTCCAATGGACCAAGCAGGTCGCTTCACACTACGGCGGCACGCGCAACGGGATGGTCATCTCATGGCCGGCGGGCATTAAAGATGCGGGCGGCATAAGAACCCAGTGGCATCATGTGATCGACATTACGCCGACTATCCTCGAAGCGGCGAAGCTGCCGCAGCCCAAAACAGTCGACGGCATCACGCAGAGGCCGATGGAGGGCGTGAGCATGGTCTATACATTCGCCGGAGCCAAGGTGCCGACCCGTCACACCACGCAATACTTTGAAATGTTCGGCAATCGCGGCATCTACTCCAACGGCTGGACCGCGGTCACGAAACATCGGACGCCGTGGGAAACCGGGATCGTCAAGCTGCCAAAATTCACCGAAGACAAGTGGGAGCTCTACAATACCAACGACGATTTCAGCCAGTCCCAAGACCTCGCGGCGAAAAATCCAGGCAAGCTCAAGGAGCTTCAGCAACTCTTCCTCGCGGAGGCTGAGAAATACGACGTCCTGCCGTTGGATGACCGCACGGCGGAACGCGCGGTCCCGGCGTTGGCGGGCCGGCCATCACTAATGGGCGCCCGCACCTCGCTGACGCTGTACCCCGGAATGGTCGCGTTGATGGAAAACGCGACACTCGACACAAAGAATCGCTCACACACCATCTCCGCCCAGGTCGAGATACCTGAGCAAGGCGCCCAGGGCGTGATTCTCGCACAGGGCGGCAGGTTCGCGGGCTGGAGCCTGTATATAAAGGACGGCAAACTCAAGTACTGCTACAACTGGTTTAATCGGCAGCACTATACGATCGAGTCGGCAAACCGTGTTCCGGCAGGCAAGGCCACGCTGCGATTCGAGTTCGTTTACGATGGCGGAGGAGTTGGCAAGGGGGGCACCGGGCGTCTGTACGTGAACGGGGAAAAGGTGGCCGAGGGCCGAATCGAGCATACCGTCCCGTTCATCTTTTCCGCTGATGAGACCGAGGACGTTGGCGAAGATCTCGGAACGCCGGTGACCGAGGACTACCAGGAAGGCGACAATAAATTCACCGGCGCGATCGATAAGGTGACTATCGCGGTAACGCCGCCGCCCGAACAGGTCGGGAAAGACGAAGAGAGCGGCGACGCCATCTTCGAGGAGAGCATCCAGTGAGCGTCTCGGATGCTTGAGCGGCTCAATTGAAGGCAGCGCGTGACGTGGGCTCACTCAGAGTAACCCTGCACGCGCATTTGAAGTGCCGCGCCGCAGGTTCGAAGGTTGGCGTGTGCCAGCGTGCGGACAGGTAAAAACAGCCGATCGCTGCATGACACATCCGCGATCGCCCCGATGGATCCTGCTATGGGCCTGCTTGCTGGCATCGCTGTATCTTCCCACTCTGGCCACCCCTTTCGACTTCAACGATGACGGCAATCTGGTCTATCCGGCGGCGTCGATGCCGGCTGGCCGGCACTTGCGGCAGTACTGGGACAGCGTCATCGGCGAATACCACAACCTGGGCCTGTTTCGCCTGGTGCTGTTGGCCCACTGGGAGATTGAAGCGAACCTGCTGGGCCCCAGCGCGTTTCGATGGCGCCTGACGCGGTTGCTTTGGGCCGCGCTGGCCGCGGCGGCGATGCTCACGCTGATGCTCGAGTTGCGCATCAGACCCGCAGCCGCGGTCATCGCCACCGCAATTGCGATGTGGGCGCCGGAGCAAAGCGAAGTCTGGATCGCGCTGACCCTGTCGGAGGGCGTGGCCATGCCCTACGCCTTGATCGGTCTGATTTGCGCGGTGCGCGCCGCGCGCAGCGCGCGGCCGCTTCGATGGGATCTCGCCGGTGCCGCGTGCGTACTGGCCGCGCTTGGATGCAAGAACACCTTTGCCGCGATTGTTCCGGCTCAGATCCTGCTGCGGGTGGCGCCCGAGGGTCGGCATCTGCGCCAGGCTTGGCGGCGCCATGGCCGGCACGCCTGTCTCCTGGCGTTGACGCTGGCGGTGCCGGCCGTTCATTTCGCACTGTACGAAACCGGTTGGCATCCAGGCCAATATGCAACCGGCGCTCCCTCGCCCAATCAGTTTATCGCGATGCTGCGAGGTATGGGGAAAGAAGCGGCCTTCCTGATCCTGCCCATTGCACTATCAGTGGGTGCATTGCTGGTGCGGGGACGGGCCATGCTTGAGGAATCGCGGCCTCAAGAGCGGTCGAACCTGGTCGCCGCGCTGGCTGAGGGTTTAGGCCCGTTATGGCGTGAATACCGTGGGCCTTGCCTGGCCGGCTTGCTGTTGCTGATCGCCGGTATCCGCATCTATCTGCCGGTGCGCCTGCACAACCCCGGCGGAAGATATTCCATTCCGGCCGCGTGGGGCGGCGACCTGTGGGTCGCGGCATTGTTGAGCACGACGCTCGACGCACCGGTAACGATCTGGAGACGCGCAGTCGACGCCGCGATCGCGCTGGGGATAGCCGGCCTCGCCGTGGTCAATCTCGCCCAACAGGACCGGTTCGCGGCGCGCGCCCGATGTCTTTGGCGGACCCTCAACGTGGTCCAGCACGAGGCGGCGCCGAATGCCTGCATCGGTTGGCTCTACGGCCCGAATCTGGCGCGCGGCGAGGGGATTCATTTCGCCTGGCATTCACGCGCCTGCTGTGGCCCGCTACGAATGGTTCTGCTCGACGCCGGCAGCGGGCAGGACGACGCGGAGGACAGGGCGCAACGTGACCTGGGCGGCGGAATTTGCCATCACCCGAGTTTGCTGGTGTCCGGCGACCGCTCGATTCCTCCGGGCCACCACCTCACCCTGATGCACGCGATCGAGGTGCCGTATTGGTTGGGCACTCGCCGGTATGACTGCTATCTGTGGCGAGCAGACGCGTCCGCCGAGACTACTATGCCCAACCCGGGCAAGTAAAAAAACTCCGGCACAGAGGCCGGCGCCACGGAAAAAACCGCTCGGCGTTGATTTGGTTCAGGAAGGGTGCAGCCGCCGGAGATCAACTGCCGAAGGTTTGCATGATTCAACCGAAATTTCCGCTTTTTATCTGGAGCGTCAGCGGCACAGTCATCTTGTTTGAGTGCTGGTAAGAAGAGCGGGCCTTCAAGGTTCGTCCATTCATTATGGATTGGGAGATTAGCCATAGCCGTAGCGGTCGAAAATTGCCGCGCAGCGCTCACGAGCCCTTGCTACGATGGCGGGACTTGTCGGATGGCTGGGGCGCAATGGTGGCGATGATTTGAGTAAGCGCGTGATGCGATCGTCTGCGGGGCAAGCTCCCAGGTTCAGATGATCGTAGATCTCTTTGAGAGTTCGGTGAGGTTCGGCCGCCACATCTTCGTACTTTACGGTGGTGAACCGACGGTCGGGGAGGGATTGGATTTGATCTTGAAGGCTGTTGTCGAGATCGCGCAAGATTTCGATCACGCGGTTCTCCAGACAAACCACATTTGCAGTCGGACCACAGGCGTAGCGCAGCCACATCTTTTGCCACATATCGATCGTTGAAACGATCACCGCACTGGGCTCGCGCGTGATGTGAACAAAAGCGGCGCCGGGAAACAGCCGGCGCAGCGAGTCTATTCGAAGGGAATTCGACGGTGATTTGAGCAACAAGCGCCGCGGTCCACCGGCCATCGTGACCGCTTTAAGGAACCTGACAAGGCGCCGTTCCCAATCCGCACGTTCCTGCGACGCGTACTGCCCGGGATCGCAAAGCGCCGTGACGTGGCGCAGCGCACTGGGAAAGAGGAAGGCTTCGTAGGGTGACGGACATCCAAGACAGAGTAGGGCCCATTCCTCCTCTTGCGGCGAGTCCGCCGATACCATCCGGTCACCCGATGGCCGGCGCACGGCGGTCCCTGGACGCCCAGACGGTTTGGACAACAAAAATGATTGTGGATTAAAGCATTGGTGGGTAGTGGGAGTCAGCAAGTTCTCATCCAAAGCCATCAACTCGTGAAGATACGTAGTGCCGGAGCGCCAATGGCCGATGATAAAAACAGGGTCCTGCAGATCAATTGAGTCGAGTTGCGCGCCGAATAAGCGCTCCTGCATAGACTCCAGTGCGGAGGCGAGGCTGCCGGAAATCACGCAGCGCGTTCGCAGTCCTCGTATGATCTCGCCTGGATAGCGGGCGAAGAGACGCCGCCAGCCGCGCAAGCTGCAATTGAACAAGGGTCTTGACCAGTTTCCCGGTTGCCTATTCATCCTTTAGAGCCGGAATATCGGCGCCGAACCTCTGCTTGAGGGCCCCGGACAGCCGAGCCGCAATATCCGGATGTTCGCCGATCACATCGAGCGTACCGCGTGGATCGCGGCGAATGTCGAATAAACGCCTGACTCCCAACGGAAAGAACCAAACCAGTTGATAATCGCCAGAGAACGCACACAGCGTGCCCACCCGAGGCGCACCGAATGTGTATGATCGCGCCAAGTAGGCAGCAAAGGCCGGCTCCCGGGAATTTTGAGCCGGGCCTTGGGCCAGCAGCGCGTGCCCGGTCATCCATCTGGGCGGCTTGATGCCCAGCCGATCCAGAACGGTGGGTGCGACGTCGGCCAGGCCGCCATCCTCGTCGTGCCAGATGCTGTCCTTTTGCCCCGGCAACGATATCAAGAGCGGAATATGAACCTCGGGATAGAGCAGGAACGGCGACTGGTGCCCCCACCATTGATGGAAGGATTCGCCATGGTCGGCACTCACGACCAAAATTGTATGAGTGCGCCGTGCACTTTCGTTAAGCCAATTCAGGAAAGCTCCGAGAGCGGCGTCGGATTCCGCGATCGCCTCGTCATAGCGCGCACGCAATTCGTCGCAAAGGGGCTGCGCCGCTCCACGGTAGTGTCCGACGCGCCGGATGGCTTCAAAATCGGCCTGCGTCAGAAATTGATTACCGGCCAGAAAACGTCCCTGGCTCTGCGGCCTGGTCACATAGGGAAAATGCGGCGAGAACAGATGAATCCAAATGAATTTTGGTCCGGCTACCGAATCCATCAGACGCTCGCTGAGCGCAAATACTTGGTACGGATCGACGTTGGGGCTCTGATTGAAGCTGGGCAAGTATCTTCCCCACGCGCGCAGCATTGGAACGACCCAGGAGGTGGGTGACGCATCGGAATCGAACAGCAGCGTATGTCCAATCTGAAGAGGCCAATTGACCGGGCTCAACCAGGGATTCGTAGGGGGTTCGGGCAGATAGTCAAAAGACGCGTCGATACCCAGATGCAGCGGATGGGCATAGCTGTTGGTTACCACGCCTATCGTTTTGTAACCGGCGTCGGCCAATACCTGGGCAAGGTTTTGACTGCGAATTGTCGGCGCCAACATACCCGTGAGCTGATAGACGCGATGGGCAAGCAGGTCCTTTCCGGTCATCAGCGACACGACGGCGGGAGTCGTGAAATCGCTACTGGAGTAAAAATGCGTGAAGACGTGGCTGGTCTGGGCCAGGCGTTCCAGGTTTGGCGTGGTGGGCAACGAATGATGCAGCAGCGACACATCCTCGGCCGACAGCGCGTCAAAGGTTATAACGATGACGTCGGGTTTTTTCTGGGCGGATTGCACTGGGGGCGAGTCCGCTGGGATCGCATCGAAGCGGCGCAGCTTAACTCGGCCTGGCAATAGGATTGCGAGCACCACGACGAACCCGGGCAGAATGACTTCCGAGGTTCGATTGTACTGCTCAAACCGCAGCCTCGGTTCGTCGCTGCGCAGCCGAACAGCAGCAAGTATCGCGATTCCAATGGCAATCAGCAGCGTCGGATGAACGGATGCCAACCATCGACTGCCACCAAGAACCTGCGCTGCGCTAAAACCGATCACCAGCAAAGTCAATAAGTCGCCGCACGTCTCCGTCGCCGTTTCCCGGAGCCATCCTCGCTCGATGAGAAAACACAGGACGATAGCCAGAGCCAAAGCCACGATGGCTTCGGTAAGAATTACCGGAGCGGAAACCAACGCACACTGGGTAAGCACATCAGCAACGCCCAGGAAATGGTTCCACGCGGTCCAATACTTCGCCAGCAAGACCGGACAAGCGATTAGCAGCGTCGGAACAGCTATTGAACGTAGGAGCCGATGCCAGATCTCAGGAATTCGTGCCATCAGGGCGTGCTTCGGGCGCGCCTTTTTCTGAGCCACTGGTAGGTAAGAGTCAGGCCCTTGCCGATTGTGCGCCGAAAATAGACCAGACACGAAACCAGCAGAGTTCCTAGCGGCGCAAGGAACTGCGATACGAATCCCACCGAATTCGGATCGATGTACGCCCATGCGGCCGTAGGTTTTTGCAATGCCAAGACCAGGACAATCAGCAGGATAGCGATTATTTGACGTGTCATCTTACCCGGAATTTCCGTTTTGACGCTCCAATTTCAACCCGAATTCTTAAACCAAGAAACCTTCGTTCGCAAGGTGTTAACCGATTTTGATCAACGGTGCTTGCCGCGGCGGCGCTAGGAGTCGGTTTAGCGTCTCGTAGCCAGGCAACCGGTTCTGGAGCAACGCCGTCCTGGAATCGCGAGGCGTGTTGAGCCGAGATCCTGGCGCGCTGGAAGATAGCCGCAGGCAGGAATCAGACTAACGACGAAGACGAGTGCTTCCCTGAAGTGTATCAGTCACCCTCACCGCTAACCCTCTCGCACGACTGAATGTGGAGAGGGGACAGAGGACTCCTTCGCTGCTGAAGCACCGGAGTTCCAGCGAAGAACTCGCGCGCTGCGATGGCGAGATTGTCGCCTTTTTCCGTTCAGCGCGGTTATTCCTCTTCCTCGGGGCTGGCCGGGGGTGCGATTTCGTTGGCCGCGACGCTCATTGGCACCAGCCGCGAACCGCCATCACCATTGCGCTCTTCTTCCAGGTAGAGTGCGTCCGAGTTGACCCGCCATGGATCGTAGGTGGCGCCCATGATATTGCGCGCGGCCATCAGGCCGGTCATCATCGCGTGGTCCTGATTGTTGTACTTGTGCATCCCATTGCGGCCGACCAGTTGCAGGTTGGGGGCTTCGGCGGCCAGAAAGCGGCGCACGAAGTCAACCCGCTGGCGATATTCATGATCATAAACGGGGTAGGCGGCGCGCTGGCGCACCACGGCGCCGTCGATCACGCGCGCCTCCTGGGCGAGTCCCAGTTGAGCAAGTTCATGGCTGGCCATCGCGATCAGTTCGGCATCGGGCATGCGCCACAGCAGGTCCCGCTCGAAGCAGAAGTATTCCATCCCCAGCACGGTAAAGCGCTGGTCGGGGACCATCCCCGGACTCCAGTTCTTGAAATTCTGAATCCGCCCGACACGTACACCGGGCTCGTGAATGTAAATCTATTGGTCGGGGAAGACCTCGGCCTGATCGAGGATAAGGGCCACCACGACAAAATCGCGATACTTGAGATTTGCCGCCGCCTCTTTGACCTCAGCCGGCGGCGCCGGGTCGATTGCCGCAATCAGGTCGCGAATCGGTATCGTCGATACGAAATGACGTCCCGGGTAACGCCGCTGTCCGTACGCGCCGCTGGTCACCACGGACTGGATGGCTCAGCCGGCGCGAACGACGGAGGTTACCCGCTCGCCCAGCCCGAGCACGGCGCCGTGAAGCGTCACTTTGTCGGCCATCGACTGCCACATTTCTCCCGGTCCGTTGATCGGATAACGAAACCGGTTGACCAGGGTCTTGATGACCGGCGCATCACCGTTCCACGGCCATCGCACCGCCGCTTTGAGCAGCGCCAGCATCGAAAGCCCCCGGATGCGCTGCGCCGCCCAATCCGCGCTGATGGCGGTACAGGGGATTCCCCACACCTTTTCGGTATAAGTTTTGAAGAATATGTGATGGAGGGGGCTGCCGAAGGCATGCGTGACCCAGTCTTCGAAGCTATGCAAGTCAGCGCGGCGGTGGCATTGCGCTTGCGCGTAGCTGAGCACGCATGCGGCCGCCTCCGACGGTCCCAGGTTGCTCAGCGCGTCCCAGATTTCGAGCGGATATTGAACAGGCGCCCGCGGTAGTAGATGCGCGACAGACGCTCGCGCACCAGCATCCGGTCGCCCAGCATCTCGGTCCACAACTGTTCAATTTCGCGGTTCTTGGAGAAAAAGCGATGGCCGCCGATATCGAAGCGAAAGCCCTTGTACTCAACGGTCCGCGACAGCCCGCCAACCTGCCGTGGATCCTGCTCAAGCACCGTCACCGGTACTCCCGCCCTGCAGAGCTCCCAGGCGGCGGTAAGACCGGCCGGACCGGCTCCGAGAATAATCGCGGTGGTTGCGCTGGAATCCAGGTGACTCATGTACGACGTCTATCCAAGTGGGCAGCAATTTATTTGAATCGGCGTAAGTTACAAGCTGAAGGGCGCGCCTTGTCCGCGGTGCGCGGAGTTTCCTAAGCTTGCAGGCTGGAATCATAATGACCCCGGCCGCGCCAAAATTGAGCGTTGTTATCGCCGCCTACAACGCTGAAGCCACAGTAGCGGCCTGCTTGCAGGCGGCATGTGCCCAGGCCGGAGCGGAGACCGAGATCATAGTGGTCGACGACTGCTCCGAGGACGCGACCGCTGCGACAGCGGACCGCTTCCCCGTCGAACTGCTCCGTTTGCCGGTCCGCAGCGGGGTCGCGGCGGCGCGCAATGCTGGCGCACGGGCCGCACGCGGTGCAATCCTGCTGTTTCTTGACGCCGACGTGGTGCCCACTGCCGATCTGTTCGCGCGTGGCGTCAATACGATGGCGCAAGAAGGCGTGGACGCGGTGATCGGCTCCTATGACGCACGGCCCGCAATCCGCTCGACGGTCAGCCTGTTCAAAAATCTGGCCCACCATTACTTTCATCAGAACGCCCGGCGAGAGGCGGCGACGTTCTGGGGCGCCTGCGGCTTCATCCGGCGCGATCTGTTCATGGCCGCAGGAGGCTTCGACCAGCAGCGCTACCTGCTGCCCTCAATTGAAGACGTGGAGTTGGGCGCGCGGCTAGTTGCGGGCGGTGCCACGATCATTGTCGATCGGGACCTACAGGTCACGCATCTCAAGCGCTGGACTCTGCCCAGCCTGCTTGCGACCGACGTGACGCGCAGGGCGATCCCGTGGACACTTCTGGCCCTGGAAAACGGCAGCTTTCCCGCGGATCTTAACTTCACCTGGCGGCAAAGGCTGGCGGCGCTGACGGCGGTCGCGCTCACCGCCGCACTCATGGCCACGCTCCAATGGAGCCGGATGGGGCTGGTATTTGGTGCGCTGCTGGCAGCCGCCGCGATCCTGAACCGCGATCTGTACCGTTTGTTTTATGACCATGGCGGCGTCCGGCTTGCTGTCCGCGGCTTCCTGCTGCAGCAGCTTTACTACCTCTATTCGCTCGTGGGTCTGGCGGCGGGTGTGCTGATTCATTGCGCCCGCCGAATTGCCAATGCCGGGGCCGCTTGAGCCGTCCGGGACTGGCAGCGCCTGAGAGGGCGACGATCGTGAAGCGTCTGAAAGTCCTCTTCGTAACCAACTGGTATCCGACGCAAAAAGAACCAGCCAAAGCCATTTGGGTGCGCGAGCAGGCCAAGGCCGCTGAGCTTTATAACGACGTGGTGGTGCTTCACTGCGCCGGGTTCGACACCAGTTTGAGCGGGCTTTGGAGGATCGAAAAGGAGAGCGACGCGAACCTTGGGGAAGGTATTCCCACCTGGCGGATGTGGTATCGGCCCTCTTTCATACCTGCAACGTCATACCCCATATATTTTTGGAGCGTCTTGCGCGGCTGCCGCTATATCGGGCGCCAGGGTTTTCGTCCGGATCTGATTCATGTCCACATCTATGATGCCGGCGCGCCCGCGGTCGCTTTCGGCAAACTCAAGGGGATCCCGGTCGTGGTCAGCGAGCACTTTTCGTCTTTTCCCCGCAGGACGCTTGGCCGCCTGGACCTGTGCAAAGCGTGGTTGGCCTTCCGCTGGGCGGATGTAGTCATTCCCGCAAGTCATTTTTTGCAGGAAGCAATCGAGCACTACGGCTTTCGCGCGCGCTTTGAAGTCATCCCCAATGTGGCCGACATTACTTTGTTCTTCCCCGCTCCAGGCCCGCGCAACGGCGACTCCCGCGACAAACGGATCCTCTTCGTGGGCCAACTGACGCCGGTCAAAGGCATTCCGTTTCTGTTTCGGGCCCTTTCCCAACTGCGCCGCAAGCGAAATGATTGGCGCCTGGACATTGTGGGAGATGGGCATTCGCGGATGAAATACGAACGTCTGGCTGCGGACCTGAAACTGGGCGATGCGGTCGCCTTCCACGGCCTCAAGAGCAGGCGGGAGGTAGCGGAATTCATGCGTCAAGCGGACCTGTTCGTGCTGTCCAGTCTGACCGAGACGTTTTCCGTTCCCGCTGCCGAGGCCCTGGCCAGCGGCATCCCCGTTCTGTCCACCCGCTGCGGCGGGCCGCAGGAATTCCTCGGCGAGGACACCGGCGGATTGGTGGCATCCGGCGATGCGGATGCGTTGTTCAAAGGACTGGACTGCCTACTTGATAACCTGCACCGATACTCGCACGACTGGATTTACCAGTACGCAAGAGAACGCTTTTCGCCTGAATGCGTGGGAGCAAAATTGCACGCGCTCTATCAGTCCTTGACCGTGGACGCCGGCTGATGGCATCAAGCGCTCCACTCCGATTGCCGCGGGTGCAGACCGGGCTGGAAAGAACCGTCCACCTGGTTGAGGCGCTGGTCGTGCGCGAATTCAAGGGGCGCTATCGCCGCTCCCTGCTGGGACCGGCATGGGCGATCATTCAGCCGCTCGGATACCTGCTGATGTTCGCCTTCGTCGGGCATGTGCTTAATATCTCCAGCGAAGGCGTCCCGTACCTGGTCTTTACCTGCAGCGCCCTGGTCCCGTGGACGTTCTTTTCCAACGCCTTGGCGCGCTGCGCTCCGACCTTCTACTTCAAGCCCGCCATCATCAGGAAGATCGCGCTGCCGCGCGAGGCCTTTCCGATCGCCGAAGTGATCGGCTCGCTGGTTGACTTGGCGGTCGCGGCTCTCATTGCGGCCACGATGATGGCATGGTACCGCACACCCGTCGGGTGGAACCTGCTGTGGTTCCCGGCGCTGTTGATGCTTACGGTCCTGCTGGCCACCGGTGTCGGCTTGGTGGTCTCGGCGCTCGGCACCTACCAATTCGACACGGTATTCGCGCTGCCGTTCGTGATGCAGTTGTGGATGCTCGCAACGCCGGTGATGTACTCCTTTAAGAGCGTGCCGCTGCGATGGCAGGGATGGTACCGGCTCAATCCGATGGTGGGAATCATCGAAGGATTTCGCGCCATTCTGGTATTGGACCGCGGGCCTGATCTGGCCCTGCTCGCCTGCTCGATTGGCGGTACCGTCGTCGTCTGGATAATCGCTTGGCCGTTGTTCCGGTACACCTCGCAATATTTCGCCGACGTTTTGTAACCATGGCTGAAGACATCGCCATCGCAATGCACGGGGTATGGAAGCGCTACGGCTTGCCGCTGCCGCGATGGCTCCGGCCGCGGGAACAATGGCTGCGCTTGATGGGCAACGGCGGGCCGCATTCGCCGCGCGAGGATGGCCACTCATGGGTGCTGCGCGACATCAACCTTGAAGTGCGCCGCGGCGAGACGGTGGCGATCGTGGGCCGCACGGCGCCGCCAAAAGCACCCTGCTCAAGCTCATCGCCGGCGTGACCCCGCCAACGCGCGGGCGAGTCCAGTGTCGCGGCCGCCTGTTTCCCATGATCGAAATCACCGGCGGGCTGCATCAGGAACTGACTGGCCGCGAGAACATCCGCCTGATTGGCGCGATCGTTGGGCTCTCACGCCGGGAACTTGCGCTTGCGTTGCCCGAGATCGAGGAATTCACCGAATTGGGACCCTGGCTGGACCAGCCGATTCGCACCTACTCCACCGGGATGGTGGCGCGGCTCGGTTTCGGGGTGGGGGCGTGCGTGCCCAGCGATATTGTGCTGATCGACGAAGCGCTGTCGGTGGGCGACCTTGGTTTTCAGAACAAGAGCCTGGCGCGCATCAGGCGGATGCGCGAGCAGGGCGCCGCCATCGTGCTCGTCACCCACAGCCTGGATACCGCGCAGTTCATCGCGCAACGCGGCCTCGTGCTGGACGACGGACGCATCGTCGCTGCCGGTTCGTCAGTCGAGGCGCTGCGCGCTTACGAGCATCTGGTTTTCCGCCGCGATGGCCGGGAGCGCGACCTCCCGCCGATAGCGCTGTCGCCCGCGGCGACGGTCGTCGCCGCTCGGATCTACGGCTCGGACGCGCGCCCAATGACTACGGTCGCGATGGGAGCGCCGTTCGGCATCGAAATCGAATACCAACTGGATCGTTCCTTACCCCAGCCGCTCTTTTCGTTGGCGATCGTCAACGCCGCCGGCGTCACCTGTGTTTGGAACATGTCGGCGGAGGAGGGGTTTGCCTGCCCGCAGACCGCGGGCCGCATCCGTTTGCGGGCATGGTACGGCGATAACCGCCTGATGAAAGGTTACTACCGCGTGGACTTTGCGGTGCAGGACGGCGCGTCGTTCGAGGTCGTCGATCAACTTTCCGCCGTCGCCAGCTTCTCGATTGCCGGTTCCGGACGCGCTCGCGGTGTGGTGGCGATGGCGCCGCGCTGGGAGCTGAGCGCCGCCGGGTGAATGAATGTAAGAAAGCGCCGCGCTAATCCGCGCGGCAGCGGCTTTCGTACAGGAAACCGGCGCAGTTTGCGATCTGGACAATCAGCATCAGCGGCGCAATCTTTGCTGCACGCGCCGTCTGGCGCTGGGCAAACGGAGCGATCGCCAGCCGGCGGTAGAACTCCCAGTCGGGGCGGAAACGTTCGCCGCCGCGCTGTTCACGCATCCGGTGAAAGCGCCAGGCGCCGCGCCCGTACCCGAAGTGCTGCCGCCACAAGCCAGACAAGCTGAGCGCGTGGGCATGATAGATGATCGCCTTCGGCGCGTAGGTCAGCCGGTATCCATAGCGCCGCCAGCGGTCACATAATTCGCGATCCTCGGAGGTCGTGAAGGTGCGATCGAAACCGCCGGCGGCAACGAACCGATCCGCCGCAAGGGCCATGTTGTTGGAGGCGAAGAACTGCGCCTGGCCGGCACCCACAGCGTTGTATCGGCTGTATACTATATCGATAACGAGCTGGCTCGTGGCGGCATACGGATTCCTTTCGAGCGCGTTGAGCGTGCGTCCGCCGATGATGTGATCCGGCGCAGCCGCACAGCGCGCCGCAAGCGCGCGGAGCCAATCCGGCGCGGGCTGGCAATCATCATCCGTAAAGGCAAGAAACCTGCCCATGGCACGCTCGGCGCTGGTTGCGCGCGGCGGCGGGCCCGCCGTGGCTGGCGGCAATCAGGCTGATAACAAGGCGCTCACTGAACTGCCGCACCACGGCTTCGGGCGGCGCCGGGCTGCCGTCATCAACGACGACCACTTCAAAGGAGTCCATCGCAAGCCGCTGGCGCGCCAGCGCTTCAAGGCAACTCGCCAATTGCGCCGGCCGCGAATAGGTCGGAATGATTATCGAGAACAGGGTTTCCCGCGCCGCCATCATTCCCGCTCAGGCGCGGACGGGTCCGAGTTCTTGCGGCGAGGCGGCGGCGTCGCGCGGGTCCCAGCGGCGTTACGATGGAATTCCAATCGTGCCACCTTCTCCGCCGCCTGCCCGGCGCCAAAGGTGTATCCGAACCACTGACCGGCGGCATCGACGGCGAGCGCGAACAGTAGTGGAGCAAGCACGCGCGGCATCAGGTCGGGGCGCGAGCGGTGAATTCCCGGCACCAGGCGTTTAAGGCGGACCAGCGGGATCAGACCGGCACCGGCGCTGTAAGCCGCGCGGCGTATCAGCGGCCATGAGTGTGCGCGCTGCGCCGCAAACAGACGTCCGGAATAACAGAGGTAGGGTATCCAGCGCGAAGGCTCGGTGAAGTTTGAATGAAAGGTCCGGGCGGCCGGCTCCAGGTACAATCGATGGCCGCGCGCCCGAAGCTCTTGATGCAAACTGCTCTCGGCGGCAAGCAGTTCCTCCAGGCGGTCATTATATTCGAGCAGGAGGTCACGCTGGTAAGAAGTATTATGGCCGGGTAACTGGTCAACTTCGCCGGCCACCGGCGGATTAAACCACGGACCATATCCGATAATGAAATCCGCCCAGCTAATCAGACTTTGCGGATTGCCGTTGTCCATCGCCGGGCCGACCGCCGCCCAGCCCTGGCCGTGCGCATCGATCAGTGCCTGCGCCCACACAGGTTCGGGAAGCGAATGATCCTCCGTCAGCACCACAATCGGTGCGGTCGCGCAGCGGATGCCGGCAGCTTTCGCCTGCGCCGCGCTCCGCAGGACGCCCAACTCGACGATGCGCCAGCAGCAGAAGCCGTCGAGATCGGCAAGGTCGGCGCGCGGGACCGCTGGCGCGGGCGCCACGATCACTACTTCCAGCGCATCGTGGGCCGTTTGCGCGCGCAATGCCCCAACCAGGTCGCGGATCGTGTCGTATGAGTCGGGGCTGATGATGATGACCGACAGTGCCGGTTTACGCCGGCCCATGGATCCCTCCAGGGCAACCATCGCGGCATAATCGGGGGGTCGATTCGGCGACGGCATGAATCTCTAGGAATCTGCCGATTCGTACCGCTTTGCTGCGGTAGGCTGCCGGTCGGCGTGGAACTCGAATTTGCCCGCACGCTCCCCCTCGCTGTCGGCGCCCATCAGGTAGCCGGCCATCTCCCCTGCGGCGTCGCACGCCAACAACATTACCAACGCGGGGAACGTGTTGGCGGGCAACGCCGCGCGGCGGTGTCCGCGCACCTGCCCGAGGATACGCTGCAAGCGCACCGCCGGAATAAGCGGAGCCGCCGCGCCATAGGCGAACCGCCTCGTTATCGGCCAGCCACGGGCACGGGCCGCGGCAAAAACGCGTCCGGCGTGGAAACGCAGCCGCATCGACGCCCGCAGGGTGGAGTAATTCAGGTGAAGGATCCGGGCGGCCGGCTCAAGGCGCAGTTGAAAACCCCTGGCGCGCAGGTCCCAGTGCAGGACGCTCTCGGCTTCGAGCATCGCCGCAAGCCCGTCGCCATACTCCAGCAGAAGCGCGCGCTTGTAACTGCTGTTGTGCCCGGGTAGAGGCTCGACGGCTGCGGGTACCGCCGCGGCCAGCCACGGTGCGTACTCGATCAGCAGATTGGCTCGGCTAATCGCGCTGCCGGGGTTCGCATTGCCCACCGCCGGCCCCACCGCCGCCCACGGCTCACGGTGTGCGGCGATCAGCGCCTCCGCCCATCCCGGCTGCGGAAATGAATGGTCCTCGACGAATGCAATGACCGGTGCGCGCGCGGCGCGCACACCCGCGACCCGCGCCGCCGCCGTGGACGAACGGATGTCCGCAAATGGAACCACTCGCACGTTGTGGAAGCCTTGCAGTTTTGGCGTATCAAGCGGGATGGTATCGGTTGCCGGCGCCACGATCACAACTTCGAGTTGCTCCCTGACGGATTGGGCATGCACATGGCGCACGACCGTTTCGACGGTGTCGTATGAATCCGGTGTGATGATCACCACGGACATCGCGGGCTCGGTCTGAGTGGCCACGCGCTCCCCTTAACCGGAGGTGCCGCTCAGAGGTGCGGACGCGGCAATCTGCTCGGGCGCTCCTCCTGCTTGCATGACTTTGACCGGCTGGCTGCGCGATGCGGATTCCGCCGCTGCCAGGGTTACGCGCAGCGCGCGGCGGGCGTCTTCGAAACCGCACGCAACGGGCGCGTCGTTGCGTATCGCGTCGATAAAATGGCCCCATTGCATTCGATAGGAGGCAATGATGTCGTCGCCATGGAGCAGTTGGCCGGCCGCCTGCGGCGCGCTGCGCAATGCTCCGATCGCACCCATCGCCCAACTGCGCACGGCTCCCGGCGGCGCGCCGTTGGCGCGAACGCGCAGGCTGTCGAAACGGTAGCACGACAGCGACAGCCGCCCCCTGGCTCCGCAAATCTCCATCTCATTAGTGTCGCTCACGCCATGGGAGAACGATGAAGTGACCAGCACTCCATTGGCCATCACGGCGCTGACCGTAACGCACTCCGCGCCGCGCTCATCGCATCGGCGCCGCGCAAAAACCTCCTCGACATCAGATTTCATCAGGAACCGCCACAGATCGAAATGATGAATGGCAAGATCGAACAGCACGCCGCCGCCCAGGTCGTGGCGACGCCTCCAGGTGGAAGCCTGCGCCGGGAATGCCGTAGCGGATGTGAACACCGTGTGCATTGTTACCGCCGTTCCGATATCGCCGCCGGCGATGATGGTTTGCGCATGGCGAATCAAGCGGTGCCAGCGCAAATTGAATCCGGTCATCGCCTTACCAGCGGTGGCGGCGGCCCGATCCACCAATCGGTCGGCGTCACTTACAGTCAGCGCCAAGGGCTTTTCCAAAAACAGGTGCTGGCCCGCATCGAGCACCGCCAGTCCCATCTCCGCGTGAAACTCGGGCGGCGCGCAGACCGCGACCACATCGATTCCACCATCGTTGAGCATCGCCCGATAGTCGCCGTAGCGCCGCTGCACGCCGGACCGATCAGCAACCTGACCCAGGCGGGCGGAGTCGCTATCAGCTACCGCCACCAACTCGATGCTGGTGAGCGCCCGCAGCGCCGGCAGATGGCATTGTTGCGCGACGCGCCCGCACCCAATCAGGCCCAATCGGAGGGGCGGCTTCCCCGTTTCCACGCGAACCTTGCTCCAGCCTTCCATGCTGGTCTTAACCCGGATTTCGAGAGCTTTCAAACCAAACGGCGTAGTCGATTGAGCGAACCGCTGGTCTGCACGCAAAATTAGAATCGCACGCAAAGCCATGAGTGCGACTTTCTCAGAGTGCTCAGAGCGTCCACAGCCCAGACACGTTTACTGTATCAGGAAGCTGTTCCACAGGCATTTGCGCAGCATCAATTCTTGCGCCAGGCTCGAATCCCCTGGGCTCCAGCAACGAGTCCTGACGAACCTTGGCGACCGCAGCGGCCCGTGGGTATGACCCCGACGTTAGTGTGGAACGCCGAACAATCCGCCAGCCCAGCCTACGATGCTACTTAGGTAATGAGGAAACTGCGCGCCGAGCATGGCCAGGATGGGGAGCAAACCGAAAAAGGTGAACTGGAGCGCAAAGGTCCCGGTCAGATTGAAGTAACCCGGCGTCGTGCCCTGCAGCAGGCTGATCACCCCGCTCATGTTCAGCCCCACGAACACATACATGCTCGCTCCGATTGCGCCGAGCAGCGCGATCCAGGCCAACCACAATCCAGTGTTGGGCGCCGGCAGCGGATAGGAGCTGGAGGCCAGCATCAGGGCGAAGATACCGGCCACAGCGAATCCGGCCAGGTCCACCAGCGGCGGAAATACGCGGCGCAGGAAGTCAAGCACGCGTGCCGCGACAAACAGTTCGGCCTCCTCGATCAATTCGCTTTCCTTCTCGGACCGGTGCTGGTCTGACGCCGGAGTGCGCCATTGCGAATCGAGCAGTTCTATTACCTGTTCGGACAGCTCCTTCATCTTACCCTGCACCGACAGGTCTTTCAGGGCGGCCTGCTTCCAGTCCGTCTCGAACCGGTTGAATTCAAATAATTCCTGTTCGCACTCGAGAACCGGCGTTTTCAAACTCGCACAGAATGCAGGATCGATTTCCAGCATGCTGCGCGCGCGTTCCAGGCAACCCTCCACCGTAGTCATGCTATGGAGAGGTTCCCACAGCCGGATTGAATCATTTAAACCCGGAAGCCGTTTCTCGCGCAGCGTCGCGTAGCATCCGCGAGTCGGATGATAATACAGCCTGCGTAGCAGCTTTTGCAGCACGGCCCAGATCGCCACGAAACGCAGCAGCAGCATAAACAGTCCCGCATAAATCAACCCGGCTGAGAGGGTATAAAACAACCCGAAAGCCTGGCCGTCCAGTGCGTATTTGAACCAGTATGTCTTGCTCAGATAGTAAAGCATCGCCACGCCAACCAGCGCGAGCAGAAAATATGCGCCCGGCAGTTCGAGTGGATCGGCGCGCAGCCGCCGGGCAACTTTATCTTCATAGCCCTCAAGGCCCTCGAATGATGCTCCCTTGAAGCCCAGAAAGCCCTTGCCGGGCAGGCAGTAATCCTCAAGATAGTTGACCTGCCGCAGATGCGATAGACTCAGGGCCAGCGCCGCGATGCCGAGGTAAATCAACGGCTTGAGCGGCGACACGCCGTTGTTGAGGAACACCGACCTCATGAACACCAGAGGAACGAAACCACCGAACACGCTCCACAGTTGGACCACGAACCACGCAGCCGGCACGATCAGCAGCAAAACCAACCACAGCGAAGGAGCTAATGGACGAGCCCTGGCGAGGTTGGTTGCGATCGCGACGATTAACGATACGACCGTGACAAAGGCAAGCGCAGGCAGGCCGAACCACGCGGCTTTCAACCAGAATTCCCGGTAATTACCAATGCCGCAGCCGATCCTGATTGCGGGCAACCAGAAATATGCTGCGCCGATCGCGAACGCGATGAACAGCCCGACGCTCAGACCACTTACGTATTGGCGCCGCTTGCGTTCCGCATTTTCAAATGCCCGTCCGCCGATGGGGTCGGTCAGCCGGGCCATCCACGCCGGTACCCTCGCCGCCAGCCATCGTCGCGCGGGAGCAAAGCCTCCGACATAGAGCGGCCGCAGCAGCGCGAGAATCGCGGTCAACAGACAAAGCGACATCAACGCGATGAAGGCAAACACGAACGGCAGTGGATAGTCCATGCAGCCCTTCTTCAGGTCGTCCAGCGTTGGCGCTTTCGAAGGATCCGAAGGCCACTGGAAGTACAGCGGCCAGATCTGATCGTGTCCAACCACCCCGGCCCACAACACCGGCTGCAGCTCACTGTCATCAGTGATAACCGGGGCGGACTCCGCATCGCTATCCCCAACCGGGTTGATTATTCCCTTTTTCACGAAGGGGGCACCCTGGTCCAGCATGTCCCCTGGGTCGCCCAGCGCCATCAGGGTTGCATTGAACGCCCCCTCCGCCGTTTCGTCGGGAAATTGACGCGACAAATCGGTTTTGCCTGGGCGGGAGTTCCACAGCTGGTCTTCGGTGCGCAGCGGATAGGTGGAAAACACCAGCATCCCGTAGAGGTCGGGATTTACATCGGCCCGCAGCACCCGCAGATCGGACGAAAGCGTGAACAGATCGCGGTCGGGACTATACTGCCTAACCTCCCCGGCCAGAAATATAAGATCGGCGACGTCGCTGCTCATTATTCCGACATCGCGAACATGCTCGCGCTGGATAGTCGTCAGCAGTCCGGCCAGGTCGAGTTGCTCGTAGGCGGGCGTCCGCGTCGAAAATGGCGGAATGACGTCCAGGCTGGGCTGATCTCCCTCGTCCGATTCCGGAACGTCGGGGGGGCCCAGATTAGGTCCAATCACCGTGCTCACCTGCTTGCTCTGTGCGAATGCCGTCCTTAGCTCGGAGATCTGCAACGGATACGGCAGCCGTATGAGGTCGGGGATCTTGTCTTTATTTTTCCCTTCCCGTGGCGAACGGCCGTACGCTGTGTCTTCAGCGAGCAGGGCAATTTGATTCTCCTGATGGCGCCAGACGATTTCCGGGACAGGCTCTTCCGCATTGAAATCGAAATGGCTGACATTAAAAACGCCCTCTCTGAGGGCCGGCACTATGAGCCGCCACCGGTCGTCATCATTCACCAGCAAGTGGGTATATGTCATGCTGGAGTTGGGACAGCCCTTGGGCTCCAAATCACTCAGCTGCAGAGCGGTCGCCGCCCCTGAAAAGATATTGATATCCAATGGATATGGACTCGAGCCGCAGGGCCCGCGGGAAGATCCGAACCACGACTCCAACTCGTTGCGGATCGAAGGCGCGGAGCCCGAAAAGGACGGACCAACTATGTTAATTTTCCTCCTGCCTTGAACTACCGGCGGGAGATACTCGTAGCCGGGTTGAGTTTGCGACAGCCAGGCAATCTGGTCGAGTGCGTCGCGCATCGCCTTCTTGTTGATACCCCGGGTTGGGGTCTCTCCCACGATGAACAGAAGGAGCAACTCGTGCCTTTTGTCCTTCGCGCGCTGCTGGTTTGGATTGCCGCGAAACAGGATTAGCCCCGGCTGCCCCACCCAGCGCGCAACCGGCTCGGTTTTGGACTGCGACCCCTCCGGTTTGCCCTTGGCCGCTTCGGTCCATGGTAAGTCCGAGCCGTCGACCGTGTAGGCATCGTCGCTGGCGGCGGCGGTTATCGCGGCCAGATCGTAGTCGAAACTCGAACGCAAGGCGGGCGAGATCGGAACCGGTAAGGTTGCGATCAGCAGCTTCAAATGGTATCGGGCGCGATTTTCTCCGGCGAGGAACTTGCGCGCCTGTTGCCGGTCCTCGCGAAGCCAGGGGCGGTCATCCGCCTGATCGAGAGCGGAGTCCGCCAGGAAATCGCTGAGTATCGCGACGCCGCTATGTTGGCTGATTGAGTTGCCCGCTTTGGTTGGCTGGCTCGCAGCGGGGGCGACGGTGGCAGCCTCTCCTTGCGCCGCCGGCGGGGGCCGGGGAATGGACACGCCGATGATGCCGAAAGCGGCCAGCAGGCTGATGAAAACCATCGGAATGACACTGTTGGGCTGCTTCGAACCTTCCGGCATACCGCGCCTCCACCAAAGGCTTTATATTAGCCGGGTTTCCATTTTACTTTCTTCTCGCAACTCGCCTTTTATGACGAAAGGGTCTTTCACGGCAAGCTTTTAGCGCCGCTTTTTTATCAGTGATCATCGAAATCTGCCTGTCGGCAGGAATAATTGACGCCAGGTAGACCAGCCTTTCGGAAAAAGGCGGTTTTGCATCCGCCCGGCATCACCGGCTACAAATGCCATTTTTTATCGCTTGGCAGACCGTTTTCCCCGCCCTTAAGTTGGGAAAATTGACAGCTTGACAAACCACGGCTTGTCATGCTGAACTTTGCCGAAATAATCCCTTTAACGAGGGGCCCCGCGGCTGGGCTAAGGGTGACTTGTGTTTATCCGGATGTTAATCAATATATCCTTTAGCACTCCCGCGCCCGCCAGGCGATCAATCCCACCCTAAACCGGGACGTCTTAACAGTTAGTAAAAGTCGCTTCCGCCGAAGCCGTAACGTAAAGAAGAAGTAAAACTCTACTGATTAGCGGCAAGCTGACGGTAGCGAAGAAGGCTGCATGGCCAGACAGATTAAAGCGATCCTGGTTAATCCGCCGATTGCAATCGCGCGGCTGGGCGCAAGCAGCACCCCGATGGACAGTTTCCGGTGGATAGATTCGCCCGACGCCCATCTGCAGACCGTCATCGCCCCCGACTGGACCCTGGATGTTGATTTGAACGGCGGACTGAACCCGCGCATGCCGGAGGAATTGCTGTTTCGCGACGGCAACGCGTACCGGCCCGTCGCTCCTTTTTTCGAGCTGTGGGCCCTGGTGAGCGAGGGTCCGGGCGATCCCCACTGGACCGCGCTGACGCAAGCTCTGTTCGATGAGGCGGGTGGCACCGGGTTCACCCTCACCGTCGATGCGCGCAACTCCAAGGCTGCGCGCCGCGCCAGGAACCCTGACCTCGAATTTGGCACGTTTCCCCCGGTTGTCATCGGCAGCGGCGATCACAGTCCGACCCAGCTGATTGGAACCAGTCCGATGGGGATTGCCCGGCCGTTGATTCCGCGTGACGCGCCCGGGATTCCCCTCGGATCCGTCCAGATTTTGCGCACTCAGAACCAACCCACGCCCGGCTCAACGCCGTGGGCGCTGGAGGTTGACGTCGAGGTGATAAGGTTCCGCTTCACTCCGGCCAAGGGGATATTTTACGGAGCGCGTGGCTCCGAGAACATTTCAGAAAATGGCTTCGCGCCGGTGGAGGAGCAAAACGCTTTTCTCGATCCGGGTGCAGGATGGGTGGGCACGGGACTCACGCCCTGGGTCGAGCCCGCGGATACGTTCGATGGCGCAGAGACGCCCTCCCAGCGCTCGATGGGAATCGTCGATGACACCTGCTCCGCTCTTGTGACCGTCAGTCTAAACCTGCGCGGAGCGCCGCAACCTCTCATCGCGCGCAGCAGCGTTTTTGTCGCGCCGCCCGACTTCGCCCCGGATCGGAGACCGTTTCTGTCGCTGGCCGACGAGATCAACGATCGCGTCACGCAAAGCGCCCCGGCACTGACAGGAGCGGATCTTGAAGCGTGGGTCAGGGACCTCTTCGAGCGGGTTTACGAAACTGTTTCTCTGATGAATGTCGACAACTACCGCGCGCAGCGCGCGGCCGCGCTGGAGCCTGAAGGGATCGCCGACCAGCCAATTGCCGGTGACCAGGTGCCGGATGATCCGCAACAACCACGCGCGATGGGCCCGAGCGACAAGCTTCGCAGGCCCAACTTGCCCATCTCCGAAGCCACTTCGGATCGGCCTCTGCCGATTTCAGAGCGCGCTCGGGAACGTCACCGCGATCTGGCGGAAGTCGACGACCTGATAGACCTGGTCAAAAGTCAGAATGACAGGATTTCCGGGCTGGTCCGCGCTCCCTTCACGGTGGCGCCAAACGAGGACGGCAATCAAAGCACGATGCAGATGCCGCCATTCATGCGCAACAGCAATGCCCTTCCGCTGACAATCGCGAACTGGCAGTACAAGCTGCTACAGCAGTGGGTCGCGGACGTCGTGGCTGGAAAGATCACGGTCGCTGCTCGTAGCAGGGCGGCAGCCTTGACGGTGGCGCCCGCCGGTCCGCTGTCCAGCGCGCGAGTTCGTTCCGCCCAAGCAAGACAACAACAGGTTTTACGCAGGCTGGGGCGCAGCTAGGCGATGCAGGAAGTCGCTATGGATGATCGCATCGCCGCCAGCCCGCAAGCTGCGTTGTGGCGGGTGTTTGAATCGAGCGCCGGAGCGCATCTGCTGGCGATCCCTCACTCTCGCATCTTCGACATCGATCAGGATTTTCTTCAGGCGCTTGAGCAAGGAGAACAATGGGCGGCCGAGGCGGCAAATGAGCTGTGCCGAACGCAGAAAGGCGAAGTTTCGATGGAGATTGTACCATCGGTGCCGCCGCAAAGTATCTCACTTAACGTCAGTTCGGCATGCAATCTGAGATGCCACTATTGCTATGCGGGGCAGGGGGGATTCGGCGGCGCACAGTCCGGGACGATGGAGTGGGAAACCGCGCGCGATGCGATCGATCATCTACTTGAAGTGAGTGATCCCGGCGCGCCGGTGACCATCGGCTTTCTAGGCGGGGAGCCATTCCTGAACCGGGCGCTTATCCATCGCGTCGTCGCTTATGCTTCGGATCGGGCCGGTGCACTGAACCGCACAGTGCGTTTTTCGGTAACCACGAATGGGACGGTGCTCAGCAATGAAGATCTCTGGTTGCTCCGGAACAACCCCTTCGCTGTAACTATCAGTCTGGACGGGGGACGAGCGGTACAGGAGCGCGAGCGCCCGGCGGCTTCGGGCCGTTCCAGCTACGACCTGCTGCTGAAAACGATAGAGCCGCTGCTCGACTCGCCCGGCCTGGCCCGTCTCGCGGCGCGAGCCACCATTACCCGCCATGACCTCGCGGTCTCAAGCCATTTCGGCGATATCGTGCGGATCGGATTTCCGGAGGTGGGGTTTTCGCCGGTCCGGGTGGATCCCAGCGGCGCGTTAGCGCTTACTGCCACAGACTGGCCGATCTATTTGCGTGAAATGATCGCGCTGGCGAGCACGGAACTGACTGGCGCTCTTGGCGGAGAACCAATCCACCTGACCAACCTTGCGATTGCACTCAAGCAACTCGCGCGCGGCGCGAGCACGCCATACCCCTGCGGCGCTGGTGGCGGCTACTTTTCGGTAGGGGCCGATGGCGCCTGGTACGCGTGCCATCGCGCGATCGGTAACGACGCCTACCGGCTGGGTGACAATAGTCATCTGGACGCGGCGCGGCGCCAGGCCTTCCTGCGCGAGCGCCACGTCCATGCCCAGCCTGAATGCCGATCCTGCTGGGCGCGTTACCTTTGTTCGGGCGGATGCCATCAGGAGGCCTCCTCGCGTTCTGACTCATCATGCGGATTCATCCGTGGATGGCTGGATTTCTGTCTGAAGGCGTACTGCGACTTATCCACGCGGCGGCCGGAGTGGTTTCGGTCCCATAACTGATCAGGGGTGGAACATCAGTATGACCGCGCCCAAATTCATTGCGCGCAACGCGTCCGCCGCGATTCTTACCGGCTACGTCACCGGCAACCCGGTCAATACGCGCCTGGAATCGGGCGTGGGAAACTGCTTTCCCGGACTGGAATTTGATCTGCGCAACCTTGAGCGGAGGTTCTTTCCCTTCCTCGCCGTGGACTTTATCGATAACGGCACTATTGAGGTGGTCGCGGTTGATACCGACCGCGCTGCCGCCGATCCAAATCTGACCGAGGAGCAGAACAATATCTACGGACTCATCGCGGCGGACGTTGGAAACGATCGAGTAGTCTGGAGAATCGATCAAATCGACGGCGACTTCGGGAGCTTTGGAAAGAGCGTGACAATCGCAAAGCTCAATGCTCCCAACCGGACCGGAACCGCCGATGGTCTGCCGCCCGATGCGTGGACCGCGGTGCGCCTGCTGCCCGAAGACAACGATATTACGATCACGCTCGGCCGCTTCATCGGGGCGCGAACGCAGCCTGAGGTTACAAAGAAGCTTACCGGCAAAAGGGTCCGTTATCTGAACGAAACCGGCGCCTTTGCGGAAATCTTCGCGCCCGGCGAGCTTTCCCAATCGCTGTGCTCGCCGTGGACGCACGATTTCCGCGATTGCGGATGCTTTTACTGGGCCTCCAATCATCCCGATATCGCGCTGCCGCCGATTCCCGCGGGCCAGGAGCCCAGTGGGGGATGGAATCAGTATGTGCCGTGGGAACGCCGCGATCGCGGCATGCCGGAGACGCCTTCCGCTCCAGCCACTGCTTCGGGGCGCGCAGAGCGCGCGAGGGAGATGAACTATCTGGAAATCAACGCGCGATGGCCTGAACTCGATATCGTGGTTGAAGGCCGCGAGTTGCGCCATGGCTATCGGCCTGCCGGTTCCGCCGCGAATGCGCTCAAAAGCCGTGACGACCTGATATTGCATCTGCGCTACGCCGCCGGCGTTGAATTGGCCGCAATTCAGGCCTATATCGCAGCGGCCTATTCTCTCAATCTGAACGCTGCCGATTCCGCAACTCTCAGTATCGACGTCACCACGGCTCACGCCGAAGTCATGCGCGTGGCGATAAGCGAGATGCGTCATCTGCGGTTGGCCAACGACGTTTTGCGGCAATTACATTTCACGTTTAATCTCCCTGGTCCCTTCAAACCTGCCTTGCAGATTGCGTCGGCGTTCCCGGCCTCGGGGGCAAAGCCGGAGCCGTTCGCGGAGCGTGCGCTTACGCCGGACACGCTGGCTGAATTCATCGCTATCGAGAAACCGTCCGATTCGGTTGACGGCCTTTACGGGCGCATCGTTAAGACGCTGGAGGATTTCCAGTTGCGTCGTGAGGCGGCGACAATTCGCTCGGTAATGGCCGATGGAATGGACCATTATGAGACTTTTCTTGATGTTCAGGTTTGGCTCAGCAGGCATCCGGATCCCAGTTCCTACCTACTGCCGGTGACTGATCCCGGTCCCGATAACGCGCTGCATCGGCAACTGCAGGATCGCTACCGGGATTTGATTGTGCCGCTGCGGGACGGATATGTGACCGGAGTCCCGCAGGGCAAGGACAGTATCGAGCAGGCACGCACGGTGATGTTTGGTGCGTTGCAGAAAACGTGCGAAGACCACGCCGCCAATAATATCCTGGTCAAATTCGAACCGCTTACGGATGACGATTTCAAACCGATCGATCCGCCTGATGACTTGAAGCAATGAACGAATTCGACCTCGCAGTGATCGGCGGCGGACCCGCCGGCGCGCTCTTCGCGCTCGCCGCCGCTCCCAGCATGCGGACCCTTGTCCTGCTGCGAAGCTGCGATTTGGCCGCATCCGCGGGCGCTCCTCGAAGCGTCGAAGCCGTGCCCGGCGCACTTCTCGCCCTGCTTGCGGAATTCGGGGTTCAGCCGGAAGAAATCGGAGTGGACCAGCTTCATCACCATCGTGAGATTGCCTGGGATTCGTCGATCCCGCGCTTTGTCAGATCCGATCGTGCGGCCCATGTCGAGCGGCCGCTGGTGGATTTTGCGCTACTGCGGCGTGCGCTTCACTCCACGCGCATAACCGTCGAAATGGCTGCGCATCATACGGTCGCGCGCGATGAGGAAAGCTGGCGCGGTCGGGGCTGGAGGGCACGATATCTGGTCGATGCGACCGGCAGGCGGGCCCTTACCGCAGCCGGCGTGGTGCGGCCGCCGCGACCATGGGTGGCACGTTTGTGGTGCTTCCCGGCCGCCGTCGAGAACCCCTTGGCGGCGGGCTTCAAAATGGCCGCCCTGCCGCAGGGATATGCCTACCGTCTGTCTTCCCGTCGCATCCTATCCTTCGGGCTGGTCGGCCCGGCATACGGTTTCGCAAGGAACTGGAGCGCGGCACGGCAGTTGATTTCGGAATGTGGGGCCTCGTGGATTGCTCGCGGGATGCCCGAAAGCCCGATATGCAGTTTACGTCCGAGGGTGGCGAGCCTCCAATGGTCGTCAGGCGATTGCGACAACGATCGACTGTTGCGGGTCGGTGATGCCGCCTGCGCGCGTGACGCGCTGGGATCGCAGGGGCTCGGCACCTCTTTGTCCGAAGCGCTTTACGCTGTCGCCGCCTTCCGGAGCGCGTCGGGACCCGATTTGCTACGTATGCGGCAACAGGAGCAGCGCGACGCGCACATCCGGGCGCTCACGGCATGTATCGACACTTGCGCGTGGGCCGCGGCACCGGTCTGGCGCCGTTACCGGGAATGGCTGTCCGGACACAGCCCCAGCGCTGAACGCCTGATAGCACTACGTGATGGATCACTACAGGAACTAGGCGCCGAAAACGGCGTTGTTTGATCCCAAAACGCAATGTCAACGCAAGTGAGGATAAGGTCATGGCAAACGATTACAAATGGTCAATGAATGTGGTCGTCGCCCGCGGTTCCCTGGCCGAGTCGATCACCCGCAAATGGACCGCGGCGCCGATGGGCGCGATCGCGGAGCCTGGGGCGCTCGCGAGAGGAATCCCGGCCACCCCTGATCACAACCTGGTCTTTCGCGGAGGAAAAACCATTCCGCAACTGAGCTTTGTCAACTTCTATGTAGGCGGCCAGGCAGCCTGGGATGGCACCGATGTCACCAATATCAACAACGCAATGAACGCAATCATGACGGACCGGCGTCTGAACAATGTAATCGTGCAATACTTTCCTGCCGGCACTGACATCTCCGCCAACTTCCTGGGTTCGACTTTTCTTCCGGACCCACCTCCACAGGTCGTATCCCGCGGCGATATCGACGCGTTAGTAACATCGGCGTTGGCGAGTGGCCAGTTGGCAGGCGCAGATCCGGGGTCAACTGTGATCAACCTGCTGCTTCCGGAGGGTACGGTGTTGAACACGGATGAGGCACCCACTGGCGGAGCTGCACGCAGAGCCGCGAGTAAGGAGCAAACCTACAAGTCGCCGGGCGCGAAAGGCTCATGGGGCCGAGCGGAAGCGGCCACTCGTGAGACGGCGGATTCAACGAACGGATTGGGCGGATATCACGGTTCAATCCATAGTGGAGCCCAAACTCACTATTTTGCGGTCGGAGTGTTTTCGAAAGGCGGGAATGGGATCGACGCCTTTGGGGTGCCATGGAAAAATGTGGTGGCGACTTTCTACCACGAACTCTGCGAGGTGCGGACTGACCCCGACGTCGAAGACGCCATTCGAAACAACAACGATTCGTTCATCGGCTGGAATTCAAATCAGGGCGAAGAATGTGGCGATCTGCCAATCTTCGAGGATCCAGGCCTCAGCCGGGTATTCCAGGAGATTGATCTGGCAAATAACAGCGGAAAGTCACCGGTTCAGTTCCAATATTCCAATCACGTTCAAGGACCTGAAGGTCCGGCCGAAAGACCGGACCCGCCAAGCAGATAGCCAACAACAGTCATGGACCCGCTGCGTTAAGAGGCGGAAGGGAGCCTTTAACGGCAATCTTCCTCAACGCGTTGGTTAGTAGTTAGTAGTCATTAATAGTGCTCGCCCTTGAGAACAGGTCGAAACCTAAAAACGGGAGATCAGAAAACGATGCCATCCACGCCCAACATAGACGACATTTTCCGCGCAGGTGCTTCGGCAACAGTAGCCATAGATCTCTTAGGTTTGCTGCACAATTTGCCGGGTCATTGGACGGGAAAAGGCTTCAACATGATCGCGCGGCCTGCGCACGAAGGCGATCCGGCGAAACCGACCTTTTTTCTGGAACTTAACGGCACGCAAGAAACCCTGGAGTTTACCACGATCGGCGGCGACATCCCCAATCGCGGAGAGATAGAGCCAACCGCACTTCTCCACGGAATACATTATCTGCAGACGGTGGCCGATTGCGAGGATAACTCTTTTATTCATAAGGAGCCCGGTCTTTGGATACATGTCCCAAAGACTACGGAAAGCCCGGACACTGACACTTACGTGCGCCATGCGACGATTCCGCATGGAACTTCCCTGGCGGCGCAAAGCACGTTTTTCGGTACCTTTCCCACGGGACCGGAAATTAAGCCGGTTGATTCGTTTCCGTTTCCGCTGAAGGATCCTATACCGGATCTCAACGACATTACGCACGCTACGATCCCGAGCACGAGTAAGTATGTTGTACCGTACTTGACCACTCCGTTGCCGCCGGATTGTATGCCTAAAGGGTTGGACGCCGCAAAAACGATCAAGGATCCGACGGAAGTGCTTAGGGCCCAGATCGCCGGGCAGAACATCGTTGAAACCGTTGTCATCCAGATCTCCACTAATGCTTTGCAGGGAGGCGGGATTGTAAACATACCCTTCCTGGTCCAAAACGCGAACGTGGCTCAGATGGACGCGATTTTCTGGATCGAGAAGGTCACCAATCCCACCAAACAACCTTCTGATCCCAATGTGCAGTTCATGCAACTGCAATACGTGCAGCGGGTCATCCTGGACTTCGACAATATCCACTGGCCGCACTTCTCGGTCGCGACGTTGGTAAAGGCTGCCTAGCAGGGTGCGGAAAAAAAGCAATTTCATGATTGGAGGCACCCTTCACAATTCCGCAACCTGCATAAAAGACGGCTTCCTTCCTTCATCTTCTCTCCCTTTGGGAGAGATAAGAGTGAGGGAGCAGGCGGCGGAAATCCTTTCTTCCGCAGCCTGCTGGCGGGACTTGCACTTTGTGTCGTGGCCTGGCGCGGGGCCCTCGCCCCGCGCCGTGAGGTGCTGATGTAGCGGACGCCGGCCCTCGCGCAATAGTTCAGGGGATTTTGGTTATGGGAGTTTTGCTTCAAGGATTTTTCAAGCTTGCTCCAAATCGTGCGGTGCCCTCGCCCGCTGACGGCGACAAGACCATCCCGTGGTGGTGGGATCACCTGGCCGCGCAGGCAAATGCGTTCCGACAAGCGGGCTTCACCGCAGTGTGGCTTCCGCCAGTTTTGAAGACGTCGGCTGGGGTGACGAAAGCCGCCGATGGTTACGAACCCTTCGACGACTACGATATCGGGTCGAAAAAACAGATGGGATCCGTTCCGACCCGGTTCGGGTCGCGGGAGCAGCTTCAGCGCTGCGTGGCGACGTTTCGCGCCAACGGGGTTGACGTCTATCTGGATATGGTGGAGCACCATCGAGGGGGTGATCCAGGCAATCGTCCTTTCGTTTTTCGCTATCAGGGAGCCGGGGGCGAGCAGGATATCGGCAGATTCTCGAAGAGCCCGTTGAACTTTGTCCCCAACGTTCCGCGCGATCCCAATCTCGGAGGACCGCCCCGGGACGACTTTCCGTTTGGCCGCGAACTCGCGCCGATCAATGCAAAGCCGAAAAATTATGTTTTTAACGGCCTGGTCGACGCGGCTGATTGGCTCACCCGCGCCCTCGATGTTCAGGGATACCGGCTGGATGACGTAAAGGGTCTCTCCACTGACTTCTTGTTTCCTTTTCTGAATAGTAAGTCTCTGCAAGGCAAGTTCGCTTTCGGAGAGTTTTTCGACGGAAACACCACTCTCGTCAATGGTTGGGTGTTCAACCCTCACGGAATGCGCGGCCGGGCCAGTGCGTTCGACTTTCCGCTCCGGTTCATTCTCCAGGCGATGTGCAACAATGCCGGCCGTTTCAACATGGCCGACCTCGACCACGCCGGATTGGCCGGAACCGCTCCCGCGAACGCGGTAACCTTCGTTGAGAATCATGACACAGACCTGAGTTCGCCGGTGGTAACCAACAAGCTTCTCGGCTACGCGTATATCCTGACGTCAGAGGGATATCCCTGCGTTTACTATCGCGATTACAGCACGGATCAGAATTGCTTCGGACTCAAACCCTCAATCGACAACTTGATTTGGATCCATGAGAAGCTCGCGGCAGGAACTACCCAGCAGCGATTTAAGGACTTCGATCTGTTCGCCTACGAGCGGCTGGGCCAACCCGGGCTGCTGGTGGCTCTCAACAACGATCCGAACAATCCCCGCACGATCACGGTCGCAACTTCATTCGGGGCGAACGTCGCTCTGCATGATTACACAGGTCATTCGGCAGACGCCGTCACCAATGGGCAGGGGACGGTCACTATCACCGTGCCGAGGAACACCGACGGTCACGGGTATGTTTGTTACAGCCGGACTGGAGCCGATGGTGGATTCGCTGTCCAGACGCGGGCGACGACGCAGGACTTTGAAGGAGCCGCGGACCTCGATCTTCCACCGTCCCAGAGTGGCAAGGTCATCCAGGTCGGTCGTGTGTGGTGCGACCAAGCCACTGCCATCTCGGCAATATTGAGCGTGCCCGGGTTGACGGGGACCACGGAGATCGAGCTCGAAATCGTCGCACCAGACAACGTCAAGCTTGCGAGCAAGGCGTTCAAGGCGGGATTGACCGGGCAACCTCTCGCCACCACGACCGGAAAGGTCGGATTCCACACTTTTGCGCTCAACGCGACAAAGTCCCCGGTTGGTTTAAGCCTGGACTACAAATTGTCTGTGACTTACACAGCATCGAAACGGCTGCCGGCCGGCGAACTCCACGACCTTGTGCAAGCGGAGGGGGCCGCCAATGCGGGAGAGGCGGCGGACTCAAGGGAGGTCGGACGCTGGGATGCCGTGTTTCCGCTGCCAAAAGTCGCGGTTCACTCCCATCTTCTTCCCAATGGAAAAGTTCTGTTCTGGGGCCGTCGCGACAATCCAGGAGATAGTTTGGATGTTCACGCGTGCACGCCCGAAGTCTGGGACCCAATCACTGGGAAGACCACGCCAACGCCGCAACCCAGGCTGTTGAATGGCTCGACTGTGAACCTGTTCTGTTCGGGACACACCCTATTGCCGGACGGCCGACTGTTAGTAGTTGGCGGACACTTAGTCGACGGAAATGGGCTCAACCAGGCGACCGTTTACGACTATCGTACGGGAAAGTGGACCCCGCTTCCGATCATGAACAATGGCCGATGGTATCCGACCGCTGTAACGCTCGCCGACGGCACAGCGCTGGTACTTTCAGGCAGCCACTTTGGTCCCGACGGGACCACTCAGATTATCAACGATGTCCAGCAGATTTGGAACGGCACAGCGTGGCGATCAATAGTAAATTTCATTGGTCTTCCGCTTTACCCGCGCGTGCATGTGGCTCCGAACGGAAAAGTTTTCATGTCCGGCACGAACGCGCAGACCTTTTTGCTGGACACGAGCGGGCCCGGCACCTGGACGCCGCTTGCCGGACCAGGCGGATCACGAATAAACGGGGCGCGAGACTACGCCCCATCGGTCATGTACGACGTTGGAAAGGTAATCTATATCGGGGGCGGAAATGATCCTGGCACGAACGCTCCCAGTGCCAATGCGGAAACCATCGACTTGACGGCCGCAAACCCCGCCTGGCGTGCGACCGGAAGCATGCATCATCGAAGGCGCCAGCATAACGCGACGATTCTTCCGGACGGAACGGTATTGGTGTCGGGCGGCACTCAGGGCGGAGGTGGTCCGAACAATGGGTTCAACGACCTGGATCAGGGTGAACCCGTTCACGTCGCCGAGCGGTGGGATCCGGCGACTGGTCAATGGACGGAGCTTGCCGCCGAGGCGGTGGATCGCTGCTACCACGCGACGGCGCTGCTTTTGCCGGACGCGACCGTGCTCAGCGCGGGCGGGGGTGAGTTTCGGCCAGACACCCCAACTTCAGTGAATCTACCGAAAGACAGTCATCGCGATGCTCAGATCTTTCATCCGCCGTATCTTTTTCGCGGACCCCGACCGGATCTGACCGCAGCTCCTGATGAAGTGGTTTACGGCGAGTCTTTCACTGTCGGCACCGCACACCCCGATGAGATAGGGCTTGTCAGTTGGATTCGTCTGCCTTCGGTGACGCACTCGTTCGACCAGAACCAGAGAATTAATTTTCTTAAGTTCGGTGTGGACCAGGGAAAGCTGAAGATCACGGCTCCTGACCGGCCGGAGGTCTGTCCGCCAGGTCATTACATGCTCTTTGTGCTCAACAAGGCCAAGGTCCCCTCGCTAGCCAAAATCATCCGAATCGACAGGTCCCTGGAGCAGAATAGGGTGGCCCTCGCGAGGGCAAGCGTATCCGCTGCGGAAATGCATGTTGCGGCGCATGTGGGCCCGCTTGAACTCGACCATAACATTCTGGCGGAAGCCAAAGGGACCCGCGTCGTTGTCGGATTGACTTCGAAGTGCCCGTATGGAATTGGCGCATGCTGGGGCGGCGCCTATGAAGCTTTGCAGCAACTGGATGGAGTGAAATGGGTGCGCCCGGTTCCGAATACCGTGGATTCGACCGCGGAGGTCTTTCTTCACGATCAGACCCTGCCGGATGTCAAAAACTGGCCGGCGCAGTTGTCGCGAACCGCGAACGGGAGTTATACCTTTCGCGGGGTCGAGATAACAATTGACGCGGAATTGCAGGAAACGGAGGGAGTGCTGCGGCTGGTGAGCCCACTGTTCGACACTTCCGTGGAGCTTGCGCCGCTAAGAAGCGATGAAAAGATTCAGTTCGATCGCGCAGCCAATACTTCAAGACCGGCTTCTGATGATGAGTTGAAAGCCTACAATGATTTAGTCGCGAAATATAGAGAGTCGGGCGGAGGGATCCAGGCGACTACGGTCACGGGCCGATTGACGAGCACGAGATCCGGCCCGGTTCTTCATGTTCGCGCGTTTGTCAACTGACATTATTTCCCAGAGAGAAGTGAACTTCGATTGGAGAAATCTTAAAATGGCCAGCAAGATTCGAGGCGGCTTAGTCGATCGGTCAATAGCGATTGCCCGGCCTGGCGCCAGGCGGATCGACGCAAAGTCGGCATCGCCTGAGGCGTCCGCGGAGAGGGGCGTCCATGACAATCCCACCGGGGACAGCCGGTTCGGCTTATTCTTGTCGTTGTCGCAATACCTGACCGGCGAGCCTGCCTTGGACCATGCGCTCGCGCAGCGGCACTTCGGCCGCCTGCAGTCGGCGTCGGATTCTGCAGTGCTGGCGAATCTGCTGCTGCAGTGGCAGGCCGCGGAGAAAAATCCCGCGCAGACCGATGGGCTGGTCCGGAAAATCCTCTCCGACTCGGTCCTGGGACCGCTGGCGAAGACGCTGATCCTGCTCTGGTATACGGGCGGTATCAAGAACGTCGTCGATAACACTACTGTTTGGGTAATCGAAACCGCGGGGGACTATTACGGCGCACTGGCCTGGAAGGTGGTGGGTTCCCATCCACCCGGGCTATCCAATCAATTCTTCGGGCATTGGAAATACCCGACGGAGTATTGACTATGACCGTTGCACCTACCGGGCAGTACGACGTGATCATCGTCGGCGCGGGCGTGGCCGGGGCGCTGGTCGGCTGGAAGCTCGCCCAGGCTGGTCGCCGCGTCCTGATCCTCGAGGCCGGCGAGGAAGGCCGGTCGCGCGCCGAGCTGGTCGAGGAGTTTGCCGCCGCGAGCATTAAGTCGCTGGGCTCGCCCTATGTCGCCAGCGAGCCGGCGAAGATCCCGGGACCCGAGCAGTATAGTGGCACCCAGAAGTCTCGACCGGTCTCGGTGCGCGACGACTACTACGACCAGAACGGCAAGGATAAATACCTCAGCACCTACGAGCGTCGCGTCGGCGGCACCACGTGGCACTGGCTGGGGCACACTCCGCGGCTTCTTCCGAACGATTTCAATCTGAGTTCGCTCTATGGGGTGGGAGTGGACTGGCCTCTGTCGTACGCGGATATCGAGCCTTGGTATTGCGAGGCCGAGAAGGCGCTTGGCGTCGCGGGCGACGATACTCAATGGACCAACGTCCACGGCGCGTTTCGGTCGCGACTGTTCCCGATGCCACCGATCTGGACCAGCTTCTGCGACGATTACATCACTCAGAAGGTTGATGGCCGAACGATCCTCGGCGTTCCGGTGCACATCCTTGCGACGCCTGCGGCGCGCAACTCCCTGCCCTACGACGATCGACCGCCTTGTGCGGGCAACGCGAGCTGCATCCCGATCTGCCCCATCGGCGCGAAGTACGACGCCTCGGTCCACGTGGAGAAAGCCAGGAAAGCGGGCGCAACCCTTAAGCCTCGCTGCGTGGTGACGAAGCTTCATGTAGAGCGCGACGGGGCCGTGCGGCGCGTGACGTACCGGCCATGGAACGGTTCGGAGCAGACGGTCTCCGGCAAGCTCGTGATCATCGCCGCCAACGCGATCGAGACGCCGAAGCTGCTGCTGCTCTCCGCGGGCGATGGTGCCCCGCGCGGCGTGGCGAATTCCAGCGATCAGGTGGGCCGCAATCTGATGGATCACCTACAGAAGTCGGTCTTCGCCAAACTGCCTGATCCCGTCTATCCGTTCCGCGGGCCACCCTCGACCGCCGGCATCGAGGTCTTCCGCGATGGGCCGTTCCGCCGGCAGGTCGGTGCGCTTCGGATCTCGCTCGACAACGACGGCTGGGCCAGCAGGGGGTCTCCATATGCCGACGCCGATCAGTACGTCCAGCAGGGCCTCTTCGGAGCAGACCTGCAGCGATCGCTGCGCGAAGCCGTGATCCGTCAGATCCGGATCAGTTGCTCGACGGAGGTGCTGCCCGATCCAAACAACCGGGTGACGCCGTCCGATTTGTTGGATACGTCCGGCATCCCGCGGCCGCGCATTACCTTCGCCGCGGCGAAGTACACGCTCGATGCGCTCGACAAGGCGCTCGACGCGATCAATGAAATCCTGTCCGTTGCGGGCGGTACCGCCTGCGCGATCAGCCCGATCGGAGGCGCCGGCCATATCATGGGAACGTGCCGGATGGGTACGGATTCTGCCATGGCGGTCGTTGACGCCTACGGCCGCTCTTTCGACCACAAGAACCTCTTCATCGTTGGCAGCAGTACGTTCCCCACCTGCGGCACCGCCAACCCTACTCTGACTATCGCCGCCCTGGTGCTGCGCACGGCGGACCACATTCTGCAGGCAGGCTCATGACCTCCGTAGCTACCGCACAGGGCACGATCCCGCTCCCTCCCCCGGCCACGCGCGCCGACTTGTTCACGCTGCTGGCCGAAGCCTGCGAATTGGAGCACGGGCTTGCCTGCGCTTACCTATACGCGGCGTTCAGCCTGAAGCAGGACGCCTCCGAGGGCGGCCTCACGACCCGGCAGTTGTCGCTGACCCGCCAATGGGCCGGTCAGATCTTTTTCGTGGCGGCGCAGGAGATGCTGCACCTGGCGCAGGCGTGGAATCTCCTGGTGGCCGCCGGCGGTGCGCCGTACTACCTGCGGCCGAATTTTCCGCAGAACTCGAAGTACTACCCGCTGCACCTGCCACTCACCCTGAGGCCGTTCAGCGTCGAAACCCTGAGCGGGTTCGTCGCCTACGAAAAGCCTGCCGCGATGTCAACGGAGCACGCGAAGCTGCTCGATAGTCTCAGCCGCTTGAAGCCGCCCAACGGACGACCGGTGCCATATCACTCCATCGCCCAGCTCTACGACCGGATTCTCGAGGGATTCGAAACGCTCCCCGATGTGTTCGTCGCCGATCCTGCGCGTCAGACCGGGCGCGAGACTGCCGACTTCCCCGATCTGGTTCCGGTTACGGATCTCGACTCCGCGCGCCGCGCGATCGCACGAATTCGTTTCCAGGGCGAGGGCGTCGGCTCCGATCGGCAGGATTGCCACTTCGGCGTGTTCATGGCGATCCTCAAGGCGCTCATGGATGAGCAGCGCGCGGACAAAAAGTGGCAGCCTGCGCGCGACGCCGAATCGAATCCTACGGTACTGTCCCTGGCCAGCTCCGGCGCGCCCGACGCCACGCCCATCACGCACGGGTATTCACGCGACGTGGCCGTGATGTTCGACTCCGCCTATTCGTTGATGCTGCAGATGCTCAGCTATGCGTTCTCGTCCTCCGGGAAGACCGCGCAAGCCATGGGCAAAGAGGCGATTCGCCTGATGCCGACCGTGGTCAAGCCGCTGGGCGAGGCGCTGATGCTGCTCCCCAGCGGCGAGAAATCCGATTCCCGTCGGGCCGGACCGGGGTTTGGTCTCACGCGGCACGTACTGTTGCCCGACGATCCTTCGGTCGCAATGAAATTGTCGTGCGAGCGGCTTACGGAGCTCGCAAATACGTGCGAGGACCTCGGCGGGCGTGCGGAGGCTCCAAGGCATCTTAAGGACGCCGGCAGCCGGCTTCGCCTCGCAGCTCACGTACTAAAGACGTCGTCATGACGCAGCTTATCCTGCCGGGAGATTATAAATGGCCAAGAAAAAGTCTGGCTCTGCCAACATCAATGGCGTCATTCGCAAGCATCTGAATGCCCTCAGGAAGCCCGGCGTCCTCACCGTCCGCCCCGGGTACGAGATTCGAGATCACCAGCTCACGGGCAAGGAAGCAATCGTCGCCACTGTCCACACCAAAAAGAAAATCCTCGCACCGGGAGAGGCTCTTCCCACTTCCCTGGGAGGAATACCGGTGGATGTACGCGAAGCCACGCCCTACCAGCGCTTGAGGGCGGCAGATCCTGAATCCGCGGCGATCGCGAAAACTTACGGCGGGCAGGAACTCAATGAGCCGGTGTGGCCAGGCGAATTGGAGATGCCCAGCGGGAAGCCACTCATCGGCAAGCCGGCGCCCTCGCACCTTGCCCTCGCGGCTCATGTCGGGAAACCGCAGGTGCCATATACGCCGGCACCCAATACTCCCCTCGATCCGATCGAAGACAACATGACGATCACGACCGCTGTCAGTCCCGACTGCGGCTTCGATACTCTCAACAAATTTCTCGCGGCTACCAAGTCGTCGCTGGTTATCGGGATGTACGACTTCACCTCGGGACCTATCCTCGACACGTTAGAGAAAGTGCTCAAGGGCCGGACTACGTTACAGATGGTCCTGGACAACCCTCCGCAGAACCCTACCGCGAACCAGAGCGACCCGGAGACCGTGCAGGCACTCCAGCAGTCTCTCGATAGCCGCTTCAAATTCGAGTGGGCGCTGGAGAGGAGCGACCGTCACGCAAAGGCCTGGGTGTTTCCCTCCGCCTACCATATCAAAGTCATTGTCCGCGACGGCCAGGCGGTGTGGCTATCCAGCGGGAATCTCAACAACAGCAATGAGCCTGACTTCGATGCGCCGCCGAAAACGGAAGATCGCGATTGGCATGTCGTGGTCGAAAACCAGAAGCTCGCCAAAACCTTTTCGGCCTACATCCAGCATGACTTTCAGGTCGCCAGTGAGCACCAGGAGGAAGCTCCGGACGATGTTCAGTCGGCGGTCAGGCGAGCCAACCTGAAGATGGCGCAGAGTGCGAACCCACCTCCAGCGTCTCCTCCGCTCGCCAAAGCTCCCACCGCGCAGGCCAAGCCGCAGAGATTTCAGAATGCGAACCTGAAGGTAACTCCGTTGCTGACCCCCGACAATCTTCCCGGCAGCACGGATGGACAGTACATGTCAGAAATGCTTGCGCTGATTAAGTCGGCGAAGCGCAGTCTCGATATCCAGTTGCAGTACATCGAGGTTCCAAGGAACGACGCCCCGGGAGACCTCAAAAATGTACTCCTCGCTGTGAAGGAACTGGTCGATGGCGGCGTCGTGCAGGTCCGCATGGTGCAAAGCCTTCAGTTCGGTGAGAAGTGGGCCGAGCGAATGCGATCGATGCCGGACGTCGACCTTACTTCGGTGATGAGGCTGCAACCCAATGTCCACAACAAGGGCTTCGTTATTGACTCGCAGAAGGTGGTTGTGAGCAGCCAGAACTGGTCTGGCGCCGGAATCCGGGAGAATCGCGATGCCGGACTGATCATCGAGAGCGCGCCGATCGCCCAGTACTTCGAGAAGGTGTTCTCTTCGGATTGGGCAAATGACAAGCCGTTCAATCCGGCTGGCGCCCGGGTAAAGCGGCGATCCCCGGCAAAGCGGCGATCCCCGGCAAAGCGGCGATCCCCGGCCAAGCCACGATCAAGCAAGCGAAAGCGGCCCAGGCAACCTGCGCGTAGGAGGTAGTGCGCGTTCGGGGCGAGGTGCAATCAACCCTGAAGCGAAAATAATTTTCGGCGGCAAAATTAATGTGATCCTGAGCGCAGCGAAGGATCTCACTCGGTGCGTTGCGCGCTGAGCGATTTGCCTGGCCGCTGCTGGTTACCGGTACTCTGTGTGCAAGACCACCCAAGGCAGGCAAATCGCAGTCGCAAAAAAATGCGGCAGCGAGATCCTTCGCCGCTGGCTCAGGATAACATTTCTCTTAGTTCGTATTGGGAAAATACGGCCCCGAAAACGATTTATCACCGCCCAATCCAGACCTGTTCTTGAGGAAATTATTCTCGCATTGAGGTTAACATGGCAGCGCCAAACCGTGTTCATGAAGGTGGTTTGAAGTCACGATCGCCCGCCGGACAGCAAGAGGCCGGGCACGCACTGCGCGAAAAAATCCCACGCAAGAGCCACTCAGGATGGAAGGCGCCCAGCCACCGGCCCGATCCGATCCAGCTTCTAAAGGATTCCGACAAGGGCCGAATTCCCGAACTTTTGCCGATTCGCTACGGGCGGATGTTGGGGGATCCATTCAAATTCCTGCGCGGCTCGGCCGCCATAATGGCCTGGGATCTGGCGTCCACGCCCGCCACCGGGATCCGCGTTCAGGCGTGCGGAGACTGCCACATTATGAACTTCGGCGCCTTCGCGACCCCGGAACGCAACCTGATCTTCGACGTCAACGACTTCGATGAAACACTTCCAGCGCCATGGGAATGGGATCTCAAACGGCTGACGACAAGCATCGAGGTTGCAGCTCGAACCGCCAATTTCAAATCAGAAGACTGTGAGCGCGCGGTTCGGGCGGCGGCCCGTTCGTATCGCGAGCAGATGGCGCATTATACGACGATGTCGCCGTTGGAGGTGTGGTATCAGCGCATCGACCTCGAGCCGCTGGTAAAGAATATTCCTCAAGACCTGGACCGCGAACGTACGTGGAAGGAAATAGAGAAGGCTCGGAGAAAAACCGTCCCTATTCATATCTCACTGTCAGTCGTCAAGGACGGACAGAAAATTGAGATCCGTGACGAGCCGCCTCTTATATACCATCAGCCAAGGCAGAGAACCGCCGCCTATCGCCACCGCGTGGTCCGCGCACTGCAACATTATCGCGGGTCACTCGCGCCGCCATACCGTGTGCTGTTTGACCGCTATCAATTCCAGGACATTGCACTGAAAGTCGTTGGAATCGGTTCAGTTGGAACATTTTGCGAGGCCGCGGTTTTCACTACAGGGGAAGGCGACCCGCTTTTTCTACAGGTCAAGGAGGCACGCTCCTCGGTATTGGAGCGATACGCGGGTGCAAGCGCGTTCGCTGTTCACGGCGAGCGCGTGGCCGTAGGCCAGCGTCTGATGCAAGCGGCGAGCGATATCCTGCTCGGATGGACCACGGAAATGGATCCGGGTCGCCACTTCTATGTTCGCCAGTTGCGCGACATGAAGATTCCCATGCCGGTGGATACCAACGATCCGTCGGATCTCGTCTATTTCGCTAAAGCCTGCGGATGGGCTATTGCGCTGGCCCATGCCCGTTCCGGCGTTCCGGCGCTGATCGCGGGCTATCTGGGATCGAGCGACGCTTTCGACGATGCGATTACGAAGTTCGCCGCGGATTATGCAGACCAGACGGAACGCGATTATGAGGCGATGGTAAAGGCCATCAAGGCAGGCCATATTGCTGCCCAGCCGGAATGAAAAACGGCAACGGCGGCAGCGCACACAACGTGACTCCCGCCATTGGCCCGCGCCTGCGCTGAGATCCTGCTCTTGCTGGGCCGTTTGGCAGAGGCCTTACAGCCGTGCCCAATATATATCCAACCAATACGCGTGGGCGCCGTGAACTCCTACGTGCTGCGTTGTCCGCGTATCGCGTGATAAACCACGAGCACCACGACGCCGCCGATAAAGGCAACCAGGATGCTCCAGATATTGAATCCGGTCACACCGCGTCCGCCGAAGGCACGAAAAATCATGCCGCCGATGAATCCGCCCAGAATTCCGAGCAGAATATCGCGTAGCAGACCCTCGCCACTTTTGTTAACGATACGACTGGCCAGGTAGCCGCCAATTAAGCCGACGAAAATCCATGCTAATATTCCAACTCCTTCGCCAGCGGCCTGATCACTGGTCTGAGCGAAAAGCGGAGTAGCATAAAGCAGAGCCGCAAGCGCAGCAAACTGCACTGCCCAAAACTTCATCGGCACACCTCTCCCTTTCTGGCGTGAGATGTGGAGGCGCCTCACAAGACGATCCACGGTGTTGTTCTAGCACTTATAGTTTAATTCATCCATCAAAAGAGCATCGCGGGTCCACGAGGCGGCCCGCCCTACTATTAGTTGCCAGCACTGTGCGACCTATCGCCCGCTCTCGGGATGCGGCTTGACGGCGCTGAACTGCATCAGCAGGAGCAAGTCGTAGGCTGCCTTGACAATTCCGCCGCAGACCAGCGGCCAGCCGAACGAGGAATGATTGAGCATCGCGCCGGCCAGCAGCGGGCTTAGCGCAGTTGCCAGGCTGCGCGGCACGTTGGTTACGCTGGCCGCGGCGGGCCGCTCCTGCGGCGGCACCACCGCCATTACGTAGGATTGGCGGGCTGGCACGTCCATCTGCGAGAGCAACATGCGCAGCAGCAGGAAGGTAATGGCTAGCCGCGCGGTCGGCATCACGCCCGCCAGCACCAGGAAAACGTTGGCCGGCAGATGTGTAAACACCATCGTATTGATTAGCCCGATGCGTTCCGCCATCCATGCCGAGACGAACTGCGACAATCCACCCAGCAGACCCGCGGCGAAAAACACCGCGGCGGTCGCTTGCGGCGAGAGATCGAACCGGTGGAAGAGCCATAGCACCAGCAGCGACTGCACCACGAATCCGCCACCGAACGAATCGAGGCTGAACAGTGCCGACAGTCGCATCACGATCGCCCGCGAATGCGCCAGCGGCATGCGCGCTGTGCCTGCCAAGCTGGTTTCCGCCGCCGGCGACATCCGCAGGTATCCGGCCAGTACGGCTACCGCCAGCAGGGCATAGCCGACGAATCCCATCCGCTCCGCGCTGACGCGGCTCCAGCCGTGATTTCTGGCGACCACCGCCGGCAGCGCGCTGAGCAGCGCCCCAATCGCGCCGGTAAAGGTTGCGCACACGTTGTACCAGGCGAAAATGAGCGTTCGATCGGCGCCCCTGACAGTGTCTGACAACAGCGTCTGCTCCATCGGCAGAAACACGCTGACATCGCCGGCCGACGGATTGAGCGTACCGATTACGGCAATCGCAAAGAGCGGCCAGAACGATCGCGCAAGTGCGAAGCCCATGCCGGTCGCCAACATCAGGATCGCGGCCGCTTTGAGCAGCCGCAGCGGGTGCACCCCGTGCGGAACGAGACCGACCAGCAGGGTCAGCGCCGCCGACCCCAGTAGAGTCCCAGTGACGATCGCGCCTACGTCGAAGGCGCTAAATCCGATTCCCTGCAAATAGCTGACGAGCAGAATGCTAACTGCCCCGTCGCCCAGCGCCCGCAGCGCACGCGTCAGTATCAGCCATCCGGCGTCTGCCGTGGCGCTTTTGGGCAACAGTCGCGATGCCAGGCTGATGCGGGCGCATGCGTTGGCGTCCCGAGGCTGCAAAGGGGTGTCTGTCGGGTCTTCGCGCATGCGACAAAGTCTGCCTTCAGCACGGCGCCCGCGCTATCCGGGAAAGGAAGCATTGGCTACTGCACATCTGGAATCATCTGCACACCTTATAGCTCTTTGCAAATTAACATAAGCCTAATTAGGCTTAGTTGGCCCTTGGAAATCGGGTCAGGAATATGCGAGTTAATCGGCCAACGGCTCGGGCCAGTCATCTGGTACCGGCGCTCCTTGCGACAGCTCTATTGATGGCGATTGCGGCGTGGCTGAACGCGGGAACCACACCGTGGACCGATTCCGCCGCGCCTCGCGATCAGATGCGCGGGCGGTTGAACGCCGCATTAAGTAGCGCCTCCCGTACCGCATCGCCGATGGCCCGCAGCCACGCCGTTGCCGCGATGAAAGCGATGCCGGCGCTCAGCCCCGTTGCTGGCCAATGGATCTTCATGGGGCCGGATTCGATTACCAACGGACAGGGATTGAGTGCGAGCGGCGAGTGCGGCGCCCCCGCTCGAATCAGGGTAACCGGCCGCGTTACCGCGATTGGCTTCGGAGCGCAGGGGATGTATGTGGGCAGCGCTGCGGGCGGGGTATGGAAAAGCACCGACGGCGGGACGAGTTGGATCCCGCTTACCGATTCGCAGCCGTCGCTTGCGGTCGGTGCGCTCGCCGTCCTGCCCGGCCCGCCCGACACGATTTACGCCGGCACCGGTGAAGGCAACAATGGCTGCGACAACGAGTACGGACAAGGCATACTGAAGTCGTCAGACGGCGGCATAAGTTGGACTCAGCTTGGCGCCGCCACTTTCGACGGTCTCACCTTCACCAGGATCGCAGTCGAAAAGAGCAATCCCGCGGTGCTCTACGCCGCAACCTCTTTCGGATTCGACAACGGCGCCGCCGGCGAATGTTTTTCCGTATCCACCGCGACGGCCGGGCTTTACAAGTCGAGCGACGCCGGGCTGACGTGGACGGCACTGTCGGGAAGCGGCGGATTGCCGGCGGGGGCGGCCGGCGCAACCGTGGACGGGTCAGGATCGGTTTACGACACGATTATCGATCCGGCGCGGAGCTTTACGGGACCGTTCACGGGCACGGTGGTGGCCGAGGCCGGTGCCGGCTGCGCTGGCATGGCAACCTTAACCGCCGTCGATCCGAACAACTCCAGAAATTCAAAACCGTTCAAGCTCACCGCCGAACCGATTCCCGCCGGTGGCTTTGACCTTGATGCGACTCTGACGCTGACGCAGGATCCGGTAGCCGGACTCAATCCACCTGGAATTTGCGATGACTTCAGCGGCACTTACACCTGCTCCGGCACGGTCCCGAACCTGGACGGTGCGCCGGTAAGCGACCTGACTTGCGTCGGCGGCAACTTCAACAAAGGCGCGGGCACGACGCTGACGTTGACCGGCAGCTTTGCGGCCGGCGAAACCGACGCTGGCAGTTTCACCGGGACCTGGAGTCTCGACGCGGGAGCGGGTCCGGACACCGTGGACAAGGCGCCCGTTGCGTTGGCGTCGGCGCCGGCGGTATTTGCGGCGGTGGGCGGGGCCAGCGGCGGACTGTTCCGATCAACGGACGGGGGGACGACGTGGGCCCAGGCCGGCGCGATTGCGGCGGGGCGGCGGTTCGCGATGGACTTTGCGCCGGATGGAGACCGCTTCTACGTCGCGTCCACCACGCTGACCAGCCCCTCGGGATTCGGCGCCCTGTATATCTCCACCGACCACGGCGCCACCTTCAGGATCGGGCTGGGACAGCCAAATATCGGCGGCGCCGGCTGCCTTACCGAAGATCAAGGCGACCATGACCTCGCGCTCGCCGTTGATCCCGCCGATCCCAACCATCTGTACCTCGGTATGATCGGCGTGTACGTATCGAGCGACGGCGGAGCGAGTTTCAGTTATACGGGTGCCGGTACGCATGGCGGCCAGCACGCCATCGAGGTCAACGGGAGCCGCGTTTACGTCGGCAACAACGGCGGTCTGTTCCAGAGCGATGATGGCGGCGCGAGTTGGGCGGCGCGCAATAGCGGCCTCGGCATCGCGCAGTTTCAAAGCATCGCACTTGACCCCAGTGGGACGACGGTTTTGGGCGGCACCCAGGACAACGGGACGAATACCACCTTGGGCAGTCTGACGTGGAGCCATTCCGATGACGGCGACGGCGGCTTTGTCCTGATCGATTCTGCCAATCCGGCGATCTTTTTCGACGAGCAGAGCGGACTCAGCATCAACCGCTCGAACAGTTCCGGCGCGCTGGGAACTTATACCGCTATCAGTCCCGGCGCCGCGGGCACCGATCCGATTCAGCTTCACGCTCCCTTCACTGCGGACCCGTCCAATCCCGAACGCGTGCTACTGGGGACGATCAGGTTGTGGGAGACCTGCCATGCCAGCGGTGGCAAGATGGTCTGCGACGGCGCCAGCAGTCCGTCGCCTCCGATTTGGACGGTGCTAAGCGCGGATCTGACCGGCGGATGCACCAGCGCGATGTGTGATATCAGTGATATCGCGGTGGCGCCCACCAATCCCAATGTCGCCTATGTCGTCACCAGTTCCGACGGCACGACTGGGCCGATGGTCTGGGTAACCCTTGACGGTACCAACCCGGCGCCGACGTTCAGCATAACGCCGGGCGGGGTGGCCGGAAGGCCGCTGACCTCGGTGGTGGTCTCGCCGCTCAATTACCAGGAAGTGGTGATCACGGCGTCGGGCTTCACCGGCGGCGGCGGACACGTGTTTGTATCCTCGGATGCGGGCGCCACCTGGAGCGACATCAGTGCGGGTCTGCCGGACATTCCCGCACTGAGCGCGGCGTTCGATCCGGCCGCCCCTTTCGCAAACCTGTTCGTGGGCACCGATATTGGTGTGTCCCATACCGCCGACCTTGGCCATAGCTGGACTAATGCGAACCTGGAGAGCCTGCCAGTGGTGCCGGTCTACTTACGGCAGGGACAAGGGACGGTATTCGCCGCCACACATGGTCGCGGAGTGTGGAAGCTTGAGAGCCCATCACCGACGTCCAGTCCGACGCCTGGGACGACGCCAGTGCCGTCGGCGACGCCAACTCCGACCGCGACGCCAGGTGCCAGTCCGACGCCAACTCCCGTGCCGGGCCACCCGTTCATCAACCGCATCCCGTCAGTGATCGTGGTGGGTGGCGGATTCGATATAAATGGTTTGAACTTCACTGCCGGCTCAGTAGTTAATTTCTTTGTCGCCACCGCCACCGGACCGGTTAATAGCGGTCCGCTGATCCCTACCACCTGGACTCCGACTGACCTGGCGGTGGACGTGCCACCCGGGACCGGTATGGGAGAGGGATTCGTGTCACTCGAGGTGGTCAACACCGATCATGCCTATGTTAAGTCCAATTTGGCCTTCGGACTGCTACAGGGGTCGGCCGCCGCCGGCATTCCAACCATCAGCGCCATCAACGGCGTCCCACTGGCCACGACCAGCAGCAATCCGGGCTTCGCCGTCGATAACGTCGAGACCGTGGTCAAGCAGGGCGCGGTGGTAAGCCTGGGCGGCAGTGGATTTGACGTCAGCAATGGCGTGGCGGTGGACCTCTTCTGCGCCTGTCCGGGCGGCAAGGTCGGTCCGTTTTACTTCAAGCCCGGCACCCCCGGATTGAGCTCCGGCTCGATCGCCTTTACGCTGCCGGTCAGCGGTGGGGATTCGCCGTCGACCGGGCCCGGCTCTTTCGTGGTGATCAACAAGGGGCCTACAGGCGCCTACGCGCTGGAGAGCAACGGCGTGTCGGTACCGATCGGAGCGCAAATCAGGGTGGCTTCGGTGAGCCAGTCGGGCACCGGGATAACGGTCAATGGCAGCGGATTTTCACCATTCACCGTGATCAACTTCTTCAACCTGCAAGGCGCTGGTGCGGTCAACCTGGGCGGGATCAGCGACGGCGCACCAGCTATCCCGATCAGGCTGGCGAGCAGCACGCAGTTCACCTTCACCGTACCCTCAGCCGCGCTGCCCGGCCCGGCCTATGTCCAGGCAATCAACCCGCCATTTGTGCCATTCACCACCTCCGGCAGCGACCCGGGCGGTGGGTTCACGCTCCACTGAACGCGGAGCCCGAACGCGTGCTATCGGCGCCGTAAACTGATAGCTTCCCGCCGTATAATTTTGCTGTTATTCAGCGGCGATCGCGATAGCGTAAACCTGATGGCGAAGCCTATTGTCTTGATCGGCGGTACGGCCGGCACCGGAAAGAGCACCCTGGCGCGGGAGTTAGCCTGGGAGATGCGCTTTGACCATCGGCTCGGTACCGGCTTCCTGCGCGAAGTGGCCAAGAGCTTTCATTCACCGGCCAGCGCCCCCGAATTATATAGCTTTACCTTCCACGCCGAGCGGCCGGTCGATAACCTGGTCGCGCAAGCGCGAGTCATGAAGCCCGCTATCGACGCCTGCATCGCGCGCGCGCGAAAAGAGGGAACCTCGCTCGTCATCGAGGGCAACCATCTGATTCCAGAGCTTTACCACGACGCCCCGGTCGATCTTTACGTGATCCTGACGGCGCCGGAAGCCAGGGAGCATCGCGCGCGCCTGCATGGTCAGAGTCACTCCAAGCGCCGCCTGAGCGAGTCCGACATCGCCAACGTGCGGCGAATCGACGACTACCTGCGCGCCGAAGCGGTCCGATGCGGTATCCCGCTCATCATGTACACCAATAATTTCGGCCAATTTGTCGAGATGCTCAACGCCAGAACGGAAGGCCTTAGATGATTGCGGTTATTGTTCTCAAGCCGGGCGACGAAACTCAACTCAAGCTGGCCGAAGTTCCCGACCCCACGCCGGGGCCGCAGGACCTTCTGATCAGGGTTCGCTGCACGGCGCTTAACCGGGCCGACCTGATGCAGCGCCAGGGGATGTATCCGCCGCCGCCCGGCGCGTCGGATATCCTGGGCATGGAGTGCGCCGGCGAAGTGACCGAGGTGGAACGCGAGGTACGCGGATGGAAGGTTGGCGACCGCGCCATGGCCCTGCTGCCCGGCGGCGGCTACGCGCAAAAGGCCGTCGTTCACCATGGCAGCGCGATGCACGTGCCCGCTGCGCTCAGTGATGAAGAGGCGGCCGCGATGCCGGAAGTCTTCCTGACCGCCTTTCTCAACCTGTTCATGCTCGGGGAAATAAATGCGGGCCAAAGCGCCTTGATCCATGGCGGCGGCAGCGGAGTGGGCACCGCCGCCATTACGCTATTGAGCCAGACGGGCGCGCGTAGCATCGTCACCGCTGGGAGCGTGGAGAAATGCGAGCGATGCCTGCGGATGGGAGCCGACCTGGCGATTAATTACAACGACGGGCCCTTCCCGCAAAAGGTCAAGGCCGCGACCAACGGGCGCGGGGTTGATGTAATCCTGGACTGTGTCGGGGGTGCTTACCTTGCCCAGAACCTTGAGGCGCTGGCGCAGGGCGGGCGGTTGGTGCTGATTGGACTGATGAAGGGAGCGCGCGCTGAGATAGATCTGGCCGCCGTACTGCGCCGCCATTTGAGGGTCATCGGCTCGACCCTGCGCACGCGCAGTGTGGAGGAAAAGGCCGTCATTGTGGATACTTTCCTCAAGCGGTTCGGCCAGGCTCTGGAGTCCGGCGCCGTACGACCTACGATTGACTGCGTCTTGCCGATGGCGCAGGTGGCCGAAGCCCATCGCCGCATGCAGTCCAGCTCCCATTTCGGCAAAATCGTGCTGCGCGTTGATTGATGCCCATACCTCTGCACGCGACGGCCATGCTTCATCGCAGAAGTGAGATGGTCAGAGTGATCAGAAACAGCGCGATGCACATATATCCCCATAACCTGGTGCCAAAATCGTCCTTTTGAAGACGCGATCGACCCCGCTGGTAGGCTGACACAACAACAGATGTAGGTTTCATCTCCAAACTCCAATCCACAAACTATGCCGGTTCCCTCGTTTCATGGATCCCCTTTCACCATGTGACGAACCGCGGCGCCGCCCCGTTTACAGCGCCTGCGATTTAAGTTTGGCAATGTCTCGCCAAAAGGTTGAATAAACGTCAGTATAATAACGGACGAAGCCGCGCCGCGGGTATTCAATTCGCAGCGGCGGGTTGCAAGGGCCCGTTCCAGCGGCTGTAAGAGATGTGGGGTGGGGAGGATGGTGAGATGGACATTTTGAGATCCGAATCCGGCGAAGGTTCGAGACTTGGGGATGCTGAGGGCCAACCGGCAAATGGCCCGGCCGAATCGGGAACGGCAGGAGCGGTAAGTAACCCCCAAATCCAACCGGACCAATCACAAGCTTTATCCGTCGGCAGCGACGGCAACTGCTGCGTTCTGAAGAGTTCCAACTTCAGCGGTAAATTACGCTTCGAGGGAGCCGCCCGGATTGAGTGCCGGGTCAACGGTGAAATCCAGGGCACCGGAGTCATTACGGTGGCCGAAAGCGCCGTCGTCACCGGCCCGATAAGAGCGGCGTCCATACTGATCGCGGGCCGGGTTAACGCCGACATAACGGCCAGCGAACGGATCGAGCTCCGGCCCTCGGCAAGAGTCGCCGGCAACCTGGTAGCGCCTGCCGTGATAGTTCATGAAAAGGCCCAGGTTGACGGCCGGTTCATAATGGCGCCGGTTCGCTCCTGAGCATTATTCGCTGGATAGAATCACCGGATCACCGAGTCGGATGACGCCCGGCACGCGGGCGCCGGCGAAGACGCCGACATAGGCCTGATGATGCTGGGCGGCGGTGCGCAGGATCGCCGGGTCATGGCGCAGTTCCTCCTGCGGATGCGTGGTCATCACGCATCTGATAGCGGGCCACATGTCCCCAATCCGCACCGTGTCGCCGATTTCCAGAACGCCGGCCAACCATCGATCTTCAATGAAATCGTCGGGGTCCTCCCCGGTGTCGACCAGGATGTTGGGACGAAACCGGCGCCGGTCGAAATCGGCGTCGCCGCCTTCAAGCCGGCTCAGATGCCGCAGCGTGCCGGTGGCCAGCAGGTGAAGCGGCCCCTCGTCGTAGAATTTCCATTGCGGCAAGAAGGCCTCGCCCTTTTGAATCGCCTCGATATCAGCCTGAGAGATGTGACCCTGGCGCGTGCGCTCCAGGCGCACGGGATGCTTGAAGATCTCAGATAGAATTTCAGCGCTCCGCGGCGAGTCGCCCTCGATCACGCTTCCGTCCGGCGTCTCGACCCGCACCACAGCGCCGACGGCGTTCGGTTCACCGCTCCAGCCAGCGCGCATTTCCAGCATCCAGGGCCACATCTTGGCGCTCATGATGGCGCCATACTTGAGCTCACGCAGCGCGTATGCCCGGTCGCCCAGCACGCCGTCGGCGGTAACGGTCATTTCGCGCAGCCGCTCCCCGCGCAGCGACTTGACCGGATAGCGCCATAGCTCACTTACACTTCCGACCCGTACTTTGGTCATTGCACAGGATTCCTCACCCCACACCGGGGGAATTCTCTGCCAGCCGCGTAGGCACCTATCCAAGGCCGCCAATTCCTAATCTGTACGACCGAAACATTATTTCCTTCTCAGGTCTGCAACTCTCTGTCTTGCCAACATTTGTGAAAGCAAGACCAGGTCCCTGAAGGAGCGGCCCTCGAAAAGTGTACCGCCGGGTAGATTCGGTTTTAAATTTGCAGCTGTCGTTTTCAGATCACTGTACATATCTTTTAGTTCACCGAACTTGGGCGGATTCCTGCTTCTGTATAGCGCGTTGGTTAAACTCTCAGATGCCGAAACAGCTCGAAGAGATACTGGCAAATTCCCGCACTTACCTTCGTGACGTCCTCCTCTTCTTCGCCCTGATTGATCGACGTCCGGTGGAACGCATCTTTCTGCGTGGCTTCACGCTTTTCCGGAGCAAGACCTCCAACTCGCGAACGCGATTCTTACTGACCCCAGTTCCGATGCCACCTCTTCAATTGTGGGGTAAGGCATCGATATGACCGTCTTTGAAGCCATCCAAAGTTACGCTAACTGGAACTTGGTCGCAGCGTCAAATTTGCCGCACTGACACCGGACCAGTGGTTGAGTTGCGGCAAGATGATATCTTTTTCCGCGGTGGATGCGATGAGGCTGTCCGATCTGGATTACGACCTGCCCCCTGAGTTGATCGCCCAGCAGCCGCTGGAACGGCGCGATGAAGCGCGCATGGAAGTGGTCGAGCGCAAGCGCGGGACGATTGAACATTCGCGGTTTTACAAGCTGGGCCGGTACCTGCATCAGGGCGACGTGCTGGTGCTCAACGATACGCGCGTGTTCCCCGCCCGCCTGATGGCGCGCAAGGAAAGCGGCGCCAAGGTGGAGTTGCTCTTTATTCGGCCAGCCGACAAAGTTCCTGGGGGCTGGATTGCGCTCATCCGAACCCATCGCCCATGCCCGCCCGGCGCCCGGTTGCTGCTCGATGACGGCGGCGCGCTAACAGTGGTCGGCTACCAGCGGCCGGGGCGCGTAATCGTGACCGTGGACGGCGAGCGGCGGATGGAGGAGATGCTGGCGCAGGCGGGTTTGCTGGCGCTGCCGCATTACATCAAGCGCGAGGTTACGGCGGCCGACGCCGAAGATTACCAAACCGTCTATGCGGCCCATACGGGTGCGATTGCCGCGCCCACCGCCGGGCTCCATTTCACGCCCGAACTGCTCGACAACCTCGCCGAGCAGGGAGTCAGGACCGTATTCGTAACGCTGCACATCGGTCCCGGTACGTTTGCTCCGCTGCGCTCTCAGGAGGTGGAGGCGCACAGCATGGAGGGCGAATGGTACACGATTGCGCCGGCCGCGGCGGAGGTGATCGCGCACGCGCGCCGCATCGGGTCCCGCGTCATCGCGGTGGGAACCAGCGCCGTCCGCGCGCTGGAGTCCTACGCCGTGACCGGCGACCTTGAGGGGCTGACGGGCCTGTTTATCTATCCCGGCTTTCGCTTCAAACTGGTCGAAGGCATGATCACCAACTTCCACATGCCGCGCACCACGGTGCTGGCGATGGTGATGGCGTTTGCGGGCCGCGACCTGACTCTGGCCGCCTACCGCGACGCGATCCGCCATCGTTATCGCTTTCTAAGCTATGGCGACGCGATGCTGATCCTCTGATGGCCGCGCCGATAAAGCTGGAGCTGCTGGCTCAAGATGGCGCGGCGCGGTGCGGCCGTCTAATCACCGCTCACGGCGCCGTGCCGACGCCGGCATTCATGCCGGTCGGGACGCAGGCGGCGGTAAAAGCGATGGCGCCTGGCGAGTTGTGGGATATCGGCTACCGGATGATTCTGGCAAACGCTTACCACCTGGCGGTGCGGCCCGGACAGGACCTGATTGCGGAGATGGGCGGAATCCAGGCCTTCATGGGATGGCCGGGTGCGCTGCTGACCGATTCCGGCGGGTTTCAGGCGATGAGCCTGGCTTCGATCAATAAAATCAGCGAGGACGGGATTCGCTTCCGCTCCCATCTGGACGGCCGTCCGATGATGTTGACCCCGGAATCGGCCGTCGACATCCAGCAAAAGCTCGGATGCGACATCATGATGGCGCTGGACGAATGCACTCCATACCCGGCTGAACCCGCCTACGCGCGCCAGTCGCTCGAACTGACTGCGCGATGGGCGGAACGCTCGCTGCGGGCGCGGACTTCGCATAGTCAGGCCCTGTTTGGAATCGTCCAGGGCAGCGTTTATTCGGACCTGCGCGCCGCCAGCGCGCGCCAGATCACGTCGCTTGACTTTGACGGCTTTGCCACCGGCGGCTTGTCGGTGGGGGAGCCCAAGCCCCTGATGCTCGAGATGGCGGCACTGAGCGCCTCCTTTCTGCCGCGCGACAAGCCCCGTTACCTGATGGGCGTCGGCACGCCGTCGGACCTGCTGGCCGCCATCGGGATGGGTTACGACATGTTCGATTGCGTGCTGCCCACGCGCAACGCGCGCAACGGGTGCGCCTTTACCAGCGCCGGGCGGATATCGATTAAGAATTCGCGCCATACCAGGGATTCGCGTCCGCTGGATGAAGGCTGCGGATGCCGGACCTGCGCCACCTACAGCCGCTCCTACCTGCGCCATCTGTATCGCGCCGGGGAGATTCTTGCGGCGCGCGCGTTAACGGAACACAATCTGTTTTTTTATGCGAGCTTGATGCGTACCGCCCAGGCTGCTATCGAATCGCGTACCTACGATGAGCTTTGCCGGTCGCTTGCGCCCCGAGCCGCGGAGGACCTTGATGGAATGGAAGAAAACTAATGTGGTTTGAGGGAATCGCCTATGCACAGACGGCCGCCAAAGGGGCCGGCGCCAGCGAACAGGTCATGTTCACGACCGTTATTCCGCTGGTCTTCCTGTTTGGAATCTTCTATTTCCTGTTGATTCGGCCACAGTCGAGGAAAGCCGCCGAATTGCAGAAAATGATGGCCGCGCTCAAGCGTAACGACGAGGTGGTCACCACCGGCGGACTGATAGGCAGAGTCGTTGAGTTGGGCGACCGGGTCCTGACCCTGGAGATTGCGCCGAACGTCCGTGTACGGGTCGAACGGGCGCAGATCGCGGGGCTGTCGACCTATTCCAAGACGGCTACCAAAGCCGGCACGAAGGACTAAAATTTGTCCAGCGGTGCGCCAATCTGCACGGCGCGGGGCGAGTGACAAGGGAGAAACAGGGGTTTGGAAAACGGGAATTTTGCGCCGGTTCTGATATTGCTGGCGCTTGGCGGTGCGATTCTTTACCTTCATCTGACCGGCGGATCGGCGCTGAACCGGCTCTATCTGACCGCGGTCCTGGTCGTGGTATCGCTCCTGCTGCTGGTGCCCAGCTTTTCTTCCGATCTTCCGGGGTGGTGGAAGGCGTACCTGCCGACGCCCAAGATTCAGCTGGGCTTGGATCTCCAGGGCGGCACCCATCTGCTGCTGGACGTCAAACTGGACGAGGCGGTCAAAAACGCGCTTAGCCGGCGCGCCGACGACCTTAAACGGGAACTCAAGACAAGCAAGATCGCCTTCAGCGACATCTCCTTTTCCGGCGACTCGGTGCAGGTCAAACTGACCGACCGCCACGATCGCAGCGCTTTCGAAGATATCGTGGCCAAGGATTTCACCGACATGGCGCTCAGCAGTTCCGCTTCGGAGGGCGAGGGCGTCAACTTCAGCCTGGCCTTCAGGCCGCGCGACCTGACCCAGCTTCGCGCCAGCGCGATGGACCAGGCGCTGGAAACCATCCGCAACCGTATCGACCAGTTGGGGGTGCGCGAGACCACGGTCGCCAAGGAGGGACAGAACGAAATCCTGGTCCAGTTGCCGGGTATCCAGGATCCCGAGCGGGCCAAGGAGCTAATCGGCAAGACCGCCGTCCTCGAGTTCAAGATTGTGGATGACAGTCATGGCGTCGATGAGGCGGTTAAAGAAGGCGCCCCTCCCGGCGACGAAATCCTTTATGGCTCGCCGGAGCGAGGCGGCAGACAGCCCTACCTGGTCGAGTCACCCCTCCTGATGACCGGCGATACGGTGACCGACGCCCGCGTCCGTCCCGGCAGCCGGCTGGAAGGGCCGTACGTGTCGGTGGACCTCGATCAACGGGGAGCGCGGATTTTCGACGCGCTGACCGCGGAAAACGTGGGCCGGCGCCTGGCGATTATCCTGGATAAGACGGTTTATTCCGCGCCCGTAATCAAGGAGCGGATCCCCGGCGGAAAGGTCTCGATAACCGGCCGTTTTTCGATTGATGAGGCCCATGACCTGGCGATCGTGCTGCGTTCCGGCGCGCTGCCGGCCCCGGTTGAAATCGCTGAGGAACGCACCGTGGGACCGTCCCTGGGGCGCGACTCCGTCCGCCAGGGCGAGCTGTCATTCGTGGTCGGCGCGCTGGCGGTACTGATTTTCATGGCATTGTACTACGACCGCGCCGGCCTGCTGGCGGATTTCGGCTTGACCCTGAACATCCTGCTGCTGATCTGCGTGATGGCCGCGATGCAGGCGACGCTGACGCTGCCTGGTATTGCCGGTATTGTGCTGACGCTGGGCATGTCGGTTGACGCCAATGTCCTGATCAACGAACGCATGCGCGAGGAATTGCGCAATGGAAAGGCGCCGCGCGAGGCGGTCAGGATTGGCTATGAACGGGCCTGGTCGGCGATTCACGACTCCAACATCTCCACCTTTGTGGCCGGACTTATCCTCTTCCAATTCGGAACCGGCCCGGTAAAGGGCTTCGCCGTGACCCTGTGTGTTGGGGTTCTAACCGGACTGTTCTCCTGTGTCGTGGTCACCCGGATTTGGTACGACTACCTGATTTCTACCCGAAAACTCGTCCGAATCAGCGTCTGATCGACCCGAAGCTTGATTACCGGAGAGGATGCCCTATGATGAAGGAAGGCGGCCATTAGGGGACGACTTGCACGCGGGCTTGGGCTGCCGCGCTTGACTGTCTGGCAGCATAATACTAAAAAGTGTCGGTTTAGCCGTGGCTTCGATTAATCATAATTCATCATCCATGAGCCTCAATCTAATGGCTGACAAAGACGACCTGCTGCTCAATTCCCGGGAGGTGGCTTTCCTCCTCGATCTGAGTCCCGATACAGTCAATGAGTTGGCGCGCCGCAACGCCATTCCGGCCTTTAAGAAGGGCCGCCAATGGCGTTTTCGCAAACGCGACATCACTCTTTTTAAACGACAGCTAAAAGGTCTCAACGTCGCGGCTTGAAGCGGCGCCGAGGCCCAACAGGAACAGGTTTAAGCCGACACCTCCAAACGTAAATGCCAGAGCCGCATGAAAGTCGGGTCTATTCGGACTTCGCACATTTCTATGATCGCCTATGGGGACGCGTTTTCGTTGACCGCGAACACGCGGTGATCGAATCGCTCAACCTGCGTCCGGAGCAACGCGTGCTGGAGGTAGGCGTCGGCACGGGAATTTCTCTCGACGCCTATCCGCCCTACGTGCACGTCGTGGGTATCGACCCGTCCCCGGACATGCTCGAGCATGCGAAGACCAAGATTAGGGAAAATCAGTTAAAAAACATTGAGGTAAGCCAAGGGGACGCGCTTAACCTCACGATGCCCGACGCCAGCTTTGACGTGGTGTGTGCCTTCCACGTCATAACCGTGGTTCCCGACCCGGTGCGCATGATGAACGAAATCTACCGGGTGTGTAAGCCCGGCGGGCGGATCGTGATCATCAATCACTTCCGCAGTGATAATCCAATTCTGGGCTTCATGACCGGTATTGCTCACCCCCTGACCAAGCACTTGGGCTGGAGTTCGCGCCTGCGCTACCGCGATGTGCTGGACGGCGTGCCGCTTAAGGTGGAACGCCGGGACAAGACCTCGCGCTACTCTTTCCACTCAATCATTGTGCTGCGCAAAGAAGCCTGAAGGGGCCCGCTGCGCCAGCCGATCCGAACCTCAACCGCCCCTCTTGCAGGTAGTGGGGGCTGACAGCCTGCCCCCGACCATGCGATACTAGTGTTAGGGCGGTCAAATGGAAGAAGCGGCCCCGGACCCGGTTCAACTTGTGAAGCTGATTGGTGATATTGTCACGGACAAACGGAAGATTCGGAACAGGACGATCGGAAACCCCGGGGCCTGTCGAGTTGGACGATTGCTTGAGTGAAGGGCGGCAGAGCAAGAGCCACCACTCTCTCCGACAAGCGAAAAAAGGATATTGCGCAAGAGGCTGCAAAGGCCCGATGGCAACGCAAACTTCTCCTTGATTCTTGTGCCTGTTGAGCTTAAATTTTGGCCCGAATGAGCGACGAAGCAAATAAGGCCGGGGATTCCCCCGAGAATCAGCACAACGGCCCTGTTGCAGTTATACCAGGGGTTGCGAAAAAGTTCACAACGCCGATTTATAGCGAACCGCATCTTGTGCCCGATTCTTTTGTTGAATTGGTTAGAGAGCTAGAAGGTGTGTTGGAGATGCCTGTCTGGCTTTTTGTGCAGCGTCCACCACGGGACCGAAGCGAAGAGTTGCTCCAATCTGTTCACCCGCACTTGCTGATACACTGGGAGCAGCATCTTAATTTGCTGCCTGAAACCCCGGTAGCCCTTTTGATCCATTCGCTGGCGGGATCGCAACCACCGCTTTTCAAATTGCGAATCTTCTTCGCGACCGCTGTAACGGCTTTACGGCGGTTGTGCCACGATATGCGAAGAGTGCCGCGACGTTGCTGGCTTTAGGCGGCAGCGAAATCTTGCTGGGACGAACTCCCGCAGAGCTAGGACCGCTTGACGCCCAGCTAGAAGACCCTGAACGCGAAGATTCGCTTTCCGCGCTCGACGAGGTCCAAGCCTTGGAGCGCCTTCGTGCGTTTGCTCTTGATGCGTTTGACAACACGATGAACTTACTTCTTGAGAGAACGAGAAAAAAGCTCTCGACACTCTTCCCGATTGTGATGAAATTTACGGCTCATGTTGTCAGGCCATTGTTTGAAAACGTCGATGTTGTGCGATACACGCAGATGTCTCGTATTCTCAAGGTTGCAGAAGACTACGCGGCGCGACTTTTGCTTAACAGATATTCTCGCCCACAGGCGGAGGCGATTGCTCGCCATTTGGCGGAACAATATTCCGAGCACCCATTTCCAATATCGATGACTGAAGTCGATTTGATTCAAGAGGAGTTGGAGTTAGAGGAGGCTATAGCGCAATTGGCATCTGCTGATGTGCAAAAGATATTCGATAGAATGCTGCCCCTTTTGGGTCGATTCACGGCGATAGGACCGCTTATTGAGGTAGAACACAATGAAAAAAGTTGAAGGCACGCCACGCCGAACTCCAAGTAGCCGAGAGGCTGCCGAGAGGGCAATTGGGCTTTCGAAAAAGCGTGGCACTTGGATCGATAATTTAAAACGTGAGGAAATAGAAGCCGACAATTCTTCGCATCACATTCATCACGATCTCGACGTAGACGAACGTGCCTAGGTAGCAACCGAGTTAGCGTAACCATGCCGGATGCCCTTAAAGCATCCGGCATTTTTTTGGTCGGATGGAAGCCTGCGTTACCGACCGGCTCTGATCGATGGATATGTCGCTGTGGGAAACGGCTCAAGAAGCAAAGAATTCAAACTGACCCACTACCCTCTTGCCGCGCTACGTTGACACCGCATCGGCGCTCCGATACGTCTTAGCCGCTTGGGGAGGACTAGGAGCCGGTGGCTGAACCGCCGACAAAATCCGACGCCGATGAGCGCCAGGTCGAAGAGCTTGCGCGTGAACTGGCGCGCCGGCTGCGGGGGATGAAGAGCCGCCAGGAGCTGACCGATTATGCGGTCAGCATGCTGCGCGACAGCGCCGAGGAGGCTCATCAAGAGGAGCAGGCGCGCGGCAGCGTCGAGCGGGCGGCCAAGGTCGGATCGGTAAATACGGTCGCCTTCGGGCTACCCCTGGCCGTTATCGGGCTGGTGTTGTGCGCGACCGGAATCCTGGTGGGCCCCGGGCTGATAATCCTGGGCGCGGCGCTGCTGATGGTCATTTACGGCCTGGCGGCGGCGATGTTCATCCGGCCCCGCAAGGAACCTGAGGACAAGACCGTCTCGTAATCACCGGCTGGATGACGAGACTGCGGGGTAGAAGTTCAGGTTGTTTGACAAGAATTGGAAAATTAGCAAAGCTCAACGGCGCTTGAGGCTTTTCACGTCGTAGGTCAAGTGCAATAAGGGAACCGATTGGTTTGAAGGTGGCGTACGGCGGACCGGGTGTTACAGGCCCGGCGCCGCGACGGAAACTCGATGGCAAAGCTCGATCTTCAGGAAGTTAAACGTCAAATCGTCGAATCGCAGGCGTGGCAGTCAATTTTCCGCCACGGCTATGAAGATACTCCCCGCAACCGCATCCTGATGGTTTCGGGCAATATCTGGCTGCACCTCCATCCCTCCAAGGTGCAGCGCCATGCCACCCGCCTGCGTTTCACCTGGTGTATGGGCGGCATCACCTTTTTGCTCTTCCTGGTTACGGTGGTGACCGGCGTCTACCTGATGTTCTATTACCGGCCCACGGCGGAGTACGCCTACGCCGACATGAAGTACCTGGAATTCGACATGCCCTTCGGCATGCTGATGCGCAATATGCATCGGTGGGCGGCGCACGGGATGGTGATCGCGGTGTGGCTGCATATGTTTCGCGTCTTTATGACCGGCTCCTACAAACCGCCCCGGGAATTCAACTGGATAGTGGGCGTCATCCTGCTGGTCCTCACCCTGCTGCTTTCCTTTACCGGCTACCTGCTGCCCTGGGACCAGCTTTCAATCTGGGCGGTGACGGTCGGCTCGAATATGGCGCGGGCAACGCCGCTGCTGGGGCATGAAGGCCCGTTCCACGAGGTGCTGGGCGTCAACCCGATCTATGACGCGCGCGCCTTCTTGTTCGGCGGCAGTGAAATCGGCCCGCATACGCTGTTGCGCTTTTACATCCTGCACTGCATCTTCTTCCCGCTGCTGGCCAGCCTGTTCATGGCCGTGCACTTCTGGCGCATCCGCCGTGACGGCATTTCCGGACCGCTGTGAGCGCGGATGAATTGAGTAGCTATGAATAACGTCATCAACTATTGTGCGCGCCTGGGAATCGTTCGCGTGCTGTCGGTGCCGCTTGGCATGATCCTGATCATGTACCTGTTGTTCCGGCTGGCGGCGCCACCTGAAGACCTGGGCGACACCGACGACGAAACCGGCAGGTCGTAGCAGGATACGGAAACGGTAACTTTCGGGCTGTTGTTGTGATGTTCGCTTATATATTAGTCCGTGGGTAGTACGAGCCGGTGTGTAGAATAAGGAAGCAAGGTCCGCCGGTGACGGCGGCATAAGGATTCGAGCCATGGCAGATCCAACGAGCGGCAATGGTCCCTCGATGAAGATGCAGGCCGCGGCCGGCGGCGGAGCCCCGGCGCGCAGCGGTGCTGGGCCGCGGCCGGCGGCGCCCGCGGGCGGCAAACGGATCGAAGTACCGATCAAGAAGGCCGGTTCGGGAATCGAGGACAAGCTTCACACCTGGCCCTTCCTGGTCCGCAGCGAATTCCTGATGGCGGTCGCGGTTACCGTCATTTTGACGGTGTGGTCCCTGACCATCAACGCGCCCCTGGAAGGACCGGCCAATACCACCCGCACGCCTAACCCCTCCAAAGCCCCATGGTACTTTCTGGGCTTGCAGGAGATGCTGGTCTTCTTCGATCCCTGGTATGCGGGCGTCGTGTTGCCCAGCTTCGTGATCGTGGGTTTGATGCTGATCCCCTACCTGGATATCAACCCCAAGGGCAACGGCTATTACACCTACAAGGAACGCAAGTACGAGATCCTGACCTTCCTGCTCGGCTTCCAGGTGCTGTGGGTGTCCTTCATTATCATCGGTACCTTCTTCCGGGGGCCGGGATGGAACTGGTTCTGGCCGGGGCAGGTCTGGGATCCGCACCTGGTTGAGTCGCTGACCAACGTTGACCTGCCCTATCTGCTGGGCTTCCGCGACTACTTCGCCTCAGCGATCTTCGGTCTGTTCCTGATAGTGGCGTACTTTGTGGTTGGCTATGTGGCGTTTTACATGTGGGTGCGCGCGCGGCCGGCCAACGATCCGTGGTCATCCTTTCCCGGCGGTGGCAAGGAATTGCTGGAGCGCTGGGGACCGGTGCGCTTTGGTATTACCGGCTTCCTGTTCCTGGCCATGATCGCGACGCTGGTGAAGATGGCGATGCGTCACGCATTCAACATCAAATACATCATGGTCACGCCGTGGATTAACGTTTAGTTCGCGGTGTTCTTCTTTGGGAAAATTCTTGAGGCCCTGGGCTGCGCGGACGTTGGCTTTGCGCTCTACGTCGGACTGACCCAGGAGCATGGCATGGGCAAGGAATTTGAACTCGCCGCGATCGGCATGCTGGTGTTCGGACTGGGCGTGCTGGCCGAGCGCTGGTCGGCGCAATGAACATGGTGCGCTTAATCGCGCCGGAACGAAGGCGACAGTTTTAGATACGGAGCAACGGAATTTAGATGGCTGGGCGACTCGGACTCGATCCCACTGAAGAGAGCAAGTCCTACAGCGCGCTGTTCGTGCTGATGGTGGCGCTGTTGCTGGCGGCGGCGGTTTGGGCGATTTGGGATGACAACATCTCGCGCCGCCCCTGGAAGCAGTCCCAGGTCGAATTTGACGAACTGGCGTACAAGACCTTCATGGGCAAGGCCAGCGACGAGGATGCGCGCCTGGCCAAGGACCCCAAGTACGTCACGCTGAGCAAGCAGCTCGCCGCCGCCCAGGCCGCGCTTAAGTCGGGCGCAACCACCGCTAAACTGGATGACCTGAACACCCAGCTCATCGCAGCCAAAGTGGTCGCCGATGACAAGGACCAGGTCGTACGGTTTACCAAGTCGGAACTGACCGAGCGCTGGTACGACTACAACCACGCCATCCAGACCAACTCGGATCCGCGGCCCATCAAGGAAGATATTGACCGGCTCAATCAGGGGCTGGTCGGAGAGCAGGCCATCTCCGATGCGGCCAAGGCCAAGGTGGACGCGATTAAGGGCCAGATCGAGGCGCTCAACGCCAAGGTCGACACTATCACTGAGCAACTCAAGGTCTACACCAAAAAGCGCGACGACTTCGTCGACAAGGCCGACACCTACATGATCCCGGTCAGCTTCAATGGCCGGGTCCTGCTGCGTTATCCAAAGATTCCCAAGATCGAGCAGACCGCGATCGATGACTTCGATCGTAACTCCTTTGACGAGCCTGTGGCGCGCGTTGACCGCTGTCAGAGCTGTCACGCGGCCGAGGACAAGCGCGGCTTCGAAGACGCTCGAGAGCCCTTCC